>JALONG010000006.1 GCA_025455065.1 Candidatus Kapaibacterium sp. | reverse complement strand
GGAACGGCGCATGATGTTGAGCAACAGGTTACAAACATTGTTCTATTCAATCTAATATACAAAGAATTTATGCATAATTGTCAACTCAAATTGGTATTACACAACAAGGGGTTTCAACCCCTTGCTTCAAAAGTATGGTTTGGCGAAAGTCCTACAGAATACATCAACAAACCAGACAACATCTACTGTTTTGCCACTGCGAACATAAAGCAAAAGCGCATTACTCACAAGGAATAATGCGCTTTTGAAAGAATTTTTTGCAAGAGACAATCATTCGTCATACCAGCACGAAGAGCCTTGCTTTTTGATTATGCTTTCGCTTCCGCAGCAGGAGCAGCCTCATCACGACCGCGTTTTGCGTGAACAGCTACAACGCTGGCGGTAGGGTTTACGAGGAATTTCACGCCCGGCACTTTCAAATCGCCGATGTGAACGGATTTGCCCACTTCAAGCGGCGTAACGTCAATTTCGATATGCTCCGGCAACGACGCAGGCAAGCACTCAATTTGAACTTTGTGCATGATGTGTTCGAGCAGTCCGCCGCCGAGAGTAACACCTTTTGCAGTGCCTTTCAGCGTGATGGGTACTTCGACGTGAATGGTTTGACCTTCGATGATACCGAGCAGGTCAAAGTGAACGATTTCTTCCGTAACAGGGTCAAAATCAACATCTTTGATGATGCAGTCCATCGTGCCAGCACCTTCGACCGTCATCGTGATGATGTGCGTGTCGGAAGTGTAAACAGCAGGACGAAGTTGTTTGAACGTCGTAGCGATTGCAAGCGGCTCTTTGCCTTTAGCGTAATACACGCCCGGAATGAGTCCGGCGTTACGCACAGCTTTCGACGCTTTTTTGCCGAGTTCGCGCTTTTTTGCTTCGAGTGTGATAGCGCTCATGGGAATACTCCAAATTGAACAAATGAAACAAGAGATAGTAAATTCTAGCTTAGGTTGGAATCAAATCCGTGTCAAAAAGCGACGTGATTGATTCGTTATTGTGCGTCCGCAAAATTGCTTCTGCAAAGAGGTCTGCGACGGACTGGACAACAATTTTTGAACTCTGCGTAAAAAGTGGGCTTGTGTGAATAATCGTATCGGTTACGAATAATTTCGACACCACGCTTTTTTCGATTTTTTCTAATGCCTGACCGGAAAAGACGGGATGCGTACACGCGCCAAAAATCTGCTCCGCACCTGCATCTTTTAATGCTTTGGCACACGCAACAAACGTACCGCCGGTGTCAATTAAATCATCAATGATGATGATATTTTTGCCTTTCGGGTCGCCGATAATGTTAAACACTTCGCTGACATTATGCGCCGGACGGCGTTTGTCAATCAAAATCAAGCCTGCATTAAGGCGCTTTGCATATGCCCGCGCTGTTTTTGCACCACCAACATCGGGCGAAGCAACAACGAGATTCGGCAAATCAAGACTGCGTAATTTTTTGACTAGAACAGTCGAAGCGTACAAATGGTCAAGCGGAACATCGAAAAAGCCCTGAATTTGCGGGACGTGCAAGTCCATCGTAATGATGTGGTCAGCACCGGCTTCCACCAGCAAATTTGCCATGAGTTTCGCCGTGATAGACACGCGAGGCTGGTCTTTGCGGTCTTGTCGCGCATAGCCGAAATAAGGAATCACCGCCGTAATGCGGTCGGTCGAAGCACGACGTGCAGCGTCAATAAGCATGAGCAGTTCGACAAGATTATCACCCGGAGCATTGGTAGATTGGATGATAAAGAGGTCGCCTCCGCGAATACTGTCTTCGTATTTTACCCAAATTTCGCCGTCGCTGAAATTGCGAATAATCGTTTTTTCAAGCTGGTCGGAACAGTTGATGTTTGCTTTGTTCTCGGCGGCTTTTTTTTCTACCGCCCGTGCAATTTCTTGTGCAAGCGGCATATTGGAACGTCCGGCAGCAAGGCGGAAATTCGCTTTTATTTTCAGTTTGCTTTTTTTCGGCATAATCGTTTTGGGCTAAGTCTCAATGACGAAACGTCTTATGATGCTTCTTATTATGCGTCAATGCGGTGTCATTCGTATTTTTTTTTCGCTGCATACTTCCATCACCATAATCCAAAACGCTACAAAAAAAACAAGCGCTCCGCAGAAACAGCCACGTACAGCGCTTGGGGACTATTGTGAAGAATGTTCCAAGAAGAACACCGAGGAGCAGTCATAAACCGCTAGGAAGCGGACCGCTAGAAAGCTGGGGCGGCTGGATTCGAACCAACGAATGGCGGAACCAAAATCCGCTGCCTTGCCGCTTGGCGACGCCCCAGTTTCACCGAAAAATGCACCTTGTGTGCGGGGTGTGGTGAAAAGAGATTACAAATATAGCGGTTTTTTATTTTTAGTGCAAAATTTTTTGCGGAATTTTTTCACCAATGAAGCATTTACGCTACTTACCGCAAAGGATATTTTTCTTCCAATGCCCGCGCAACCACTTCCGGCACAAAGCCGCTTACACTCTGACCGTGCCGCGCTAATTCACGGATAATCGAAGAATTGAGGTAGGTATATTTTTCGTGCGGCAACAAAAACGTCGTTGTTACCGAAGGCGCTATTTTCCTATTCATCAGCGCGATTTGAAATTCATACTCGAAATCGCTCACAGCCCGCAAGCCGCGTATTATCGCCACTGCGCCGTAATTTCGTGCGTAATCTACCGTCAAACCTTGAAACGATTCCGCCGAAACGTTGGGAAAGCGCTTCACTGCTTCGCGTATCATGCTTAAACGCTCTTCTTCAGAGAACATAGGGTTTTTCGCCGAATTTTTTGCAACGACCATACGGATTTCGTCGAACATCGTCAGCGCCCGCTCCAATACGTCCAAATGTCCGTTGGTAATCGGGTCAAATGTTCCGGGATAAATTGCTTTGCGCATAAACACGTGGAATGAGGCTGAAAAAGACGGGAATTGTTTGCACGAGAGATTTGAATAGACTCCAACATCACCACACAGCATCACTACTCGCCTTGCGACTCTTTTTGCTGCTCTTTCAATTCATAAAGAACACGGCATTTTACCGCATCGCCAAACACCGCCACTCCTGCATTAACGACAATCAAACCCAGCGTTCCCCACAAAAACCATTCCAGCGTGTCCGCATGAATAGTCTTCAGTCCGATTGCCTTCCCGACAATGCTAATGCCAAGCCCGATAAGCGTCAAACCGAGCGGAGCGAACAGTCGCCATTTGTTGAAGAGTTGTGATGTTGTCATAATGAGTAGGGAATGCCGAACAGTCCTGAACACCGCGCAAAATCAAGCGCAAGCACCAAAAACCAAAAACTAAGAACCAAAAACTAAGAACCAAAAACCAAAAACTAAACCATCACAACGCATCCAGCAACGAAGCCATTTCAATGGCAACGGTCGCTGCTTCAAAGCCCTTGTTACCGGCTTTAGTGCCGGAGCGCTCTATTGCTTGTTCAATCGTGTCGGTCGTCAAAACGCCGAAAACACACGGCACACCGGAATCCAACCCAACGTGCGCAACGCCTTTGGTTACTTCCGCAGCAACGTAGTCAAAGTGTGGTGTTGAGCCGCGAATAACCGCACCCAACGCAATAATGGCATCAAATTTTTTACTATCAGCCATTCGCTTGACGACAAGCGGAATTTCAAAGCTGCCCGGACAGTAAGCAACCGTAATCGCTTCGTCGGGAACGTTGTGCCTGCGAAGACCGTCCAATGCGCCTTCCAGCAGTTTATTGACCACAAAACTGTTCCACCGCGAAACAACGATGCCAAACGATTTTCCTTTAGCTTCAAATACGCCTTCGATTGTTTTTATTGCCATGATTGTATAAAAAAATTATCGTTCTAAATTCATTTTAAGTGCCAACATAATTTGCCATGCCGAAACGGTAAAATTACCATCCGGCTCAGGAGGGCGCACCAAACCTAGTGAAAGCGGCGTAAAAGGAATCAAATAATTCCCCATAACGCTGAGACGAAATTTCGTGCCAATGGGAATATCCGTGCCGAGCGTAATGGACGCAGCAAGCTGCAAGGGGCTTGGCGGCGTGAAACTTGTGTCTTGAATCACAATGCTGCTGGTGCCGGGCAAGGCGGAATCAAGCGGGTTTGGAAATTCCACGATTGCCTCTTCGTTTGTGGGGAGGCGCACCTGCGTATCCAAAATAAATTTTGTGTGCCGCGCTCTGCCGCCCATGAACAAACCACCTTGAATACCGACTTGCACAAAGGGCTGGAAAATGCCGATAGTAAGGGGGTTCCACGTGAGATACGGCGTAAGGGTGAGCATACCGTAATTCACTTCCGCTAAGTGCCGATACAAAATCGGAAGCGTGTAAAACTGACTTGGTTGCTTGACAGAACGGAAAGTGTTGTTTTCATATTCACGAAAAGCAGAACTGACTGAGCGCGTTTCATAAAGCAAACGAGCGCCGATGTTTACTGTTCCCAAGCGCCATGTCGGACCGGGCGTGAGCAAATTTTTCTCGTACATCAATCCCACAAGACCGCTTACACCCAAGCCGCCATCGAAGGTGCAGGGACAGCCCGTTGTGAGCGAACCGTTCACCACGTTAAAACTTGGTCCGGCAACAATGCCGATAACATCAGGCACAATGCGCCTTCCAAGTTCCAAGGGCGAAGAACCTTCGGTTTCTTGAGCAAATAACGATGAGGGAACAATAATGACAGTAACGAAAAGTGTCAGCAACACCAGTATTGGTGAGCGCAATCGCAGGAGATGTGAGAACATAACAGGCGGTGATGATGCCGAAAGGTTGCCCAAACGTTATTTAGTCAAAACGTTGTTTGGTCAAATATTTTCAGCGAGTGAGAAGGAATTGGAACGATTTTATGAGGAATGAACAAAAAATAAACAGACTTTTCTTCGTAGCACAGACATTCTTGTCTGTGTCCAAAATGAGCGTAGCGAATAGCCTTCTTCCTAGCCTTTCGTTTGCTGCTTTCGGTAAATACGCCTTACGGCGTTAAGGACACAGACAAGAATGTCTGTGCTACGTCGAAGATATTCTGTCGCTATTCCTTAGCTAAATTATCAAACGAATGAGAGAAATACAAATTGTTCCTTGTGGCAAAAATCAATCCTCGTTCACCATTGGTACATTACTCGCTGCGACATCAAGGCTGTATCGGTGTTTCCACGACAATCGTTACCGTCCGGCAATAAAAACGCCCTTCGGGAATTTCGGTGTCATAGAGCAGAACCGTTTTCCCAAGTCCGCGTACTTCGGCTTTTTTCAGCAAATCCAGTGCTGCTGCGGTTTCACGGGCGCGAGATTTTGACAAACGCAGCGAATAATCAAGCGGGTTTGTGTAATCGGTGTAGCCTGAAATGCGCACCGTTGCTTCTTCCGCAATTTGTGTTTTAATAAACGACGCGATACGCTGCTGCGTATTGGTCAGGCTTGATTTATCAAAATCGAACAAAATAAGGCTGTATCTATCTACTTCGCGGTCTTTCAGACGCTCACGACGTTTGCGCTGAATGGTAATTTGTTCAAGCGGCGATGCGCCATTGGCAGCAAGGCGATTCCCACTATCATCGGTAACATTCAGCGAATACTCAAGTGGTGCGGGTGCGCGGGGAATCATTGCGGGATTTTCGGCAATGTTCCAATCCAAAACCGCAGGAATACTGCCTGTTCCGCGAAATTCTTTGAGAACTTGCCCGTTTTGTCCCACCGTTACGCGCCATTCTTTCACATTTCCTTTCGGCAGTAAAATACGCGGGCGCAAGCGGATAATTGGCGGCGAAACTGTCCGCACGGTGTCTTGTGTTTTTATCGGTTCGAGAATTTCCCACGTATCGGAACTAAACTCAATGCGCCGATTTTCCTGCACAACTTCCGTGTCATACTGCTTCGTGTTGGAAACCGTCGGCGTTGTGGGGAGATTCCGCACCTGAATCGGCATCCGCACTGTGTCTATTTCCCACGTGTTGGCAAGATAATCCCGCACTGCCTTCGCACGACGATAGGAAAGTCCCGTGTTTCCGCGCTCGCCGGCAGATACATTGTCGTTGCAGCCTGTAATCGTCAGCTTCGCCGTTGGGTTTTGCCGCATACGCCGCCCGACGATGTTCATAATGTGATGATACGTTTCCAACATCTCGAAATTATGCAATCTATCCACAAAAAAATCGTCCACATCCCGCTTAGAAAGGCGGTCGTAGCGTTCCGGGATATTGTCGCTGCCTTGTGCAAAAAACACGTAGGGAAGAAGTGGGCGCAAATTCGTGGATAAAAACTCCTCCACACGGAAGGTAACATCGGTAATTTCCTTGCCGTCGCGCTCCACACCAACGGCGGTAATTTTCGCTGAAAGTTCGTTCCCACCTGTTTCTACACCACTTTGCCCACCTGTCAAACCTGAACCGTCCGGCGGCGAAACAACCGTAACAGGCGTAGAATCTCGCTGCGGGGGAGGCGGATTCTCTATGCTTGTCGTGTCAATAATTTTTCGTTCCGGTGCAAATTTGAGCGAAATTCCCGCACGAATCTGATGCACCGACCACGCACCATTCCATGCGGTGTTGCTGATGACCGATGTAAGCGGGAAAGAATAAAATACTTCCGGCGTGATATAGACCGTGCGCTTGCTGTTAAGCGGAATTTCCCACGCCAAACCGCCCATGAGCGAAATTGGAATGGCGTTCAGCGAAGGGATTGCGGAGGTGACATCATTCCGAATCGTTCCCAAATCCCTGCCACTTGCGTCGGTAAAGCGAATACTATCGGCGGCGGTTTGTTCAAATTGGCGGAAGGTGCTTTGCACCATATACCCTGCTCTCGCGCCCAGAAGCACCGTCAAACCGTCATCGGTCTTAGTGGCAGGCGTAAGCGGTTTCAGCGTTAAAAAGGCTTCCAAACCAACGCTACGCATATTCGACGTAAACGAATGGCGCGTAAAACTGCGTACAGCCTCGCCTGTGGTGTTGATAGTGAGAAATTCGGGACGGGCATCATCCACTAAAAATGTAGCCGGAACGGGATTGTAATTTGCTCGAAGTGAAAATCCAACGACGTTGCCAAGCGGAATGTCAAACAGCGCCCCAAGCGCATAACTGCTGCTCACGGCATCGGTAAATTGGGGGCAACACGTCGGCACACCCGGCAAACTCGCAAATGCTGCGCGGTGCATATTGTACACGAACTGACCATAGACACCGAATCGCATCCGTGCGGCGGAATCTACCTTTTGCGCTTGAAGCGGAGCAAAGGTGAGGAGCATGAGCAAAACAAGTAGCCATGCGCCAGAGAAGGCAGAACCAAGTCTCTTCCACATAGCACAGACACTCTTGTCTGTGCCACTAATGCGCGACAGCGCATAATCCCTTGCTGCCACGCTCTTCCCCGTAGCACAGACATTCTTGTCTGTGCCACTAATGCGCGACAGCGCATAATCTTCTTTGGTTGTAAGATAGTGATTCAGTGATATTGTATGCAGAGCCGTTTTTCCCACTATCACACATTCCTCCATCTCAAACCCTGTTTTTATGCGCTTCCGCGCATTGGTGGCACAGACAAGAATGTCTGTGCTACGGGGGAAAATGTTCGCGTAGGCTGGGGCTTCTCTATCACATAGAATGTCTGTGCTACGGGGGAAAATGTTCGCGTAGGCTGGGGCTTCTCTATCACATTCCTCCATCTCAAACCCTGTTTTTATGCGCTTCCGCGCATTGGTGGCACAGACAAGAATGTCTGTGCTACGGTTGGCAGGAAATTGGTTATGTACGCTACACTTTTTCATCGTATCACCTCCATTCTTCCGACGCGGCGGTTTGTGGGCGTTTGCAGAACATAAAAATACACTCCCGACGGCAAGCGGCTGACATCCATGTCCAGCGAGTATTCGCCCGGCTCTAAGCGCCCCGACATGGCTTGTAATACAGGCTCGCCCAGCATAGAATACACCGTTACCGAACTTGTGCCAAATTCAATCAACGAAAAATCAATCGTTGTTATGCCGGAAGCGGGATTGGGCTTGTTTTGCGTCATTGCAAGCCGTGTACCGGAGGCTTTGACAAGCCGCATACCGCCTTCTACGCATATTCGGTCAAGCGTGAAGCGCGATTGCAAGGGCGAGGTGTCAAAAAGAATACAACTCGCGCCCGTCGAGCCGAAAGCGCGAAGGCTGTCAATCGCAATCAGCGTTCCCGATGTGCTGCCAAGCGTAGCAATAAACGGGATTCTGCCCAAAATACTGTCGGCGGAAATCGTCTGCGGAAGCATGAGCGTAACAGGCTGCAAGCGGGTTTGTCCTTGAATAGCACCTTTTGGTGTGGTTTGTGGCGACATCACCGAAAAGTCGTAGCGCAGAACAAAGGAAAATCCTTGCACTCCGGCTTCCCGCAAAAAGCGCGGGTTGCGGAGGCGAATGGGCAGCGAGAAGGTATCACCAATGCCCGCACGAAGCGTGTCCGTCCAAAGCAACGCGGAAGCCGGAAGCGTTTCGGCAGAAAGAATCACACGCGCCGTTGGCTTTCGGCAATCAAACCCGTAATTGTCCAGCACCGGGAGACCAGTCGAAGTCAGGTTTTGTCCCGGGCAGGCGCTACCGCGAAAGCGCACGGTCATGGTCGTTATTGTGCCGGGCGGTGTGGGGTTTTGTGCAACGCTTTCCACTGCAAAGAGCGAATCCGCCGAAAATACCGGAACGCGCCACGCAATGGGCAGATTTCCTGTGTTTCGCAGTCGCACCGTGAGTGTACGCGGCGTGTTCGGGGGCGTTGTGCCGATGTTGCGGAAAATAGAATTTGCATCGTCGGTCGGCGTTAAATCAAGAAACTCGAAGTCTTGGGTGTTTTTGATTGCACTGAGCGTCGTTGTCGTAGAGCCGTTTGCGGCGTTCGATGTGATGCTAATGCTCGCCGGAACAGCGCCCAAGGTCATCTGGCTTGGTGTGAAAGTGAGCGGAATACTCACAGGCATTCCGCGCGAGATGCGGAGCGGCAAAGGCGGTAATTGCAAGCGGTAAAGCGGCGAAGACGACGTTATCGCGCTCACCAGCAAATCCTGTCCGCCTGTGTTGGCAATCGTAATTTGTGCCGACGAAGAAACTTCGCAGGTCAACGTGCCGAAAGAAACTGCATCAGTGGCGCTAATATAAGGGCGCAAAATTGTCGCGCCCACGTTCACCGTTTGCACACGACCGCAAATGTCGAGGAATCGAGCCGTTGTCGAGGCATCATTCGCGCTGCCGAGAAACGTTACCGTTACTTGCGACGAGCCGCCGACGGGCGTTGTTGTGGGATTAAACTGCAACGAAAAGGGACTTCCGATGGAAAACGTTCCCGCGCCCCATTGAATAGGAACGCTGCCCGTATTCATCACCGTTATCACCTCGTTTGCCGAGACGTTAGGCAGGATATTGACAAAATTGATACTCGTGCGTGAAACGCTAAAACTCACTGAATCTTTCGAGCCTGTCAGCGCTGCGTTAAAAACAGGTGTGCCTTCGGCGTTAGAGGTGATGCGGAGTGTGTCGCTTGTGATGCCCGTGCGCAAAGGGCGGAAGCGCACTTGCACCGTGCGGGATTGCCCTGAAGGAATTGTAATCGGCAAGGCGGGCGGCTGGACAAGCGAAAAAGCGCCGCTACTTAAACCCAACACCCGCAAATCGCTGATAACAAGGTCGTTTGCGTCGTTTCCGGTATTAGAAATGGTGAGCGTATTCAAGGTGTCGCTTGAGCAAACTAAATTCCCGAAGCGCACCGGAACAGCGAGACCAATAGTCGGGTTTGGGCGATTAACGGAATAGCGCAGCGTTATCGGTGTTGCGATATTACACAAATCCAACAAATTCCATGTTTCGCTGAATAATCCCGCAGTAGCTGTATTCAAGACGCGGAACGTTACTACTGCCGAATCTCCGGGCGCAAGCGGTGTCTGCGAAACGGTTGTTTGAAACAATGTGCTATTGAACGGCGGAATTGGAGCGATAACAGTTCCTGCGTTGCGAATAATGATACTCTGCGCGGGCAATGTACCTCCCCGCGTAACAGTACCGAAATCAATCGTTTGCCGCGATACCACAAAACGAACCGCATCATTCCGCACACGTAAATTCACCGTCGTGCTGCCTGTGGGCGAGCCGTTTGCAGCATTAGAAGTCAGGGTTAGCACAGGTAGAATATCATCAATACTGGCAAGGCGGGGTGTGTAACGAATCGTCAAATCCCGCGAAGTATTAAACGTGATACTGAGCGGGTTTTGCGGAGAAAGATTGGGCGGATTAACGACTTGAAAATCGGGATGGTCAAAGGATGCACCGCTTACAATCAAGGTTTCTTGACCGGAATTGTAAATTTTGATGGTCGTATCTATAAACGCGGGTTTGGTTGCTTCACAATCATAATTCCCCAAAAACAAGCGCTGGTCGCGTATAGGAGTTTCCACACCTTGTACGATATTTCGTGCGGTAATATTCGGCGGATTTTGCGAAACAGCCGCCCGCACTTGAAAATCCAAACTGGGACCACATTCCACGTCCGTCGGATTAAAATTTGCCGACGGCATCTGTCCTGCAAGGTCGCCTAAAAACTGCATTGTTAGTTGCATCGTTTCACCGGGTTGAACCGTCGTGAGGAATCGCCTTCCAGCGTCTAAAACCGATGCAGGCACAGTCGAAAGTACACGAAAGCGCGGGTTAAAATCAGGCGAAAACTGCCACGTAATTGGCACTGTGCCTGTGTTGCGCAGCCAAGGGATAGTGCGGGTTGCGGGAGTATTGGGCGGCAATGTGCCGAAGTCTATATTTTGTTGGAGAAGTTCAAAGGTGCGTCTGCCACGATTAGCGAAGAGGTTTAATATCACATTATTTGGGATAGGTGCGCCCGTGCTATCTACCGTTACAATAGTTGCAGTCGCCCTACGTTCTCCAATATCACTTCCATTAAACTGTAGGGTAATTAGTATTCCGTTTCGCTGTGCCAATACAGGAGCAGGGAGGGTGCTTGGCGCTAAAATCCGAAAATCGGATGCGTGTGGACCGGAAATAGTGATACTTACTACTTGACCAGACTGACGACGTGTTGTATCTCCTGTTGGAAAAATAAAAATAGCTCTACTTTCATTCACAGGAATATCACAATTCTGTGGACGAAATCGTACCTCGCCTGTTACAGTTAATTGTGCAGTTGATTTTTGAAAACCTACGGGGATACCGATTGACGCTTGTGCAAACGCCCGTTCCACCGATGTAAACATGGCAATAACGGCAAACGCCATGCTCACGAAAACACAAGAAATTCGAGACGCAAACAACATGATCTTGAGAATGAAGGAAACATGAGGGGATTTAAGGAAGCGGGGCGTACTCTCCATTGTGCGCCATGCTTCACAGCACATCCACGCAAAAATTAGACCAAATTCTTGCTCCCAAGCGCTTTTTATGGTCTCGGCGGTATCGTGATGATGTTCTGCTCGTTTGTGCTGCACTGCAAATCTACACATTTTCCCCAAAACACGCACCAAATCACCACACGGCAGTAATGGTGCGCACGACAGAACCGCTTCAAGAGTGATGTATTGCGCCGTTTCATTCCAAAACACCGTTTCGTTTTTGCGTCTCAAAACAAGACTGAACGCCTTTGGTCAGGTTTTTCGCCAAAGGAATCCACGAATCGCACGAATCTTCACGAATCTTGTCACTGGTCAGCCCTTTCGAGAATAATTGTCCACGAATCGCACGAATCCTCACGAATAACCATAACAACAAGATTGTTATTCAAACCAAACAACGGTGCTACGCTAGGATTCGTGTCAATTCGTGTGATTCGTGGATAAATTGTTGTGAACCATGACCAGTTACCGAATCTTCACGAAAAAGAATGTGGTGTGTCAAGGATTCGTGCCAATTCGTGCAATTCGTGGACATTTTTTCTGAAAAATTCTGCCGTCGCTCCCCAAAACTCACAACCTCATTCTCCGCAACCGCAAACTATTCGTCAAAACCGATACCGAACTAAACGCCATCGCACCCGCAGCCAACATCAGATTCAGCAACCCCAGCGCTGCAACAGGGATGCCGACGACATTGTAAGCAAACGCCCAAAAAAGATTTTGCCGAATGGTGCGCACCGTGCGCTTGGAAAGGAGAATTGCTTGAGCAACGGCGCGAAGGTCATTCCGCAAAAGCGTGATTGACGCTGCGCCTATTGCCACATCCGTGCCGTGTCCCATCGCAATACCAACTTCTGCGGTTGCCAATGCCGGTGCGTCGTTGATACCGTCGCCAACCATAGCAACAATGCGCCCTTCGGCTTGTAATTGCGCAATAGTTTGTGCTTTTGCATCCGGCAGCACTTCGGCAATCACACGCTTGATGCCGAGTTCGGCAGCAATCGCATTTGCGGTGCGGGCTTGGTCACCTGTGAGCATAATGACTTCCAGCGATGCCTTTTGCAATGCAGCGACGGCTTCCTTTGCGCCTTCGGCAATACTGTCGGCAATGCCGATAATTCCTTGTACGCTGCCTTTCCACGCCACAAAAACAACCGTTTTTCCTGCTTCCCGCAACCGCTCTGCTTCACGCAGAAGTGCTTCAGCCGCAGCATCAAAGGGAATTTCGTAGGCGCGGAGCAGCGCAGAAGTGCCAATAAGGATTGTTTCGCTTTTGAGAATTGTTGCGCTTTTGAGCATTATTTCGTCCTGAATTTCTGCACGAATCCCAAAGCCGCTTTCTGCTTGAACATTCTCTACCTCAGGCAGAGGCAATCCGCGCTCTTCTGCTGCACGAACAATTGCTTTTCCCAAGGGATGTTCGGAATACTGCTCAACGGCGGCAGCGTAGGCAAGCAGGGTGTTTTCGGTGAAAGGTTTATCAGGCGTTGGCTCTTTTCGGAGCGCAATGTCAGTAAGACGCGGTTTTCCTTGTGTGAGCGTTCCTGTTTTGTCGAAAACTACCGTGTTAGTGCGCTCTGCACGTTCCAATGCCTCGGCATTTTTGATAAGAATCCCGTGCCGTGCGCCAACGCCTGTTCCGACCATAATGGCGGCTGGTGTTGCCAAGCCCAAAGCGCAAGGGCAGGCAATTATCAGCACGGCAATCGCATGAATCATTGCTGTCGGCAGCGTGTGTGTGCCTGTGCCGGAGGTCATTCCTCCCACAATCAGCCACGCCAAAAATGTGATAACGGCAAGCACAAGAACAGTCGGGACAAACACCGACGCAATGCGGTCTGCGAGGCGTTGAATTGCCGCTTTGGAGCCTTGCGCTTCTTCCACGAGGCGAATAATGTGCTGCAAAACACTCGCCGCGCCGACGGCTTTGGTGACAATCGTGAGTGTTCCCTTGCCGTTTACCGTGCCGCCCGTTACCTCAGAGCCGCTTTGTTTCTCGTTTGGAAAAGGTTCACCCGTCAGCATGGATTCATCCACAAGCGACAAACCGCTTTGCACCGTGCCATCAACAGGAATCGTCTCTCCCGGACGCACGATAACAAGTTCGCCGCGCAGCACCTCTTGTAGCGGTACGTCGCTCATCACGCCGTTCCGCAGCACCCGCGCTGTTTTGGGTTGGAGATTCATCAAGGCTTTCATCGCAGAAGCCGTCTGACGTTTTGCCCGTGCTTCCAAAACTTTTCCCATCAAAATCAGCATGATAATCGTCGTGGCGGTGTCGAAATATACATAATCTTCGGGATTGGAAAACGAAAATGCCTCGGGACGAAGCACCACAGCCGCGCTAAAGCTATACGCCACGCCCGTTCCGACGGCAACAAGCGTGTTCATGTCAAATGCTCCGTGCAGTAAATTTTTCCACGCCAAACGAAAAAAACGCCGCCCCGAAACAAGCACAACAGCCGTAGAAGCAAGCAATAAAGCGTAGTTCAGGCTTTGCATCGTCAAACCAATATCGTGCAGAAACGCCATCCCGATTGTGGTCATACTCGCCATGCCAAGTATCATCACCGGTAAGCCCAAAACAGCGCTCACAACGAAGTCCTGCCGGAGTTTGTGATATTCGCGCTCTTGCGCTGCCGCTTGCTGTTCGGCGAGGTCGGCAGAATGGTCGCTTATGGTATCGGTCAGGCTTGATGGTACGCCCTCAGCGGCTTGCGGCGTGGGAAGAAGAAGGCTGTATCCAGCGTTGTTTATGACTTCGGCGAGGGATTCAAGGTTGGTTTTTTCGGGAAGGAAGGTAATGGTTGCCTGTTCAGTGGCGAGGTTCACGGAGGCAGATTCTACGCCACCGGTGCGCTGGAGAACTTTTTCAACTCGCGCAACACAACTCGCGCAGGTCATTCCCTGCACGGGAAGTGTTGTGGTGATGACTTCTGCTGTGGCCGGCATAGATGAAATTTGCATAGATGAAGACGGCATAGATGAAAATTGCATAGATGAGGATTGCATAAAGCATCAATGCGCCCTGTCGCAAATAGTGGTGGTAGATTGCGTTAGAATTGGAGGTTAATTCAAATCGGTGAGCGTATAACCCGCTTCTTCCACAGCCGTAGTCAAGATTGTTCGCACGGCATCGGCAGCAAGGCTGTCGTCAAATTGCACAACGGCTTTTCCGATTTCAACGGTTTCTAGCGTCAGTCCTTGCACTGTTCGCAGTTCTTCGGTGAGGGCTTTCACACAATGCCCACAGGACATTCCGTTTACGCTGAGGTGATAAGTTTTCATGGTGAAGGGGAAATAAAAGTGATTGGAAGGTGAAAAGAACAAAACCAATTTTAGACACGGAAAGCGCGAAAAACAAGGGTTTTCGCGGAGTAAAAACCAAGTCACACTGCCACCATTAGAACAGGAAAAATCCGTGTCATTCCGTGAAACCCGTGTTTTCCGCGTCAAAATTCTGTACACAAAAACTCATCGCGTTTGTTTCTCAAGCGGCGGGAACGATTGGTATTTCGCAAACTTCGCAAGATTAGGCGTATTTGTGCGCTTGCGCGAGGTTTCATGCTTGTAAAGCAGTTTGCCCAAATTCGCCATAAACGGGAAACTTACGGTTTCGTACTCATATTTTTCATCGTTAAATACGCCGTCTTCATTCGCGTAAATGACCGCCGTAACAAAAAATTCAATCTTTTTTTGGAAATCCACAACGTAAGCATTTTCAAGTAGATAGCCGTAAGCGTCCCCAACTTTATTGAAGATGCGAATGTGCTTGGGCATCGGCGTTTTGACATCGCCGAACATGGCAAATTTCACGTAGCTGTCCCAATACTCGGTCGTGTCATACTTCGGGAAACGGCTTTCACGGGGAAATTTCGCCATCGAAGAATAGACCAAATCGTAATCTTCCGCCGTCAGTCCGAAGCGCTCTTCAGGAGCGAGAACTTCGGGAAAAAGCGCCGCACGCAAGATACGCTGCAAGGTTTCAATCGAAATATAATTCGATTCGGTGAAATCAATCGGCTCATTGACCAATGCGCCGCGCCGCATCACGCCTTTGCCCTGCTTCAAATCACGCAGCGCAAAATCATACTTCATTGTGGGCGAAGTTCCTGCTTGCGCATACACAACGCGCTTGCCGCTTGCATCCAAGACACGAAGCGGGTTCATGTAGCTATCCTGCTCCGGCGACGAGCCAATTCCTAAGCGGCGGTTAATCTTCGCATCGGTGTAGCCTTTGCGGTGCAGAGCCGCGTTCAGCGTGTCGGGCGTGATAAATTCGAGCAGACGATTGTGCGCGTCGTTGTCGCTGACCAGAAAAATTTTTTTGATGAAATGCGCCACGCTTGCATGACCGTCCGCGCTTGTAACGTCGCCCGTTACGGGGTGTTGGTCGGGGCGTGTGCTGTCAATCGTCATCGGCAAATACTTGTTTTTGAGTCCCAGCCGATTCATTTTTTCCAATGCCAAGAGTGCCGACGGCAGCTTGGTTGTGCTTGCGGGATAAAAATATTCTTTCGGGTCGAGACGATACGCAAACGACCGAAACACAGGGCGGTTGCGCTTGTCGCGGTCAATTTGGGTGTAAAGAATCTGCACACGATGTTTCTGTTCATTTGCCAGAATAGCGCTAAAATGCTGTGGTTCTGTGCGCATGAGGCTGTCCAGCAATGTTGTATTTTTCGGCGTTGCCACCGCAGAAGGCAGTTTTGAAGAGTCTTTCGACTTGGTTTGTGCGAACATTTCCGGCTTTCCGGCAAGAACACTGCACAGAACAATCATGCTCACAATGCTAGGTTTGATGAGCCTTTGAGGAAGATGTGAGGAAAATTGCATTTGGTCGGTAGGTGGAAGTTGAGAGAAGTTTTAACGTTTTGGATATTTCCGTCCTACCGCTTCGCACCGTCTTCGGGGCGGCGGTAGAACGGGTTGCCCGGTAAGAAATGTTCGCAAGACGAGAATGCTTGTGTAGTACCGGGTAACCCGTACTACGCCGAAGAAGGCGTAGCACGGGAAATGCCCACGGAATATGCGCACTCACCCAATCTGCTCAAACCCGCAATACGGCTGAAGCGGCGCGGGAATACGAATAGTGCCGTCTTCGGTTTGGTAATGTTCCAAAAGCGCAACCATCAGGCGCGGAGTAGCCAAGCCGCTTCCGTTGAGTGTATGCAGGAATTCCGGCTTTGCGCCTTGTTCCGTGCGGTAGCGAATATTTGCGCGGCGGGCTTGGAAATCCTCAAAATTCGAGCAGCTTGAGACTTCAAGCCACTTTTGTTCCGCCGGCGACCATACTTCCAAATCGTAGGTTTTAGCGCTGGAAAAGCCCGTATCGCCGTCACACAGCAGAATAACGCGGTAGGGAATACCCAATACTTGCAAAATTCCTTCGGCATCATTCACAAGCGATTCCAATTCCGCGTAGGATTCATCAGGCTTGGCGAACTTGACCATTTCAATTTTGTTGAACTGGTGCAAGCGTAGAAAGCCACGTGTGTCCTTGCCGTAGCTTCCCGCTTCGCGGCGGAAACACGCCGAATAACCGCAATGTTTTTTTGTGAGTTCGGAAGCAGGCAAAATCTCGTCGCGGTAGATGTTCGTAATGGGAACTTCGGCTGTCGGAATAAGGTACAAATCGTCTGCCGCGCAGGTGTACATATCCTCCGCAAATTTTGGCAACTGCCCTGTACCCCGCATAGATGCTTCATTCACCAAAAACGGCACGAATACTTCCGTGTAGCCGTTGTTACCCGTGTGTTGGTCGAGCATAAAGTTCAGTAATGCCCGTTCTAAACGAGCGCCTTTCCCTGTGTATAACGGGAAGCCGCTTCCTGAAATCTTTGCACCGCGCTCAAAATCAACAATGCCGAGTTCTTTGGCAAGCGTCGCATGGTCTTTGCGGAAACCGCGCTCTCCCTCGCAAGGATTTACGCCGTCTTTGCGGCGAACTTCGATGTTTCCGCTTGCGTCTTTGCCGTGCGGGACGCTTTCATGCGTAACGTTGGGAATGAAGAGTGTGATGTGTTCCATCTGCTCTTCCACGCCGCGTAGTTCATCGTCGAGATGTTTAATCGTGTCGGAAACGGTTTTCATCTCAGCGATAAGCGCGTCAGCGTTTTCTTTCGCTTTTTTCAACCGCGCAATTTCTTCGGAAACGGTATTGCGCTTTGCTTTGAGGTCTTGAGCCTGTTGGATAATCGCACGGCGGCGTTCATCTAAACGCAAAAAGCCCGAAATATCAGGCTGTGTGTGCTTTGCATGAGAATTGTGCAGAACTCTGTCGTGATTCTCGCGGATAAATTTTGTGTCGAGCATATCAGGGAAAAGTGATGAGGAAAAAGAGCGGCGCTGGGGATTACAAGCGACGCTCTTTGGCTGTGGTATTTTTTCGGAAATGGTTTAGAATTTTTTTGCAAGTACAGAAAAATTTCTTTGGTATGGCTCAGAATCAGGCTTCCGTAGCACAGACTGAGCGCGGCGCTCAACTTGTCTGTGTCCTTAACGCCGCTAGGCGTAATTACCGGAAGCAGCCTGAAGAGTGCCTTTGAAGATTATTCGCTACGCTCATTTCGGACACAGACAAGAATGTCTGTGCTACAGGAAGATTTTTTTGCTAATCCTATGAAAAATATAGAGCTATTTCACCACAACAAAACGCACCGCGACGCTATTGCCTTTTGCATCGCTCAAACGCAGCATATATGCGCCTTGCGGAATGGTGCTTGCGTCAATCGGCAGTGAATGTGCGCCGGAGGGCATAAAACGGCGTTCTTCGCGCCAAATCTCTGTGCCTTGTGCGTTGATAAGCGAAAGTTCGATTTCTTTTGCTTCACTGAGGTCGTAGCGCACGGTTGCTGCCTCGCGGACAGGATTCGGTGACACGGTATGAAGCGTCATTCCAACGCCGGAATTGCTCAGTTGCAACTGCTCGCGGACAGACGTGAAGCCGCCCGGCAGAAGGAAAAAGCGTCCCGTGCTGTCGTTTACCGCAGCCAAAAGCCGTACACCCGGACCACCAAGATTTTGTGCGGGTGTGGCAAACCCCGTCGCTGTTACCAAAACGCGCCGTCCGCCAAGATTTTCCGAAGCGAGATTCAGCGCAAATGTGCCGAGAGGCGTGTTCGAGTTATTCAGCCGCATAACCAGCGAGTAGTTTACTGCGGGAATGGTTGTTGCCAAAAATGTTTGCCCGTAGCTGAAGGGACCGTATGTCGCCAACATTGTTCCTGAAGCGTCGCGGAGGTCAAATAGAATATCGCCCAAATCCGTTGCCGAATGAGCAAGCAAAAAGCGCGTTTGATTTCCGGCAACAAAGGTTGCGGTATCAGGCAAGGTGCGAAGTTGAAAACGAATACTGCGCCCGCTCGGATTCCTCGCAAAGCGCGTCGTGTCGGTCACGCCTTCCATAAGCGTCAAATTACCACCTTGCGTAAACAAATATCCGGGAACGCGAATAAACCCCGCTCCGGGCGCTGTGCCGCTTGTGGCAGCCGTAATGAGCGCTTCGGTGGGGCGGTTGGTATTGCCTTGAAGCGGAATGGTGGTTGTTCCAGACGCAAGGCTTGTGCGGGCGGGGGTTGCCGTGCGAAAAGCGATATTAGTGCCAAGCGGCGCAAATTGTGTTCCGCCAAAAACACTCGTGTTAAGCCAAAGCGCAAGCGGGTTCAGCGTCGGGTCGGCGGAAGCGTGAATAGCCTGCAAACTCACCGCAGGAAGTGCGTTTCCGGCTGACGGCGGGTCGGTTGTCCTGAAGCTAAAAACTTGTGCAATAATTTCCGTGTTCGGAATGGCAGTCAGCCCAAAAGCCGCACCATTACGGTTTTGTGCGGGATTCAAAAAACCCGTCGCCGCAATAACCACGCGCTGCCCTGTGTAGCCCAAGGTTCTCAGCGGTGCTGAATACGAGGCAATAAGCCGTCTTGGATTGCCTTGATAAACATCAAACGTGTAGTTGCCGTCGGGGATATTATACGCAACTGCTTGGTCATATCCTACTTGCGCGGCGAGAAGGTCGTTTGTTTCGCGGATAATCACATCAATTCCGGGAGCGTCTGTGGCAGCATTGTAAAACAAAATGCGGACGGAAGTGGGAGAAACACTCGCCGTATCCACCAGCGTGCTAATGCTGAGGCGGGTACTTGTACCACTCGGATTCGCGGCAAACATCGCCGCATCTTGCACACCGCGCACAAACGAGATATTCGCTCCTCGGCGGAGGCGCAATCCTGTGAACTGTCCGCCCGGAATAGTCGGCGTTGCGGTCGTGTTGGAAACAGCCGTAATGTTTGCCGTGAGCGCAGAATCAATAAACAAACTTACGGGAATTTGCGCTCCGGCGATAAACGGATTCGGAACGGCAGAAATAGCAGGCGTTGCATTGCGGAACGCGATATTTTGCGCCGCAGGAATAAACTGCGTCATCCCAAAAACAGGAACTCCAGCCCAGACCGTCACAGGGCTTAACGCGGGGTCAGCCGATAAATGGACGAATTGCAGCGATGTTGTTTGCGCAAAACTTTTTGCGCCCAGACTCACAACAAGACCCACGATGAACGCTGCAAAGCGCATTGTTACAACGCGCATTCGGAAAGATTGTGCCATATCCCACAACTCCTTGAGGCAGTGAAAAAATACGTGAAAAGCGAGGTTTGTTTGCAAAAGAACTGATGCCGATAACCCATTTTGCCACAAAAGAAGGAGCAAAAACAAAAGGCTAACCTTGACAATCAGTGGCACAGACATTTTGTCTGTGCGAGTATTGGTGCTGGTTCTCAGTTACTTCGCACAGACAAAAATGTCTGTGCCACTTACACTTTCACTCCCGTAATTCTTCATTCGTAGAATAGTGCTAAACAGGGTAACCTGAGAAATTACGAGAAAGCACCTTCGCTTCTGTCCCAAATATACAAAATCCGCTCTTGTGAACGGCAAAGTTAGCGAAAATATTTGCGCCGTTTTATGGCATTAGCACGGTCGAAAGGCGCATGGATGCTTGCTTACATTCTGCTTCCGAGGCTGCTTTTTGCAAGGAATAGAGTTTGCCGTCCAACCACGTTGGAACCTGGGAATCGTACCATTTGCTAAAGGGATTTCCTGACGGTCCGCCCGGAAAGACGGCACGTCCGACGGGTTTTCCACCTGAAAAATCTACAACCATACGCCAGCTTGCGCTGTGCGTCGTCATCAGGCTTCCGGCAGGAACGACGGTTGATTGAAAGCCGATAAACGGGTAGGGACCACGCCAAAGCGGTTTCAAGGCATCGCTGCGGGTGAGGTGGCGAATAATGACATTGTGCTTTTTACCCCACGTCCATTCATCGGGGTTTGTGCCAAATCGCGCCGTGAGCGTATCAAGCGCCGCGTACATCGAAGAGCGCAGAATGTCGTTTGCTGTCTCGCGCTGAGGGGTCTGCGCACGGTCGAACCAGCGAGAATCGGGTGCATTGCGCAAAAGGTGGTATATCATTGCATCACTGGGGTTTCCACGGAGGTTTTGTGCGGTGTCCAGCATTTCATCCCAAACTTGAAGACGCAGAACACCGATAAACGTATGCAACAACAGCGCCGCACCATTTTCCTTCGTTGCAATGCCATCCCACGCCATAAGGCGCTCTAATGCTTGTTTATGAGCGGTATTCTTTGGAGCAAGGTTTAATGCGCTTATCGTTGGTTTGAGAAATTCCCATTGCATAACTTTTACATCCGTTTGAAAACGCTCAAAATCCTGCCACGCAAGGTTTTGTGTGCCGTCCAGATACTCATGAATACGGCGACTACGCCAAATATCACCCCAATCGTAGTTCAAATAATACGGATAATCCGCCGGAGTCGGCTCTTGATTTGCCGATTCCAACCAGCCGCGCTCAGGATTGATGCTGCCCGGCACGGAATCAAACGGCACTTTGCCAATCCACGCGCCTTCGTCGGTAGTGCCGTCATGCACACCGCGCCCGTGTCCGCGCTTGCGAATGGGATAATGTCCGGCGCTGCGAAGAGCGATATTTCCCTCAACATCGGCAAAAGCGATATTTTGTGCCGGAACGTCCCAGCGTTTATGCGCCTCGCCGAACTCAGCGAGGTTTCGTGCGTGGTTCATACCCCAAATCGCTTCCAAGATTGTCGAGGGTTCATGCGCTGTCCAGCGCACGGCGAGTGCTTGGTCTTCAACGGTGATAATCGGTCCCCAATGCGTAAACCGCATTGTATCCGGCACCGCAGCACCACCTTTGACGTTGATTGGCTGCACACGTTCTTCCGTTTGTTTCCATTCGCCGTTGTGGAAATAGCGCTGTTGCTTGTTATCTTGAAACTTCACGGTGTAAAAATCCACCACATCCGCGCCCGTATTGGTGGGCGACCACGCGAGGTTATCGTTAAAACCTACGATGATTAGCGGTGCGCCGGGAATCGTCACGCCGTACATATTCATCGTCGGTGTAATCATCTGCACTTCGTACCAAATTGCCGGAAGCGACAAGGAAAGATGCGGGTCTCCGGCAAGAAGGGGCTTTTGTGAGCGCGTTTTTTTGCCACTGACCACCCAATTATTACTGCCTTTGCCGTCAGCCGTTTCGCCAAAAAGCGTTCCCGCATCATCACGTGCTGCCAGAAGTGCAGTAATGGCGCGGTGTTCGAGATTGAGATTTGTCGCCTGTGCATTGGAGGGTTCTTGCAACGATGCCGTCGTTTCTTTCCGCACAGAGCGCACGACACCTTGCGTTTCGGGGCTTTGCGGAACGTTCAGTACGCTGTGATTCGGGTAGAGTTCTTGAAAAGCGCTGTCGCCTAATTTTTGGCGCATTTCTTCCATGACAACATCGTCCAACTGCCCTTGAAACGTGAGGTCAAACGCCATAAGTTGATTCACGAGAATAGATTTCACGGGCGACCACGCTTCGGGTGCATAATCCAACAAGCGAAATTCAAAGGGATAATCTTTCGGTGAAAGGCTGGAAATGTAAGCATTTGCGCCGCTTGTGAATGCCTCCAACACAGCTTTGACTTCGGGAGCATTTTTTTGAACCTGTTCCCACGTGCGCTCTGCACCCAGCATCATTCCTGTTCTGCGGAGGAATTGGTCAGTTTTTACGCGGTCTGCACCGAAAATTTCCGATAAGCGCCCCGACGCGACGCGGGTTTGGAAGTCAATTTGGAACAAACGCTCTTTTGCAATCAAGTACCCAAGCGCAGCGACGGCATCAAGGTCATTTTGCGCCGTGATATGCGGAACATTGCGCTCATCGCGGTAGATGCTCACGGGCGCGGAAAGTGCGCTGATGCGTAATTCCTCTGCTTTCGAGGATTCATGCGCTGTTCGGGCTGTGCGATATGCGCCGTTCCATACATCCAGAAAGTACGAAAACGCCGGAATAGCGCCCCATGAGCGCGATGTGGCATACACCAATCCTCCTAAAACAACGATAGCGATAACGAGAGAAATAATACGTTTCATAGCGCGTGGCGAAAAGATGAGGTAAATGCTCATGGTAAGGACTTATGGTCAGAGCGCCTCAAAATACGATTTTTCGCTCGTTGTGAGGATGATTTTTTGAAAAAAGCCACACTCTTGCGCTTTTTTACGAAAAATTTTACCAAGAATCCTTTTATGGATATGGCTTTGAGTTTGCTCCGAGGATGTTGTTTTGAGTTAGGGCTTTCGCAAATTTGACGGGCAAGGGGTCAAAACCTCTTGTTAAATAAAGACTTAGCAACAAGGGGTCTTGACCCCTTGCTATAAAAAATGCACTTTTGCGAAAGTCCTATGAGTCATAACTCCATCAGTTGTTTCGTTCCTATTCTTCATTGAGCTGACGCAAGGCGCTTGTGAGCCGACTGCGGAGATTCCTCGCATCATTGAAGCTCTCTCGCGAACTGCTCGCGCTGCCAAAAATAAGCAACAAAACAAGCATAATGAGCGCCATTGCCCACCATTCTAAAGAATCCCAAAAAGATAGTACAAATAGTGAAGCCGAAACCATCGCTATCGGCGCTCCGTAACGCTCGTTATAATTCAAATACCACGTGAGTTTTTGTATCTGCCCTTCCAGATATTCTCGGTGACTTGTGAAGTTCATTGCACGCATTTTCCACATAAGCCAAGCATTGAAAAGCCCTTCCGACCCATACAGAACCATGGATGCTGCTCTCATTCCCATTGTGAACACATCGACTTTTTGGATTGCCTTGATGACAACAACCACAGAGCCAATTGCCACCGCAATGTACATGAGTGGATAGATCCATGTCGTTAGATGTGCTTTTTTGTCAAAGGCTGCAACATCTGTTTTTATGCGCTGCATCATGGTTTCGTGTTGAAGATTGAGAGATTCTGTTTGTGTTGATTTCTGCCACAGTTGTTGCAAATCCTTGAAGTCCTCTTGATTACTCATTGCGCACCTCCTTCGCCTCGCTGCATACAGCCCAAGAGTTTTTCCTTGATACGAGAGATTTTCACACCCACATTCGTTTCCGTCAAGCCCGTAATAGCGCTTATTTCCTTGTACGAACACTCTTCCAAGTACAATATCATCACCGAGCGCTCCACTTCCGGCAACGACGTAATGCAGCGCTGAAGCTGTTCTATCCGCTCTCGTGTGGCATCGTCGTGTGGGTGCGGTGTAGTTTCTTCTATCCACGAAATGCGCTCTGCACTTGGCTTGCGGCGTTTTGTTTCGTAGGAAAAGCGCAGTGACACGTTCAGCGCAATGCGGTACATCCACGTTGAAACCTGTGCCTCGCCGCGATAGCCGGGAAGCGCCTTCCAGAGTTGGACGGCGATTTCTTGGAACAAATCCTCGCGGTCTTCGCGGGAAGTGGTGTATGCTTTGCAAAGGCGCATGATACGGGCTTTGTTTTCTTCCAAAAGCCGCACGAATTCTGCTTCGCGGGTACTTGTTGAGGGTTGTTGAAATGCACTCATGCTTTTTCGTTAAGTTGTTGAAGGGCAGATTCTAACTTGTTGCGGAGCGGTAGCAGTTTCTCTTTTACAAGGCTTTGGTTTAATATCTCCATATAAACACCCAGCCCAATACAACAGCAATAGAACAACGCCCACCAAACTCGAAAATCAAGCCACATACTAAGGAGGAGAGCAAGCGTTAAAATAGTGGTGAGAAACGGGCTAAGGTACCGTATATACATAATTTGCAGCCTAATCCGCTCAAGTTGTTTTCGGCAATACCCCCGTTCATTGTTTTCATTAAAGCGTGAGGTATTAATATCAACAATAATTTGTCGCACTGCGAGTAACGACCAGAAAATCATGTCCGCCACAGCAAAAATAATTTTATTGGTATCACCAATTTCAATGCCATTGAATAGACGAACAGTTCCTCGAACTGCCATAAAAATCAGTACTAAATCCACAGACCATTTGCCTGACGGGAAGATGTATTCTATGCGTTGGACTTCTTTTTTAATATCAAGTATCATCTGCCCTGCCTTGAGTTTGATTGAATCATTATGTATTGATTGCTGCCAAAGTTTCTGCAAATCGTCGTTGTTCTCGGGTTTTTGCGATTCATTCGCGTACATTTGTGCCTCCTTTCCCGCGAAAAGGCTCGTTATTGCTCTTGTCGAATGGCGTATGCTTGGTCATGGTTGATGGCAAAAGTTGTTGAATGTGTTGTCGAAATACTTAGTTACACGATAACCACATTTTCTTACAGCACAGCGAAAAATATTTTTTTATGTGGCGTATTTACGCGCTTTGTAGGCTATGTTTTTTCGAGAAGAATTGTCAAATTGCGCAGCGGAAAATCACCGATACTTTTTTACTTACTCCTCACTACACCATGTCTCAAACACTTCCCTTCAAAAGTTTCGCCAGCGACAACAACGCCGGAGCGCATCCTGCCGTTATGGAAGCACTCCAACGCGCCAACACCGCACACGCTCTTGCTTACGGCGGTGACGCACTCACAGAGGAAGCCGTGAAGCGCATCCAATCTCATTTTGGCGACCACAGTCGTATGTTTTTTGCTTTTAACGGCACAGGCGCAAATGTCATTGCGCTGCAAGCAATGACGCGCTCGTTCCATTCCATTCTTTGTTCGGTAAGCGCTCACGTCAATGTGGACGAGTGTGGAGCGCCGGAAAAATTCACAGGCTGCAAACTTATCGCTATTCCCACACAAGACGCAAAACTCACGCCGGACTTGATTGCGCCGCATCTGCACGGTTTTGGCGTGGAGCATCATTCGCAGCCGAAAGTGATTGCACTCACACAGTCCAGTGAATACGGCACTGTTTATACACCGGACGAAATCCGCGCCATTACGACGCTTGCGAAACAACACGGAATGTATGTGTTTATGGACGGTGCGCGATTGGCAAACGCGGCGGCGCATCTGGGCTTGCCCTTGAGGGCATTTACAAGCGATGTCGGGGTAGATGCGGTAAGTTTCGGTGGCACGAAAAACGGCTTGATGATGGGCGAGGCAGTTGTCTTTTGCAACCCCGAAACGGCTTCACACCTTGCTTCCGATGCGCCGTTTCTCCGCAAACAAAGTATGCAACTTTGCTCGAAAATGCGCTTTATCGCCGCGCAGTTTCTGGCTTTGCTGGACAATGACCTTTGGCTGCACAATGCCGGTCACGCCAACCAAATGGCGCAAAAGCTGGCAGAAGGGCTTGGGCGGTTTCCGCAAATACGGCTCACACAGCCTGTTCAGGCAAATGCTGTCTTTGCTGTCTTGCCCAAAGAAGCGATTGCGCCCTTACAAGAGCGGCATTTTTTCTATGTGTGGAATGAGGCACTCAACGAAGTACGGCTTATGGCAGCATTTGACACGACCGAAGAAGATATTGAACGGTTTTTAGCGAGTGTTGGTGAAGTGTTGGAGAGGTTGTAGTTTTTTTTTCTGGACTGAGATTTTGGGATTAGTGGGATTTTAGGGATTATGAATCTGATAACTCGCGTCATCGCACAAGTGCTGAAGCTGAGATCAGGGACAAGAAAAAACGATTGAACTACCCACAAGCCCCAAAAAATAAAATCACCTCCAAATCCCAATCATCCTTGTAATCCCCCAAATCCCAGTCCAGACAGGCACTCATACGCATCTCATTTTTTTATTTGCACAATTAAAAAAGAAACAGTAAGTTAGTGTAAAATTAACACGAACTATAAATAACAAGCAACCATGAGCTATTCATACAACCATCCTCGCCCTGCATTGGCGGTTGATTGTGTCATCTTTGGCTTTGACCACCGAGAAGAAGCACCCGAATTGCACACACTCTGCATCAAACGCAACATCGAGCCGTTCAAGGGAAAATGGGCATTGCCGGGCGGTTTTATGCGCATGAACGAAACCTTAGACGAAGCCGCAGCGCGGGAATTAAAAGAAGAAACAGGCGTGGAGAAAGTGTATATTGAACAACTCTACACCTTCAGCGCACCGGACAGAGACCCCAGAGAGCGCGTCGTTGCTGTTGCCTACTTCGCATTGGTGAATTTAGAAAAGCATAGTTTGAGCGCCGGCACGGATGCCGATGCCGCACAATGGTTTTCGGTGAGCAAACTTCCGCCATTGGCATTTGACCACAAGACGATTGTCAAAACAGCATTGGAGCGGCTTCGCGGAAAAGTTCGCTATCAACCTGTGGGATTTGAACTCCTGCCCGACGAATTTACCCTCAGCGAACTGCAAGCGCTTTACGAAACAATTTTAGAACGGACATTCGACAAACGCAATTTTCGCAAAAAAATTGACAACTACGGATTACTCGTAGAAACAGGCGGAATGCGGCGCGGCAAACCAAACCGCGCTGCGAAACTTTACCGATTCGATAGCAAACGCTACAAGGCATTGGAGAAACATGGGTTTATTTTTGAGTTGTGAGGAATGACAAATGAATAATTCGATTAACCTCTTACCGTAGCACAGACATTCTTGTCTGTGTCATTAACGCCGTCAGGCGTAATTGCCAAAAGAGGCGTAATTACTAACGATGAAGATAATTCGCTTCGCTCATTTTGGACACAGACAAGAATGTCTGTGCTACGGGAAGCCCATTTTGTTAGCATAGCAACGTTCTCATTTTTGCACTTCACACTTCCGCAACGATATTGTATTTTTCACACGAACACAAAAGGACAAGCAAAATGGCTACTTCCAGCACAGACACGGGTGTAATTGTCGGGCGATTTCAAGTCCACGAACTGCACGAAGCGCACCGCGCTATCATTGCCAGCGTTTTGGCAAAACACCGCAAAGTCATCATGTTTTTGGGTGTGTCGGCAACGCTTGTAACCAAGCAAAACCCGCTTGATTTCGTTGCTCGCAAAGAAATGATGCTGCAAACCTTTCCGCAACTGACCGTCTTGTCCTTGCCCGATATGCCTTCGGACAAAGATTGGAGCAAAGCGTTAGACCAACGCATACGCGAAGTTGCGCCTGTTGGCGGCGTTACGCTTTACGGCGGACGCGACAGCTTTATTTCGCGGTATTTTGGGGATTTCCCGACACAAGAACTTGAGCAACACGTGTTTGTATCAGGCACGGAGGTGCGGAAAAATGTCAGCAGCGAAGTAAAATCTACGCCGGATTTCCGCGCCGGTGTGATTTATGCGGCGTACAACCAATATGACAAAGTTCACCCGACGGTGGATGTGGCGATATTGCGCGATGATTCCGTACTGCTTGGCAAAAAACCGAATCAAAGCAAATATCGCTTCATTGGTGGCTTTGCCGATACAAAGGATGATTCCTACGAACAAAGCGCCATGCGCGAAGCACTCGAAGAAACAGGCGTGGAAGTAGGCGACGTGCGGTATTGCGGCAGCGCGAAGATTGACGATTGGCGGTACAGCAGCGAGAGCGATAAAATTATGACGCTCTTTTTTACGGCGAAATACGTCTTTGGCAGGGTTCAACCCCAAGACGACATCAGCGAACTGCGCTTTTTTCGCATTGCTGAACTAAAACGTGACGACCTCGTGCCGGAACACGGCGTACTATACGACCTCTTGAAGCGCACCATTCCTGAACTCGGTACGGCTTGATACGGTTTCAAAAAAATTTGCACGAGCAAGATAGTGTATTTTTTACAATAAGCCAGCAAATTTCACTTTCAACTATTTCCCATAAACGCCATGAACAGCCACAATATCATCCTTCTGACCGACAGTTACAAAGTCAGTCATTACAAGCAATATCCGCCCAGAACAAGCACAATTTATTCGTATTTTGAATCGCGTGGCGGGCGATTTGATAACGTCGTTTTTTTCGGTTTGCAGTATTACCTGCAAGAATACCTTGCCGGACAAGTCGTAACGCAAGATTCTATCAATGAAGCAGCATTAGTGTATGAACAACACTTTGGCAACACCGCGCTTTTTAACCGTGAAGGGTGGGAATATATTCTGAAACGCCATAGCGGACGGCTGCCCGTCCGCATCAAAGCTGTGCCGGAAGGCAGCGCCATACCGACGCATAACGTGATGATGACGATTGAAAACACGGATGCAGAATGTTTTTGGCTGACGAATTTTTTGGAAACGTTACTTGTGCAAGTTTGGTACGGCTGCACGGTTGCGACGCTTTCGCGGGAAATCAAAAAGGTTATTACGCAGTTTTTGCACGAAACGGGCGATGTGAGTTTGATTGATTTTAAGCTGCACGATTTCGGTTTTCGCGGCGTGTCGTCGGTGGAATCGGCGGGAATGGGCGGCGCGGCGCACTTGGTGAATTTTATGGGAACAGATACGATTGCGGCATTAACATTTCTCCAAAAGCACTACAAGGCGCAGAAATGCTACGGTTTTTCGATTCCTGCCGCCGAACACAGCACTATCACATCGTGGGGACGCGAAAACGAGGCGGCGGCGTATCGCAATATGCTCACACAGTACCCCGAAGGCTTGGTTGCCTGCGTGAGCGATTCTTACGACATTTACCGCGCTTGCGACGCGATTTGGGGACAAGAACTCAAAGATGCGGTTTTGCAACGCAAAGGAACGCTCGTGGTGCGCCCCGATTCGGGAAAACCGTCGGAAGTGGTTTTGAAGGTGGTGGAAATTCTGGGAACGCGCTTTGGTGCGGAGACTAACGCAAAAGGCTACAAAGTCTTGCATCCGAATGTGCGCGTAATTCAAGGCGACGGCGTTGATTATGACTCGATTCACGAGATTTTAAGCGTCTTGAAGCAGCACGGCTGGTCGGCGGATAATATCGCCTTTGGTATGGGCGGCGCACTCTTGCAAAAACTTGACCGCGACACACAAAAATTTGCCTTCAAATGCAGCGCTGCAACAGTTGGCGGCGAAGAGCGCGACGTTTTCAAACAGCCGATTACCGATAGCGGCAAAAACTCGAAACGTGGGCGCTTAAAATTGCTTCGCACAAGCGAAAACGGCTTTAATACTGTGGCGGCTGATACCGAAGGCGCTGATGTTTTGCAAACAGTGTTTGAAAACGGGCATATCACCAAGCAATACAGCTTTGACGATGTGAAGCGGAATGCGGCGTTGTAAAAGCAAATGCCTCAAAAGCACGTATTTGTGAGGCTCTCAATCTCCAAAAAAACACAGATATTGAGAGCCTCGCAAAGGAGCGGTATTACTCCGCCAAATGAAACGCCGCTTTCACAGCCTGATAATCCTTGATGTTCATTTGTTGTGCCAGTGCAACAACCGTCGTACCGGGAATCGCAACCACGCGAAAAGTGAGCGTTCCCGTCGGCGTAACGGGGGCAATGGTATTGGATTGGTTGATAAACACTTGCACCTGCCCCAGACGGAATTGACTGTCAAACACTTGGAACACGCTCGTTCCGTAAAATGTGATGGGAAGTTGCTGCCAAACGGTTTGATTTGGCGGGTCGGAAACTTGCATATAGACCAGCACCGCACCACTGTTCATTATCGCCTGAGTGATATTTCCTGCGGTTTTCCAGCCCGATTGCAAGAGCGCTCCGGGCGTTCCTGCTCCGGCTGCACGCCATTCACTTGTTGTAACGGTGATGTTGGTTACTTGTGCCGAGGCAGCAGCAGTGCCGGGCGCTCCGGCGGGTCCCTGCGCTCCTTGCGGACCTTGAGGTCCTGCAGGTCCTTGCGGTCCGGCAGGTCCTTGACAGGCAACGGTAATGAAAACAGCGAGACATCCACTCAGAAACAGCGCAATGGCGCGGCGTTTTGTTGAGAGTAAACGCATAATGACTCCTTGCAGTAACAGTGAAAAAAAATAGAACATTGGCAATGAAATTATTTTTGGTGTGATGCACATCACCTGGGAAAGGCTTAACCCTTACTTCCCCGCGTTTGTTGTTTCGATGCGCAGTTCCACCATGCGAGAATACAAGCGCCCTTCGGGGGTTTGTTGGCTATACACGCCCATTTTGCTGCCAAAGCCTGCCACAATTGGCTTGGAAAGCGGACTTCCGGCAGAAACGATACTTGTGAGCGCGTTAGCAATATTTTTGGCGCGTTCTGTGGAACGTTGAAGATTTTGCGTCGGATTGCCTAGAACGTCGGTAAAACCTGCAATGTTGATGATTGCTTTTGCATCAATTCCGGCTTGCACAATCTCGCCGAGCAAGCGTTCATGCACCTGTGTAGGCTGTGTGCTTTCGGGCGAAAACTGAATAAAGCGGTAAATGTCTATTTGTTTATCGGCATCGGTTGCCGCGCCGCCAAGCGCGATTTTACGCCGTTTTTTGGCAATCGTTACTTGTTCAATCGGAATAGAAATCGTTGCTGTTCCGCCTTCGCCTTCTTCCTCCAAAAAATCAAAATTACAGCGCACAGCCTCTTCTGTGCGAGGAATGGTGCGTTGTTCACGCGAAGGATGCCAATACAACTCATTTTCCGGCGCACCCAAGCCGCTCACGTTTTGAATAGCATTTTTCCCTTGGTCAATTTTGAAGCGCCATTTACTGATGCGCCCTTTCGTGTTTGCCCGCAGCACAAATTTCACCGCAGGCGGCGTGGATTCAAGCAGCGTGTCGGCAATCGTAACGGGGCGCAGGATATTCCACACATCCGAATAAATTTCCACACGGCGGTTTTCCGCGTTTGCAGCATCCGCCGCAAGCGTATTTGCCTCTTCGGGTAATCCACGTGCTTCGATGTTCATGCGCTCGCTTGAAATCCGCCACACATCGCGTAAATACGTCATCACCGCTTCAGCACGGCGCGTTGCCAAAACGATATGCGACGAGTCAGCCGTGTATTCATCGGCACTTGCACAGCCGACAATACGAATCGTGGCGGTTGGATTCTCCCGAAGGCGCTTCCCGACGATGTTCAGCGCGTGATAGTAAATTTCCAGCGTTCCCCATTTTGCAAAAATTTTCTCCGAAAACGATGCAGTTTGTGTCATCAAAAGCCGCGTGTACCGTGCCGGAACAACATCGGTGTTTTTGTCGAAGAAAATATAGGGCAAAAGCGGGTGCATCTGCCGCGAGAGCGTTTCTTCCAAGCGCAAGCGCAATAATGGCGATTCTGCACCGCTTGAATCCAAGGCAAGTGGGGTGATATTGATAGAAAGTTGCGGCGTTTCGGCAGTGCGGACAATCGCCGGCGGCAGAAAACGTCGCGCCGCTTCAGGGGAATAGCGAACACTGAGACCGCCGCGTAATGTGTTGATAAACCACGACTGTCCGGCAGCAAGATTGTTCAAAAATGGCGTTACGGTTTGTGCGTACCAAATTTCCGGCACAATAAACAAGGTTTCGTCAATGTCGAGAGGAATGGCGTAGCTCAACCCCGCAGAGGCACTTATTTGCGGCACAAACACGTTGCTGATAGCCCTGAGCGAATCGGGAACAATCGTGCGCGAAAGATAGGGTTCAGGAAAGGTCAGTAAGCCTGTCGGGTCATTGGCAAGCGAAAAATCTTGAAAGCGTGTTCCCCAACTCGCTCCCATGCGAACACCGAGATACACCGACAAATTCTGAATGGGATGCCATGCGATTTGTGGCTCCAGCGCCACAGCGAAAATATCGGTCGAAAAGCGCGAAGCAATATTCACATCCGTTCCCACGCTGAATCCGGCGCTGTCGCGGATAAAAAACGCCGGTTCGAGAATACTCATCGTGGCGCTGAGTTGAGAAAACATCAGCCTTCCGGCAAAAGAGAACTGGTGCGATAACGGTTTTTCAAACAACACTCCCGCCGTCCAACCTTGCCCCGTGCCGCCCGTGAAGCGTCCTGTGCTTTCGGAATAGGGTGTGGGATAGACCTGTTTGGTGAGCGAATCGAATACGCCGACGTGAAAATTCAGCCCGTACTGCCCAAAGACTCCCGCACGCCATTCCACAGGCTCTCGAAGCTGCAACTGCGCATACAATCGTGCTTCGGGGAAGGAATTAGACATGAGAATCATCGGCAAAACAGCGCAGCATAAAACGCAGAAACTCCGCAACGCACGTGCGCCTGCTTGGAGGCTGCGAACGATGTTGCGGAGAGGCGGAAAATGTTCAGTATGGTACGCTTGCAATAGCGCCATTTATTGCGTCATCTATTGATGGAAAAGATTGCTGTTCGGTATGTTGTTGCCGTGCGTACAATCAGCAGATATGTCCCGCGTGGAACGTCGCTAATGTCACACTCACGAGAGTACAAGCCACTTCCGCGCCGTTCATCCGCAAAGAGCGTTTTTATGCGGTTTCCAAGTGCATCTTGGAGATAGGCAGAAACGCGTTCTTCGGCGTTATTTGCGGCACTGAGCAGATAATCAACCGTCAAAAGCCCGTTTGATGCGGGGTTTGGATGCAATGTCATGCTAATACTTGTGTCGCTGGTATTTTTCTCATCGCTCTTGGCTTCGTTGTCGCTTGTTTGCGCTATATTAAGGTCAGCATTCCCCGTAAACGCTGTAAAACCTGCGTTTTGGAGGCGGAATGTGCCAAGCGTGGTATCGGTTCTGATGCCTTGAATTGTTTTGCCATTCGGCGTTAAAAAAGCGATATTTTCCAAAAACAAACCCGTTGCTGTGGTCGCACGAACACTACTGTTTGTGCCGCTTAACATCCCTGAGGGTATTCCGGCAACCATACGGAGTGTCCCGATAACGGCGTTGTTGCTTGCTTGGGCTTGCGTCGGCAGAGGAAAATTTAGCGTGATAAAGCGGTTGCGGTTATTGTCCTCACGCTGTGCGATGATATTGCGCTGTCCACTCATGGGCAGAAGCAATCCGGCAAAGCAGCGCAAGGTAAGCGTAATGCTTGTCGCGCCGACCATTTGCGGGTTTCCCGCAAGCGTTGTCATGCGGAACTGCACATCAAACGGACGACCTTGAAAAGACGTGTAGGAGCCTGTTTCCATGCGCACACGCACGGGCGCAAGATTGATAACCAGCGAATCGGAATCGAAACTACATTGGTTGTCATTCGTTAAGCGCACAAAATATGTTCCGCTTGTTACGGGCGAACAATCCCAGCCGTTTTCAATGCCTTTGCTGTCACCGTTGGGCAAACGCTGAATCCAATAATAATTTGCCCCCGGAAACGCAGGATTGGCAACAGTGAGATAGTTCCCAACCCGCCTAATACTTGGCTTCACAGGCACAGGACGCATCGAAATACGAACACTATTGGAAACACTTTCGCAACCATTCACAAACGCCCGCACCGAGTACAATCCGGGCGAATCGAACACATACTTTTGGCTTGTTGTGCCTGTCGTTGGAATTCCGGTCATCGGTGTTCCGTTGAAAAACCATTCGTAGCGGTCAAAACCGGGCGTTGCTTCCAGCATCACACCATCGCTGCCGTCGCCGTAATTACAAAACGACGTTCTGCCATTCACGGTGCTTAATCCCAGCACAATCGCAGTCGTCGTGCGAATAAACGCCGACGTGGAGGCTTGGCAACCGTTATTGTCAATGACCGTCAAACGATATTCGCCTTCGGGAACAGTAATGGTGCGGGTGTTACCGACACTTGCACCGGTGCGGGCATTTTCCCAAAAATACGAGCGAAATTCGGCAGAAGCGGAAATTTTTGCACCAACGGCGCAATACTCACGAAAGCCCACAATATCTACTTGCGGACCGACGGAAATAAGGGCAGATACTTGTGCCAAAGTACCAAGCGTTTGGCAAACCGAAGGCAAAACCTGCTGAGTACGCACCGTGTAGCGCTCGGATTGCTCAATCGGTCTGTCTAAAAAGAGCGTAAATTGATTGTCCAAAGCACTTGCGGAAGCCGTCGTAGTAATGCCGAAACGCTGCGAAGTAACTTGCGTAACATTTCTCCGCACACCACGCGCACTTTGCACGGTAAATACGCCGCTTGTAACGGTATTCACCAAAACGCGGTCGGAAATTTCCACCGTGAGCGTATTCGTTTGGCAGACATTGCGCGGTGACGTGAGATTGCGAAGCGAGAGCGGGGACTGCACGGCGATAGTTTGCGAGGAAGAAAATCCCATGTCAATCGTGTAACCAAGCACGTAGTTACTTGGGTTCAAGACAAGGAGCAAAAAGGTTTCGCCGCTTCGCACATTGCGAATCGGCTCGGAAAAAGGTTCTTCGGAAAATTCTGATTCAATCGCTCCCGTCAAGCCGCCGCGTGGTGCAGTATTGCAGCGCACAGGCTCACCTAAGCGCCCACAGGTGGTACTGTCGGTCAGACGAAAAAGCGCCCAGTCGAGATTAACCCGCGTGTTTGGCGTTCCGTCGGCATTAACGGGCTGAATACCAAAGCCCAAATCGCCGCTTTGGTATGCAGTAATTCTGTACCAGACACCATTAACACGCTGTTCGCCGGTATTGGAAACAACCGATGCAAGGCAGGCTGCCGCAGGAAGCGGTTCTTGGAGAAAGGTGCTGTCTGTGGGAAAATTTGTTCTGAGGGTGGTTTGGCAAAACGTCAAAGCGTCCGAGCAGCGCAAACCACGTGTGGATGCACTTTGCTGGGAATAGAGCGCACTTGCACAAGTGATGAACAAAGCAAGAGTGACGGCGCTCAAAGCCCCAAAATGCTTATTGGAACGCCGGAAGCAAGAATGGACAAAAGAATCCATGAAGGAACGGAAAAATTCGACAATTGTTTGTGCAGCGTAGCGGTTTGGGTTGCAGCTTTTGTACGAAACAGAAAGCCGATGAGAGATGCCAAAAGCATAATTGCTAAGGACTATGCCCAAATTACGTGCCATTTCAAGCACACGACGTGTTTATTAGCGCTTGTACAAACAAAGTGCGAAAAAGAAAAACGTGCAGAAGAGCGACAATCACTGGCGATGGCTTCAATCCTGCATGAAATAACAGGCTCAAGATAAGAAAACCTTACTAACGGTCAAAGTTTCGTTGCACGGTGCAGGAAAAAATCTTTACACAGGCTTGCCTTAAAACGAAACACTATTCGTTTTTTGCACGATGAACGTTTCAGAATGAGAAGATTAGGAAGGAAAAATATATCCGCAACTCCAGCATTACAGCCCTACCGCTTCGCTACATCTTCGCAGTGCCAGTAGAACGAGTTACCCCAAGGATTACAGAAAAAATAAGTGTATAAAGTGTAAGTGGCACAGGCATTTTTGCCTGTGCGAAATTGCTCGAAGTTAGCACAAATACTCGCACAGACAAAAATGTCTGTGCCACTAACTGCCAAAATATCCACTTGTTTTTTAGCCGTACCCAAAAGGAAAATCCCAAATATTAAGCACGTTGTTCTTAAAATAAGCCATTATTAAAAAGCAAGTATTTAAGCTACTTTAATTTTATTATACCGCATAAATACTTGATTAAAAACAACTACTTAAATCAAGAATGATGTATTAAGAACGACGCGCCCGCGATGTCGGTCTTGCCCAGAGTGCCGATAAATACTGCGAACCTACGCCAGCTTTGGCAAAATTCCGAATGAACGTCGAACCCAAGCTGTATCGGGGTTTGATGTGATAGGCACCGTTGGGCGTGTTTGTTGCAAAATGTTCAATAAAGGTAGCCATGCCTTTAGCGCGGCTTTGGGCGAAGTGGCGCTCCTGTTCGGCTGCCTTGCGGTGCTTGGTGTTGTATTCCGCCAACAGCGCCGGAGAGTTGCTGAATTCGGTGACAAGTGCGATAAAATCTTCTTTGGACGGCGTTGAAACAGCCAAATTGCGGTCGAGGATATATTTCAAATTGAACCGTTCCGGTCCGGGATTCACACGCCGCACAATAGGCTGTCCGGCTTGCGCTTCAATGAGTTCATACAGCGTCGCAGGGGCAATGCCTGAAAGCAAGACGGCATCGGAAGCCCGATAGACGGTTGCTAACTGCTCCGCGTTCATAAACGGCAGTGGAATAATGCGCACATCAGGGTTTTTCGCCGATAATTCTTCTTGAAGTTGCGTATAATCACGATATGCCTCATCATTGTGTCCACAAACCACGAGAATTTGGACATTCTGCCAATTCATTGCATCGGATTCGCCTAATTGCTTGATTTCCTTGTAAATTTCCGATACCCAGAATGAACCGCCCGCAGCAACAAACGTCATGCGGTCGCCCGAAACTGCGTTTGTGCCTTGAAACGGCAGCGCCGCTACACCGCTTACGGCTTCTTCTTTCGTCATACTCCGCACAGCAGTAAACTCTTCGCGTGTAACATACCCTGCCTGCTGCAAGGCATTACGCGGCACACCGAAACGTTTATGTAATTTTGCCAAGAAACGGGCGCTTTGTGCTATTGCTCCGTCGGCACGTTTGCCTTTGTAGGCAGCAAAATGGGCGCTTGTCTCGTCGAAATCGGGGATATACGCTAAAATTTTGACATCCGCTCCCAATTCCTCACGCAGTTTAAGCATAGCAAAGGTTTGTACAAAATGCGTACTAATAATCACGTCGTAGTTGTCTGCTTGCATTATCGGACGAAATTCATCCATCAGTTTATTCATGAGTGGGGCAAAGATTACCGACCAAACATCCTGCACAACCTGTAAATCACCTACCTTGTAGAGCGCATCGTATAAGCCTTCGTTAAGAGTGTAGGAATTACGGTGCAAAACATCAAGGCTTTCGACCTTGCTCTCGAAACATTCCACATCCAACGACGGCGCGTATTCACGCAGTGTGCGAGAAATTGAGAGCATGGCTGTTTTATGACCGCCGCCAGCCGCAACCGACAGAATGACTACTTTTTTCATTAGTGGATTCCTTCTCTATGGTCAGACATACTTCCAAATAAGAAATTGGCTTTATACCGTTGGATTTATTCAATGTGGTGATGCAGCAGTGTACGTGAAAAAGCCGGAGAAGATACAAACGTTACAAAATTCTTTTGGCATACCTTTGTCTTAGACACATCAAACGGAAAATTATTGCGACATATTGCAATGGATAAAAAAAATGCCCCGTTTACGCGCAAAATGGCGACATAAAAACGGGGCATTTCAAGTTGAATGACGAGTAGATAATTGTGGAGCAAATCTTACGCACGCATTTTCGCATGGCGCACCGACAAACCGCCAATTACTGCAAAACCAAAGAAGAACATCGCTTGGAATGGAATTGCAGCAAACTCAAGGCAATAGAGCGAGATACAAATGCCGACAAAGAAATATGCTGCAAAAGCAAGCTCCACAAACACAGTGCGGTCAATTTTCTTTGATTTGTATTTGTTCGATTGCCATTTGTCGCCGTTTTTCTCGACTTTGAACTTCGGTGTGCGGACAAATTCGCTCTTTTTGTTGAAAATTGCTTCCAAGACTGCACGAGTATTATTGATTGCCAAGCCCATACTTCCAGCCATAAAGAGCGGGAAAAGGATAATGCGCTGATGCCAATCTTCGCGGTGAATCGTGTACTGCGCAACCGTATAAAACGTGAAGGTGCTAACCGAAGCGAGGGTGAAAATGCTCATCAAATCGAAGTACCAGCCATATTGTGGCATGACATTTTTAATAATCACAAGCGGCACATTCAGCAACGCAACAAAAATAATAAACGGGAAAACAATGTTTGCACCGAGGTGGAAGGATGATTGAATCTTAATGCGAAGCGGCAAGTCGGACTTCCAAACGGTCGGTAAGATTTTCTTTGCCACTTCGATTGTACCTTTTGTCCAACGGAATTGCTGTGCTTTGAAAGCATTGATTTCTGCGGGGAGTTCTGCCGGAGACGTTACGTCATTCAAATAGATAAATTTCCAGCCTCGGAGTTGTGCGCGGTAGCTAAGGTCGGTGTCTTCGGTAATCGTGTCGTAGTGCCAATTTCCGGCATCATAAATCGCTTCTTTGCGCCAAACGCCTGCTGTGCCGTTAAAATTGATGAAGAATCCCGCTTTATTGCGTACTTCTTGCTCAATGGCAAAATGTCCGTCGAGTGCAAGTGCTTGAGCGCGTGTGAGGAAGGAATAATCTTCGTTAAGGTGTTCCCAGCGTGTTTGCACCATACCAACTTTTTCACCACCAAAAAAGTGTGGGATTGTTTTTTGCAAAAACTCCGGCTTCGGCACAAAATCAGCATCGAAAATAGCGATGTAATCACCCTTTGCAATCGCCAAACCTTCTTTGAGTGCGCCTGCTTTGTAACCGGCGCGGTTTGTGCGGTGTATGTGCTTAATGTCGAAGCCTTGTGCAGCGTACCGTGCAACGATTTGGCGTGTTACTTCAACGGTTTCATCGGTGGAGTCGTCCAAAACCTGAATTTCCATGCGGTCTTTGGGGTATTCCATTGCGCAGACCGATTCAATCAGGCGCTCGACAACATACACTTCGTTAAAAAGCGGCAGCTGTACCGTAACCATTGGGACTTCCCCCGGCATGGCAGGAGTAGTGCGCTGTGCGCCGCGTGTGCGGGTGTAGTAGTACACCATAACGGCACTTTGCAAACCAAATAAAAACAAAATCGAAAGTGAAAGAAAATAGAGCGCTAAAAGCGCATCGTGCATGGGAATAAGGCGTATCAGTGTTTCCATAAAGGTAAACGGACCTTGTGATGAAGCGTGAGGGAAATTGCTAAACAGTGATTTACAACACGCGATTCAAGGTCTGTTCTTTGCTGCACAGGTTCTTCTTATTGGAAAAGGTTTTAGGTTAGAAGTTCTGGGTTATAGGTTTTAAGCGCTTTTGCGAAAATTTCCGCTCTATTCACCGCCAACAACCAAAAACTAAAAACTAGCAACCAAAAACTAAAATTTCCCCTACCAGCCGGAGACAACAGCCAGCAAAATATCATTGGCAATTTGCCGCAAAGCGCGTTCAATAGCTGCATCGCGCCCCTGTAAACCGGAAGCAACCGAGAATGTTTGCGGCGGTGCGAATTGTTTCACCCAAATTTGCTTTTGCTTCACGCGGTCTTGATAGACCACGCTGACATTGACCATGATTTGTTTGTCGCGCTCCAACTCGCCTGTGGCGACAGTTGCGAGATTTTCCGTCAGCCCTGTTATCGTTACTTCCAACACCGCATCAGCACGGTCTTGAACGAGCGTAAAGGCATTTTCTCGGCGGAAGGCTTGTACAATCAATTGGGTCAAATTTTCGCGCATCTGGGCTGAACCGCCGACGCTGTTGTCTTCTGCAATCGGGATGCTGAGGGTTTTCAAGTGCGGAGGGATTGAGCCACCCGTAAATGAATAACATCCCGTCAAAGCAGAGAAACCAACAGTAACGCCAAGCGCTACGCCACCAAAACGGAGAAAACCTGCTAAACAAAGAACAAAGACTTGTCCACGTATCACTCGCAAAAGTACGGGGACAATGATGATTTTCAAATGACGAGAAAATGATAAAATGTTCATTTTTGTATAAGCATTGCTGCCATGCGGATTACAGGGCAGATGACAAAGCAGAATGGCTGATAAAAACTTGTTCGGCTACAACTGTGCCGATGACATATTCGGGAGAATGTTCTTCCTTGCCTATGCGCAACGTGAATGTTTGGCTGGAAGGGGTTTTAGCAACAAGACAGATGGCGGCTTGGGGAATAATGCCAATCGAAGCACAGTACCGCAAAAATTCGGGGTCAGCATCGGAAACGCGCTGCACAACAGCATTCATGCCGGGTTCCAGCGATGAAAGTGGCGTAGTGGATGTCGGCGGCACAGTGCCGCTTTTGCTGGGAATCGGGTCTCCGTGTGGGTCATAGTGCGGGTCTCCGAGCATAGCAGCAATGCGGTCTTCAAACTCTTCCGAGATATGATGCTCCAGCGTTTCGGCTTCGTCATGCACCTTATCCCACGAGTAACCAAGCGCTTCTTTGAGATACAGTTCCAACAACCGATGATGCCGAATAATCTCCAATGCTGCTTTGCATCCCGCTTCAGAGAGCGTTACGCCTTTGTAGGATGCGTAGGAAGCTAAATTCATCTCGCTGAGGCGCTTCATCATATTCGTTACCGAAGCAGGCGCTACCTTGAGTTCACGCGCAAGGTCGTTAGTGGTAACGGCATGACCATGCTCACTGAGCTTGTAAATTGCTTTGAGGTAATCTTGTATGGCTTGCGTGAGCATAGATTTTGTGCGGCTTTAGAGCATGGAAGTGTGGTGCATGAAAAGTATTACGGCTTCATTTTCGCAAGTTTTCCGCGAAATTCCTCCATTTCGCGCTTCGACAACCCCGCTTCAGCCAGAACCTCATCGGTTAGCACAGCCGTATCAACATTCGCCAGAAGGCACTTCATTGCGTTGATTTCGGGATTTGTCAGCCGAACAGCGTTCAAAGCATAATCTTGATATGCCTCAAACGCCAACGGAACAATTTCCCGCACGATTTCCGCCATCGCTTCGGCATACACGCGGATTTCGTACTGCGCATGAGCATCCATGCGTAAACGCAAGAAATGGAAGAGGTTATGAAGGTCAATTTTCCAATACCATTCCGTGTATTGTGAAACGGGAAGGTTGATTCGCGCAAGTTCGCGGGCAAAATTTTTCTCCAAAAGCGTTTCGTAATCGTCGTAAGCTCTTTCCTGACCGCCTTGAAGAAGTGTAAGGATTTCTGCGGTCTCCGCGTCGGAAAGTGTTTCGTCAGCGCGTCCTTGCTTATTCGATGCACTTTGAGGACGTATTTGTGCGGCTTCGGGGATGTAAAACTCATCACGCATGACCGAATACCGACCGCTATATTCGTTCACATTTGCCGTGCGGTGGCGAATCCACTGTCGGGCAACGAATATCGGTAATTTCACGTGAAATTTGAACTCGACCATTTCAAACGGCGTTGTGTGCGCGTGGCGCATGAGATATCGAATGAGTCCTCTATCCTCGTTCACTTTTTTTGTACCTGCACCGTAGGAAACACGTGCCGCTTGGACGATAGCGGCATCCGACCCCATCACGTCCACCAAGCGCACGAAACCTTTATCCAAGCAATATATCACCTTGCCTTCAGGCGTTGTGGGTTCTTGATAGGGAGTTTCAGCAGCGATACCATTTTGCAATACTTCAGCCATAATTCGGAATTATTTCTTGGTTTTGGAATCATTGATAACCAGCGCTTCAATCACATAATTCGTGATTTCATCGCGTTTTTCACGAATAAATGTGACGCTTGGCAGTTCGATAAATCGTACTAACTTCAAGTCTTGTTCTTTTTTTGCAAACAAATCAAATGTATCCGACATCACTGTACCGCTCATAAAACCGAGCGTTACACCGTTTTTCTTTGTAACATTCACATAACACATCCAGCCCTCGCGGGAATAAAAGGGAACGCCGTATTTGATGTCTTCTACAATGTCCGGCTCTGTCGCAAGCACCAACGCCCTTGCTTCCAACGCTATGCTTTTTTGCGGCTCTGCGAGGTCAGCGTAGAATTCATCGGGTGTTAAGCGCTTTTTTGCCATTTGAGCCTCTCCATTCTTAACATTCACAGCATTGTTCTTTGTGTTTTGTCCCTTTGCCCTTATCTCTTTGCCCTCTGCCCTTTCTCACGCCTCTATCCGCCGAAGTTTCAAGTATTGATGCGAGTGCGTCGAAATCGGTACTTTTTCGACTGTTACCGAACTTAAATCCAATTCAAATTCGTTTACAATCGAAAGTGAGAAGCGCTTGAGAAAGATATACGCTTCCACAATCACACGCTGAAGCACCGTCAAACGGTCGTATTCATCGGACAAATACTCTTCAAACACGACGAAACGAAAATCGCCTGTTATCTGATTATTTTTCAGTGAGATATAACGGCTCGACGTATCAACTTCATCATTTTTTTCTAAATCACAAACAACCTGACGGAAAAAGGCGTTGATATGAAGCGGAACACGGAAGCCCAGATAAAACGTGAGACGAATCACTGCGTCGGGAACAAGATGCTCCACTTCGTACTCCATTGTGTAGGGGCTGTCAGTTGTTTCGATGTGCAGAAGCCAGTAAATATCGGCTCGTTTGGGCTGTTTCTCCAAAACGGAATAAATAATACTTCTGTCCACCTGATGCGGATAGGGAACTTTATTCAAGTACACCAGATGCGTCGAATACTTCGGTACTTCGCGGTCTTCCGCCAAATCACGCAGCGCCGGAAGGTAATCCTCAATCCGAACACTATGCGCAAAACGCGCAAGAATGATACGTGCATTAAACCAAATAACCATCACCATTGCCAACACCGTAGAAATAACCAGCGTTATCCAGCCTCCTTCGTGGAGTTTGCTCATGTTGGCAATCAAAAAGCCTAATTCGATTGCTACAAATACCGCAATAACAGCAATCACAACGCCTGTACTGTATTCCATGCGTTTGAGATATTGCGCCAAAAGAATCGTCGTTGAAAGCATCGCCAGCGTAATCGCTATGCCATACGCAGCCTCCATATGGCTTGATTCCTCGAAATGCCACAGAATAAACATACATCCCGCCCAAAGCAGCCAATTCGCTGTGGGGATGTACATTTGCCCGCGTGATTCCGACGGGTAACGAATTGCAAGACGGGGCCAAAGGTGCAGTTTTATTGCCTCGCTAAACAGCGTAAATGAGCCGGTGATAAGTGCCTGTGATGCAATAATGGCAGCAGCAGTCGCAATACCGATACCAATCGGCAAAAACCATTTTGGCATGATGGCGTAAAAAGGATTGATGCCATTCAACGTTTGCATACCGCTTGAAAGCAGCCATGCGCCTTGTCCCATGTAATTCAAAATGAGCGCCGTTTTCACAAAACCCCATGACATCTGAATATTTGGTCGCCCACAATGCCCAAGGTCGGAGTAAAGCGCCTCCGCACCTGTTGTACAAAGGAATACTGCGCCCAAAATCCAGAACCCTTGAGGGAATGCGGTCAGAAGGTGATAGGCATAATACGGGTTAAATGCTTTGATGACAGCCGGATATGCTCCGATATTGACCACACCGAGCGTTGCAAGCATCCCAAACCACAAAACCATGATTGGACCAAATGCCTGACCGATTTTCTCCGTACCGAATTGCTGCACAACAAATAGCGCTGTGATAATTGCCATTGAAATTCCTACTGTCGGCAGCGCGGGGTCAATAATTCTCAAACCCTCAATCGCTGATGAAACCGAGATTGGCGGGGTAATAATGCCGTCAGCAATAAGCGACGCGCCGCCCAGCATTGCCGGAGCAACCAACCATTTCCCGCGCCTACGCACTAAGGTAAAGAGCGAAAATATGCCGCCCTCGCCGTTGTTATCGGCTCTCAGCGTAATCAGCACGTATTTGATGGTGGTTTGCAGCGTCAACGTCCAAAAAACGCACGAAAGACCGCCTAAAATCAAGTCTTCGGTGATAGAACGACTGCCGATGATAGCTTTCATCACGTACAGAGGCGAGGTGCCAATGTCCCCGTAAATAATGCCGACGGTAATTAACAGCCCCGCAAGGCTTAGTTTCTGGTGTTGTGAATGGTTGCCCATAAAGAATGCTCCTGTTTGGCGGAGCGGGTAAAATGAAAAAAGGCTGCGAACAATCAAAAACGATGATTGAGGTACCGCAGCCGGATATTGTTCGTTAGCAATTTCTACAATTTACTTTTGATTTCCCAATAGATATTTTTGCGCAAATCTATCATCCAATCTTCATAAACCTTTGCGCGTTTTTGCATCGAAGTCATCTGCTCAAGGCGCTTGTAATCGTCATCAAACGAGATTTTATGCTCCGGAATATACTTTTTCCGCAAAACGATATTGAATGCACTTTTGGTACTACCCGGCGCGTTGTAAGGAAGAGCTTCGGTCATTTCGCCGTCTTTTAATTTTTCCACTTTTGCGGCAATGTCCGTGGGCAATTTTGCAGCTTCCATGCGCCCCAGAAGCCCACCAAAGGCTTTGGTGTCGTCATCGTTGGAATACTGCTTTGCGAGGTCTTCAAAAAGTTCGCCTTTGGCGACGCGCATTTTCAGCGAATCCAAAAAGGCTTTTGTGCGCGTTACGTCGTCATCGGTCTGACCAAGTTTCAACAAGATATGGCGCGTTTTTACTTCATTTTCGCGTTTGTCCAAAAGTTGGATAATGTGAAAACCAAACGGCGTTTCCACAGGCTGCGAAATTTCGTTGATTTGCAGCGCATATGCCGTTTTTTCAAACTCTGCGATAAACTTCCCACGTGGCACAAAACCTAGCTCACCACCTGCTTGCGCCGACCCGGGGTCATTGCTATACCGACGCGCAAATGCCGCAAAATCGCCTCCGGCAATCAGTGAATCACGAATTTTTTTTGCCATCGCAATCGTCGTTTCCTTCGCTTTCGGCGACGGCTCGACGTTTTTCACAATGTGATACAGTTCGTATTGCGGCGGCACAGGCGGAATCGAATCGCGGAATTGCTTGTAAAAATCCTGCACTTCTTTCGATGAAACCTTGATTGCAGCGAACTTCTGCTGCGAAAGGCGCTCTGTGAGAAGTTGCTTGCGAATTTCCTCGCGGAAATCACGACGAATTTTCGCCATGGACATTCCATAAACCTCTTCCACGCGGCGCTCAGAGCCGATTTGCTGCACCATTGCTTGGATTTGGTACTCCATGCGCTCGGTGATTTCGTCCTCCGAAGCCGTCAAACTGTCCTCGACGGCTTTAGTTACGATGAGCTTTTCATTGATAAGCACATCCAACGAGCGTTTGAGCAATACCGGGTCGTCGGGACGCGCATTGGTACGGCGTTCCTGCGCGGCTGCCATCATCGCGTGACCGACAACTTCTGATTTCAAAATAATTTCATTCCCGACAACAGCAATGATTTTATCCATCGCCTCGCCGGATTTGAGATTGCCCGTAATCTGAGCATTGATGCGGCTTCCAGAACAAAGCAGCAATGCAAACATTGCTCCAAACAGCACAAAACGATAATTGATTTCACGAGTCATAGAATAAACCCTTTGCTTGATGTCAAAATTGATGTCAAAATTTGATGTGAAGATTAGACATTATCAAAGTTAGCGATATAAACCTCTTCAACGTAGCACAGACTGAGCGCCGCGCTCGACTTGTCTGTGTCCAAAATGAGCGAAGCGAATAATCTTCTAAGCCATTCTTTACGCTGCTTTCGGTAAATACGCCTATCGGCGTTAGGGGACACAGACAAGAATGTCTGTGCTACGAAGAAATTCTTCTACCCTTAACTTGGATAAACTCTATTATTTCCACAATGATTTGAAGGTTTCTTGCTCAATGGCAACGGGATACTTCGCACGTAAGCCGTCAAGCCACTTTTGCGTTAATTCTTTTTGTACCATGTCTTGAAACTGCGCAGCAAAATCAGGGATTGCCTCGTCAAACGTTTTCCCGCGAATAGGCTGAATAGCACTTAAACGAGAAATTGCAAAGCCACCTTGAAACTTGAAGGGTGGAAGCACATCACCGATTTTCGCACCGCGCTTTTTGAACTCGTCGGGAATAGTAAATTCCGTTGCCGGAAGCGGGTCCCATTTGCCTTTGCGCTCTTTGTAGCCCGGACGCTCGGTAAATTCGGCAGCAAGCGAATCGAAGAGCGAAGGGCGATTTTTTGCGTCTTGCAAACGTTTGTAGAGCGTTTGCGCGAGGGAATCCGACGACACCCAGATTTCCGAGAACTCATATTGTTCCTGCGTTTTGAAGCGGTCTTTGATTGGCTCGTAATACGCACGGGCGCGGGCTGTGTCGAATTTTAATTTGCTCCAGACTTCCTGCTCTTCCACACGGAAAATCAAGATTCCTTCTTCAAATTCTTTCATCAGCGCCGCAAATTCGGGATAATCCGCCTCCAGCGTACTTGTCAAAGCATCCGTTAGTGCTGCTTCGTTCAACTTCTCCAAAGCCTGCGTCATGCCTTGCCGTGTGAGCGAAAATCCGCGAAGTTCGTTGCGCTTCAAAAGCGAATCCGCAAAACCGTTCACTGTGAGTGCGTAGCCCGTAAATTTCATCATCGTTTCTTTCAGCAGTTTCCCACTCAAACGCACTTTTTGTGCGCTGTCGAAGGAGGGGCGCGTCGTATCAACGGATTTCAAAAAGGCATCAAGCGCTTTGGTGTTCATGCTGAATTTTCGCGCTTTTTTCACCGAATCAAAAAAGATTTTTTTGTCTGCCTCGAAGTGAACACGCTTGTAAAAGCGCTTTAATTCTTCGCGGTCATCACCGCCGATTTTTGAGGTGTCGCGCCGAACGATGTACATTCCGTTAAATGTGGGAATTACCTCAGACATATCACCATTCTTGCGATTAGCGGCAAAGAGCCATTTGACAACTTCATCAGGAAATTGATACCGCAAACCATTGATGTAGCCTGTGGTTTCGGTGTAGTAGGCAGGAAAAATACCACCGTACTGTGCATAACCGTCTTCGGAATATTTTTTCGCCGCTTCTGCAAAGTCCAGACCTGACAAAATCAATTTCCGCACACTATCGGTGCGCTTCACCGTCGCAATAGAGTCATCCGGGCTTGGGGGCATTGCCGAGCCGTTAGGCGCAGTGCGAGTGGGTGCTTTGAGCAAAATATATCGTCCGCGTACTGCCACACGCGGCTCCATTCCAAGAAGTTTCACGATGTAATAGCCCGGAACGGCAAGATTGGAGCGGATTGGCTTGGGATAAATTTCACCAACATTCATGCGGAAAGCGGCGTTTTCAATCTCGCGCAGCACACGGTCGCTGGTCAAAAGCGGCATTTCTCCGCCGAGTTTACGGAAATACTCATCGTCACTGGAATCGGTCGCCATTTTGCGGAAATCTGCACCTTTTTTGAGCGCTTCCAACATAGCCACAGAGCGCTTGTATGCTCGCGCGGTGTCATTTTCCAAAATTTTCGTAAATATCAACCCAACGCGAAACTGCTTCTGCCGACGCGCAAGCGCCGTATCTACGCGGGGATTCACCAATGCGCGTTCAAAAAGGTAAGGCGCGGCAAGCGAAGCACGGTTTTGACGAATATCCTGCACAATTTCCGGCTTTTGGTCGTAACCACGCGCTTTTGCGTCCTGCACTTTGAGGCGATAATTGATGTACAGGTTCAAAAAATCACGCACACTGTCTGCGGAAACATTTGTGAGTTGCACCGATTTATTGTTAATATTTTTGCGGTAAGCATCTTCAAGCGTTTTGTAGGTAATAGCCTCCGTACCGACTTTTGCCAGCACGGTTTTGCCGTCGGGAGTTTTGGATTGGGGAGATTGTGCTTGAAGCAGAGAAGCGGCAAAGGCAATGGAAAATGTAAAACCGCAAATTGAAGAGGCGGCGGATAAACCAAGAATACGCAATGTGTTCGTCAAACTGTTCGTCATTGTTTTGGTGTTCATTACAAAAAAGCTCCTTAGTGAAACGGGGAAAGAGTCAAGATTACAAAAATCGTGAAGTTCTGCGTGATATGCAACAATTACTCCACAAGATGCTTTTTTGCGGCAAAAGGTTGAATGACTTATGTACTCGGCAACTCCCGTTTTTAATGTCCACAAATCGCACGAATCCTCACGCATCAAGATTTTTTTCTATTCAAGCATAAAAAAAATTCGTGTCAATTCGTGCGATTCGTGGATAATTTTTCTTTCACCAAACACGATAGATTCACCCATTCTCTACTGAAATTTCACTTCCAGCGTTACCGTCGGCAATATCGGCAAAAGGCGCACATCGGTTACTTCCACCGTCGGCTTTGTCGTGTCGTAAAAGCGGAACCAAATGTCTTGCCGCGAGTAAACGTTGAAAATATCTATCAGCAACCTCGCATTGTAGCCCGCAAGTTTGAATTTGTAATTTGCACTGAGGTTAAGTTGGTGCGACGGCGGCAAACGCAAGCCGTTACGGGCTGTCGAGACTGTAATCCCCGTGCCGACGCGCTCACTTGGGAAAGCGGTCTGAAAGCGCGAACTTACGCCTGTAAAGGGCTGCCCCGATTGAAAAATAAATGATGCGCCCAATTCCCACTCGTCGTTAAGTTCATACTGCGCGACAATCTTGAAATCATGCCGCCTGTCGTAACGCGGAAAAAAGAGATTACCAAAGTTAATGCTGTCAAACCGCGCCGTTACCCAGCCCAGAGCATATCCAACCCAGCCCGTAAATCGCCCTGCTTTTTTCTGCAAAAAGAGTTCTCCGCCATACGCCTCGCCGTTACCCGAAAAGAAAATCTCCGAAGCCTTGCGGGAGCGCAGCGCGAAGGTGTTCAGTTCGTTGATATTCGTGAGGGTTTTGTAATAGACATCGAAATTAAAATCAAGGTCATCAATGCCGAACAGCACGGGTTTAGTCTCAAAACTAAGGATGTAGTGCGTGGAACTGCTCGGACCAAGAGACGCATCGGTAGGCAACCACGTGTCGAAGAAGGTAAAATCAGGGTTAGAAGCCAATCGCAAGTATTGGTGAAAAATGCCCCAAGAGGCTTTCACCGTCAAATCCGGCGACAACTCCCAACGCAAGGAGGCACGAGGGTCCCAAAGCAAACTGCCGTTTGCTTGCAGATAATACGCTCTCAAACCTGCCTGTGCAGAGAAAAACGGCGTAAATTGGTAGTTCGTCTGAGCATATGCGGAATACGTCCAATCATCCAGCGTAAAATTTGTGACGGCATCCGAAGAACCCGGCAAAACCCGCGTCGTATCTCGCCCCGTAAAGTTTTGCTTGTAGCCGAAACGGAAATTGCTGACCTCAGCACCCATATTCACGGTAAATTCATTCGTTGCGTACCACTCGAAGTCTGTGCGCCCCGTAAAATCGCGTATCGTATTTTCGACACCAAAGACAAAACCCGAATTGCTGCCGTCGAAACCATTGCGATAGGAACTTGTCGAAAGTACCGTTGTTGCAAAAAGATTTTCGTCAAAAATATGCGTCCAACGCAGCGAACCCGCTTGGTTGCCAATGCCGATATTCACATCCAAGCCTGTGGATTTGAACTGCAAATCGTCGGAACTGAGAAAAACGCTTGCGGAAATTTTGTCATTCTGCCCGATTTGCTGCGTTACTTTTGCATTAACGTCATAAAACCAAAAATTCGGAATAGGAACACCGCCCGTAAGCGCATCCACCGGCACGACAGCCCGCACTAATTCTAAATACGTCCGCCGTCCGCCGACAAAAAACGAGCCGTTCCCAAGCGGACCTTGCACCGAAGCGCGAGAGGCAATCAAGCCGACTGATGCCAAACCCTCGAATTTTTCGCGGTTGCCTTCTTTCTGCGTGATGTTGATGACCGACGAAAGCCGTGTGCCATACTGCGCACCAAAGCCACCTTTGATAAGTTCCACATCTTTGATTGCATCAGTATTGAACGTGGAATAAAACCCAAACAAATGGCTTGGATTATAGACAGCCGCACCGTCCACCAAGACTAAATTTTGGTCAGGAGAGCCTCCACGCACAAACAAGCCGCTTGAAATCTGTGATGACGACAACACGCCCGGCAAAAATTGAATCGCTCGAAACACATCTGCCTCACCGCCGATACGAATTTGGTTTATTTGTTCAATCGGGATATTTACTTGGCTCACGGCAATTTGGCGCTTTTCTGCTTCTCCGCGTTCCGCACTTACGGTAACTTCACCGGATTTAGTGATTTGTTTTTTGAGTTCAAACGTCATTTTTTTTGCTTCGCCTGCGGCAAAATCAAGCGTGATTTCTTTTTTAGCAAAGCCCAAATAACTCACGGTTACGAGGTGTTTTCCGGCAGGAATATTTTTAAGCGAAAAAAAGCCGCTTTTATTCGTAACAGCGCCAATTTTCAGTGCTTTGATGCTCACCGTAGCCCCTACGATTGTTTCTTTATTTTCACCGTCTTGCACTGTGCCGCTTAACGTCGCAGGAAGCGTTTGTATGCTGGATTGCTGGGCAGAAACGTTCACAGCAGCCGACAAAAGCAGTATTCCAACAATGCAGGTTTGGAGCGGGTTTACAAGAAGGGAGAGGATAATGTTGCGAACATCGTGGCAATAGCGCATAAAACTTCAGTGGGGCGATTGTGTAAACAAATGGAACTTTTTCGAGAAGCATAAAAATACAACTCTTCTGCAAATTTTTCACCGTCAAAGTACGGTCAGCACTGGGGCAAAAATACCGTAGCACAAGACGAACATATCACGTACGCCACAACAGCGACGAATCCCCATAACTCAAAAAACGGTAATCATTTGCCAAGGCAGTTTCATAAACATTTCGCCAAGCAGAAACGCCATTAACGGTCAAAAACGCCGCCACAAGGAGCATCAACGTACTTTCCGGCTGGTGAAAATTGGTTATCAAGCCATGACATACGCGAAATCCGTAGCCGGGTGCAATCATCACTTGTGTTTCACCGACGACAGCATCCAAACGCCTTGTTTGAAGCCATTCTTGCACCGTTAGTAGCGCCACACTCGCTGGTGGAAGTTTTTCCCTAAAGCGGTCTTGCAACCGAAAAGCATCCCATTGACGAATGTCCAACATATCGCGCTCCCGTGCATCACCGTCCAATGTCAAGAGCCGAACACCCCACCAATACAGGGATTCCAGCGTACGCATGGATGTCGTACCAACAGCAACGACGGGTGATTGCCCTTTGTGTTCATGGCGCATGAGTTGTGCTGCAAGCCCCTCCAAAACTGCCTTCGGGACGCAAATTCGTTCTTCGTGCATGACGTGTTCGTGTGCTTCCGTACCGCTCATGGGCTTGAATGTTCCAGCCCCGACGTGCAAGGTTACGTGCGCCCTTTGAATCCCTTTCTGCTCCATTTCCCCCAACACACGCTCCGTAAAGTGCAGCCCAGCCGTCGGCGCAGCCACAGAGCCGCTATGCGCCGCATACACGGTCTGGTAACGCTCTTTGTCGCTTGCTTCGTCTTCACGCTTGATGTACGGCGGAAGCGGCACGTGTCCAAGGCTTTCCAAGACTTCGGCAAAACGCATTTCCTCATCATCCCATGTAAATTCCACAAGCGCTTCAGCACTTTCTTTCACGATAATTGTTGCCGAAAGCGTGATTTCACCGTGTTTTGTGAGCAATGCCGCCGACAGCACATCACCCGTTGCAATTTTCCTGCCACCCACCATACACTGCCAACGGCATCGTTCCTTGCTTTGCAGCGTTATTGCGGGGTCTGGCGATGGTGCGACAGGCTGCAAACACAAGACTTCCGCGTGACCGCCCGTTGATTTTTGCATTTCAATCCGGGCAGCAATCACGCGGCTGTCATTGGCAATCACCAGCGCCGATGCAGGAATTTCCTCAACGATATTACGGAAATGGCGGTGGTGAATGACGGGCAAGTTTGTCTCGCCTTGCCGCATATCGGTGAACCGCATATCGGCAATAAGCAATTTACTTGCATCACGTTCTGCCAGAGGATAAGCAGCAATGCGGTCTGCGGGGAGATTATAGGAATAATCCGCAACATGAATTGTTGGGATGTACGATAAATTTTCTGTATGTTCGTTCACTTCCATTTGTGATTATTTTTGAAAAATCCATGAAACATCGTCTTCGGCACATTCGCCGAAAAGCCTCTGAGACAGTGCGAACCAAGCCTTCAGCGCCCAAACGCACCCCGTCTTCCTCACAAACGTTTACCAATCCCGAAAAAACCACACTTGCAAGCGGTATTCGCGTTGTAAGCGAGCAAATTCCGTCTGCGCAGTCGTTTGCGCTGGGAGCGTGGATTGATGTGGGTTCGTGCGACGAGATGCCGCAAGAATATGGCATCACTCATTTTATTGAGCATTTAGTGTTTCGCGGAACAGCATCCCCGGAACGCAAGCGTTCATCGGTGCAGATAGCCAATGTGCTGGAATCGGTCGGCGGTTATCTCAATGCTTTTACGACGAAAGACCATACCTGTTATTATGTTCGGGCGCTGGATGCCCATTTGGTGCGGTCATTGGAACTTCTTGCCGATATGTGCCAGCATCCCATTTTCCGTGAGGCAGACGTGGAAAAAGAGCGAAAAATCATCATCGAAGAAATGAAATCACTGGAAGACGAGCCGGAAGAGATGATTAACGATTATTTGGACGAATTGCTTTTTGGCAAAGGTAAAAAAGCACATCCTTACGCACATCCGATTAGTGGCACAACGGAGACCATGAACGCGATTAACCGCGAGGGTATTGCGCAATTTCACCAGCGCAACTATACGCCGGAACGCATGATTATTGCCGCTTCGGGCAACATTGACCACAAGTGGCTTGTGGCGCAGATTGAACAAGCATTTGCCTCATCTCCCAAAGCAAAAATGACCGCCAAAGCGCGGGTAAAAGCGCAAGTACAATCGGCACACCGCTCAATCTCTCCCCCGAAACGCCGCACGGCAGCTACCTACGAAACAACGATGCCTACTCAGCAGATGCACTTTTCGCAAGCGGCACTTGTGCCGGAGATGTCTGACCGTGATTATTACACGCTTTCGGCGCTCAACATTATTCTTGGTGACGGCATGAGTTCCCGATTAAATCAGGTTGTGCGGGAAAAACATGGTTTATGTTACAGCATTTACTCCGCTATCAGTGAAATTCGGCAAAGCGTCATCTTCAGTATTTATGCGGGTTTTGAGCCTCAGCAGCGAGAAAAAATACGCAAACTTATTCACAAAGAACTCCGCCGTATTGCGGAAGAACCCGTGAGCAAAACAGAATTGCGCCGCGCAAAAGAACAGCTTAAATCCAGCCTCATCATGGGCTTGGAAAGCCTTTCGGGACGCATGACACTTCTTGCCAAAAGTGAACTCTATTTAGGGCGGTTTGAAAGCGTCGAGGAAAAAGTCGCAGCGATTGAATCGGTTTCAGCGCAGGACATCCTTGATTTGGCGCACAAATACTTGCGTGAAGAGGATTGGCACACGGTCTGCATTGCGCCCGAAGAATCGTAACGATGACAGGAGGGCGATTCTACAAGACAAGTATGGATGCGGTTTTTACGTGTTTTGAGTAAGCAGCATTTTCGCTTCTTCCACTGTTTGCACAGAAGCTATTGCCGCAGTGATTCGTCTAAGACGCTCTATGTCATGAATATCTTCCACCATTGGCGCAAAAACGCTTTCCATTCCGGGAAATTTGCTTTCTAAAAGAATCAAAATAGATTGATGAAAGCCTTGGGACAAACCTTTGTTCATCGCTTTGAGTTCAAAATCTGCATAATACGGCATAGAGGTATCCTCCAACTGATATGATGTTGTGGTAAATTGTTCTTGCAAACCTTCGGGCAAGGTAATAAGCCAATCCAGAAACCGCATCAACTCAAGCACCGTTGCTTTGGGCATTGTACTTTTGTAGAGCGCTCGTGCAATGTAGATTTTTGAGTGTAAGCGCTCTTCCATATTGCCGCGTGTTTGCTGTGCCTTCAAATGTGCCATAACGACAATCGCAAAGGGATTGGTGCTTGTTTCCAAGCCTTGCCAATCATCGGCAAAATCACTCATTTTGCAAACGGGAAATTGCATCTGTACCGAGCAACCAAGCGCCTTGTAGGAAAACTCTTGTGGTCGCCAATGCGGTTGTTCATCGGTCAAAAGTGCCATACTTGCCACTCGGCGGTCATATTTGTCGAAGAGCCTGTAATGATAGACAAACATTCGCTTCGCAAAGTCTGATTCTACCTGCCCTTGCACTTCAATATGCAGCAAAAGTATTTGCTCACGTCGTTCCTCATCTGCGCTGCGAAGTTGTACGCGCACGAGTTTATCCGCAAAACGCTTACCTAATTCGGCATCGCGGACAATTTGCTGCAATTCCTTATCCAAAAATTCATACTCGGCTGTCCAATCTATTTCCCGTGCGGCTTCGGGGAAAAACATGGTCATAAACTCCGGGAAAAACAGCTCTATGGCTTCTTTCCACGGCGTATCGTAATCGTTATTGCGAATGATGTTGAGCGATTCCATAACGTACAATCTACGAAATTTTGCCGACAAAAAACCCTTCAACCATGATAACGGCTGAAGGGTTTCTTGTTGTCGTCAAAACAAGCAATGAAGCTGCTTTGAGCGGTACATCATTGCTTCAAACAATGCGTTCCGCCCGCAGCGCCGCAACATTTCTTAAACTTCTTATTCGGGTCAAGCGGACAAGGGTCATTACGCCCGATTTTTGGTGCGGCATTAACAATCGTTTTTGGAGCGCCATTACCATTTGCCATTTGTGCAGAAACCGCATCGGCAACCTCCGACACCGCTTCAGCACTTGCATAGGTGTACTGCTCGGCACTGGGACGCGAGAAACGCATTGCGTTGGTATTGGTCGTCGTGATGCGAGGAACAAAGCCGTTTGGCGCTGCAATGCTCACATTTCCGCCGTTAGCGGGCTGCTGCATCTGGCGAATCTGCTCCGGCGAAAGTTCGGGGAAATAGCGGAACACAAAATTTGCCGATTCGCGGTTCATTTCGGCGATGAGTTCCACGAAAATCTTGTATGCTTCGCCTTTGTACTCCAAAAGCGGGTCTTTCTGTCCGTAAGCGCGAAGGTGGATACCTTCTTTGAGTTCATCCATCACGCGCAAGTGTTCGCGCCACTTCTCATCAATCGTTTGCAAAATGGCAACGCGCTCTAATTCTGCCATAAAATCCGAACCAAAGGTTTTTTCCTTGCGCGAGTAAAATTCTTCAGCAACTTCCATCACGCGCTCGGTACACTCTTCGCGGCGCAAGCCCTTGAATTCGTCTTGCGTCATTTCAATATCACACAAAAGCGTCGTGCGGAGTTCTTCGCGGAAATGCTCCACATCTGCTTCTTCATGGCAAGTGTCGTAGAGGTCGTCAGCAAATTCCCGTGCATAGTCCAGAATTTCGCCTTTCATGCGGTCGCCCAAAAGTGCATGACGGCGACGGCTGTAAATCACTTCGCGCTGCTGGTTCATCACGTTGTCGTATTCCAAAAGACGCTTCCGTGTGCCGAAGTTATTTTCTTCCACCTTTTTTTGCGCCCGTTCTACGGACTTCGTTACTTGATTATGTTCAATCGGTTCGCCTTCCGGCACTTTGAGGAACTGCATAACACCGGCAATGCGCTCACCGCCGAAAAGCCTCATCAAATCGTCTTCCAGCGACAAAAAGAATTTCGACGAACCCGGGTCGCCCTGCCGCCCGGCACGACCACGCAACTGGCGGTCAATGCGCCGCGCTTCGTGGCGCTCAGTACCGAGAATTGCCAAGCCGCCTGCATCCTTGACCGACGGGTGCAATTTGATGTCCGTACCACGTCCCGCCATGTTTGTTGCAATCGTTACGGCGCGTGGTTGCCCCGCTTCGGCGACAATTTCTGCCTCGCGCTGGTGCTGCTTGGCGTTGAGGACGTTGTGTTTGACTTTTTCACGCATAAGCATTTTGCTCAGAAGTTCCGATACTTCCACACTCGTCGTACCGACCAGAATAGCCCGCCCTTTCTCGGTTTCGCGCTTTATTTCCTCAATCACGGCGTTAAATTTTTCGCGTTTGGTGCGGTAAATGAGGTCGTTCATATCGTCGCGGACGATATTGCGATTGGTCGGAATTACGCACACATCCAGCTTGTAAATTTCGTAGAACTCGCCTGCTTCGGTCTCCGCCGTGCCTGTCATACCGGCAAGTTTGCGATAAATACGGAAGTAATTTTGCAGCGTAACTGTGGCGAGTGTCTGTGTATCGCGCTCCACATCTACGCCTTCTTTTGCTTCGATTGCTTGGTGCAAACCGTCGGAATAGCGCCGCCCCTCCAAAATACGCCCTGTGAACTCATCCACGATTTTGACTTTGCCGCCATCAACAACGTACTCGACATCTTTTTCGTAAAGCGAATAAGCGCGAAGAAGCTGCGTAACAGTGTGGATGCGGTCGCTGCGTTCCGCGTAAAGGCGCATGACAATATCTTTGCGGAGTTGCTTTTCGGTTGGTTCAATTTCTTTATCACCTTCTATCATACTCATTTCTGCCGCCACGTCGGGAATCACGAAAAAGTCTTTATCGGTCTGGGCGGAACTCAGGAATTCACGCCCTTTTTCGGTAAGGTCAATTTGATGCTGGCGCTCGTCAATAGCGTAAAACAGTTCTTCGTCAATCTCGCTCATGCGTGTACCTTGGTCGCGGAGATACTCAAGCTCGGTTTCGCGCATAAGTTTCATGTTCTCCGGCACAGTGAACATCTTCATCAATTTTTTGTTTTTCGGCATACCTCTGTGCGCACGAAGCAACGCAATACCTGCTTCAACGCGATTTTCCTTGTCTTTTTTGTTGTCGCCTGTGGGCTGCAAAAGCCGCTCTGCATCGCCGACAATCTTTGCCACAAGCCGCGTTTGCGCTTCCACCAAACGGCGCAGCGAAGGATTCATTTCTTCGTAACGGTGGTCGCTTTGATGCACGGGACCCGAGATAATAAGCGGTGTTCGCGCCTCGTCAATCAAGACCGAGTCCACCTCATCCACAATGGCGAAATTGTGTGGACGCTGCACCATATCAGACGCATCGCCAACCATGTTATCGCGGAGATAATCAAAACCAAATTCGTTATTTGTGCCGTAGGTAATGTCGCATCCGTACTCGCGTTGGCGGTCTTCGGGGTCCATGTCGGAGGTGATACAGCCGGTTTTGATACCAAGAAAATCAAACACCGGAAGCATCCATTCGCGGTCGCGCTGGGCGAGGTAATCATTCACCGTAACAAGGTGAACACCTCGCTGTGGCAGGGCGTTTAGGTACATTGGTGCAACCGCCACAAGCGTTTTTCCTTCACCGGTCGCCATTTCCGCAATTTTTCCTTCGTGAATCACAATACCACCCATCATCTGCACATCGTAAGGAATCATTTCCCACATCGTTTCGCGCCCGACAACCGAGTATTTATGCCCGGAAAGGCGCTTTGCTACTTGCTTCACTGTTGCGAAGGCTTGCGGCAAAATTTCATCCAGTGTGTCTTGAATCGTTTCGTATTCTTCGTCCTGAAGTTTGCCGATTTGCTCGTACATATCGCCAATTTCTTCGCCGGAAAGCTCGCCATTTTTCAATTCATCGCGAAGTTTCGCAATTTCATCCTGAAATTCTTTGGTGCGTTCAGCCAAAAGAGCGCGAAATTCTGCGGTTTTTCCGCGTAATTCCTCGTCGGAAAGTTTATCGTATTCCGCGTAGAGTTCGTTGATTTCATCAACAATCGGCAACATTCGTTTCACGTCTTTGTCGTGCTTGCTGCCGAAGATTTTTTCGATAAATTTTAACATAGTTGAAAGATAAGGTTATAGGTTTCAGGTTCTGGGTTTTAGGTAGTGGTTTGTCATTAGTCATTAGTCATTAGCCATTGGTCATTAGGCTTTCGGACGCGGTTTTGCAAGGCTTTGACGATGACTGATTGAGCAGCCACATAAAAATGTGTAGCTGCATTGAGGCATGAAATAATATTATTCTGGCAAAGATTTCTTTAGACAGATTTCTTTAGACAGATTTTTTTAGATAAATCGGAAGTAAGCAAGCGCTCTGTCAAAGTCCGCATTGTAGCGCTCGTAGAGGTGGGGAGGAGCAGAAAAAGAGAGAACAAAGACATGAGTCGCATCATGACTTTTGCGCACAGTAAAAATCTTGCGAATTTTTGTCAAAGACGTACCAAGTTTCTGACGCACGAGCATATCTTTTGCCGGAGCACCGAGAAAATCGAAACCGCGTACAGTATCAATCTGCCAAATGCTCTTGTACGCTTGCGTTGAGGCTATACCATAGTCCTCAAGCGAGTTTTGACGGAGTGCTGCGGCGGCAATTTTCAAATACACTTCCGTATTCGACGTGGGAAGCACTTTGGGGATTGCTTCGTTGCGAATAGCGGGATATAATGCGGGATGGGCAACTTGCCACGATTCAGGAATACTGACCGAAAAATAGAACTCGTTATCGGTAAAATTTTCCCCAAACTCCAAACCGTTCACACTTCGCCCCGACGCAGAAAGCGCCAGAAGCAAGGTACGAAGCACCGAATGGAGTAATCCGACCGTGAGCATTGCTGAAAGATATGAGAAAGTTGCAAATAATGATAGAACAGTAATATACCACTTTTCTTAGACGTAACCAATGGCTGAAAAAGTGTATTTCCGCTCAATTACTGCTCCATCCACGCACGAAAGAGCGCGGCACGTTCTTGGCTCACAAGCACGATTTCATCAGGCTTTGGCAGGAGTTCCACAATAATTTTCCCCTTTAATTCGGGCTTGAATGAGTGAACCGCCTCAATGTGCGATAGATACTTGCGATTGAGGCGAAAAAACATTTTGGGGTCAAGTTCCGTTTCAAGGTCAGCAACGTGTTTGTCGGTAAAATAACGCTCTCCATGCCTCGCAATCACTGACACAATGCGGTTTTCGGTGTAGCAGTACGCAATATCATCTACGTTCAAAGAAATGTACTCACGCCCTTTTTGAACAACAATCCGTTCCTTGTACGTGCCAGATTTGGGAAGCGATACTGCACGATAAATCTGCTGCACAACCGCTTGAATGCGTTCTTTCTGCTGAATATCTTCTTGCTGCTTGAAATGCGACTGCAAACGCTCATATTTTTCCAATGCTTTGTAAAATTTTTCGCGTTGAATCGGCTTCAGCAAATAATCAATACCGTTGTGCGCAAATGCTTCGGTCAAGTATTCATCAAATGCCGTCGTGAAAATCACGGGCGCATCAACCGAACATCGCTCAAAAATTTCAAAAGCAACGCCGTCGGAAAGCTGAATATCCATCAAAATCAGATTGGGCGATGTTTCAGGAATAAGCCGCGCCGCATCTCGCACGGAGTCTGCTTCGCCGACAATGCGCATTTCCGCACCATGCTTTGCTACACCGTATTCTTCCGCCAAACGTCGTAATTTCTCGCGTGCGGGGATTTCGTCTTCGATGATGAGAATGTTCATGGAGTTTTTACTATCGTTTTTTTACGATCGGAATTTTCACAAAAAAACGCTCCGCACTTTCCACAATTACAATGCGCTGCTGAGTAGTTAATTTCGAGCGTTCATCAAGATTGCTGAGTCCAGTGCCGGGGTCAGTTTTTATGCTATTTTGGACTTGTTGATGTTTCTGCATTTGAGATTTTTGCATTTTCATCATACGCTTTGGTCGGCGTGGATTCTCAATGCACACCGAATCAGCATCTATGCGGAGTTCAATCAGGAGCGGCTTTTCCTTGCTCAACTCATTGTGTTTGACGGCATTTTCCAAAAGGAGTTGCAGAGCAAGTGGCATAATTTCATAGTCGTCAGATTGAACGCTTGTGTTGATGCTGAGTTCAATGCAGTCTCCAAAGCGCAAGCGCAATAGCGCGTAGTAGCTTTGCAAAAGCTCCAATTCCTCGCTAAGGCGCACAAGTGCTGCGCTTTTGTGCTGCAACACATACCGATAGACTTCCGCCAAATGGTCATTAAACGCTAGTGCCTGTGCGGGATTCACTTCGATAAGATGCGAAAGCGTATTGAGCGAATTGAACAGAAAATGCGGGTCAAGTTGCAATTTCAATGCCTCCAATTCCGCTTGAATGCTTGCCCGGTTGAGTTTTTCCATTTGCAATAAATTTTCCTTACGCTCACCGGCAAGCACGGTTGTTTCATAAAAAAACGTCAGAATACTGATAATAAGCGTGTTCCAGACCGTTATACTCCTAACGCTTTCCCACCGAATTTCCTGCTCCGCAAGCCCAAACCACCCCAACGCCAGCAAATATGACACAGGCGCAGTCCAGAGAAGCAGTGCCGCAAGGAAGAGTATTTGCGCGGAGTATTGTTTGAAAAATACGATGGCAATTCGGCGCTTCAATCTCGCTTCCAAGCTCCATATCATGCGGTTTCCCAGCCACAGCACCCACAAAAGAACCACAAAGTATTCGTAGCAAAGCCAATACAATGCCGATTGTGGCGCAATACCCTCTTGCAGCCTTGTACCTAAGACCACAGCAACACCACACAGTGCGAGACCGAGCCAATATCCAACCACACGCCGCACCGACAATCGGTCGAATAGGAGAGCAAGCCGATTGGAAGCGGTATTGAGCGAGAATTGAGTACGGGGAAGTGTTTTCACGTTGATTTTTTCGGGTTTCGCGTTTAGATTTTCCGGCTTCAGGCAGTTTGGCTTGAAAGGCGCGTAACTGTGCGGTATCTTGGGCGTATTGTGATACAAAGCAGCAATACTTTGTCATGCTGCAAATCTAGTAAATTCTTTGTTAATGCAAGTTTTTCCACCGTCATAATGCCGAAAGAGAGGGCATGATGCCTCGCGCAATAAATTCACAGCACTCGCCATTGATCGCTTTGGTTACTGTTATCTGCTCAATGTGGTTCTCCTGTGCCTGTTCTGCACAGCAAAAACTACACACGCCACCTAATCCCGATGTGCTGTATGAAAATTTTGCACAAGGGTACCGAGAACTAGACGCAGAGCGCCTTGCAGCACTATACACTTCGGAAGCAGTATTGATGAACCTATACGAAAAGACACAGCCTTCTTCGCTGCAAGGGCGCGAGGCAATTAGGCAGTATTTTGCGGAGTTTTTTCAGCCGTTCAAAAGTAATAATGTTCGCTTTACCCTGAGGTTTAAGATCATTTCACGAAAAGAGACCAATGACATGGTTTGGGACAATGGTGTTTCTCGGCTTGATGTGTACCGACCAAAAGCGGCTCCGCAAACGGTCTTTGCGAAATTCTCTACCGTCCTTGTCCGCGAAGGAACAACGTGGAAACTGAGAACTGATGCGACCGCAAGTGCCAATTTCCTTGAGTACGAAAATGCACCTGTCTATGCAGGAAAAGCATCTATTCCACCACTACTTCCTGATGAAGATGTCTTATTTCCTGAGTTTTACGACACACTTTTGGGAGATTATTTGACGGATGAGAATCAAATTATCGTCATCGGACGCTCGCAAAGGCGCTTGTTTGCGTACTTTGAAAACACTCATGAATTTCGTGGACTTCAGAAAGTAGATGCTACAACGTGGACAGCAGGAAACACGGTTATTGCTGACAGTAGTACGATGCAATTCCGTTTTCAGGGGACGGATCTCGAAATCACGCGCACCGATGGGATAAACAAGCAGAAAAGCAGCGTAAAAGCAAGAAAACAAGACTTATATCGGACCGAAAAAATTACCTATCCAACCTTGCGCGGCAGCCTGCTTGGTGGGACACTCTTTCGCCCAAAAAAATCCAATGGCAAGGCACTTGTGCTTGTGCATGGTTCTGGTGGACAAGACCGCAACGGCTATGCGTCTATCATCAGGCTTATCGCAGACATCTTCGCCCGCGAAGGTCTAACAGTGCTGACCTACGACAAACAAGGTGTCGGTAGCTCTATCGGAAACTGGGAGGAAGAGAGTTTTTCAGATTTAGCCGATGACGCGCTTGCGGGAATTGCTTACTTGAAAAATAAGCAGGGTTTGAAGTTGAATCGCATAGGTTTAGCAGGCAGCAGTCAAGCGGGTTGGGTCATTGCAAAAGCAATTGAACATACAAAAAAAAGTGAACGCGACAAACGCGAGCCAAATGTAGATTTCGCACTAACGATTGGAGCGGCAGGGAGTGGAATTTCGGTGATTGAGCAAAATTTGTACAATACCAAAATTCAAATGGAATGTACTCGCACGTATCGTGAAAGCCAGATTGCAGGAGTTCTCGCACAGCAACGTGCATTTTTCAATCTTATCCTTGCACACGCAGCAGCAGGAAGCGACAGCAACGACTACCGCCGGAAAACTGAAGAGCTAGACCGCATCACTACTAAACTCGCAGCAGATACAGCGATTCGTGATTGGCTTTTTCCTACAAGTAGCGGTATTGATTTTACTCGAAAAAATCAGTGGTACACAGCACTCGAAATTGCCTTTAATCCGCTTGAAATCTGGCATTCGTACAAAAAACCTGCGCTCATGCTCTTTGGCGAATATGATGATTCAACGCCGACAGCATTTGTACAGGAACAGATAGCACGCCTACGCAATCCGAATATCCAAAATATCACGCTAAAGGGCGCACAACATCTGGGCTTGGAGACAACTTCTCTTTGCGCAGGTGATCTTGCTGGCTTGCGTAGATTTCATCCGATGTTTTTTGCTTCTCTCAAGTCTTGGTTGAAGAGTTTCTAAAAAGCACTGTCAGAACAACAACGATGATAAAAAATTTTTTAAACCACCGTGAAAGTACCACCATGAAACGTTTTCTCGCCCTCGTATTTGCAATCGTAACTCTCGGCAGTTGCGCGGCAATAGGCTCTTCGACAGGCTCATCAACAGGCTCATCAACAGGCTCATCAACAGGCTCATCAACAAGCTCATCAACAAATTCTTCTTTGGGCAAACCCGAAGAAACCTTCACCATCGAAACCGATAAGATTTTTGATAAGTTGGTGCAAATCAGAAGAAAACTACACCAATATCCTGAATTGGCGGGCAATGAAAAGCAAACGCAGGAGACAATCAAACAATACTTGCTCGAGCTAGGACTTGAGGTAAAAACAGATATTTATGGCTATGCTCTGGTGGGCATCCTGAAAGGCGCGAAAGCGGGCAAAAACGTCGCTTGGCGGGCGGATATGGATGCTTTGCCGCAGGATTTTCCTGACAATGTGGATTTCAAAAGCAAAACGCCCGGTGTGCGGCATGGTTGCGGGCATGATGTCCATTTGGCGATTGCGCTCGGCATTGCGGAAGTCTTGGCGAAGCAGAAGCAATCACTGGCAGGAACAGTGTATTTTATTTTTCAACCCGCAGAGGAAACCTTTGTCGGCGCGAAAGGGATGGTGAATAACAAGCTGTTTTCGCTCATAAACCCAAGCGAAATCTATGGTTTGCACATTACTCCCGCATCAGTTGGGCAAATTTTTGTCAAAGCCAATGAGATGTATTCCTACCAAAAAGGAGTGAAAATTGAGTTCAACAATACCATGCCAAAAGAAGCGGTGAAGCCACTTGTAACGAAATTTCGCACAACACTCACACGCACGACGAATAACAGCAAACCTTGGGAAGTCCAACGTATTCTCGACCCGAATGAAGGACTGTTTAATCCCAATTCCATTTTCAAAGATTACTTTATCGTGGATGACGTAACATTTCTTAGCCGTTCCGATGGCGATAAATTGGTGGTGTACATGGATGTTTACGAAACAGATAAAGCTAAACTGAGTAATATTTTACCAGCAATGAAGAAAGTCATTGAAAGCGAAGGCTTGGCAGATAAACTGGTTTCAATAACATTTTTCAAAGAGAACCCAACCATTGATAACGACCCAATTCTCACGAACAATGCGATGACAATTTTGAATACCTCCTTTGGCAACGGCACGGTATCTGGTGTTTACGGTCAAGTGCCTTTTTCCAACGATGATTTTTCCTATTTTCAACAGAAAGTGCCGGGCGTGTATTTCTTTCTGGGCGGTTCCAATTTTGGAAAAGGGATTATTGCGAATATCCATGCTCCCAATTTTATGGTTGATGAGGAAAGTATCAGAACCGGCGTGAAAAGTTTTGCAACGCTACTCTACAAAAGACTCGGCGAAAAATAATATACACCTTACGCACAAGCCCCTCACCCAACCCTCTCCCAGAGGTAGCGGGCTTCAGAACAAGCCTCCATCAACACTCGCCCTTTGGGAGAGGGTCTCGCACCGTCTTCGGAGCGAGGGGTGAGGGCAGCACAAATGGTACATAAGGCGAAAAATAACTCAAACCACAAAGCAACACCACATCATGTTCACCAACTACCTCACAACCGCTCTCCGCGCCATTCGGCGCAACACGCTCTACACTTTCATCAACGTTTTCGGGCTTGCCGTCGGGATGGCGTGCTGCATTGTGATTATGCTCTTTGTGCGGCAAGAAACCCAATACGACAAGCACCACACCCACGCAGACCGCCTGTACCGCATGACGCGGGAGTTTTTGGACAAAGACGGCTCGGTGAATTTGCATTTAAGCACTATTGCGCCACCAATAGCCCCCCTTTTGCGTACGGATTTCCCTGAACTGAAGCAAGTGTGCCGCTTTACACAGGACGGTTCACAAACACTTTTGAAATACGGCAACAAAACCTTTTTGGAAACGAAGTTCGTCTGGGCAGAGCCAAATATTTTCGACGTGCTCACGATTCCATTTGTGAAGGGAAATCCTCAAACCGCTCTTGCAGAGCCGAACTCGGTCGTTTTAACCGAAGAAACCTCACGACGGTATTTTGGCGAGGAAGAAGCAATCGGAAAAACAATTTTATTTGACACTACTGCGCTCAAGGTAACAGGCGTGGTGCGCGATTTACCTGTAACCACACATTTTCACTTCGATTTTCTCTGCTCGTTTATCACACTGAAGCAATTTGCACCCGGAGAATTTGAGCCGGATAATTGGAGCAGTAATAACTACGGCACATACATCGTTCTCCCCGAAAATATGAGTGCGGAGCAGATAGAATCTCGCTTCCCTGCCTTTTTGGATAAACATATTCACCCACCGCCAAATTCCCCTGCGGCAAACGTCAAGGCGCATGAATGGACGCGAGTGCGGTTGCAGAAAGTAACCGATATTCACCTACACTCGCATCTGGATTACGAATTGGAGGAAAACGGCGACATTCGTTATGTTTGGATTTTTTCCGCCGTCGCAGCATTGGTACTGTTTATCGCCTGTGTGAATTTTACGAACCTCTCCACCGCCCGCTCACAAGAACGCGCAAAAGAAGTCGGTGTGCGCAAAGCAATGGGAGCGCACCGAGCGCAAGTAATGACGCAGTTTCTGAGCGAATCGGTTATATTGGCACTTGTTTCTTTGCTTGCAGCAATCCTTCTCACGTGGCTTGCCATGCCGCTTTTGAACAACTTTACCAATTTGAAACTCTCGCTGTGGAGTTCTGATGTTGGTTTCACGGTACTTGGCTTGTTTGTTATTGCGCTTCTCGTGGGGGTTGTCGCGGGTTCGTATCCTGCCTTTGTGCTGTCAGCCTTTGACCCCGTGAAGATTTTACGCGGCTTAGGAGCAACACGCACAAAAGCCTTCTTGCGCCGCGCTCTGGTCATTGGGCAATTTGCGATTGCCGTCATGCTGCTTATTTCGATGGGCGTTGTGCTGCGGCAAGTGGAGTACTGCCGCACGGTGGATTTGGGCTTTACCAAAGATTACATCGTAACGTTGCGCGGCGATAGAGCAATGAGTGAACGCATTGAACGTATCAAATCGGAGCTTTTGCAAAATACAAACATTGTTGCGATTGGCGCATCACGGCGCGTCCCGTCGGGGCGATTGCTAGATTCACAAGGTTGGCGCATCGAAAAAGACGGTGCAATGCAGTCGTTGGATTTTCGTATTGCCAACGTGCCGATTGATTATACCTTCATCCCCACCTACGGCATGACAATGGCTGCGGGGCGCAATTTCTCAAAGGATTTCGCCACTGACACCACCGAAGCATTTATTTTGAACGAAAGTGCCGTACGCGCTATCGGCTGGACTGCGGCAGAAGAAGCCATCGGCAAGGGTTTTGAACACGGCGACCGCAAAGGAAAAATTGTCGGCGTTGTCAAGGATTTTCACTTTGAATCTATGCGAGAGAAAATTTCGCCGTTGGTTTTTCTTGTCGGTAAAAGCAGTTTGCGAACAATTTCGCTGAAAATTCGCCCTGAAAATATCCCCGCAACGCTTGATTTTCTGCGTTCAAAATGGAAAATCTATCGCCCGGAATTTGAATTTGATTATGAGTTTTTAGATGCACGATTTGACAAACTGTACAAATCGGAAGAAAAACTGGGGCAACTCTTCGGCATATTCGCCGGAATTGCTGTATTTGTCGGATGTTTAGGGCTTTTTGGTTTAGCGGCATTTACGGCAGAGCGGCGCACAAAGGAGATTGGTATTCGCAAAGTCATGGGCGCGTCGGTGCTGAACATTGTGGCACTTCTCAGCAAAGATTTTCTGCTGCTTGTGAGCATTGCCTTTTTGCTGGCGTGTCCGCTTGCGTATTGGGCAATGCGAAAATGGCTTCAAACCTTTGCATACGCCACAACAATTGGTGTGGATGTATTGCTTCTGTCAGGCGCGGTAGCTGTATTTGCTGCATTTGCGGCAATTCTCTGGCAAACACTGAAAGCGGCACGGTCGAATCCTGTGAATGCGTTGAAATATGAATAATCTCAATGTCACATAAAACCTCAACGCAAAAAACCCATTGTTATCTGAATGTGATAACAATGGGTTCTGGTATTTCCTTAAAAGCAGCGTAAAATCTAGCCGTTCAGCCGTTCTTGCAAAATCTGCGTAACAACTTTTGGGTTTGCTTTCCCTTTGGTTTCTTTGAGTGCCTGACCAACAAAAAAGCCCATTAAATTGGTCTTTCCACCGCGATAACGCTGCACTTCATCGGGATTACTGTTCAAAATTTGTTCGACAATATCCACAATAAACGACGTGTCGGAAACCTGTGCCAAACCTTTCTCCTCAACAACTTGCTTGGGTGATTTTCCTTGCAAAACATCGGGGAAAATTTCTTTGGCAATTTTTGAGCTAATCGTATCGCTGGCAAAGAGTTCAACCAATTCCGCCACATACTGCGGCGCGAGATTCAGTTCTTGAATCGTAATTTTTCGTTCACCCAAAATCCGCATTACTTCGGTCATAATCCAATTGCTGACAAGTTTGTAGCGGTCTTTGGTTTTTTCGGTGAGATGCGAACACGCATCCTCAAAAAACTGCGCCACATCTTGCTCTTGCGTCAAAACGCTGGCATCGTAGCCGGGCAGACCAAAATCTTTGACAAAACGGCGCTTGCGGTCAAATGCCAATTCCGGCAATTCTGCCCGAACACGTTCCAACCACTCATTGCTCACACGAATCGGTGGCAAATCCGGTTCGGGAAAATAGCGATAATCGTGCGCTTGTTCTTTGCTGCGTTGCGGCTTGGTTGTTTGCGAGTTCGCATCCCAACCGCGTGTTTCCTGCACAACTTTTCCGCCGGATTCAACAAGTTCTATCTGGCGCTTAATCTCGTATTCAATAGCTTTTTCGACGTTGCGGAAGCTGTTCATATTTTTCACTTCCGTTTTTGTTCCCAATTTCGTTTCACCGACAGGGCGAATCGAAATATTCGCGTCGCATCGCAACGAGCCTTCTTCCATGTTGCCGTCACAGATGCCTAAATACAGCACTATTTGGCGGATTTGCGTCAAATACGCAACAGCCTCCTGAGCAGAACGAATATCCGGTTCACTCACAATCTCAATAAGCGGCACACCAGCGCGGTTCAAATCTACCAGCGTGTCAATATCCAAATCGTGAATAGATTTTCCGGCATCTTCCTCAATGTGAATCCGCGTAATACCGATACGCTTCGTTTGTGTGCCGTCACCTTTGGTATCAAGTTCCACATCCAAGTACCCTTCATAACAAATCGGCTCGTCGAACTGTGAAATTTGGTAGCCCTTCGGCAGGTCAGGATAAAAATAGTGCTTTCGTGCAAAAAGCGAGACAGGGCGAATGTGCGAATGTGTAGCCAAGCCCATTTTGAGCGTGTACTCAACAACCTGCTTGTTCAAGACAGGCAACACGCCCGGATGTCCCAGCGAGACAGGTGAAACATTTGTATTCGGCGGCTCCCCGAATGTGGTCGGGTCAGCGCAGAAAATCTTGCTGTTGGTCAGAAGCTGTGCGTGAACTTCTAAACCAATGACGGCTTCGTATTGTGTAGGCATGAGGTTTTGAGATGTTGTAGTCGTTGTGTTGGTCATTAGTAATTGGTCATTGATTTATTAAGCCATTGTTTCATAAGCAGCGAACAAAGAATTACAACTATTCACAAGACAAATGACCAATTAACCAATGACCAACAATCTACTTCGGCAGCGTAAACCAGAACGTCGAGCCAACGTTTAATTGGCTTTCTGCGCCCATTTCGCCACCGTGTTTTTCGACAATTTCTTTGATAAATGCTAATCCTAAGCCTGTTCCGACGTGCTGGTTTACCCGTGCATCATCAGTTGCTCGGAAAAATTTGGTAAAGAGTTTTTCTTTTGCAGAATCAGAAATACCATATCCTTGGTCAATCACGTTCACCCGCATTTCCGTCGCACCTTCAATCACCTCTACGGTAACTGTTTTCGAGGGTTCTGAGTATTTTACGGCATTGGAAAAAAGATTGAGCATAACTTGCCCAATCAAATCAGGATCGCCGACAATTGGCGTGGTAGAAAGCGGAATGTCCGTTTCAACCGTCATTTGCTTCGCTTCGGCAAGCGGCATATTGACTTTTATCACATTCTGCACTACCTCATGAATACGGAACGGTATTTTGCGAAGGTCCGTGCGCCCTGATTCAATGCGATTAATGTCGAGAAACTTTGTAATAACACCGTTCAAACGGTCTGCCTCAGAGGTAATAATACCCGCAAATTCTTTGGTTTCGTCTTCATCCAAGCCTTTACCGATGAGGTCGCTAAAGCCGCGAATTGTATTAAGGGGTGAGCGAAGTTCATGGGCAACAATAGAAACAAGCTCGGTTTTCATCTTGTCCACTGCCACTTCACGGGTAACATCACGCAACACGCCCATTACGGCAGTGAGTTGATTGTCGTTCATCACACGGACAAATGTTCCTTTGACGACCGTTTCATTGGCTTCACCAACGAGTTGCAGTGTGAACTGCACAGGAATATGGGTCTCTTCGCCCGTGAATGCGTCCATGATGGTTTGTTTCAAATCGTAATCCGGCAGTACATCAAGGAATGAACGTCCTTCGGCATTATTGGAATCCACGCCAAACCACCGCGCAAATACGTCATTAAGCACAAAAACGGAGCGATTCGGCTCAATAACGATAAAACCGTCACTCGCTTGCCGGACAACACTTTCCAGCTTGTTTCGCGTACCGACAATCTTATTCAAATTCATTTGCTGGTACCGCGCAAGTTCGGCAGCAACGCGATTATTACCCCGAAAGAGCGTTCCAAATTCATCGCTGCGGCTTTCGTCAAGACGATACTCAAAATCTTGTTCTGCAATGCGGTCAGAGGCTTCCAAAAGTTGATTGATTGGACGACTGAGCTGACGTGCAACGGCAAAACTAATCACAATTGCAGCCGTTCCCACAGCCACAAGACCAAAGATGACACTCTTACGCATCTCATTCACAGAGCGATACACCAACGCTGCAGGCTGCTCAATAACCAGCGCGGATTGAATTTCCGTTATGGAAATGTAGGTCCCGACCATCTGCTCCCCACCTAAACCAACGTACTCTTTCGAGGCAACAGCATCACGGGTAAAAGAAATTTGCGAAGAGTTGGTAATTTCTCTGAAAATACCTTTACCAACGAGTGTTTGCTGCTTCCGCAGGGCTAAAGTGTCATAAGAAGCAAGTAAACGCAAAGAATCATCAACGATATACATTCGGTCTTGAAGACCTGAGAAGGCTTCTTTTGAAGCACGAGTAATAAAATCGGACAATTCTGCACCATCCAAAACACACGCCAAAATCCCCCGCGAACCGTCTCCGCGAGTATAACCAATAGCAATCGGAATCACAGGTATTTGGCTTTCGGCAAGACGAGTGGTGTGCCAAATAATCGCTTTATCAGGAACGACACGAATAGAATCTACAAGGGCTTGCGGTAATTGCAGGGGGAGATTATGTTGGGCGGTCTTCGCAAAAGCATCGACAAAATTTCCCTCCACATCATACACACCAAGCGCATTAACGCTGGTGTTACGCTTCAATCCTTCGGAAATAAAGCCATATGCCGTTTGCGTTGGCAATTCGGGATCGGCAAAAATTCCCCGCGCTTCCAAAAGAAGCCGCCCGATGGTTCCTGTTTTTTCTTCTAATCGTGATTTTACGTCACGTGCAACTACTTCGTAGAAGTTTCGTGCATTTTGTGATAACACTTCTAAACTGATAGATGACAACCAATAGCCGATAACCCCTACTGCCACAAGTGCCGTAGCGCTCAGAATCAACGCAAATTTTGTTGAGAAATTAAGCCCTCTCATTGTGCCTTCCAAGTAGTAAGCATGGCGATAAATCCATGAAATTTTTCATCATAGAAGAAACATCTTCGTATTCTTCACCACATAAAGCATTATTACCGACAATGTTGTATGAGAGGTTGTGTCGGAATAAACGCAGAATTGTTGTGAGTGCTTATAGGTATTTCCTAATTGTACGCAAGACTGCAAGAGTGCAAATATTCATCTTTCCCGCCAACTTACCAAAAAAATCTCGCTTCTTTATTTTTATTGCGCCAATCGCACTATATCTCCCGTCGCCCAGTTATACAAAATCCATGCACGCAGATAGTCCGCTTTTGCCGAAACCACGCGCACACGCGCTTCAGCAGCCGCTCGCTCTCGTAAATTAACAATCAGAAGCGTTGTTTCTCCGGCAAAAAATCGCTTCCTTTCCCCCTCTTCCATTTGAAAAGCGTACCGCGCCTCCTTTTCGGCAGCTTCAACACGCTCTGCCGCACGCTGCAAGGCAGAAACGGCATTATCAATTTCAGCGTTGATAAAGCGCGAAGTCTGCGCAATCTGCAAGCGCGTCCGCTCCAAAGAAATCGTGAACAATTCCGCCTGCGCTCCGGCTGCACGGAAAAAGACGGGCAGCGAAAAATTCAGACCAAGTTTGAAATTATCTGCCGAACCGCGCTCAGGATAATAGAGCCACTGCGTTTTTGCTTCGATAAACGGCTTCTGTCCTTCGCGGGCAAGATTTAAGTCTAATGTGGTACTTTGCTGATTAAAATCTAGGCGCTGCATTTCGGGGCGCAATGCCATTGCACGGTCGCGGTCTGCGCGGGCTTGGAGGGAATCTAAGTTGGGTAATTCCGGCAAACTTTGGGGCGATTGCGATAGCGCTCTGGGCAATCCCGCTTCCGTCCAGAAAAAGACCGAAGCATCAATGTTTGCCTGTTCCAGTGTCCGCCGCGCACGGAATAAATCTCCTCTGCGGCGTTCCACCTCTTGCATCGCCTCAACGCTATCCAATGCAGCAACCTCACCTCGACGCGCCCGCGCCGAAATGAACGCCGCACGTTGGACAGAAATCGTCAGAACATTTTCCGCAATGCGAACTTGTTCCAATGCCTCTGACCATGACCAAAACTGGGTTGCGGCGGCTCGAAGCAGATTATTTTGCTCAAAGCGCTGATTCGCATCTGCCAAGAGTGGGCGTAATCGTGCTTTTTCGTAATTCGTCCGGCGGCGGTCAGTGGCAACACCGCTCCAAAGCGGCAACGAAAGCCCTAGCATCGCCTGACCTGCACTTGCAGTGCGTTCTTCAGGATTCAAACTGGAGCCGATTCCTCGCTCAAAACCTGCCATGACCTTTGGTCCAAACAATGTATTCAGCGGTAACTCAACATCAGTAACAAGATGATTGATTTTATCAGGTGAACTTTGAGAGGCTTCGTATTTGAGGTCATACCCAGCACGAATGACGGGATCGAAACCGCCAAGAGCGCTTTGCAACTCAGCATCAGCGATATTACGCTCAAATGCGGCAGATTGCAACAGTGGATGTGTAGCAATAATTGTGCGTAGAAATTGTCGGAGGTTCAGAGTATCAAGGTTTTGTGCGGCTACGGAAGATATTGACGACGCGAATATGAACGCAAAAAGAAAGAGATATTTCCACACTCGAACAAGAAACTGGGGCATATTCACAAGCAAAGAAAAATCTGTGGTAAAAATGAAACTTGAACTACAAAACGGGTTATTTCTTTTTCTCATCTTTGCCATCTTTTCCGGCAGCAACTTTGTGCGGTAAAACAGGCGGGAAGCCGTTCAGTTGTCGCCAAATTTCAAAGCCGACAGAAACCTCATTCAAGAGTATCCATGAGGTAGCGGGCGTACCTTGACGAAGATATTGCGAAGAGGGCCACTTACCTTGTTTTTGCGTTGAATCCGGCACAATCAACACACGATAATATCCGCTTCCGTCATCAACGGCATCCACAACGGCGACTTTGCCACCGAAGGTGTTGATAGTGAAATTATCCCAACCGGGATTAAAGACAAATGCCGGGAAACCCGAGAATTGCAAGCGTACGGGGCGACCTACATCCACGATAGCCGCGTCACGACTACTGATGAAGGCTTCGACGGCTTGGTCTTGCGCTCCGGCTGTGGGAACGAGCATTGCGAGCATTTCACCGTCTTTCACCGTTTGCCCTGCACCGACAGCCGCAATGCGAACAATGAAGCCGTCGGCAGGTGATGTAATCACGCTTGCACCACCTCGCTGACGGGCGTTGGCAACGCGGAGTTCGATTTCCGCGATAAGCGCATCGGCTTGCTGAATAACGCGATTTTCTTCATTTTGTGCCGCTTCCACATCGCGTCGAGCCGACTCCAAGACCGTTTCATTACGAATCGAATCTGCTTGCGCTTTTTGGAAATTGAGCGTTGCCGTCTCCATTTCACGCTGTGCGGCAAGTCCTTCTTTCGTCAAATCATCAGCACGTTTTAAGCGAATACGGGAAGTTTGAATCTCAATTTTTGCATTTTCCAGTGCCGCTTTTGCCGCAAGTTCGCGCTGCTCGGCTTGGATTGTGCGTTGCCGCGCCGTCGCCACAGCCATATCTTGCGCTTGAACAGTACGCTCACGGACACGTTCGATTTTTTCCATAAAATCGTTGTCCATAAAATTCACGTTCAAATCCTGCAAAATAGCGATAGTGTCGCCTGCTTTCACGATTTTACCTTCATTCACAAACCAACGTACAACACGCCCCGTGATTTGAGCATCAATGGATTGCGGACGCACACCCGGCACAAATGATGTAACTTTACCACCGCCCGTGATATTTTGCTGCCAAGGCACAAAGATGAGAAATGCGACAAGTGCAGCAAGCACACCAACTATCACAATAGACGTTTTTTGCAGCCAACGTGGTGTTTTTGCGCGTTCCAACGAGTGAATTTCGGTAATGATTTCTACTTTTTCGGGTGATAAAATACTCTGCAATTTTGCAGGATAATGTGATTTCCCGTTGGTATGCACAGGCGCGGGAACAAGAACGGGTGAGCCTTCAAGCGTTGTAACCGAAGCAGTTTGCGGCGGAGTGTGAAGTTCTTTCGTTGCCATAATTGAGAATAGTTATTAGGGTGTGCAAAACATCCCGAAAGTCTTGAAATTAAAGCTATGTAGGATTAAAGACGCAAAGTGTCTCAAAAAATTGTGATTATACGTTTTCGTATCCAGTCAGTTTTTTGTTAATGTTGAACGCGGATGACGCGGATTGGGAAGATAAACACGGATTCGGAGATGAATCTGCTACTGCTTCCGAATTGTGCCGTCGTCATCAATGCGAAGAGGAGAAGCGGGAAAATCAGTCAGACTCAATTCGCGGATAAGTATTGTAGCTTGCTTTTCCTTGTCAAAGACAGGGATGCCCGGCGGCAACTGCACAACAGGAACAATTTTCCCTTGCAAAAAACGCCCCGAAGCCTCATCAATGCTCACTTCTAAGACGCAGGTTACACCGCTCACACCTTTGACATTGATATTCCCGTAGGTAAGAAAATTCCCCAGCGAGTAGGCTATGAAACGGTCTTTGTAGAGTTCCACTGCCCTCAAAACATGAGGACCATGCCCAATCACCATATCAGCACCCGCATCAACAGCTGCACGGGCGAATTTCACGAGATTGCCGCGATTTTCCCCGTAAAATATTTCGGTTTTGTCCAACACGTGCAAAGCATTTTTTCCTTCCGCACCGCCGTGAAACGATACCAATACACGGTCAAAGCGCTTTTTCACATCACGAATTACTGCTTGCGCGTTGGCAATATCGGAAACATTATAGGACGTTTCGGAGAACCCAAACGCAATAACGGCAACACGCTTGTTTTTCACGGTTAATTCCGCAAAACCCTTCTTTGGTGCGGGTTGTATGCCTTGTTCACGAATGGTTTGTTTGGTCAATTCTGCGCCTTCAGCACCGTAATCGTCAGCATGGTTATTATCCACGCTCATCACAGAAAAATGGAGTTTTTTCAGCACAGGAGCAAGCGCAAGCGGAACACCAAACTCAAAACACACACCCTTTCTGCGCGAGGCTTCAGCACACTTTTGCGGCTTCATTCCTTCACGCACAAACGCTGCTTCAAAATTGCCAAAGGTAATATCTGCACCCTGCAAATACGCTCCAATCGAATCCACAAAAATCTGCCCGTTTTGCGGCGGAATAAAGGTTTGCGGAGTGTACGAACCAAGCAAGACATCGCCGACGGCTTTGATGCGGATTTGAGCAGAAAGCATAGTAATACTTGTGTAAAAAGCAATCACGAACAAAAGAACAGACCTTTGAATCATAATACTTGAGCAAAAATTGACAAAAATGGTATCATTAAACAGATGAAAGGGCTTTGAGAGTATCAAGCAAATATTGGGCGCTGGAGCAGTGCGGATGCTGCGCGGCGCGTTCGAGAGAGAAATCGTGTTTATTGAGCATGACCTTTGCAAATGAAAGGTGATCTACTCCTGTACCACGCTTCAAACCAATCTCATTACACAATTCTTTAAGCCATGCGAAATTATCTTGATACATCTCTGGAAATGGAACACAACCTTTGTTTTCTGCCCATCGCGCAAATGCTTCCGTATCAGCCATGAACCATGCTTCCAGATTTCTTTTTGCGAGAACTGTGCGGTCAGCAGTCTTCCAACCAATCAGTTTTTCCTTACGTCCCGTAAAACACGCGGCATTTTCCAAATCAACGAGAACCAATACACGTTCTGGCTTTGCTTGATTACGACAATCGCTGATAAAACCTGTAATATCGCGCCCTGTATCACCAACACCGCCAATCAAGATAATCGGTGTACAAATTTCAATTCCCAACCTTGAGCAAAGTTCTCGAAAATTTGCCGATTCGATAAGTTTTTTCTCTGAAGGTCCTTCGACAACAAAGCCAATTTTCACCATGGCAAGCCTCCACCAAGCGCATTGGAAAGCCATGCACGGTCGCGTGTAAATGAGCCGTTAGTGTACGGAAGAGCAGGTTTTATCACTGTGCGTCCGTCTTGTTTATCCACCAAGTACAAATCACCTTCCTGCGTTGCTCGTACAACGGCTTCGCTGTGCGTGGTGAGCCAAATCGGGTTACGCGGCGTGGCTCTTTCACGCATGAATGCTATGATTTGGGAGATTGCTTCGGGATGTAAGCCGCGCTCTGGCTCTTCAATCATCGTCAAACCCGCACGTTTCTTGGTGTCTAAGACCGCTACGAGAATGCACAAAAGTGCCACTGTGCCGTCAGAAACCATACCGATTGGGAACTCCCGCTCAATACCTTCTTGCTTGAAATAGAGGTCTGAACTCATGTTAAGGCGATTTTTTACAACACGAATACTTTCGATACTCGGCACACACAAACTCAGCATATCAAGAATGATTTCGCGGATTTCTTCATCCTGTTCAAGCCGTTCCAGCACGGATGCGACGTTGTAGCCGTTGCGCCCCAGTTCATTGCTATTGTTTGATATTCCGGCAGAGCGTTCAAGATTGATGGAATCTATGTAGAATGTGCGTAATTGCTTCAGAGTATGGGTTAAATCAGAGTGAAGATATTGTAAGAAAGAAACCGTCAACTCGCGTTCTGGCAAGCGTCCCATTTGTAATGTGGCAATATTCCCATACCTGCTGTGCCACGAAACATTTTCACCGCCCCAATATTCTTCTTCAAGCAATGGTGAGGTGTGCCACGAATGTACAGTCATTGCAAAACGCCCATACCCACCTGAATAGTTATCTTTATCTTCTCGAATAATCCGACTACCCCGCTTCTCAAAATCTATTGCCATTTCAAAAGCAAAAGTCGTCGCCTCCTCATCCTTTCGCAAGAAAGAGCGCATCCGCTCATAGCCGCCATGCAGTCGCATAGCCTCATCTACGCCAAACCGCGCAATATGACTCACAAACTCCAACGCATCAAAAAAATTACTCTTCCCCGAACCATTCGCGCCAGCAAATACCGCAAACGGCGGTAAATCGTGCAGTTCGAGTTTGTCTATGCTTTTGTAATTTTCGATGCGGAGATATTTAATGAAGGGTTCGGGCATAAGGCTAGGATGTGATAATTCTATCAAGAATGTTTTCTAAACCCGCTTGAGGATTCGCTTGTTCATAAACGGCTCTGTACAAACTTGATAGACCACTCAAACCTTGTAATGAATACGTTCTTTCAGATTGCATATCGGTAAAAACAATGCTAACAAGGGCATCCGAACCATGACCTACATTGGGTGCAGATAAAAATACCTTCGTCCCAGCATACACGGCTTCGTACATATCACCATAAATGATAAGATTATCACTTACAGGTATAATGCCGGCTCTACGCCAGATAAGAAAGTTTTTCTGTGTGAGTTCAAGTAATTTAGAGATAACACGTGCATATTTATACACGTCTATCTGCAAAGATGATAATTGCATACTGTTATCGCTCCCATTGTAAAAGATTGATAAGGTTTTTTACGCGCTCATTAATAAAAATCAGTTTTGTCCATATTTCTCGAACGTTGCTTTCCTCCAGATTTGAAGAGGCTGTTGCCTCCTTAATCATTTCTCGAATACGCTCAATATCTCGTTGGTCTGCTTGGTCAAATTCTTTAAGACTGACAAGTTGCTGGGCAAGCGTTTTGGTATGAGCATCGCACTGTGCCAGAATTGCCAAAATCTCATTCTTGCTTCGGTCAAATTTACCCAAAAGTTGGGAAAGTCTATCGGTGGAATCTTCAACAGAAACAACCAACTTTGGTACTTCCGCCCGAAAACGAAACCGCTTGACGATGGTGCGAATCTGCCACGCCGCGTACATAGACGCTGCTGCGCCAATCACCGAAATTGCATCGGCAAATTTACTGAGTTGTTGCCAGAAAGACTGCAAAAGATATTGCCATTGTTGTTCATTCATACAGAGACTCCTTATGCTACTACTGTCATTTCAATATCCGCCAAAACCTTCTTCGCCGCCTGAACAATATTCGTCCCCGGACCAAAAACCTGCTTCACACCCGCAGCGTAGAGCGCATCGTAGTCCTGATGCGGGATTACGCCGCCTGCCACGACCAAAATATCGTCTGCGCCTTCACTCCGAAGCGCACCAATAAGCTGCGGAACTAAGGTTTTATGCCCCGCTGCAAGCGACGACACGCCAACCACGTGAACATCGTTCTCAATGGCTTGTTTAGCGGCTTCTTCGGGAGTTTGGAAGAGTGGTCCCATGTCCACATCGAAGCCTAAGTCCGCGAAGGCTGAGGCGATAATCCGTGCGCCTCTATCGTGTCCGTCTTGCCCCAGTTTGCAGACCAGCATACGCGGGCGGCGACCGTGTTTTTCGGCAAAAGCATCTACCTCAGCGATAAAGTCCTTCACTTCAGCATTATCGCCATATTCCGAGCGATACACACCCGAAACCGTTGCCACGCTTGCTTCGTAGCGTTTGAAGGCGCGTTCCATTGCGTCCGAAATTTCGCCGACCGTTGCCCGCTTGCGAGCCGCATCCACAGCCGCTTCCAGCAAATTTCCTTCACCGGACGACGCTCTGCGAGCGAGTTCTTCGAGTGCGGTGTTCACGGCGGCGGTATCGCGTGTGGCGCGAATCTGCTCCAAACGCCGTACCTGTCCTTCGCGCACGGCAACATTGTCCACGTCCAAAATATCAATCGGGTCTTCTTTGGCAAGGCGGTATTTGTTTACGCCCACAATCACGAATTTTCCTTGGTCAATCGCGGCTTGACGGCGGGCGGCGGATTCTTCAATTTTCTGCTTCGGCAAGCCCGCCGCGATAGCTTTGGTCATGCCTCCAAGTGATTCCACCTCACGCATGAGCTTGGATGCTTCTTGGATAATCGAATGGGTGAGCGATTCCACGTAATACGAGCCGGCAAGCGGGTCGGCGACGTGGGCAACGCTGGCTTCTTCCGCCAAGATAAGCTGCGTGTTGCGGGCAATTCTCGCTGAAAACTCCGTCGGCAGCGCGATTGCTTCATCAAACGAATTGGTGTGGAGCGACTGCGTTCCGCCCAGCACGGCGGCGAGTGCTTCAATCGTCGTGCGGATGATGTTGTTGTACGGGTCTTGCTCCGTAAGCGACCAGCCAGAGGTTTGCGAATGGGTGCGAAGCGCAGTAGAAAGCGGTTTTTTGGGGTTAAACTGCTTCATCAAATTTGCCCAGATGTACCGCGCTGCCCGCATCTTTGCTATCTCCATGAAGAAATTCATCCCAATTCCCCAGAAAAACGACAAACGCGGCGCAAACGCATCCACATCCAGCCCACGCGCAAGGGCGGTGCGCACGTATTCAAGCCCGTCCGCCAGCGTGAATGCGACTTCCTGCACCGCATTCGCGCCCGCTTCGTGCATATGGTAGCCGGAAATACTGATGCTGTTGAACTTCGGCATAAACTTGCTCGTGTATTCGATAATATCCGCCACAATGCGCATGGACGGCTCCGGCGGATAGATGTAGGTATTGCGCACCATGAACTCTTTCAAAATATCGTTTTGAATCGTGCCGGAAAGTTTATCCGCAGAAACGCCCTGTTCCTCGCCTGCGACGATAAACATTGCCATAATCGGTATAACTGCCCCGTTCATGGTCATCGAAACCGACATTTCCTCCAGTGGAATGCCATCAAACAAAATCTTCATATCTTCGACGGAATCAATCGCCACGCCAGCTTTGCCGACATCGCCCACCACGCGCGGATGATCGGAATCGTAACCGCGATGCGTCGCCAAATCAAACGCCACCGAAAGCCCTTTCTGCCCTGCGGCAAGGTTTTTTCGGTAAAAGGCGTTGGATGCTTCTGCTGTGGAAAATCCCGCATATTGGCGAATTGTCCAAGGGCGATTGGTGTACATCGTGGCGTAGGGACCGCGCAAATACGGGAAGATACCGGGCATGGTTTCCTCAAAGCCGATAGCTTCTAAGTCTGCGGCTGTGTAGAGCGGCTTTATCGTGATTCCTTCGGGTGTTTGACGGTTCAGCGCATCAAGCGGCTTTTCTTTGAGTTCTTTTTGCGCGAGTGCGCTCCATTGGTCGAGAGATGAAGCCATAGTTGGGAAAGGATAAGGGATGAAAATTATTTGTTCAAAAATTCTTCGGTTGAGATGTTGGCTTGCTTCAAGATAGATTTTACCGTGCCTTCGGGCATATCTCCCGAATGCTTGGGAATAGTTGTAAAGCGCCCCGTTGTTGGATTATGCCAAATTTCATGGCTACCCGACGCTTGGCGCAAAAGTTCAAAACCGAGTTTGCGCAAACGTTGGATAAGTTCACGATACCGAAAGCCTGATAATTGCCCCATTGTTATTCTTCCACAATGAGCGAATAATCAAATGCCTCTTGCAATTCAACCTGCGTAACATTTTTACCTTGCAGTTGAAGCAAGTGGAAGGCAACATCTTGTGCAATCATCAAGGTTTCATCAATCGTACGAGCCTGCACAACTAAGCCTTGTACATCTTCCGACGTAGCAAGATAGAAGCCTTCGGGGAGTTTTTCGATATGGATAGCGATGGTGTAATTCATATATTTCGTACTCCACAACAATTTTTAAATTTTTTTCCACTACCGCAGAGGCAAGGTTTATTTCTATCTCGCCCTCGTATCATCGGGTGCGTTAACAGAGAGGATTTAGCCAGTAAAACCTTAGCTTCCTTCATAAAAAGTCTGGGTGATTTACCCGGGAACCAACTACTCAAAAGGACCGAATCTACGGCAGAAGCTATTGCTCCCGTAATCGGCTCCAAAGCACCAAGACCAGTAGTAGCTGCTAATCTTACTAGCTTCATTGGTAAAGACTCAACTAAACTGGGTTTGCCGATAGAGTCTACGAAGCGCCGAATTATCTCTTTGGATGACTCGGGTGGAGAGCCTTTGGCAAACCAATCTCGGAAGGCTTGGCAGTGCTTGGAATATCGCAAATCAAGTAATTCTTGTGTTGATATTGAACCCTTCGCGTAAGCGTTCCCAATATCAGGTATACCGCTTATGTCCTGCATTTCGGCAAATGCCCCAAATTTCTCAACGGAAAAACCCAAGCGCTGCCTTTTTGCTTGTAAAATAGACAATGAAGAATTGTCGCCCGTAATATCCAATGTTTGAGCAAACCCGCCCATGCCTAGCAAATAATTATCAAACGCTACGCGCAAGATGCCGTATTCTTCCCATGCGTCGTAAGAATCTATCGGAACGTGAGGATTAAATATCGTGATTTTATATGAGCCACCCTTACGCATATGGTTAAAAGCCCGCTCTTTCTCGTAAGACTGACGAAATTTTTCCAGATAATGACCATCATTGCGAAGAGACAGACTGCCGCGTAATTGCTCGCTTCCAAGTATATCTTTATAGGTTTCTTCACGACTCTGCAATAGTAATGTATTGGTTGGAATTTGAATGGTAGCATCAAACAAATAATTTTTTAATGATCCCTCTTGCTCAAACTCTGAGAGTGGCTCGTGAGCGGCGAGAATAGTGTCTATTGCTACATCAAGAGGCTTAAAATAGGACGTTGCAAGATTAGGTTGAATATTTTGACTATCAGGGTTATCCGATATACTAACCTGGATGATGCCATCTTCTTGGTTATAGCCAAACCATTCATTAAATCGTACAAAAACAATTTCTTTGGTGTGAAGTAGCCTGCCCAATGTGTTTGCGCCGAGAATATGCTGCAATACTGGTAAAATTTGAAAATTACCAGTTGGAATGACAATTTGATCATACAAAAGAAGATAGTTAGCCAAATCAGCCCGAAAGCTATGCTTTGCTAACATTTGCTCTTCAATTGAAAGATCAATTGGGCATGGCCAGATACCTAAATCGGTTGCAAGAACATTACTCATAAATTCACTCAATAAAATATCTTTCAACTATTCAAAAACATCCTCGTAATACAATTCCAATGCCTCTTTCAGGTTTTCCAACGCTTCTTCGCGGGATTCACCAAACGAGGAAACATCGTTGTTGAGGCACAGGGAAACGTAGTGTTCGCCTTCTCGCCAGATTGTGTCATGGATATTGTTCATCATTTTTACTCTCAAGATTTTTCAGTAAGGAACCCGTCAATAATCACCCTAATATACCGCAAAACCGCAATTATCCTGAATATGTCTTCTTTGTCGGTGGCGATAAATACGCTGCTCACGGAATACTCCAAACCATCCAAGACCACAAAAAACCAGTTCAAACCTTGTACCACCGCCCCGTACATCGGGCGTTTGACGGCATTGAGTTCGCGGGCGGCTATCATGGCGACCAAGAGTTGTCCAAGCGGGTCGTTTTCTCCACGAAATTGGCGTTTGTACTCATGCAAAAAAAAGAACGGCTCTTTGGGACGTGAAAGCCCTGTGGCAAGCATAAAATCTACATCACCGCTTATCTCAATGCCGTTAATGGTTGCCGCAAGCGGGCGCTCTAAAAACGCTTTATAGCGCGTATCGGTATAGTCCACCCAAAACATGAGCGGACCAATAAACTGCACTTTTAATTCTTCCTCATTCCATACTTCAGCATTAGGTTCTAAGCGGCTTACAAGCTCTAAAATCATTCCACGTTGTTCTTTGGAGAATAATGGTAGTTCCTTCAATGCCTCATCAATCCACGCTTCCAAGCGAGGATGTTTCCGTACACGCTGCGCACCAAAGATTTCTGCCACATCATCCACCGTCCATTTCCGGAAAGGGCGCGTATTTACTGAGTTTTTTGCCATAGTGTTGCCGTAAAATGAGGTAATTGTTTACTTCTTCGCGTGGACATTCGCCAAGGCAATAATATCCGCCACTTCCAACACCCGTTTTTCATAACCATTCTGCGCAGCGTTTATCATCGCCACGCCCACCTCCGCCAGTGTGGATGCGATATTCGAGGTAAGCGCACGAACAATCGGATAAAGCCAAGAAATATATTTTACAAACGAGAGAGTATTTTTTAAGCCCGGTGTCGGGTGCATATAACCCGAACGGAAGGCGAATACTCGCCTGAAGGGCAATTTGAAGAGGTCATTTTCGGTTTTCCCTTTCACACGCGCCCACATACTGCGCCCCTGTTCGCTGCTGTCGGTGCCGGAACCGGAAACATAGCAAAAGGTCATATCAGGATTTACCGAAGCAAGTGTTTGTGCGAAGTTCAGCGTCATTGTGTACGTGATGCGTGTGTATTCTTCTTCCGAAAGCCCTACCGATGACACTCCGGCACAAAAAAAACACGCATTGTAGCCAGCGAGGCGGTCTTTCAAGGAGAAAATATCGGATAAATCGGCATGGATAATCTCAGTCAATTTAGGATGGGCAACGCCGCAAGATTTACGCCCTACAACCAGCACAGATTCTACGTTTGGATGTTCTAAACACTCGTGTAGCACGCCTTCGCCGACCATGCCTGTTGCGCCTGTGATAATAGCGCGAATCGGACGTATTGCCATGGTATTTCCTTGTGTATCGAAAGTAAAACAAAGTGTCGTAACAAATCGTCCTAGCAAAATAGCGATAATCCAGAAATTTTCCTGCTGTGAGCGGAGAATTTTCTTTGTGGCACTTTTTTTGTTGCGTAAGTCAAGATGCACGTTGTATTTTCTGAAAAATTGCATTTTTTTAATACCTCCACAGGGTACGAGCGTATTCTTGTAGCCAAGTTCCCTATTTTATGCGCTTTGAGCGACACATACTGTTTTTGTTTATGGCTGCAATTTGCCTTTGCGGTTTGGGTTTGTGCGTATTTTCCTTGAGCGCCTTACAAGGTATTCCACAGCCGACCCCAACAACGAACACTCCGCGTACATCCACTGCGACGGCAGAAGACTATATGTTCACCCGTATCGGTTTGGAACAAGGATTATCGCAAAACTCCGTGTATTCGCTGCACCAAGACAAGCGTGGTTTTATATGGATTGGAACACAAGACGGTATCAACAAATTCGACGGTTACACGTTCATCGCGTATCGTAATGCTTCAGCAGGAAATATTATCGGCTCTTCGCTCAGAACATCAGCAACCAACAACGCCGTAAATTCTATGCGCGGCGCATTGCCAAACGCTTGGATAGAGCGGATTATCCGCGATAAATACGATAATTTGTGGATAAGTTCCAACGGCGGCGGACTTGGCGTTATTCACCGCGATTCCAACGTCGCACTGCTTATGCCAATGCTCTCCGACGCAGGAGCCGCCTCGAACAAAGGGAATGCTTCGGTTTTGCGTAGTAGTTTTGTTACAGGGCTTTACAACGACAATGCCGGTAGGCTCTGGATAGGTACAGACAAAGGGCTTCAGTGCATTGATACCGTTCAACCTTTGTACCACGCAACGGCAAATAACCGTGCCAATGTTAAAATTCGCTTCATTGCCGATGACCTACGCAATGCAGCGCTTAAAAACGTCCTTTCCGGTGAAATTCGTGCAATCACGGGTGACCGCTTTGGACGCTTGTGGATTGCGGCAGGAAATCAGATATTTTGTTTTGATGTCCATCCCTCAGAGCAAGCAATAGAGCGCTTCCAAGAGTTTTTCATTACCGAACTTCCTTTGCACAGCACTTCCCAAACTCCTCAAACACCGCATCAAATTAGGAATCAACTGCCCACAGACTTTCCCCGTCAAACCGTTATTCAATCACTTTTCGCCGATTCTCTCGGAAGGCTTTGGATTGGAACGCTTGGGAAAGGTCTTCTGCTCTATAACCCGCAGTCGCACCATTTGCGCACATTCCCGTATTCAAGTTCGCGTGACGACTCGCCATACCGCATCAACACAATTTCGGGGCGCAGTGTGTATTGTTTTGCCACCGATGAGCGTGGATTTCTCTGGGTTGGTACTGACAACGGCATCAACATTTTTTCGCAAGATATTTACACTCTGCGCGATACCGCTAATGTGCGCATCGCCGTTTGTCGTTCAGTACCGCAAATCCCTCAAAGCCTCAGTGATAACGCCGTGCGCTCACTGCTTTGCGATGCCTCGGGAACGATGTGGGTGGGAACATTGACAGGCGGTATGTCCCTCTGGAATCCCCTTAAAGAGCGCTTCGGACGCTATTCCCCGCAGTTGGGTAATGCGTCTTTTTTGCCATACCGTGTTGTACGCTGCTTTTACGAAGAAAATGACAGTACGCTTTGGATTGGCACCGATGACGGCGTTGTGCGGTGGAATCACGTAAACAAGAACTTTACTCAACTGCCTCTTGTAGCAAAAGACGGTTACGGCTTGCAATCAGGGCGCGTCTGGGCGATAGACCGCGACAGTGCCGGAATATTTTGGTTTTGTACCGACGGAGGCGGCTTGCACCGCTACGACCCGCGCAAAGGCTCGTTTACGGTCTTTCAGAACAATCCGAATGATTCTGCTTCCTTAGGCAATAACCGTGTTCGGACAATGGTATGCGATGCACACGGCGGTTTTTGGCTTGGCACCATTGGCGGCTTAGAGTATTTCCACCCTGTACGCAAGCAGTGGAGACACTTTCGGCATAATCCGCTCAATCCAAACTCTATTAGCAACGACCGTATCCAATGGCTTCTTTTGGATAATGACACAACACTCTGGGTAGCGACTTCGTTAGGATTGAACAAATTCAATCCGCAAACACAAGTCTGGAAGCGGTACTTTCACGATTCTACCTCAAGCAGTATTGCGAACAGTTGGGTAAAACACATCATGCGCGACCGCGAGGGTAATCTTTGGGCGGCGACCATTGATGGTATCTCGCGCTACAATTCTCAGACGGACAGTTTTGAAAATTACGGCGTTCAAAACGGCTTAACGAATCAATATGTGTACGGGATTCTTGAGGACAGCACCGGTACTTTGTGGATGGGAACAGACGGCGGTTTGGCGCGGTTTGACAAGCAAAATGGCGCGTTTCGGATGTACGACGCGGCTGATGGTCTGCAAAGCAAGGAATTTAACACCAATGCTTTTTACCGCATGAAATCCGGCGTTCTGCTCTTTGGAGGGGTGAACGGGATGAATATGTTTCATCCTTCGCGGCTCGGCGACCGAACATTTATGCCGCCTGTGGTGCTGACGGCAATTAAAATTTTCAATGTTGAACGCTCCTTTGGCATGGACATTTCCGCATTAACCGAAATTACCTTGTCCCACCGCGACCGCCTCTTGGAATTTGATTTTGCAGCACTGGATTATGCAAACATAGAGCGGGTGCAGTATGCCTACATGATGGAAGGCATTGACCGCGAGTTTGTTTCGTTTGGAACACGCCATTTTGCCACCTACACCAATCTTCCTGCCGGAGAATATACCTTTCGCGTCCGTGCAACCAACGCTGATGGTATCTGGAATGCACAGGAACTCACCTTGCGTGTAATTATTGTGCCGCCTTTTTGGGAAACGTGGTGGTTTCGGCTGGCGATATTTCTCGTGTTTTGTGGCGTGATTTGGGGTTCGGTACGATTGCGCCTTAAACGTAGCGCCCGCAGAAATGCACTGCTCCGCGAGGAAGTGCGCAAGCGAACACAGGAATTGGAAGCCAGCAACCAAGAATTAGCGTGGTCAAATGAGCGCTTGCAAGAACTCAATAACGAAAAGAACGCTATTTTGGGCATTGCCGCACACGACCTCAAAACACCGCTTGCAACCATGCTCACGCTCACGGAATTGGTTGAGAACGACCGCAACACGCTTTCTTCGGAAGAACTGCACCATTTTAACAGCCTGATGCGGCAGTCCGCTAACCGCATGATGAGTTTGATTACGCAACTGCTCAATATGAACATGATTGACGAGGGCAAACTTAATCTTTCGTTGGAGACGATTGAAGTAAACCCGATAATTAGCGCGTTGTGTGCCGACGCGGAAGCGCTGGCTCGCCCCAAAAACCTTACCTTTCACATCACGAAACCGCAGGAAAATTACCATATTTGCGCTGACCACAGCGCGTATATGCAAATCATTGAAAACCTGCTCTCGAATGCCATTAAATACTCACCTCTCAGCAAAAATATCTGGGTTGAACTCGGCATTATCACCAAAGAACGCTCTGAATACGTCTGTTTCTCTGTACGCGATGAAGGTATTGGCTTGACCGAAGACGACAAAAAGCGCCTTTTCGGGAAGTTTGCGCGGCTTTCAGCACGTCCGACGGGCGGCGAACATTCAACGGGTTTGGGCTTGTCTATTGTGAAAAAATTGGTCGAGGCAATGAACGGCGAGATTTGGTGCGAGTCGGAGCATCGCAAAGGCGCGACATTTTTTGTGGCGTTTCCGTGTATTTCTGCTCATAATACTGCCAACATTCAGATTCAGTAGAGATTGGTCAAATCATCACAGAACGATTTTTCGTGCAAGAATGGGTACCGTGCTTTTCGTTTCACAAATCGTTTGCCGAATTGGGTGATTTTCCCTAGATTGCGCGGCAGACTTGCCTTCTTTTGCTCTCAATCCTCAATGTACTGTGCAAGCCTCATAAAACCTTAAAGTATCGCAATAGATTCTTCTCGTTCACTTTTTCAATTTCCCGCTTCCGTTATGGCATTGACACATTTTCAGCGTCTTTTTTCGCGTTCCGCCGGAGTTCTGGCACATATTACCTCGCTTCCCTGCCGTTTTGGTATCGGCGACATGGGAAAATCTGCCTATCAATTTATTGATTTTCTCCACACCGCAAACCAGCGCCTTTGGCAGGTGCTTCCGCTCACACCGACAGGCTACGGTAACAGCCCGTATTATTCATATTCCGCAATGGCGGGAAATCATCTGCTCATCAGCCCCGATATGCTCAAAGAGCGCGGATATTTGACCGACGAAGACCTCGCCGCAGTGCCGAATTTTCCTGATAATCGTGTTGATTTTGGCGCGGTCATTCCCTATAAAATGAGCCTCTTTGAGAAGGCATTTGCCAATTTCAGCAAAAAACCTTCCAAACAAGACAAAGCCGACTACGACAAGTTTTGCAAAGCAAATAGCGCTTGGCTTCCTGATTTTACGCTCTTTGTGGCGCTGAAAGACGGTAAATACGGCGGTGAACCTTGGGACAAATGGGAAAAAGCTGACCGTATGCAGGAGAAAAAAGCAATGGACGCAGCACGGAAAAAGTACGCGCACATCATCGAACTGCATACCTTTTTGCAGTATGAATTTGCAACGCAATGGCAAGCACTTCGCAAATACGCCAATAGCAAAAATGTCGCAATGGTAGGCGATATACCGATTTTTGTTGCCTACGATTCCGCCGATGTTTGGTCAAAAAAAGAGGCGTTCCGCTTGGATGACAACGCCATGCCGACACACGTTGCCGGAGTGCCGCCTGATTATTTCTCTGCGACGGGGCAGCTTTGGGGCAACCCGCATTACAACTGGGCGCAAATGGAGAAAGATAATTTTTCGTGGTGGGGCGACCGCTTCCAAAAGTGCATGGAACTGTATGACGTTGTTCGTGTAGATCATTTTCGCGGTTTTCAGGCTTTTTGGGAAGTGCCGTTTGGTATGCCCAACGCCATGAAAGGCAAGTGGGTGCTTGCTCCGGGCAAAAAACTTTTTGCTGCTATGCAAAAGCGCTTTGGTGAACTGCCCGTAATTGCTGAGGATTTGGGCTTGATTACGCCGGAAGTTACAGCACTCCGCAAAGAATTTGGTATGCCGGGCATGAAAATTTTGCAATTCGGCTACGAAGGCGGCGACCCGACCTACGGCTTTTTGCCGCACAACTACGAAACCGACTGCGTTACCTACACCGGAACGCACGATAACGACACGACTCTCGGCTGGTTCCGCTCGTGCGATGATGCCCGCAAGCGCAATGCCCTCGAATATCTTCGTGCATCCAGCGAACAAGAAGTTGTCTGGGAGATGATTCGCGCAGCCTACCTTTCGACAGCGATGTATGCCGTGATTCCCCTACAAGATATTCTCACGCTTGGCACAGAATTTCGCATGAATTTCCCCGGAAAAGCCGATGGAAACTGGGAATACCGCTTGCTTCCAAATCAACTCGGCGAATGGCACGTGAATATGCTGGCGAAATTGGCGAAAATTGCGAATCGTTTAGAGCCTGTTGAAAAAGAAGCCGTGAAATTGGAATCCACTCTCTAGGAAATTCTCTAGGAATCATCTATGTCCACGAGCATCCTCATCATTGACGACAACAAACATATCCGCACCCAGATCAATCTGGTGCTGAAGCTGGAAGGCTATAAAACCTTCATGGCTGCTAACGGCTTGGAAGGTGTCCAGATGGCGCAGGATGCTCGTCCGAGTTTGGTGATTTGCGATATTATGATGCCGGAAATGGACGGTTACGGCGTTTTGAGCGCACTCCGCACCAATCCTACGACGGCAGATATCCCCTTTTTGTTTTTGTCGGCAAAGGCGGAAAAACATGACATTCGGCAAGGTATGAACTTGGGTGCGGATGATTATCTTTGGAAACCCTTCAGCACTGAAGACCTTATCAAAGCAATTCAGGCTCGCTTGGACAGGCACGAAATGACGCGCCGCGTTCTCTCGGAAAAACTTTCGCCCTTAGCGCAAATTTCTATCACACGAGACAAATTCCTCTCGCTCATGACGCACGACCTGAAAAGCGCATTTACAGGCGTTATCGGGCTTGCAGAACTGATGAATGCGAAGCATACGGAAATGCCCGAAGAGGAATTTACCGAAACACTGCGCTTGATGAACGAAACCGTCCAATCCACCTACGGTTTGCTGGATTCGTTCTTGGAATGGTCACGCTTGCAAATTGGCGGCATGGCAGCTTCACCGCATAACTTCGATGTTTACCTCACAACGCAACGTGTGATGTCGCTTTTGACCGCAAACACTACGCACAAAAAAATTTCCCTTGTTAATGCTATTTCCGAAGAAACACGACTTTATGCCGATGAGCGCATGATGGAAGCTATTTTACGCAATTTGCTGTACAACGCCGTCAAATTCACCAATTTCGGCGGAAAAATCATCCTTAGTAGCAAAGCGGAAGGTGATAAAGTCCGTATTTCTGTCAGCGACACTGGCATCGGCATTAGCGAAGAAGACATCGTGAAACTTCTGGAGCCAGAAAATAATTTCACCACGCTTGGCACGTTTGGCGAGAAAGGAACAGGCTTGGGAGTGCTGTTTTGCCGTGAACTCGCCGAAAAAAACAGCGGAACACTTGAAGTGGAAAGCGTCAAAAATCACGGCTCTACATTCTCCGTCATTCTCCCCAAAGCACGATAAAACCTCACTTTTTTCATTTCCCGCACCATTTTCCGATGACACAACGGCGACCAGACGCAATCGCAATCGTCGGCGCGACGGCTTCCGGCAAAACTGCAACATCGCTGGAACTCGCATTATTGCTGGGTTTGCATAACGATTTTGCCTTTCCGATTGAGATTATTTCCGCCGATTCCCGCCAAGTTTATCGCCACCTCACCATCGGCACAGCAAAGCCCGCCGAAGAAGATTTGAAGACCGCTCCACACCATTTTATTGACGAAAAAAATCCCGATGAACGCTTCAGCGCTGGAGATTTCGGCACAGAAGCATCCATGCGACTTGCAGAAATTCGCGGACGTGGAAAATTCCCTGTTATTGTAGGTGGTGCGGGGCTGTACGTGCAAGCACTCACAGACGGTTTTTTTGATGAAAGCGCCGGAGCAAACAACTTGGGAGCAAACAACTTGGGAGCAAACCGCTTGGGAGCAAGAAATGATATGGGTTTTGAAGCAGCAATCGCACAAGAGCGTAAGCGACTTCAGCAAGAGTTTGAAGAGCGAGGAATAGAGCCGCTTGTCGCAGAACTGATGATACGAGATTCTGACTCGGCAGAAAAATATACTGACCGCAACCCTCGCCGCATCTTGCGGGCGCTTGAATACTCGCGCGTTACGGGCGAACCCTTTTCCAAAGCGCACAAAACCTCACACATTGCACGTGATTTTAGCACACGTTTTTTTGGTGTTCACGTGGAACGCGACGAACTCTACAAGCGTATCAACACACGTGCGAAAGCCATGTTTGACGAGGGTCTTTTGGAAGAAACAGCAAATGTGCTGGCTATGGGCTATTCGCCGGAGTGTAATGCGCTGAACACCGTCGGTTACAAAGAAGCAATCGCCCACAAGCGCGGTGAAATCTCGCTTGCACGTGCTATCGAACTCACACAGCAAAACACCCGCCATTACGCCAAGCGCCAACTCACGTGGTTTCGACGCGACGAGCGTATAGAATGGCTTTCGGGAGCGCCGGAGGAGATTGCGCATGAAATTGTTACACGACTCAGGAACGGGTAGAACTGTTCTCCATTTTCAAGGTGTTCATTCTGTTTCAATGTGTATATTCTGTTGAAAACCATATTTTTCCTTCACCCAAAGAACGTGTAACTTAGTGGCTGTTTTCGACTTTCTCAATTTCATGTTTTCTCAAGATTGCAGCACAGAGGACACCCCCAGATGAGTACCCCATTTACCGAGCGCCCCGCGACGGAGCGCCATGTCCTGCCCTTTGGCTCGATAGAAGTCATTGCAGGATGTATGTTTAGCGGAAAAACCGAAGAATTGATTCGGCGGCTTCGCAGAGCGCAAATTGCCAAGCAGCGCGTCGAAATTTTCAAACCCGGGATTGACAACAGATACAGCGAAACGGAAGTTGTTTCGCACAGCCAACACCGCATTGCATCGCGCATCGTACAACATTCTTCCGAAATTCTCGCTCATGCCGGAGAAGCCGATGTTATCGGCGTTGATGAAGCACAGTTTTTCGACGAGGGCATTGTGGAAGTCTGCGAAGACCTCGCAAATCAAGGGAAGCGTGTCATTGTTGCGGGTTTGGACTTAGATTATCGCGGAAAGCCCTTCGGACCAATGCCGCAACTTATGGCAGTCGCCGAATACGTTACCAAAACAATGGCAGTCTGCATGAAATCAGGCTTGCCGGCTTCACGCACCCAACGCATGAGCCAAAGCCACGAGCTTGTCGTTGTCGGGCATAGCGACCAATACGAAGCCCGTCACAGGGCGTATTATGACCAGCCGTCGGAACATTAAGACGTGCCAAATTGGGACAATGATAAAACTTTTTCCCCACGTTATCGTCTTTCTGCACAACTGCTCTGCACAACTCCATAGATTTTTTTTTGTACGGCTCATATTTTTTCATGGCAACCAAAATTTACACCAAAACAGGCGACGACGGTACAACAGGCTTATTCGGCGGCGACCGCGTTCCCAAAGACCATTTGCGCATTGAAGCATATGGCACAGTGGATGAACTCAATTCGCTGATTGGCGTAGCAATCACTCAATCCATGCCGGAGCGCTTGAAATCAAGCCTTTTGGACATTTCTGCGCTGCTTTTTACCGCAGGAGCAGACCTCGCCACGCCGCTTAATCCGCCGCCCACATACCCGATACCGCGTATTGAGGCGCTTCACACGGCTTTTTTAGAGCGTTTGATTGATGAATACGACAAAGAACTTGAACCGCTCAAAACCTTTATTCTCCCCACAGGAAGCCCCGCAGCCGCATATTTACACCTTGCGCGAACCGTTTGCCGACGTGCGGAACGCTTGGTAACGGCGCTTGCACGAGAAGAAGCAATCGGCGAAGAAATGACGAAATTCCTCAATCGCTTGTCGGATTACCTCTTTACGGCGGCACGAATGGCAAATGCGCTGCAAGGTGTTTCCGATGTTGCGTGGAAAAATCCCGCTCTGGGTTAAATCCTGCTCTTGGCTAAATCCCGCTCTCGGCTAAACATTTTTCGCTTCCTTCACAATCACAACACTATGCCCAATCTTGCCCGCGCCATTGCTCTCGCCGCCGCCGCACACGAACACCAGCGCGACCGTGCAGGAAAAACCTACATCCTGCACCCGCTTCGCCTGATGTTTCGTATGACGACCGAAGAAGAGATGACGGCTGCTGTGCTACACGATGTCGTGGAAGATACCGAATGGACAATCGAAGCCTTGCGCGAAGAGGGTTTTAGCGAAGAGGTGCTTTTTGCGGTGGATTGCCTTACCAAACGAGATGGAGAGCCGTATATGGGCTTAATTGAACGCGCAAAACGCAGCCCGATAGCGGTGCGCGTAAAAATTGCGGATTTGGAAGATAATATGAACGCAACACGGCTTGACCGCTTAACCGCCTACGATGCAGACCGTTTGCAAAAATATCACGTCGCATGGCGCAGTTTGCAAGATTTTCTCCACACCAGCAAACCCAAGCCGTGATGAGCTTTGCGAGCATATTGCCCATTGCACGACAAGGCTTTTTCATGCGCCCGTGTATTGCTGCGGCATTACTTCTTCTCGCAGGCACGGCGATTGCTTGTAAGGATTACGCACAACCTGAGCGGTTACGCCGCTTCACGGCATCGGCACAAAAACAATCACAACAAAAATCACAACAGAACACCCCTGAAAGCAAGGCGCAGAGCGCTTCGGCGAACAGCACCCTCGCTCCAAGCCCCGAAGCAAACGATACCGTACCCGAACTCACGCACCGCGCCATTGTGCGCACATCGTTGGGCGAAATCACACTGGGACTGTACGGAAAAGACGCTCCGCAGACCGTCGAAAATTTTGTCCGACTTGCAGAAAAAAAGTTCTTTCGGGGTATTCTTGTTCACCGTATTGCACGGGATTTTGTGATTCAAACCGGTGACCCGAAAACCAAAGACAAACGCAAAAAAGACGAGTGGGGAACAGGCGGCGAAAGCGCTTTCGGAGAACCCTTTCCCGATGAAATTTCTCCTGAAGCACCTAGTGTCAAGCAAGGTTACAAGCGCGGTACGGTGGCTATGGCAACCCGCAGCCCCGATGCAAATACGAGCCAGTTTTTTATTTGTCTGCGCGATATTCCCGAATTACCGCATAAATTCACAATTTTCGGCGAAGTTTTAGAAGGCTGGGAAATAGTCGAAAAAATCAGTGCCGCACAAATCACGCCGGAATTAAACGAAAATGATGGTCGCCCCGTCAAAGCTATTGTCATAAAAAACGTCGCCGTGGCGAAAACACGGGCGCTTACTCGAAAATAAAAATTAGCTTCTTTCAACTCTGTTTCACTTTTTAAGGAAAACTCTCACTATGACGACACGTCGCGCAGTTCACTCCGCTATGCTGCTCGCTTTTATCGGGCTGTTCATCACATCTTTTGCTTTCGCACAAAAGAAAACCTCGAAAGAGAAATCATCTTCTTCCAAAACATCATCGGCAAAAATGAGTACACCTCCCACACGCCCACAGTACGTGCTGACCGTTACACACGGCGGCAGACCGCTTGGCAGCATCACTCTCGAAATTTTCAACGACCTTGCGCCCAAACACGCGGCAAATTTTGACAGCCTCGTTGCTGCAAAATTCTATGACGGAACGGCGTTCCACCGCGTTATTCCGGGCTTTATGGTTCAGGGCGGCGACCCCAATTCTCGCCCCTCAAGCGGCAAACCCAAAATGTTCTGGGGTATGGGCGACCCAAGCCAAACCAGAGTTCCTGCGGAGTTCAGCCAAACACTCAAGCACGAACCGGGCGTATTGTCTGCTGCCCGCACCAATGACCCGAACAGCGCCACATCGCAGTTTTTCATCTGCCACGGAGCCGCACCACACCTCGACGGTCAATACTCCATTTACGGGCGCGTCATTAGCGGTATGGAAATTGTCAATATGATTGCCGGAGTTCCTTGTGACGCTGATAATCCCTCAAGCCCGACCGAAAAAGTCGAAATGACTATCGTGAAAAAATAAGTTCGACTTGAGACCGAACAATGCAAACGGGCGATAAGCACAGTGTTTATGCTTATCACCCGTTTTTTTTTTGCTTAGGAGTTCTAAAGAAATAGAGTGCATTCACAATGTAGTGGCACAAACATTTTTGTCTGTGCGAAGCAACCTACAAACAGCGCCAAATCACGCACAGACAGAAATGTCCGTGCCACTGAAGCCTGATTTTATAACACAGAACACAGAAGTTTAGACTTACGCCCCCAAAACCCACGTATCCTTGCTTCCACCGCCTTGTGAGGAATTTACCACGAGCGAACCTTTGCGCAGTGCAACGCGCGTTAGACCGCCCGGCATAACGTAAATATCCTCGCCGTAAAGGATGTAAGGGCGCAAATCCACGTGCCGCCCTTCAAAATGTTCACCCATAAACGTCGGAACACGCGAAAGCGAAATTGTCGGCTGCGCGATGTAATTACGCGGGTTTTCGGCAACAAGAGTGCGAAATTTTGCGTGGTCTTCTTTCGTGGCGTGTGGTCCCACGAGCATTCCATACCCACCCGATTCGTTTGCGGCTTTCACCACGAGCTGTTCGATATTGTCCAACACGTACTCGCGCTGTTCATCTTCCCAGCACACATACGTCGGAACATTCGGTAAAATGGGCTTTTCGCCAAGGTAATACTCAATAATCTTTGGAACATAGGCATAAACAACTTTGTCATCGGCAACGCCTGTTCCGGGCGCATTGGCAAGCGCAATGCCGCCTTTGCGATAGACATCCATAATTCCCGGAACACCAAGCATTGACGCGGGATTGAACACGGTCGGGTCTAAAAACGTGTCATCAACACGGCGATAAATCACGTCCACAGGTCGCAAGCCCCTTGTAGTGCGCATTTGCACTCGTCCGCCTAGCACGACTAAATCTCGCCCTTCGACAAGTTCAATGCCCATTTGCCGCGCTAAAAACGAATGTTCAAAGTAGGCAGAATTGTAAATGCCGGGCGTGAGAACCGCACAAACAGGGTCGTCGCGGTCGGAAAGTGATTGCAGCACATCCAAAAGGCGCGACGAATAATCATCCACCGGAACAACATTCGATGTGGCAAAAACCTCTGGAAATGTGCGCTTCATCACTTGGCGATTTTCCAAAACGTAGGAAACACCGGAGGGACAGCGCAAATTATCCTCCAAAACATAGAACGTACCGTCTTTGTCGCGGATAATGTCCGTTCCCGTGATATGACACCACACCCCGCGAGGCGGCTCTAATCCTTTACATTCGGGTAGATACGCTTTGCTGGTGTTTATCACGAACTCAGGAATCACGCCGTCTTTGAGGATTTTTTGGTCGTGGTAAATGTCTTGTAAAAACAGGTTCAACGCCTTAATGCGTTGATACAAGCCCGTTTGGAGATGATGCCACGCAACGGCATCCACAATACGCGGAATGAGGTCGAAGGGAAAAATTTTCTCAACGCCTTCATCGCTGCCATACACGTTGAAGGTGATACCCAGATTCATCAAGGTACTTTCGGCGGCTTGCTGGCGCAAACGAATGTCGTCCGTGCCAAGCGAATTGATTTTATCCACAAGTTGCTTCGCACCCGCTCGCGGCGTGCCGTCGGGCTGAAACAACTCGTCATAAAAACCTTCGGTTGAGTAGGAATCAAAGGTCATGCGGTTACTCCCTGAATTGGTTGAACGAAGAAAACTCTCGAAATCGTCATTACTTCACGGTTTGAACGTCGGCAACTATTTATCCGGCAACATCCACAAAAGCGGGTGCGGAATTCCCGCCCAGAGCGGAACGGCAAGGTCGGCGGCATCCAAAGCACGGCTGTTCCAGATGTTGCAATTATTCACAAGGCTGTATGCGCCTGTTTGCGCGGTGTTTGCTTCATAAAATCCTGACGAAACGCCCCAAAAACCTTCCCGCAAAAACACTGCCTTTCCGTTATTGTCTATTGTCACAGACGCAAGCATCCATGCGACCATTTGGCGATACTGCGCGGCGCTAAGGGTCAATGTTTTTTGTGCAAAGGGTTCAGTCGGGAAACCCGTACTGTCAGGCGCTTCACGAAAGCCATTCACATTCAGCACCGATGATTCGGAAGCAAAAAGTGCCTTGAATGCTAGGCGGACAGTGATGCTCCCGCTCATGTAAAAATCACGGTCGCCCCAGCCGATTTCCACAAAACGCTGTCCACGCAAACAGGGAAAAACCTCGCTCCAATCGTGGTTTGCCGCTTGGACGGGCATGATGATTCCCGTATGATACAAATACCGTGCAACGCTGATTTTGACAGGTTTTTCGGCAGTATTTCCCACACGTGTCGTACCCAAACCGAAACGATGCGGAATGAAAAAGAGCGCCAACACCATTCCACAAAGCAATACTCCTGCAAGCACGATAATACGGCGTTTAGAAGGCATAGTTGCTTGAAATAACGGTTGTGCGTGATGCTACAAATTACCTTGGACGACGGCGACCACGACCGCCACGTCTGCGGCGACCTCTGTACTGCGATTGTCCTTGGACGGTATCATCTCCGTCGCCTCCATTTTCAGCGTTTTCTTCTGCCGCTTCGTCGCTTTCGTCCTCGTCATTGAACTCCGATACTATCGGCATTTCGTCATCGTCAGGGCGAAATTCGCCTTGTTCACTGGCAAAAAGTCCCGGAGGGATGTAAATATCATCTTCTCGTGCATCCGAAAATCCTTCGTCAGCACTGCGGGATTCTTGTGAATCTTTCGCCGAAGCCGCGTCAAACAAGGCTCCTGTATCCCCAACCTCTGCCTCATCCTCATCGGGAAGAACTTCTTTCGTGCGCCCTTTTTTTTGCGGTTTAGCTTTTTTCTTGCTCTTTTTGCCGTTGGTTTCAAGTGGTGCAGGTGTTTCCGCGACCAGTTCGGAAGCAAGATTTGATGCGGCTTCAGGGACTTCATTCGGTTCTTCCGAAGGTATTTCCTCCTGCTTTGGGGCTTTCATTGCAACGGCTGTTGTCTGCGAAGTTGAAGTCTGCGAGGCTGTAACCTGCTTTGCGCCTGCGTGTTTGGCTGCGTTCTGCGGAGTGGGCGCTTGTTTGCCGCTTGCCGCTACCTGATTTTTCCCGTTTAAAGCCTCTTGAATGGCTTTATCGACACGCCCTGCGTACTTTTTGAAATTGTCGGTCAAAAGCGAGAGCAATTTTTGCGCGGTCTTGTCGTACGCGGCTTTGTCAGACCATGCATTGCGCGGATTAAGCATTGCTGCGGTGACGTTGGGACAGGAAGCCGGAACGTTTATGTGAAATATCGGGTCGGTGTTCATCTGCACCGAATCCAGCGCACCGGAACTGATTGCGCTAATGATAGCGCGGCTGAAGTCCCGTTTAATGCGGCTTCCGCTTGCTTGTGTGCCGGATTGCCAACCGGTATTGACCAGCCAAACCCGTGTGTTATTGCGGCGCAGGCGCTCTCGGAAGAGGTTCGCATACACAAGCGGGTCTTGCACCATGAAGGTTTCGCCCAAAGCAGCGCTGAACACTGCTCGCGGCTCAAACTTCGCATCATTTTTCCCTTCTCTGGTTTCCATACCGACGGGATTTTTCGCGGCATAACCGGAAAGATAGAAAAACACGGCTTGTTCATGCGTCAAACGCGCTACGGGCGGCAGCACACCAAAAGCATCATTGACCAAAATAATTGCTGTTTTCGGGTGCGCACCGCGTAATTTCGGGGCTATCGGCTGCACGTGGCTTACTGCATCGTTCACAAAGGAAATACGCGCATTGTCGGTGATGCTTGTGTCAGCAAAAAGCGGTTGGCGCGTTGCAGGGTCAAATTTCACGTTTTCCAAGACTGTGCCAAAACGCTTAGAAGCCGCATAAACACTTGCATCGGTTTCTGCTGTGATGTTCAATGTTTTTGCGTAACTTCCTTGTTCAAAAGCAAAAATGCCGTCATCGCTCCATCCATGCGCATCGTCGCCCACAAGCATTCGTGCGGGGTCTGCGGAAAGCGCTGTTTTGCCTGCGCCGTTTGTTCCCATAAGCAGCACCGTATCGCCGTTTGCGCCAACTGTCGCAGCGCAGCGCATCGGAAGGACACGGCGAAGCGGCATTGCGTAGCTCATCACCGTAAAGACGGCTTTTTTGATTTCCTCCGCATGGCGCGTACCGCCGATAATGGCAAGACGCTGTGAAAAATCGTACAGGACAAAGGTTTCTGCACGTGTGCCGTCAATCTCAGGAATTGCCTTAAAATTCGGCACAACAACAATCGTCATACGCGGCTCAAATTGACGGAGTTCCGCAGGCAGCGCTTGTGCAAAGGTGTTGCGCACAAAAAGGCTCTGCCATGCCTGTTCGGTAACGATGCGGAACGGCACTCTGAGGCGCGTGTCTGAGCCGACAAAACAATCCTGCACATAAACATTCCGGCGCTGCAAGTACGCACCAATACGCGCTCTCAGCCCGTTAAATTTTGCTTGGTCAATAGCACGATTTGCCTCACCCCACGCGATATTGTCCTTATTCACGCTTTCTTCCACAATGAATTTATCCCGCACAGCCAACTTTGTGTTTGGCGTGGTTTCGACCATCACAGCACCGTCCGCAGACATCACACCTTCACGAAGGAAAAGAATATGCTCGTACAGTTCCGGCACGGAAAGATTATGGAAAATTTGCCCAAGATTGTGGAATCCATGCTTTTGCGCCAAAAACTGCGGAAGCGGGAGTATCGCGGTTGCTTGGTTACTTGGTTGCTTGGGCGCTGGAGCGCTTGGTTGCTTGGGTGCGGGAGCGCTATGTTGCTTGGGTGCTTGGGTGTTTGACTGCTTAGGTGCTTGTTGAGGATTAGGAGCGGTGTCGCTTGCAACGGGGGCGATTTGCGGCTCAGATTCTTGCGTAGCGACCTGTTTTGCGACTTTTTTCGCATTGGCTTGTTTACCGCTTGCTTTCTGGTGTTGTACAACTTTGGGTACGCCCTTTGCAGAAGCCTTTTGGGGCGGCATTTCCTTTGCCGGAGCATTATTGCCGGCAAATGTCTCAACATCGTGTTGTACGTCTTGTTGCAATGGCTGTTCAAGACGAACATCTGCTGCTGATGCGGCTACCGAGTCAGCTACCGATGCGGTATCGGCGATTTGCGGCGATTTTTTCTTAGATGTGCGGGCGGGTGGTTTACGTGCCATGTGATTGTACGGGGAAAAGAGCAACTTTTTAGGGTTCGGGAATAGGGAATTTAAGCAAGGACTTCACGCACGATTTCTTGTGTTTCACTGCTCACAAGGGCATTAGTACGCGAAGCAAGGCGTTGTTTCTCGGTTTCGAGGTATTGGCGTAACACCGGCTTGAGTTCTACGTTATCAAGCGGAAATGTCGTCAGGCTTTGTGCAAGTTTTGCAGCTTTTACTTCGGTCGGTAAAAGTTTATTCAGCACTATTTTCCGCTCTTCGTACACCAAACAATGTCCACCGGAAAAATTACCTTTATCAATGATAACCTGTACGCCGAGAGATTCGGCAAGAGATTTAAGTTCGTCAAGAAGTTTTTCGGGTTTGAGTTTCAACGGGTTTCCTCGCTGGACATGAAACAAAACAATGACAAGAGAGCAAAAATACGCATAAAGATTGGTTGCAGCAAAAGAAACGCAAAACCCGTTCAATGCAAACGAGGATTGAACGGGTTTTGCGTGATAAGACCTTGCTTTTATGGAAGTTTACCACCCTGTTTCTTCCATCGTATTGCAGTGAATTTTTTCATTGTTGCGGCGCGGCGGAACGGCTTGTGTGGGCGCTCCACCTTTTTTCGCCTGAATCATCGCCTGCGTGATACGAGCGCGTTCTTTACGGATTTCTTCGCGGAGTTCGCTGTCGCGAGTGCGGTCATAATACAGCACACCATCAACAAACGTTTTTTCAGCACGAGCATAGATAGAAAGCGGGTTGTCCGACCAAATCACCACATCAGCATCTTTCCCGACTTTGAGGCTTCCCACACGATTATCCACACGCATCATTTTTGCAGGATTGAGCGTTACAAACTTCATTGCCTCTTCTTCCGGCACACCGCCGTATTTCACGGCTTTTGCGGCTTCTTGGTTCAAACGACGCGCCATTTCTGCATCGTCGGAATTAAAAGCGACATTGATGCCCATAGCGTGTAAAATCGCACCGTTGTAGGGAATCGCATCAACAACTTCCATTTTGTACGCCCACCAATCCGAGAACGATGACGCATTTGCGCCGTGCGCTTTCATTTTATCGGCAACTTTGTAGCCTTCCAAGATGTGCGTAAAAGTGTTCACTTTGAAGCCGAACTGCTCCGCAACCCGCATGAGCATTGTGATTTCGGACTGCACGTAAGAGTGACAGGTAATAAAGCGTTTGCTGTTCAGAATTTCCACCAACGCATCAAGTTCAAGGTCGCGGCGCGGCGCTACACCTTGTGTTTCTTTGCCTTTCGCAGCATTGGAGAATGTTTTCCATTCTGCTTCGTATTCACGGGCGCGGTTGAAGGCATCTACCATCACCTGCTCAACACCCATGCGGGTTTGTGGGAAGCGTTGGTTATAAAGGTCGCCCCAATTTGCTTGTTTTACGTTTTCACCAAGCGCAAATTTCACAAAGCCCGGAGCGCCTTCAAACTTGAGTTGGTCGGCGTTTGCGCCCCAGCGTAGTTTGATAAGTTGTGTTTGTCCGCCAATCGAATTTGCCGAACCGTGCAGAATGTGCGAACTGGTAACGCCGCCCGCCAACTGCCGATAAATGTTCACATCTTCGGGATTAAGAATGTCACCGATACGCACTTCGCACGTAATTGTCTGCCCACCCTCGTTAATTCCTTGCGCGGCGATATGCGAGTGTTCATCAATGATTCCGGGCGAAACGTGCTTGCCTGCGGCATCAATAATTTTCGCCCCTGCTTCGGTGAGATTTTTTCCAATAGCAGCAATCTTGCCGTTTTTCAGCATAATATCGGCGTTTTGCATGATTCCTTCTTTTTCCGCCGTCCAGAGCGTTGCGTTTTTAATCAGCACCGTTTCTTGCTTGGGAGGCAGCGCCGAACCATATTCAACGGCAGGGAAGGTGCGTTTACCGATATTGGCGAGAGGATTGCTGGTATCGGGCTTCGGCGCAGGTGCTTCAAAGGCTTTTGTGCGTTTTGCTGACCATGCGAACCACGAGCCTGTTTCATCCTGACCTTTGCCAGACCACGCATCACCGCTTGTTTTCGTGTCAATCCAGCCGGAAAGCGCCATTTCCGCTTTTGTGCCAGATTTTTTTGCAAAGCGCATCGTTACGAGGTTTCCACCTGCCGAGCGCTCCATTGCAAAAGGAATTTTTACGGTGTCGTTTTGCTGCACAAGTTCGTATTGCGGAGCTTGTGGAGCGCCTTTTATCGTCAAATTATACTCACCGATTCCCGTGAGCGACAGCCCGAAAGAGCCTCGCACATCACCGTTTGCAGGATTGTAGAGTTCGTACAGTTTCCCTTGAATCCAATTATGATAAATGACCGTTTCGGCTTCAAAAATATCGCCCGACGCAACCAGCAAATTCGCTACTTTGCCTTTTTCAATCGTGCCGATTTTGTCCGACATTTTCAGTATTTGTGCCGGAACAGTTGTCAGTGCAGCAAGCGCTTGTGCTTTGGAAAGCCCATATTTCAGCGCTGTGCGGAGATTCGGCAAAAACTCTGCTTTTGCACGAAGCCCAGCCGTTGTGAGTGCAAAGGAGATTCCTGCTTTTTCGAGTGCGGCTGGATTTGTGGGTGCAAGTTCCCAATTTTTCATTTCCAAAAGTGTTACATTCAAGGCATCAAGCGGGTCGTCGAGGTTGTAGGCAAGCGGAAAATTGAGTGTTGTGATAATCGCCGCTTGTGTTTTTTTCACGTCTTCGATATACGCATACTCATCGCCGTAGGTGCGCAAAACGTACTGCACACCTGCTTCATCGCCGATACGGTCGGCGCGGAACGTATTCAAGCGGTTTCCGCTTACATCCATAATTTGCGGCAAGGTTTGAAGGGTGTTCCAAGCCTCAAGCGCGATATTCGTTTCGGTTTTGAGCGCATCGGCAGCACGAGCCTGTTTGTACCAAGCGCCGTCCAGATATGTCTGACGCAACAGGGCAATAACGCCCATAAGCGAACTCGGATATTCCTGACGCGACGAACCGCGATTCAGTGACAACTGCGCAGCAGCACGGTCTCTGAGCATGAGCGTATTTTCTTTGCCTTCACCAAAACTCACCAATGCCGCAGAACCACGCGCAATGCCGTCGTGATTAAACGTCAAAGCCGCACCAAAACCCAATCGGCGCATTTCATCGGCTGCTTTAGGATTGACGACAAACATCGTATGTGCCTGTTTTTCAGGCTTCAGGGCTTCGTTCCATGAGTACGCGCCTTGCGTTTTGGATTCGTATTGCGGCGGGGATTGTGTAAAGCGGTTTGGCGGCGCAACAGGCGGTGGGACGGGCATTCCGTAATCGCTGTCCATTTCAATAAAGGACGGATACACGGTTTTGCCTTTAAGGTCATACACAACAGCATCTTGGGGAATGGTAATTTTCACGCCGACACTTTCGATGATTCCTTCTCGAATCACCACCGTCCCTGATTCTATCGTGCTTGTGGGGCTGACAACAACGCGCACATTGGTCAGTGCGTAACATTCCGATTTTTTATTTGCTACTTCCCCGAAAGCAGATGGGAAGGACTCTTGAGCAAGTACGGGAAGGCTCAAAACAGTGGTAAGCAGTAATGCCGCAAAGTGGGTAGTGATGCGCTTCATAACGATTCCCTACAAAGTAAAATTGGTGATGGAGAAGGAAAATACTAAAGTGTGTAAAATACGCATTGCTGGAGCGTTTTACCAGATTTTTCTTTTGTCCCTTCCATACTTGGTATCGCACTACGCTAACAGTCAGAAAACTTCATAGTGCTAAAAAGCACGTAGTATAGCGCTCTTGAAGGTATTTTCCCGCAAATTTCCTACAATAAATCCCTCACACTTTCGTTTTATCAAAGGCAAGCACTTCCCAACACAGGATTCCCACAAGGCTTGCAAACACGCCATTTTCCCCATTTCTTGCTGTATTTATGCTTACCGTAGCCATCGTTTATCATAGCGGATTCGGACACACCACAAAACTCGCCGAAGCAGCCACCAAAGGGGCAGAGAGCCTTGCCGGAACGACTGCCTACTGCTTTTCAACCGACGACATTGACGCTGCGGCATGGCAGGTGCTGAATAGCGCCGATGCGATAATTTTCGGCGCACCGACCTACATGGGTGCTGTTTCTGCGGGGTTCAAAGATTTTATGGACAAAAGCGGGAAACTTTGGCTTGACCAGAAATGGAAAGATAAAATTGCTGCAGGCTTCACCACATCGGGCAGTTATAGCGGTGACAAACTCGCTGTTTTGCAGCAACTAGCAGGCTTTGCAGCGCAACACGGGATGATTTGGATTAGCCTTGGGCTGAAGCCCGGTGATTCACCGGAAGACGGCGCAAATACTCATGTTATGAACCGCTTAGGAAGCTATCTGGGTGCGATGGCTCGCTCGACAAGCGACAGCCCCGAAGTAACGCCACCAAAAGGAGACTTGGACACCGCATACTATCTGGGGCGGCGCGTTGCAGAACTCACACAACGCTTCAAAACAGGAACGAAGGCACTTGCTGATGGGAAAGCAAGTAACGGTACGCATAGCAACGGTGTTCATAAAGTGGCTGTGAATTGAACAACTGTTCAGATTATTTTTTACACAGGCGAAAACGCCTGTTCTAGGGCTTACAATAAGGCTTTAGTGGCTAAGGCATTCTTATCTGTGTCTAAAATGAGTAAAGCAAATAATCTTCAAAGGCAGTATTTACGCTGCTCTCGATAATCACGCCTCACGGCGTTAAGGACGCAGACAAGAATGTCCGCGCCACGATAAGAAGCTATTCAGGCAGTATAATTTCCCACCTCCTTTAACTTGCACAAATGGCGCGAAAGCAGTATCTTCGCGCTTGTTCTTGTGTAATTCCCGCAGCGCCGATTCTGCACATCTGCATTTTACGCATCCATATTTTGCTATGATTGAAGTTCTCATTTTTCATCTGCACGTCGTGGCAGCGCTCTATGCCTTCACGAAACGCTGGCAGGAAGCCAATATCAAAGAAAGTATCCTTGCTCTGGGGCTTATCGGCTTGGTCTTTACGATTGGTTGGGCGATTACAGGGAGTATCGCCAAACTCATCACCCCTCAAGGAGGCTTCACGACATGGTTTACAGCCGATACAATGTCGCTGGTGCTGCTTGTTGTGCCGGAAATTTTCTTGTTTCGCCTCTTTTTTCTGCGCACCGCACCCAAAACACAATCACCTTCGTAACCCGCATAAAACCTGCTTTCTATGAATAACGTCTTAGTGATTGCGTATTATTTCCCTCCTTCCGGCGGACCGGGCGTGCAGCGTGTTTTGAAGCATATTCAGTATTTGCCGGAATTTGGCTGGAATCCGATTGTTCTGACCGTTTCCAACGGCGATTTTCCGGCGCGGGACGAATCCCTTTTAGCCAAGATTCCAAGCGGGATTCACGTCGAGCGTACGGAGATTTACGAGCCTTACACGCTTTACCGCAAACTCACGGGAAAGCCCGCTAATACGCCGATTGATGTGAATGTCATCAAAAAAGATTCGCAAGAGCGCTCTTTTTCGGAAAGTATTGCGGAATTTATTCGTGCGACTGTTTTTATCCCCGATGCGCGTGTCGGATGGCTCATCACGGCTGTGGATGCGGGTTTTCGGCTTATTCGGGAACACAATATCACAGCGATTTACAATTCTTCTCCGCCTTATACAACATCACTCATCGCCCGACAACTCAAGCGACGAAGCGGTCTGCGCTGGGTAACGGGCTTCCGCGACCCTTGGACAGGGTTTCTCACCACGCCCAAACGCTGGTTTCTTCCGGCGTGGATTGACAAACGACTTGAACACTCGGTTTTCCGCGAAGCAGATGCCGTCGAATGTGCGTGGGAAGGCATTGTGAAAGATATTGCAGGGAAATTCCCTGATATTCCGCTATCAAAACTGCATCATATCCCCAACGGCTTCGATTCCAGCGATTATCCCACACTCGACAGCACAGCACTTCCCGAAACTTCTTTACAACGCCGTTTCACGATTACTTATACCGGTTCGATGTACGGCAGGCGTAATCCCGCGAGTTTCCTTGCGGCGTTGGCGTTGCTTATGCAGCGTGGTGTCATTACGCCGGAAGAATTCTCTGTGCGCTTTATCGGACGTTTTGGCGCGGAAGTACATCAGATGTTCGAGGAATTTCCGCACAAACCCTCGTTGGAAATTTTGGGTTATATGGCACATGAAGAAAGTATTCGGTATTTACTGCGTTCCGACGCGCTTTTGCTGATTGTTGATGAAGCAAAAGAAAGCGAAGAAATCGTGCCGGGCAAGGTGTATGAATACATAGGCGCATTTCGACCGATTATTGCCGTTGCACCCACACACGGCGCTATTCACGATTTACTCCAAGAAACCGCATCAGGACAAACAGCGCATCAATCCGACGTTGAAGGCATTGCGCGTGTTATCGGGGAATATTTTGCAGCATGGAAAGCGCATAAAACCTTTGCTCCGAAGTATGATGCCATTGCACAGTATGAACGTAAAAATGCTACAAAGCGCTTGGCAGCTTTGCTTCAAGGATAATTTCTTCTTCACGACACTTTTCTCCCGCGCTCCAATGCTCGTTTTTTACTCCGATGTTTATGTGCTGCCCCTGCCCGAAGGTCATAAATTTCCCATCACCAAATACCGCCGTGTGCGCAACGGTCTCGCCGCCGAAGGTATCATCAAGCCGCATGAATTCTATCTGTCGGAGCCTGTTGAACCCGACATTGTGAAACTTGCTCACGCGCCGCATTATGTGGATAGCATCATAGACGGTACGGTGGGCACAATGATTATGCGTCGCATCGGTTTTCCTTGGACGCGGGAGCTTGTTGTGCGCTCCTTTACGATTGTGGGCGGAGCGATTGCATCGGCTGAAGAAGCGTTGGAATCAGGCGTTGCGGGGAATCTTGCCGGAGGAACGCACCATGCCTTGCGGGATGCAGGCGAAGGCTTTTGTGTGTTCAATGATTTGGCTGTGGTTGTGCAATACCTTTTTGCACAAGGTTTGGTGCGGCGTGTGGCGATTGTGGATTTGGACGTACATCAAGGAAACGGCACGGCAGCTATTCTTGGAGGGCGCGAAGACGTATATTTGCTCAGTGTACACGGCGCGAAAAATTACCCGCACCGCAAAGTGCCTTCCACTGTGGATGTGGATGTGCCGGATAACACCGAAGATGCGGAATATCTTGCAATAGTGGAGCGGGAATTAGCGAAGGTCATTGCGTGGAAGCCCGATATTATCCTCTATCAAGCTGGCGTGGACCCGCTTAAAGAAGACACGCTGGGACGGCTTTCGCTTTCGATGCGTGGGCTTGCAGAGCGCGACAGAAAGGTTTTTGAAGCCTGCAAAAGCAAGGGGATTCCGCTTTCAATCGCTATGGGCGGCGGTTATGCAAAACCTGTGGAACTCACGGTGGAAGCGCATATCCAGACATATCGTGTTCTCAGGGAGGTTTATGGCTCACAGTAACCACCAACGGAATATGTTTTCACCCACGACCACACAATAATCCTCGTATTTGTGCGTTTCTTTTTCAGCTACCCAACTCTTTTTTTTGCTTTCACCACAGCACAATGACACCAACAACCCAATCAATTCAGCCACTCGTTGAAATATCGTTCAAACCCTCACCAATCCTGAATATCGGGGCAAATTTCGGACCGCCGCTATCACTTGTAAACATTCGTGGCGATGAACATGACAGCTTGCAAACCGATGTTTTGCGCGGTCTTTTGCATGAACAAAAATATCTTCTGCCAAAATACCTTTACGACCAGCGCGGTTCGGAACTCTTTGAAGAAATCACGGTGCTGCCGGAGTATTATCTCACACGCGCCGAACAGGAAATTTTAGACAACCACGCGAGCGAGATTATACGGCACGCCGAAGCAGAATTTTGGCTCATTGAACTTGGTGCGGGAAGTGGTAAAAAAACGCGCCGTTTGCTCCAAACAATACAAGAGCGAACGGTCAATTACAACGGTGAAATCTCTGTAAAGCCTCATATTCGCTATATGCCAATAGATATTTCGGAAGAATTTCTCTATGAATCTTCACTTGCTTTGCAGCGCGATTTCCCCACAATCCCGATGCAGCCTGTGTGTGCGGAATTTCTGCAAGGAGTGGAATATATCGTTGAGCGGCGCAATCAGGAACAGCCCTCTGCGCAACTGCTCATCTACTTTCCCGGCTCGACTATTGGCAATCTGACACGCGAAGAAGCATCAGCATTTGTGCTGCGTCTGCGCTCTTTGCTACAACCGAATGACGCTTTTTTGCTTGCTGCGGACATGAATCACACAAGCGGCAAAAACCTACACATCCTGCATGAGGCATACAACGACGCAGACGGCATCACGGCGGCGTTTAACCTCAATATTTTGCATCGGATTAACCGCGAACTTTGTGCCGATATTCCGCTTGATGCCTACAAGCATTGCGCCTACTACAATGCGGGGGAATCGCGTGTGGAATTATTCGTCGAAAGTACACGCTATCACAGCATCACTATTGACGATTGTACTATTCCGATTGCTGCCGGAGAGCGTATCCACACGGAGTTTTCGCATAAATTCAGTGAAGAGATGATTCGGAATATGGCAGCATTGGCAGATTTTTCCTTAACCGCGACGTGGACGGACAGCAGAAAATTTTTCGGTCTGTATTGGCTCTGCGCGTGTTAAACTGCGCTTTTCACGATACGTTGCGTCACAATTCGGATAATCTTTTCCTGCATTTTGTAAAATGAAACGAAAGTTTCTTACATTTGCACCATGATGAATCTTCACACTTTCGTTCAAAGCCTTGAACACCGCTTGCCACCCAGCGCCGCAATGAAAGGCGACAGAATCGGTTTACAACTGCAAAGCGGACGCACGGAAATTTCATCGGTGTTTGTGACAATGGAACTCACCGAAGAAATTGCCGCCGAAGCCGCAGACAAGGGCGCGGACTGTGTACTTGCGTTTCACCCGCTTATTTTCGCGCCGATGACCGCAATCACGGATGCAGAGCGCGTCGGGCGAATTTGCACAACGCTCATCACAAGCGGTATTGCGCTGGTTGTGGCACACACAAATTTTGATGCCTTCCCCAAAGGCACAAGTACGCTACTCGCAGAGCGCTTGGGGATTCGGGTTGAAAAGCCGCTTGTGGCGGATGCACAAAATGTGGGTTTTGGCATGGGAATTGTTGGTTTACTTGATGCTCCCGAAAGCATCGAATCGTTTGCGGCAAAACTTCATGCTCTAACCTCTGCCCCGCTTCGGTACACGCTTGGAAGGACTTCGATGCTTCAACGCATTGCGATTGTCGGCGGAAGCGGCGCATCCTTTATCGGCGATGCACTTGCCGCAAAGGTGGATGCGTTCATCACGGCGGACATCAAATACCATGATTTTCACCGTGTTCGCGGGGAATTAACCTTGATTGATGCCGGACATTACGAGATGGAGCAGTTCGTTCCGCTTGGTTTAGCGGCGCTTGTCAAAGAAATTGCCGAAGAACGCGGGCAGCCGCTCAAAATCACACGTTCTGCCATTGTTCCTAATCCGATAGCATACTTCCCGCAAACTGAGGATTATCGCTTGAGACAAGAGCGCATACTTTCTTAACAATGATTTGGTTTTACGCCTATTGTCATCACTTTCTGCACAATTTTTATCGGTAAATGAGGTAAATGCACTATGGTTCTCGAACAACTCCAATTATTAGCAGCGATTACGCGCATAGACAACGAACTTGCGGATTTGCAAGAGGAACTTGGCGATTTGCCGCATGAGGTAAAAGCGCTGGAGAAAGAGGTTCGTTCTCGTCAGCAAGCCGTTGATACAACGCAAAAGCACATTGACGACATCCTTCAAACCCGCTCCAATGCGAAGATTCGCGCTCAGGAAATTCAGGACAAAGAGAAAAAACTCTCTGCACAGCAATTTCAAGTACGCAATAATCGTGAATTCGACGCGATTACTAAAGAAGTAGAGATGCTCAAAGTGGAACTACGCGAAGTCGAGAAAACTATCGGCTCAACAATGATGACCGAAGAAAATCTTCGTCGTGTCTATGATGCGCAGTTTGCCGATATGGAGGACGTGCGCGACCGCCTCACAGAGCGCGAGCATGAGCTCAATGACCTCTCAAGCGAACACAATGACGAAATCAATGACTTGCTTTCGCGCAGAGCAGATTTACTGGCAAAATTGCCCAAAACGCTTGTTGTGCAATACGAACACATCCGAGAATATCACACCGACACAACCGTTGCTGTACGGAAGAGCTGCTGCGCAGGCTGTTTTAATGCTGTTCCACCACAACGCATTGTGGAAATGCGCACGTACAAAACCATTTTCACGTGTGAAAGTTGTGGGCGGTTGCTGTACCCTGAAGAAATGCAGCATATTCAGGGCTAATGTTGAGAATACTATCATCGTGGAAATGTCGGTGATTGCGGGAAACGTATGATTTCATGCGGTTTCTGAGGAAAGTCCGAACTCCACAGAGCATTGCGCCGGATAATGACCGGACGGCAAGCCCAAAGGCGGGAAATCACAAGAAATTGTGCGCTTTTGGAGCAAGCCGATGGAAAGCGCCACAGAAAACAAACCGCCGCAAATGCACTTCGGTGCTTGTGCGGTAAGGGTGAAACGGTGAGGTAAGAGCTTACCGCATTCATGGTAACATCGAATGGCACGGCAAGCCCCGCAAGGAGCAAAGCCAAGTATGGATGAAGAGATGCCGTCTCAAAACGGCATTATTACGTTGCTCGCGTAACAGAAAACGCCGCAAGGCGCTCCGCTTCATTCGGGTAGGCTGCACGAGAAGCGTAGCAATGCGCTTCCCAGATAAATAATCGCCTCTTGTGCGGACTGTTATTTCCAATGGGCGCACAAAAGACAGAATTCGGCTTACAGCATTTTCACGAATCTTCAACAGAAAGCCGCTTTGACAAGTCTTGCGTCAAAGCGGCTTTGTTGTTACGGTACAGCACAAATTACTTGCTTCAAAAAAACAAACGGCAGTCGTCATTGTAACGACTGCCGTTTCTTGTTTGTGCTTTATGCCTGAAGGCACTTGAAAAAGCGGGAAAATTACTTGAGAGTAACTTTTGCGCCAGCTTCTTCAAGTTTTTTCTTCATGCTGTCTGCTTCATCTTTGGTTGCAGCTTCTTTGAGAACTTTCGGTGCGCCATCAACCATGTCTTTTGCTTCTTTCAAGCCAAGACCAGTGAGTTCACGAACAACTTTGATAACGTTAAGTTTGTTCGCGCCAGCGTCGGTGAGCTCTACGTCGAACTCAGTTTTTTCTTCAGCAGCCGCAGCAGCGCCGCCGCCGGCAGCCGGCATAGCACCCATCATCACGGGAGCAGCAGCCGTTACACCGAATTTGTCTTCGAGTGCTTTTTTGAGGTCAGACGCTTCTACAAGCGTAAGAGCGCTAATATCTTCAACGAGTTTTGCTACTTTATCAGACATTGTAATTAACTCCAAAAAATAAAAAATATGTGTTTCGTGGAATGTATTTTTGCCGCCAAACGGCGACAAAATATAGAAATAAAGCGGGTTTAAGCCGCACGTCAATATGAAACGAAATTGTTAAGCAAAAAACCAATACCGCACAAGCCAGTAAAGGCTTGCAGGATTATTTCCCTTGCTTTTTAGCGACTTCCTCAACCAACGATGCAACATCACGCATAACAGCGTTAATCGCACCAACGATACCTGAAACAGGTGCTTGCAAGCTGCCGAGAATAGCGGCAATCATGTCTTCACGTGTCGGAAGTTCAGAAACCACTTTGAGTTGCGAACCATCGAAGGCTTGACCTTCTACGATAGCAAGTTTCAGCGCCGGTTTTTTGTCTTTCTCAAAGTATTTGCGAATGACTTTTGCCGGAGCAATCGGGTCATCATACGCGAATACGAGAGCAGTGTTGCCCTTGAGGACAGCATCGCTCACAGTAAATTTTCCGTCTTCTTTCAAAGCAAGACGGATAAGCGTATTTTTTGCCAATTTCATTTCAGCATTAACTTTACGGAATTCCCGACGGAGTTCGCCGGATTGCGCTACGGTCATGCCGCCCGCATCCACAAGGTACATTGACTTTGTGTTTTCGAGTTTACGGACAAGTCCGGCTACAATCTCGCGTTTTTTCTCTTTGGTAACCATGCTGAATATGGGTTAAAAAGGCGTGGTTGAAATATGAGATAAGGGTTGCAGCAAATGGTTACAGCCGCTTGCTGCGAGTGCGTAATTCAAAATAAATAATGCGGAAAAACAGGGTTCTACGCTGAGTTTCAAGCAGAATCTTTAGGACTTTCGCAAATCCATGCTTTTGTGGCAAGGGGTTGAAACCCCTTGTTGCGTAAGTCATTGTTTAACAAGGGGCTTTAGCCCCTTGCGACTTGTGTTTGCGAAAATCCTAGTCATTTTGCGAAAGTCCTAAACTTGTTATCCTTGGATAAGCAGAAGTTCTGTCTCAGAAACAGGAACACCAGGTCCCATCGTCGAAGACAAGTGAACGCTTTTCACGTATTTGCCCTTTGCCGTTGCGGGTTTAGCACGGAGGATACTTGCGTAGAACGTGCGGAAGTTTTCTTCCAATTTCGCGGGGTCAAACGATGCTTTACCAATGCCTGCAAGAACGTTTCCGGCTTTATCAACACGGAATTCGATTTTACCGGCTTTCACTTCACGAACAGCTTTCGCTACGTCAGTGGTAACAGTACCGCTTTTCGGATTCGGCATAAGACCACGCGGACCGAGGACTTTACCCAAACGACCGAGTTGCCCCATCACATCGGGTGTTGCAATAATAACATCAATATCAGTCCAACCGCCTTGGATTTTTTCGATATAATCTTCAAATCCGGCGTGGTCTGCACCTGCGGCGATTGCTTCTTTGTCAAGCGGGGATTTAGCGATAACCAGAACGCGAACGGTTTTCCCTGTACCGTGCGGAAGAGCAACGGTGCCGCGCACAACTTGGTCGGCTTTGCGGGGATCAACGCCCAACTGCATTGCAATATCAACGGACTCGTCAAACTTTGCCGTTGCGTTTTTCTTCACCAAAGAAATTGCATCTGCAATGGAGTATTCTTTATTGGGGGTAATGCTTTTGAGCGCAGCATTAAAGCGCTTACTGTGGCGTTTCATGGAGAAATTTCAGAAACACGTGATGAAATTGCGGTCGTAACGGGCGTTCTGAGTACCCTGCCGCTTGTTTTATGTCGTCGTAAATGTTGTGGTGTAATAGATTATCGCACTACAACATCAAGAAACTTGCTCAATTACCCTTCGATTGCAACTCCAAGGCTGTTTGCTGTGCCGACAATCATAGCCATAGCTGCTTCAACGGAATCACAGTTCATATCCACCATTTTGACTTTCGCAATTTCTTCAACTTGCTTTTGCGTAAGTTTACCTACTTTGGTACGATTCGCTTCAGCAGAACCTTTCGGAATTTTTGCGGCTGCTTTGATAAGTTCTGCAGCAGGTGGCTGACGAAGTTCAAAGGTGAAAGTTTTATCACTGTAAAATGTGATAACAGCCGGAATAATCTGACCGGCATTTTTTTGGGTTTTTGCGTTGAATTGCTTTACGAATTCCATACCGCTCAAACCACGCTGACCGAAGGCGGGACCTACCGGCGGAGCCATTGTTGCCTGACCGCCCGGAAGTTGCAGTTTGAACGCGCCTGCTACTTTTTTTGCCATTGCTGATACCTAGAAAAAAGTGAAATCTGAGATGTTATTATGCTTGTTATGCTTGGGAAATTTGCTTCATCGCTGTAGTTATGCTTCAATTTCAATTTGGCTGAAATCAAGTTCAACAGGCGTTTTGCGCCCCAAAATACCAACTTCAACTTTAAGTTTTTGTTTTTCGTAATTGACTTCTTTGACCGTGCCGGAAAAACCGGTAAATGGACCGTCAATAACTTTCACAGGGTCGCCTTCCGCGAAGTGCGTTTCCACAACAGCGATGTTTTTACGTTCTTCTACACGCCCCAAAATTCTATCAACTTCGTCATCACGAAGCGGATCCGGTTCCGGTTTTGTACCAAGAAAGCCAAGCATTGACGGCGTGTTGGAGATAACATCCTTCACACGATTGTCCAGTGCTGCTTTGATGATAATATAGCCGGGGAGAAAATTGCGTGTGCGCTTGTATTTTTTGCCGTTCCGAATTTCGTAGATAGATTCTTGTGGCACAAGAACTTCTGCGAAACGGTCTTGGATTTGGAGGCGGTTAATTTCCGACAAAAGCGCTTTACGAACACGTTCTTCATGTCCTGAGAACGTGCGGAGGGCGTACCATTTCAGTTCGTTGCTCATTGGTGCTACTGCGCTTTGAAAGTTGGAACAATTGTGAATAGGAACTACGTTTACCCGCCGGAATACTTTGTTGCAAGGTTGTCAATATCTTGCAACAACGATTAAAACAGGCTTTTCATTACAAGCGTCATACCTGTATCAATCACATATACGCAAAGAGCAACAACAAGGCAAGTAACAATCACAATCGTTGTAGCTTCACGAAGTTGTTCGCGTGTGGGCCAAGCGACTTTGTTCATTTCTTTACGAACATCTTCGACAAATTTTTTGATGCTTTCAATCATAGTGCGTTGAAATCAAACGAAATGGTTAAAATTGTTTGCACGGGCGGCAGGAATCGAACCCGCAACCTGCGGTTTTGGAGACCGCTGCTCTACCAGTTGAGCTACACCCGTATTGTGCATGGTTACTGTGTTGGTAATCCCGACAAGAACGTTCTTCCGTCCTAATGACAAAGCAGCACAGACCGAGCAGTCCGCTCACTTGCCTGTGCTTAAAAGAAGAAAATCCTAGAGCTGATGAGCAGGATTGAACTGCCGACCTCGTCCTTACCAAGGACGTGCTCTACCATCTGAGCTACATCAGCATACACAAAATCTGTCCGACTATTCCAAAACCGAGAAACCGTCGTGAGCGGGAAACGGGACTCGAACCCGCGACCTTCAGCTTGGGAAGCTGCGACTCTACCAACTGAGTTACTCCCGCATGATGCCTCGTGAAGTATCATTTGGGGACGCTTTGGGCAGAGAAGAACACTGTTTTTCTGTGGTCTTGTTCAGCGATTGAGCGGGAGACGGGACTCGAACCCGCGACCAACAGCTTGGAAGGCTGTGACTCTACCAACTGAGTTACTCCCGCATGATACCGATGCTTTGCGTAAAACTTTGGTGGGTAGGGAAGGATTCGAACCTCCGAAGGCGTAAGCCAGCAGATTTACAGTCTGCCCCATTTGGCCACTCTGGTACCTACCCGTTTGCTGTGTTGTTATGCGCTTTTGGAAGCAAAAACAGCAGTGCTGTTGCAAAAGAACGTTTCGTGCGAATTGTCCAAAATACAAGAGCCGACAAATTTAGGGGACTTTTTTGACAATTCCAAATTTTTTTTGGTATTTGGCACGATGAAAATTCAACATCCCCATAAAACGGCATCCCCCGACTTCATTACCTTCACTTACTTTACTGCAAACGGAACATAATACTCAAATTTGTACAAATTCCCGTAAATGCGCTCTTCGGGCGTGGTAATGATATTTTTTTGCTGCGGCGCGTTGCGAACACTTGCTGTACGCAAGGATTGTTCCTTAAACTGTTCCTTGAGAGCGTCGTTGAGGGCTTGTATTTGTGCATTTGTAGCTGTTGCAGGCGTTATGATGACAAACTTGGCGTTATCACTTGGCACAGAGGGGAGAACGGGTAGTTGATTACTCTCAATTCCGCGCTCTGCGTCCTGCCCAAAAAGCCAACGATACTGCACATCAATTCGCTCGTCAGGCTTACCCTTACTGCGTTTTGCCGCTAATGACATATACTGCACGGGAATCAACGCCAGCGATGATTCCGCCGTGCGATTGGTAATATCGGTTACTTCCAAACGGGCAACAATATTTTCCGCCGAACTTGGCACAGATGATGGGTTCTCCGTGATATTCCAACGGTATTGCGCGGTATTAGAGCGCGTTCCGTTATCCATTTTCAAGGTGCGCACTTCATTGCCTTCCACTTGGCTTAATTCCATTGTCCACTGCTTAACACCTATCCCCGAAGCTATATCCAAGCCAAAATCAATGATTGTCGGCGTGATTGTACGCTGCGTTTGTGCGAGGTCAATGTTACCTAAAATATCCGCATCATCGGAGCGCAAATCTACCCGACGAAATGAGGCGGTATCGGTATTTCGACCAAAAGTTTGTGCTTCGCCGAGGGTGATAGTAATGCGCGAAGTCGAAATTTTCCAAACATCCGCCAAATAGTCCAAAATCGCAGTAGCGCGGCGTTCTGCAAGCGCACGGTTATTTGCTTCTTCGCCAATACCCGAAGTAAAACCAGTCAGTACCAAACGCGCCTCCGGCTTATCATTCATGCGCTTTCCGACGATATTGAGGATATTCCGATACACCTCCACAAGCCGCAAATGCGCAACATTTTCAATCGAAAAACTCATACGGTCGGCAGAACGTAAGCGCTTGTAGCGCGTGGGAATGACAAACGAATTATGCTCGAAATAGACCGAAGCCAGTAACGGTCGGCTTTCGCGGACAGACGTTTCCTCAATATTCAGCGTTGGGTTCAGCTCTTCCTTTCCATTTTCATACACACCTTTTATCGTCAAAATTTCTGCTGAAAGCGCGCGCCCCGTGCGACTGCGCTCAAGTTCCAACTGCTGCTTTTGAAGCGCTACCAAACTATCTTTTTGCCGACGCTCGTGTTCGATATTATCCATTTCATCCTGCGTTACCGTCGTCAGCAATGTTCCAAACGACGGAAAAAGATGCTGATACCCCAACGAAACGCTTCTAAGCGTGCCTTGATTCCACATAAACGAGAGCATCATCGAACCGCTTGCCCAAAACGGCACTGGAAGAAGATACTGCCACCATTCGGGCGAAGGGCGAACAACTTTTGCACCGATGCTAAACCCGTAAAACCAACCGGAAGCCTGTGTTTCTGCTAATGTTGAGACGTTCAAACCATTAGGCGCTATTGAATCAAAGCCCACGCCCGCACGATACCCCGCAAATGCCAAGTGCGGCGACACCATAAGCGTCCAACTGCTATCAAGGTCATAGCTTATTGGCACAGAAAAATTACTCACAAACAAACTTGACCGAATAAGACGAGAAGTACGAACAGGGTCATCCACCGGAACTCGTAACTCCGCCCACGAATTGCCGAATGTGGTGTGCAAGGCTACTTGAAATGGCGAGGAGTAGGGCAACAATGAACTTTTGAGCCACCCCGCAAACGATGGACCGCCAAACCCTCCACCAATTTCCAACCCAATGTCCATAAACGGAGCAACCCCAAAACTACCGCTTATACCCGCAACACCCGATGAAGGATCTTCAGGAATCGGTTCTGTGGGCGGGTTTTGAGCTACCCCAAGCGGATTCACGGAATAGCCCATACCTAAAAATGACCACCCTGCGGAAATCAAAAACTTTCCCTGCCTGAGCGGACGACCATCTTGAAAGCGCTCTACACGGTAAGTTTGAGCAACAGCGGGAGAAAGTAGCGCAAAGAATAGAATGGTAATGAATGCTTGAAAACGAGACATAATAAGGGCTTGTATGGTATTCAACAAATCTTGGCAGAAAAAAACGTAGCAGCAACAAAGGAAACGGGTTCATTTATTGTAACGGTGGTATCTGCTATTGTAACGGTATCTGCTATTGTAACGGTATCTGCTATTGTAACGGTATCTGCTATTGTAACGGTATCTGCTATTGTAACGGTATCTGCACCCGAAACACCGTTCCGGTCGTTAGGTGACTATCGCACATCACAACGCCGCCATGCGCATCCACACAGCGTTTGACGATAGTCAGTCCCATACCTGTACCTTGCGTTATACCAACATTGCTTGCACGGAAAAAGAGGTCGTAAATATAGGACTGCTCATGCTCTGGGATGCCAATTCCTTTGTCTTTCACAGTGATTCGCAAATCTTTTTGTGTGCGCTCCAGAATCATTTTCACAGGCGTTTCGGGAGGAGAAAACTTCAAGGCGTTACTCAGCAGATGACTAACCACAGGGCGCACCAAACCTGCATCAAGTGGCAAAACAAACGCCGGATTATTATTACCCGGTTCGCCCTCAAAGCCGATGTATTGTACGCTGATTGAATGTTGCTGACGGTCGAAAACCTCCAATTCGGCAATAACATCGGCAACAATTTTGTAGATATTATTCGGTCTGGGGAAAGCAATGGTGCGCTCTCGCATACTGCGTTCAATAAACACGACTTCATCCAGCAATTCGGTCATCCGCTTGACACTGCGCTCAATTTGAAAGTGCATTTTTTCGCGCTTTTCTTGCACCATATTCGGCTGGGCTTGCAAAATTTCTGAGGAAGAAAAAATCACCGTCAGCGGCGTTCTAAACTCATGCGAAACAGCCGTTACAAAGTTCGCTTTCAGCTTATTCAACTCCTGCTCACGCTCCAGCGCAAGCCGCATTTCCTCTTCTGCACGTTTGATTTCAGTAATATCCGTTCCTGTAGTAATGACGCGAACTTCACCGTCGGCAGTCGTAAAACGGACAGTGGTAAAATAAATATCTATTTCGTTTCCATTACGAAGTTTGAAATGACGGTCGCCGCTTAACGTCGTAGTTTCTCCGTGAATTATCTGCTCCCAACGTTCAATAGCTGCGGTACGCTCTTCTTCTGCATACAGGTACGCAAAATGTTTACCCAACAGTTCTTCCACGCTAAAACCAAAGATGCGGCAAAACATCTGATTTAATCGGATATAGCGACCGTTTTGGTGCAATAACGCCAAACCAACAGCAGCATTTTCAAAAATGAGCGAAAGTAGATGCTCGCTATGCCGAAACGCCTCTTCAACTTGCTTGCGGACGGTAATTTCTTTGGTTAAGGCGTTGTTCAAACGCGCCAATTCTTCGGTACGCTCTTCTACACGCTTTTCCAACTCTTCGTTCAAAATGCGTATTTCCTCGTCATTGCGCCATGCTTCCTCAATTTCCACCATAGATGTTTTGAAATGCTCAATTTCTTGCGCTTGCGGTGTGATGTCTTGCAACGTGAAAAGCGCAACCGTTTCGCCGTCCGCAGCCGTGTACAGCCGAGCTGAAGCAAGTTTTGTGCGCTGCGTACTTCCTTGAAAATAGGATGGAATCACGCTTGGTAGGCTTTCTAAATTCACCAGTTCTTTTGTTTGCCAAATTGCACTAAGCGCATCCCGAAAATCATTTGCCCGCCAATGCGCAAACCACAAACGAATATCCGTCCCCACAAGTGCGCCCGCTTCCAGCCCCGTCCATTCGGACAAGCGACTGTTCCACGCCCGTACGGTGTAGTATTTGTCTAAGGCAAAGACCCCTACGGCAAGTGCGTTGAATGCTTGATGTTCAATTTGTGTCATTGCGCTGTGTGCTGAAAACTACCTGTGAAAAAGAAAAAGACAACAATTTACAAAGATACGGAGTTCGTTGGGTTATTTGAGTGGTAAAATTGTTGTCATCGGAAAAATAGTTGTAAACAAGAAAAGGCTTGCAGAACCTTTTTCTACAAGCCTTTTGCGCGAATAAAGTATCAGATATGATTACGAATGTTGTGCCGTAGCACTCTCCGGCTGCCGGATTGCTTCAAACGAAAAGGGCAGAATATCTCGCACTGTCGCAGCAGCAAATATCTGCACGGCAAGAATGAGCAAAGCGACATCTTCAAAAACTTTTTTCCAACCGACTTTTTCCCCGCCGCCTTGCGAATAACAACCACATTCGATGCTCAAACCCCTCGCCATTGCAGAACCGATAGCAATGAGAAATACAACGAGCATTGCTGCGACCACAGCCGAACTTGCGCGAAGACGCACACCAAAAATCAAAAACACGCCCGCCAGCACTTCCAACCAAGGAAGCACCAGCGCCATGAGGTTTAATGCGCCGTAAGGGAGCATTTGATAATTATTGATTGCTTTGGCGAAGGCATTGGGATTGACAATTTTTTCGACACCGGCAATCACAAACACCGAACCAAGCACCAAGCGAGCTGCAAGGATAATGACAGGATGAAAAAGTATCGTTTGCATAAACTATTCCTCGAAAATTCAACAATAGTTACTCAACAATAGTTGATATATCAACTAAAGTACATTTTTTTATCGAAAAAACCTAATCTGCTGCTTTTACTTCCGCTCAAAAACACTCATTACTATCATTCGAGGACAGCACTAATGCGCCTGAGAGCAAAATTGCGAAAAACTTGTCGGAAAACGAAACTTGTGGTAATTTAGCCCCATGTTCATGTTTTTTTTTAACAAGCCGTAGTAACAGCATTGTCTTGTAATGCTGCACTATGGCAAAATCTTGCAAAGTGAGGAATCACCATGGCGAAAGAGAAAGAAGAAAGTGTAAAATCTGCAAAAGCAGACGGCAAAGCCGATAGCAAAGCCGAGGGCAAAGCAGAAAAAGAAAAAGGCGAAACAGTAAGCGCGAGTGATGCTCGCAAAAAAGCCCTCCAAGCAGCAATAGAGCAAATAGAGAAAGACCACGGCAAAGGCTCCATTATGCGCCTGAGCGAAAAGGCGGTTGTGCCGATAGATGCAATTTCAACAGGATGTATTTCGCTGGATAATGCTATCGGTATTGGCGGTGTGCCGCGCGGAAGGATTATTGAAATTTACGGACCGGAATCGTCGGGAAAAACCACAATTTGTTTGCACGTTATCGCTGAAGCACAGAAGAATGGCGGTGTTGCCGCGTTTGTTGATACCGAACACGCATTGGATGTTCAGTATGCAAAGCGTTTAGGCGTTGATTTGAGCAATTTGCTGCTTGCGCAGCCCGAATTTGGCGAGCAGGCGCTGGAAATCGTCGAAACGCTTGTCCGCTCCAATGCGATTGATGTTATCATCATTGACTCCGTTGCAGCACTCACGCCGCGTGTGGAAATCGAAGGCGACATGGGCGATGCACAAATGGGTTCCCACGCACGGCTTATGTCCCAAGCAATGCGCAAACTCAATGCAGCTATCGGCTTATCGAAAACAACCGTTATGTTTACCAATCAATTACGCTCGAAAATCGGCGTAATGTACGGTAATCCCGAAACGACAACAGGCGGTAACGCGCTCAAGTTTTATGCGTCTGTGCGCATGGATATTCGCCGCAAAGACATGATTAAAGAAGGCGACCAAACCGTTGGTAATCGTGTGCGCATCAAAGTTGTGAAAAACAAGGTTGCGCCGCCCTTCAAAGAAGTTGAGTTCGACATCATGTACAACGAAGGCATCTCCAAACTCGGTGACATGATTGACCTTGCGCTTGAACACAAAATTATTGCCAAAAGCGGTTCGTGGTTCAGCTACCGCGATGAACGCGCTCAAGGACGAGATTCTATGCGGATTATCCTCAAAGAAAATCCGAAATTGCTTGCACACTTAGAAGAAGACGTAAAACAAAAACTCACGCAACTTGCGAATCAGCCTGCCGGAAGCGGCGCAGCAGCAAGTGTGGAAGAGTAGATTAGTAATAACCTTTGCATATTTTTTTGCCATGACACACCAAGAACTGCGAGATTCCGCAATGCGATTACCAATCCGCGACCGTGCGGCGTTGGTCATGGAGTTATTGGCATCAATGGACAGCTCGGAGAGCGATGATACAAGCGCTCTCTGGGCTTCTCTTTCTGAGGAGCGTTATGAGCAGTACCTCAAGGATAAGCGCTCTATTCCTGCTTCGGAAGTATTGTACAAACTTGCACAACGCCTTGAAAGTTAAAACCTGACACAAGAAGACAATGCGAATTGAGTTTCTACCTATTGCAGAGAAAGAGCTGGAAGAAGCGTTTGAATTTTACAAGGCACTGACTTCAGATTTAGCATCAACATTTATGGTTGAAGTTTCAGCAGCCCTGTCGCAAATTGAAATGTTGCCCAAATCGGGCGTACTGGTTGGAAAAGCTAAAACAAGGCGATTCCTCATAAAAAACTTTCCATTTGCACTTTTCTACCGCATAGATACTGACATTATCATCATTTTGTCCATAGGTCATGTTCGCCGTCGCCCAAGAAAATGGTCGTAACTTTCTCGCCAGTCTTCTGTTTTTCTTCGGAACCATCTTTTTTCACTTTCATCCCCTACCACTATGTTTGGCTTTGGAACACCCGAAATCCTCGTGATTGCCTTTTTGGTTATCCTTCTTTTTGGCTACAATAAAATTCCTGAATTAATGAAAGGTCTTGGCACCGGAATCAAGGAATTTAAGAAAGCAGCAAACAACGATGACGAAAAAGAGAAAAAACAAGCGTAAGAAAAGCTGTCTTTTTATTCATTTTTTTGAGATACCGTTATGTTTAATGTTGGTGGTGGCGAATTGGCATTTGGATCTATTGCAATACTCTCCTTGTTGTGGCAAGCAACGCCCTTTGTTCTTGCTATTATATTCTATCGCCGTCTCAAAACCCTTACCGAAGCAGTTACGAACTTGGAGCAAGAAGTAGAGCGACTTCGCAAGGATTCTCAGAAATAATGAATTTGCGCTTGTAAGCACAAAAACTCAGTATGTTACACTCAAGACTAAAATACAATGTTTGACGTTGGCGGCGGAGAACTTTTGCTCGTAGTAATTGCCATTTTACTGCTTTTCGGACCGGAAAAACTGCCCGAATTAGCACGGTCATTTGGCAAAGGGATGTCGCATTTACGCAACGTCCAGACGGAGTTTCAGCGAAATTTGAACGCAATGGCGGACGAAGTTGATGAAATCGTCCAAAAGCAGCCCGAAAACGCTGATACCTCAACAAATGAACTTCCCAAGTTTGAGCGCTACATGGATTCGTTTCCGCAAGACACCGCGCAAACGCCGTTTGAAGCGCATACAGAGTCACAGACAGCAACCTCTACCGAAAATACGCCAAGTAATGTACCAACACCGTCAAACGCAGGAAGTAGCACATCACTAAGCGATTCTGCTCCCAAAATGGTTATTCGCCCCGCCGAAAACAGGATTTCGACAAACGACATCTCGACAAACGAAATTTCAAAAAATGACATCTCGACAAATGGCGCATAATCAAGACCCATTCAACACTTTGACCGATACCCCGCAAAAAAAAAACATTTAATTCCCGCATGAAATCTTACTCCGCATTTCGCACCGCCCGCATTGCCAACGAAACAAGCTGTTCCGCAACGTTAGAGCATTTTCTTTCAACGATTGAAAGCAAAAACCCCACTATTAACGCCATGATAAGCGTGAATAACGACGAAGCTCGCAAACAAGCCGCAGAAAGCGACAAACGCTTTGCAGACGGCTCTGCGCGTCCATTAGAAGGCATGGTTGTCGCTGTGAAAGACAATATCTCCACCAAAGGGCAGCGCACGACCTGTGCATCGAAAATCCTCGAAAATTTTGTACCGATTTACGACGCAACCGTTGTAGAGCGCTTAAAAGCTAACGGTGCAGTCATTGTCGGCAAAGCAAATTTAGATGAGTTTGCTATGGGTTCATCCAATGAAAATTCCGCGTTTGGTGCAGTGCGTAACCCCGTAAACACTGATTACGTCCCGGGCGGCTCTTCAGGTGGCTCTGCGGCTGCGGTTGCGGCGGAAATGTGCCACACGGCGCTCGGCAGCGATACAGGCGGCTCGGTGAGGCTTCCGGCTTCGTTTTGTGGCGTTGTGGGCTTAAAACCTACCTACGGACGTGTTTCGCGGTACGGCTTAGTAGCATACGGTTCATCACTTGACCAAATCGGGCAATTCGGCTCTACGGTTGAAGATGCGGCACTCTTGTACGATGCTGTTAATGGCTTCGATGAGCGCGATGCAACGAGTTCTCATCACGCCCAGCAGCACACACTCACGAGTTTGAAAGAACCGCTATCACCCCTGACCGTTGCCGTGCTGCCGGAAGAGCAACTTGCAGGCTGCGACGCAGAAGTATTGCGCGTGTATCACCAAACACTGGAGCGCTTGAAATCTCTTGGCGCACAGGTGATTACTCATGCAATGCAGTATATGTCGGCAGTTATTCCCACCTACTATATCGTTGCAACGGCAGAAGCCTCTTCCAATCTTTCCCGTTACGACGGTGTGCGCTATGGAGCGCGTAAAATCGGCGCTGACGGCGAAGTTACCACCGCAACCCGCTCCGAAGGCTTCGGTGCAGAGGTCAAACGGCGAATTATGATTGGAAATTACGTGCTTTCATCAGGCTATTACGATGCTTATTACACGAAGGCATTGAAAGTACGCCGCCTTATTTACAATGACTACAAAGAAATGTTCCAAAAGGCGGATATTTTCTTAACGCCGAATGCTCCTACGCCTCCCTTCAAAATCGGCGAAAAGACTTCAGACCCACTTGCAATGTATCTTGAGGATATTTTTACCGTATCGGCAAACCTCGGCGGTGTTCCGGGCATTAGCATCCCTGCCGGAAAAAGTTCTAGCGGGCTTCCGATTGGAATGCAATTACAGGCAAACCACTTTGCCGAAGAAAAACTCCTGAATGTGGCGTACCACCTTGAAAGGGCAAAGGGATAAGGGCAAAGGGGGAAGTATTATTGGAATATTTGCACAAGTCGCGGAATGTCTGCCCATGCTTCGGCACGAGCATCAGCGCGGGTTGGCAGGTCTTTGTGTTCGTCATTCATTCGTGCATTGGGATCTCCGGCAAAAAGAATAGCCTTCATCCCATAATTTTTTGCACCCTCAATATCGGTGCGCTCAATGTCGCCAATGTGTACTGCCGATTCAGGCGCACAGGAAGCACCCTTGAGCGCTGTGGAATATGCGATTTCATGGGGTTTCGAGACACCTGTTTCGTCGCTAAAGCTAAATGCCGAAAAATACTGTGCAATGCCGTCACGCTCCATAATCCGCTTTAACACTCGTCCGGGAGAAAATGCCGTATCGGAAATGAGCGCGATATAGTGCGATTCCGCCAAAAGCATCACCGTTTCTCGTGCGCCGGGCAATAACGACGGCGGATGCTGCAAAATACCCTCCTCAAACGACGTAGTTACTTCATCAAGCGCTTTTGCATCTGCCGCAATAGCAAGATTTTCCCACAGAAACTGCACCATTGAGCGCGTTGAAGGAGTACGCTTTTCCTCACGCCAAACAACGTTAAAATGTTCCCATGCGGCTTTTTGCGCGGCTTTGAGTTGTGCAGCGTCAATACTGTGCCCAAGCCGCTCGGCATTGGTCATAATGGTCGTGAAGCGGTCTTTGTCGCGTCCTTCGCCACCGCGTGAATCGTACAACGTGTTCCAAAAATCAATGGTGATAGCTTGAATGGGCATGGGGCTGTCAAGAAAAATGGAGGTGTCGGTAAAAGTCTTGTTGCACAGGAAAGGCGGCTAAACAATACGTCCTATTTGAAACGACAAAAGCCCATCGGAGGGTATAAAAACAGTAAAGGCGGCACCGTGCCAGTACCGCCTGCTGTTCCCCTTCCTTTGGGAGTGCCTATGATAAGGAGTTCACACGTTGTTCAACCAAATTTACTTTGCTTATTTCGTAAGTGGTAGTGATGCAAAGTTGTAAAGAAAATGTCTAAAATTTCGTGCCAAATTCTTTTTGAAAGCGTTGTTGCCTTTTTTTGCAAAAAAACGTCAATTTTTCTTTTCTGACTACCCAAACCGAAATCACAAATGAGAGGATTTTTTGCGCACATGAGATTTTCACCTCTCAACTATGAGAGTTTAAAAGCGAGATACATCGTTCCATTTCGCGTATCATTGCTTCTGCTGAATTGTCCCAATCGAACTGCCGTGCAAAGGTTATTGCGCCTTCTTGCAGGCGCTCACGCAAAGGTGCATCGGCGAGAATATGCCGTAAAGCATTTGCCAATGCACCGACATTACCGTATTCATACAGCAAGCCACTGTGATTATGCTTCACCGCGTCACGCAGACCGGGGACATCTGCCGCAATCACCGGAACGCCACACGCATTGGCTTCGATATTGATAATTCCCCAACCTTCTTTCATAGACGGATTCACCACACACGCAGACTCGCTCAAAAGTGCTGCTTTACGCTCTTCCGGCACGAAGCCGAGGAATTCTACGGTATTCCCTTTCAAGCCCAATGTTTGTGATAATTCCCGCAGTTCCGCTTCCGCATCGCCTTTGCCCATAATGCGCAACCTCGCCTGCGGAAATTCATCCTGCACAAGCGCAAACGCTTCCAAAAGATGATGCACACTTTTGTAGCGCTTCAAACGACCAAAATACGTGATAATCGGCACGTCGGCAGGCTTCTCCATAACGGAAAAAGGGAATTGTGCTTGATTGATGCAATTCGGAATCACCGTGATATTCCCCACTTGCAGCCCTTTGCCGACAAGTTCCGCTTTTGTGCTTTCCGAAACCGCCGCAAACCGCACGTTTTTGTATATGCGCGGGAGCAGCATTTCCGCACCATACACATACGTTCCCGCAAGTATTCCTGCCTCGGTGAAAATACTGTAGCCAAAAAGGTGATGCGCTATTGCCAGAAGCGGCTTTCGCACATACAGAGGGGTGTAAAAGGGAATTTTGTTGATGTCGTCAATGACAATATCAAAATTTCGATAGCGAAAGTCCCGTTTGTAGCGGCATGGAACAAAAAAATTAAACGTATTCCGCGCACCTTCGCGGATAACCGTCATCCCGTCCAGCATTTCCTCTTTGGGTGCGCCCTCAAACCCCGAACAATACAGCGTTACAGCGTGTCCTTTGGCAGCAACACGTGAAAAAATCTCGTGTAAATGCGTTTCTGCGCCTCCGGCAGAGGGATTCATGCGGTCTTGCCAATTCAAAACGAGAATGTTCATCAAGAAAATGTGAGAATTTTGGAAAACTTGTACCAACAACAGAATTGAGCAAACACCCCGCCATTGCTTACTTCTCCATCGGCGTAGCAACAAGTATCTGCACAATGCGGCAGTACGAGCGCCCTTCCGGTGTGGAATTGTCGTGCAGCAGAATATCGCTGCCAATGGGAATAATTTTGATGCGGTCATCGGGCAGTTGCAGGAAATTTTTCACTTCGCTTGAGCGGCGGAATGCCAAATCACGATTGTATTCCCGTGAACCAACGCGGTCGCCGTAACCGATGACTGTTACTTGCGAAGAAGGCTGTATGCGCTGTTTGATAAAACCCAACAGCGGTAAATTTTCCGCACTGATTTCTGCACGGTCAAAATCGAACAGCATAAGCGAAAATCGCTCCAAACGTTTGTCCTGTACTTGTTCTACGCGCTTTTTCTTGACCGTTACCTGCCGAACCGTAATGCTCTGCTCCTTCGTGCTTTCGCGCCCTTCGAGGTCTGTGGCTTGGATGGTCGCTTTCAGAGGAATTTCGCTCTCACCCAAAAGCTGCTCGGAAAGCCGCCATTGCTGGGGCGGTGGGGCTTCGCCCGTTACCGATTCACCCGTCCACTGTTGCAGTGTGGAATTATTGCGCTTCACCGCCATTGTCCACGAGCGCAAACCCGCCGGAGCGTCAATAAGCGGCTGCAATTCCAGCGACGGAGGATTCACTGAGCGCGTAATGGAGCGGTTTACAACGGGCGCAAGGATTGTCGGCTCACTCGCGCTTAGTTCCACGCGGCGATTTTCCGCGATTCCTTCTTCTACTTCGCTGCTGGAAGCCTTTTCCGGTAGTGTTCGGGCTTGAACGCGGATACGGTCAGCTTTGATGCGCCAAATCGTTGCAAGGTAGGTTTGAACAGCCTTTGCGCGACGCATGGCGAGTTCGGTGTTGTCTTTTTCCGCGCCGACATCGCTCACGCAGCCTGTAACAGTCAAACGCGCTTGCTGATTGGCTTTCATCCGAGCGCCAATCACGTTCAGCATATTTGCATGAACATTCAGCGCACCATTCGGCAACGTAGCTTCTTTCCAAGCGTCTGCGGCTTTGGTTGTTGTCAGCAAGGTTTGGCGCGTTTGCAAAAGGTCTGCACCGCCATTTTGGAAGAAAATATGCGGCAAAAGCGGGTGATAGGTTTCAGTTTCAAATTCTTCGACAATCACCGTCGGCGATTGTTGGCGTTTGCCATCCCAATCAATGCCCGTTACACGAACATCCGCCTTCAAAGCCACTTGTTTCGGTACTTCGCGGATGTAGGATTCGTGAATGACCGTGCGCTCCACCACTAAACCGTTCTCTTCGCTTGTCACCAAGCCGCTTTCCGTCGAGCGCAAGCGTAAGCGCTCTTGACCGCCTTCCACAATCACCGACGACGTATCGCGCTCATACACGGTTTCGCGGATAACGGGATTGGTTGAGCCTTCGCCCCACTGAAACGACACACCGGCTTGCAGTGAACCAAACGTCCACGAACCTTGTGAAATTGGGGTGCGGAGCGTGTCGGAAAAGCGCAAGAGCGTTCTGCCGCCAAAGCGTGTTTCGGCGATACTTGTAAGTGGAAAATGATACCGCACAAAGGGCGTTAAAAAGGTGTTTCTTGAAATAGGAATAAACCAATCCAGCCCTGCAAATGCCGAAAGCGCCAAACTTGGTTGAATACTGCCGGATTGAGGATAGGAGCGGTCTTTGTAGGGTCCGGCGTAAGCGGGAAACAGCGAATCGGTGTAGGAATACTGCGAAACAAGCGTATATGTCGCTTCTGCGCCTATGTTCAGAAAAAGCTGTTCCAGAACCCTGAAGCCCAGCGATGGCGCAAAATGAAGGTTGATAAGTGATGTTCGGAGGCGGTGCGCAGCGAAAATTGTGTCGTAATCCGCTCCGGCAAAGCCCAAGCGCTCTTTCAAAAAGAACTCCGGCGCACTGATGCTTGCACCCAAGCGCATCTGCACTTGAAATGCCGACGACAAACGGTAATCAACAACAGCGCCCAAGCCGCCCGCAAGCGCCGAAGCCGCACCAAAACTTGAATCTGCGGCAACTGTTGGTGTCATCCCCGCCAAATAGCCGAAATTACCCGTGTGTTGCTGTAAAGCGCCCGTTCCGTAAAAGCCCAGAAGCCATTGGTAACCCGGAAGTTCCCGTTTTGGGCGCGTTGTAACGATACTTTCACGTTTGCCGGAGATGAGAATGTTCGCCGTATCGCTACGCGTGGGCTTTTTGTCGGCGGGAATCTGCGCAAGGCTTTCTGACGTGCAGCAAAGAAACAGAGCAAAAACGGCTGTTGCTGTACACAAGACGCTGCGAATGGCGTTTATTCGGGCTTCAAATCGGGCTTCAAATCTGACTTCCGTAGCATAGACATTCTTGTCTGTGCCCTTAACGCCGAAAGGCGTAACGACCGGAATGATATGTGCAGCGCTATAATGCAGTGATTTTTGCAGAAACTTTTTCCGAAAGAAAAAAAGAGACCAAAAGCGTGATTTCATGCGCGAGGATGAAAAGATGTATGAACTTCTTTGATGTATTCGCGGTCAATATGCGTATAAATCTGCGTTGTTGCAATATCCGCATGACCGAGCATTTCTTGAACAGCGCGTAAATTCGCCCCGCCTTCCAGCAAATGCGTCGCAAACGAATGACGAAAAAGGTGCGGATGCACTTCGTCAATTCCCGCTGCCACCGCCGAATCGTGAACGATATTCCACACCGACATCCGCGAAAGCGGCTTCCCGCGTTGGTTCAAAAAAAGCGTATCGGCGGTGTCGCTGTTGTCTTTTATCCAAAGCGGACGGGCGAGGCGTTTGTATTGGCTTACCCATTCCATTGCCGTCTTACCGATAGGAACGATGCGCTCTTTCGAGCCTTTACCAAAAACGCGGATAACCTCGTTTTCCCAGAGAATATCGCGCTGCTGCAAATTACAGGCTTCGGAAGCACGTAAACCGCAGGCGTAGAGCATTTCCAAGAGTGCGCGGTTGCGCAATCCGTCGGGGCGTGATGTGTCGGGCTGTTCAAGGATTTTTGTGATTTGCGGATAGGACAGGACTTCGGGCAGAAGACGCTGCGTCTTCGGCAAATCCACGAGTTCCGACGGGTTGTGTTCTGATAATTGATTGTTACACAAAAATCGGTACAAAGACCGAATTGAGTACAAATACCGCGTCCGCGAACTTGTTCCCAAGCCAATATCGGCAAGCATCGCCAAAAAATCGGTGATATGCCGCGAGATAACTTCCGAAAAAGATTTGACATTGCGCTCCTGCAAAAACTCAATAAAGCGCGTCAAATCTATCGTGTACGAACTAACGGTATTTTCTGCCAAACCCCGCTCCAAGGCGATATGATGAGTAAACTGTTTCAGTTCACGGTGCATCAAAGCAGGTGCGACGGTTTGGCGCTCTTGAACACTTGTTGTCATAGCATGGTCGAAAAAAGTTTGTTGCTTGAACCACAAAAATACGCTTTTGTAACCATTTTTCCGTCTGCCGAGTTTTTTGTATTTTGCTTTTTGATGCAGAACTACTGTTTTTTGTTTACCCAATGACTTTACAACAGCCTACTTCCTTTCCTTGTCCTAGCATACGCAGTCTCCATTTGGCGCGTTTGTGGCGCAATAATTTTTCCCGTTGTGTTTACTTTACGCTGTGCGCTCTCCTTTGTGCGTTGTCAGCGAACTATGCTCTATTCGCTCAAAGCAACACCAGACCAAGCCCCTCAAAACCTACGGCGACAAAATCCGTCGTTGTGAAATCCAGTTCCGCGGCGGCGCAATCTTCACAACAGATTGACGCGCAAACATGGGCGAATTTCCCTCCTGCATACCCGCAAATACGGGTGGGGCTGTTCGGAGCAGGGCATTTGAATTGGCACAATGCGGATTTTGTTGAGCTTCCGGGCATAGCAAAACTCAACAAACGCAACGATGAACTAGATACCATCCGCTTTGGCGGTGCGCAGAGCATTGTACCGAGTTTTGGTGTGGCGTTTGAATCGGCGCTTTCGCCCTACTTCGGTATTTCTGCGCGATTTTCCTTTGCAGCACACAACACAAGCCTTTCTGCGGTTGAGCAGGTTTTTTTGCCGACACGCGATTTCAATTTTATTGATGCCACGCTGAACCATTTTTTGAACGCGAATCTTTCGTCGGTTGCTCTTGAACCCGCAGCAATTATAACGCCTCTGGGCAATCCCGAAAGTTTGAAATTGTACATTGGTGGGCGCGTAGGTTTTATGCTTTCACGCAGTTTTGACCAGCGCACGGTCTTACCAGATGAATTTCGCGGCGTAGTTTTTCCGCAAAACCCTATTGAACATAACTCGCCAAGCGGCACGATTCCTCGCTTGAACGAAATACCGCTTTCCATCATGGGCGGCATCGGTTATGAAATTCCGATTCCCGGATTGAATCTGGCAGAAGGTTTGGGGCGACTTTCGGTGCAGCCGGAAGCCTTTGGAATGTGGGGTTTGAACTCGGTCGTGGAGAATTTACAATGGACAATCCATCAATTTCGCGCAGGAATTTCACTCTTTTATCGTCAGGAAGAAGTTATTCAGCAGTACGAAGAGCGTCGGCAAATTGATACAGTGATAGTCTATCAAAAGCGAGTGCGCATCCCCTTTATGGTGGGAATTTCCTCGTTTTCGCGTGATACATTGCTCACCGCAGAAGCAGGAAAGCGGGTTCGCTCCATTACCGAGACGCTGCGGCGCACCGATACGCTCTATTCAACGCCTCCACCGCGAATGGATGTGGAAATAAGCGCCGTCGGGGTGAATGACAAAGGTGAGGAGAAAAAAATTGTGCAGTTGCGCTTGGAGGAATTTGTCGTGCAGCGTTATGTGCCACTTTTGAACTATATTTTTTTCGACGACCAATCTTCCACACTGCATGAACGCTACACGCGACTGACATCGGAACAATCGGCGCTGTTCGATGTGGATAAGCTCTATCAATCCAACACACTGGAAATTTACCGCACCATGCTGAACATCATCGGAAAGCGGATGCGCCAATATCCCGATGCCGTCATTACGCTCACGGGCTGCAATGCGGGTGTGGGTGCGGAAGACGGGAATATCGCGCTTTCGGCGGCACGTGCGGAAGCAGTGAGGAAGTATTTGCTGGACGCATGGAATATCGGCGCAAACAGGGTTATCGTGAAATCGCGGAATCTTTCGGAACAAGCCTCCGTGCCGAAAACAGAGCCGGACAAAATCGAGGAAAATCGCCGTGTGGAGATTAGTTCGTCGGTGCGAGAAGTCTTAGACCCCGTGCTTTTGAGCGATACCATGCGCGTTTCCAATCCGCCCACCATCCGCTTCCGCCCTTTTGTAAAAACCGATGAAAAGGTGAAAGAATGGGCGCTCGTGGCATTTAATCAAGGGCAAGATGTAAAACAGTTTACATCGGAAGACAGCGCAAACGTCGAAAATACCGTCATGGCTGGCGCGGCAGAACCGACACAATTACCGATGAAAATTGATTGGACTCCGCCGAAACAAGGCGAAAAAAGCCTGAAACTCACCGGAGCGCCGCTTGAATTTACGCTGTCGGCAAAAGACGAAGCGGGGAAAAGCGGCTTTGCGCACGGGTTCTTGCCCGTCGAGCGCGTGATTTTACCGGATAGAAAAATCGAACAATTTAGCTTGGTATTGTTTGGTTTTAACAAGTCCGAAATTAGCGAGCAAAATCAGCGTATCATCAAATTTATCAACGAAGTCATCACGCCAAAATCGAAAGTCAGCATCGCGGGTTACACCGACCGCACAGGCGACAACGCCTACAACCGCACACTGTCGCGCCAACGCGCAACGGAACTCGCCCGCATCATTGACCAACCGCTCTCGAAGGCGCAAGGCTACGGCGAAGATACGCTGCTCTACGACAACACCACACCCGAAGGGCGCTTTTACTGCCGCACGGTGAATGTGTCGGTGGAGACGATTGGAAGTTAAAAACGCTTGAATTCAAGCCGGAACACTTCGGAAAAGCACACTTGTCAATCTTAAACTATGCTCGGACTATACCTCCATATTCCCTTTTGCGAGAAAAAGTGCATTTACTGTGATTTTTACTCGCTGGAAACAACGCATTTGATTGCGGGGTTTGTGGAGACATTGCAGCAAGAAATCAGGCTTCGTGCAGCATTGCTTCCCCAAAGCAAACACCATTTTGACACCGTGTTTTTTGGTGGCGGAACGCCGTCATTGCTGAGTCCTGAACAGATGAAGCGTATCATTGTTTGTTTGCATGAGCATTTTACCTTTGCTGACGATGCGGAATGGACAATGGAGTGCAACCCCGGCACAATCACCCGCGAGTCGCTTCAGCACTATCGCCGCTTGGGAATCAACCGCATCAGTTACGGTGTACAATCGTTTTTTGAAGAAGACTTGCGCTTTTTGAGCAGAATCCACTCCAAAGACGAAGCCGTTCAAGCTATCAACCTTAGTCGTGATGCGGGTTTTGAGAATGTGAATTTGGATTTGATGTTTGCATTGCCGAATCAATCATTCCGTCATTGGCAGCGCAATTTGGAAACAGCTATCGCCCTCAAGACCGACCATATCTCGGCATACAGCCTGATTTTTGAACCCGGAACGCCGCTTAATGCCATGCGTGAACGCGGCGAAGTGCAGCCTCAGCACGAAGAACACGATGCCGAAATGTATGCGTGGGCGATTCAGACACTGGCGCAGCACGGTTACAAGCAATACGAAGTGTCAAATTTTGCAACCGATGGGAAGTTTTGCCGTCATAACTGCATCTATTGGCAGGGCGATGAATACGTGAGTTTCGGACCGTCGGCGCACGGGTATATTTCCGGTGAGCAAGGTTTCATGCGCTATTGGAACGTGCGGAGTTTGAAGCGTTACACCGATAGCGTTCATGCGGGTTTGCTGCCTTTGACCAATAGTGAGTTTCTCAGCGATACCGACCGAATGTTTGAGCGGACGTTTTTGGAATTGCGCTCACAAGGCATCCGCAAGCGTGAATTTATGCGCGATTTTGGGATTTCGATTGATGCGGCTTTGCGAGGGATGATTCAAGAGTTCACCAAAGATGCTCTACTTGTTAATACACCTGAGCGCTTGTCGTTATCGCCTGAAGGGTATGCCGTTTGTGATGCACTGACGCTGGAGGCAATCACAGCACTGGAGCGCTTTTCGGGCAATATTTGGCAAAAACAGGAAGTCGGTTTAACGGATGGACACGACACGACGGAAGAACTTGCGGAAGAACTTACAGAACACTTCACGCAGAACACTTCACGGTGAAACCACCGACACTATGACTTTTGGTCATAAAAGAATCATACTTTTCGGTACTTTTTTCATTCGATTTTTTTTCCGAAATTCGCCACAGCAAATGTCGTAGGCAGAAGCCTTGTCCAATCATTTGCAAAACGCCTCAACATTAGCTCCACACGCTTATTTATCAATAATTTAGACTTCAAAAGCCGTATATTGGGTCAAGTATGGATTTTGTTCTTACGAGTAACTTGCAGGAATCACGCACTATGAAACGCTTTTCTTTTTTTTCGTTCTCAGCACCACAACTGCGCAAAAACACTGTATTTGTCATTGCCCTGATACAGTTTGTGCTGTCTTTGACGATTGCCTCCGCACAAGAGCGAGGCAGTCTCACAGGCTCACTACGCCTTGTTTCGACAGCATCCACACTGACCGGAATGTTGGGCGGAGTACAAATGCGCTTTGTCAGCACAACCGACGCAAGTGTCAGCACAACGCTGACTAATCCTAACGGCGTGTTTTCCTTGTCTAACGTCACCGCTGGAACATACACGCTTACCCCTGTTCAAGACGGTGCAATATTTTTCCCCGTAAGCACAACAGTAACGATTACGACATCGGACATTGCCCAAGTTTCGTTTGATTTCGTGCCACCGTTGCCGCGCATTACGGGGCAAGTTATCGGTGCAACGACGGCGTTGCCTTTTCCTTTTGCCCTTGTGAACGTTATTGGTGGCGGCACACGGTTTACGGCAAGTGTTGATGCGCTTGGCAGATTCAACATTCCCGTCTCCACCGCAGGTACATACACTGTTACTCCGACAACATCAAGTCTTCGTGCGGCATTTGCCATTACCCCCCGCGTTGCATCATCACAAGTGGATGCAAACGGTACTGTTCAAGGTTTACCAACATTTCTCGCATTTTTGCCGCAATACCGTTTGCAAGGGCTTGTGCGCACACTTGCGGGTGAAGGAATTTCGGGGAACACAGCAATCCGCATCGAAGAACTCGGACCAAACGGCACTGCGGTCAATACCTTGGCAACCACAGCAATCGTCAGCGTTTCGGGTGGTGAATTTGTGATGTCCGTGACAAACGGTACTTATCGCGTAACGGTGAGCTACGGTTCGTTATCGCCTGTCACCATCACTCCGAATCCGCAAATCATCGGCGTAACCGATGCGAATGTAAATATGGGAACAATCACGATTACGAATCGTCGCTATCAAATTCGTGGGCGCGTTATTACCACCAACGGTGCATTAGTGATACCTTTGGCACAAATTCCGATACGTATTGAACAATTCGGTACGAATCAAAGCATTGGAAACGCGGTAACCGATGCCAACGGCAATTTTACGCTGCTCGTTGATGCTTCTCGTTTTACGGGTGTTCCCTTACGCTTGTTTATTACACTGAACGGTTTTACGTTTACCAATAACGGAGTAGCATTTGATAATGTTCTTGCACTTGATGGCTTGCGCGATGATTTACAGATGGGCGACATCAATGCCATTCGGATTCCCGACAGGCAGTTTCCCGTTAGTGGCAGCGTTCTGTATCCTAATCGGCAACCTGTCCAAGTGCCGATTATTGCTATTGTTACCAATGCAAACAGCGTCCAACTCACAACACGAGAAATTCCGCTGACAGTTTCCGCTGACGGCAGATACACTATATCCGGCGTAACTTCGGGCGTGTTTAGAATTTCACTTCGCGCACAAAATCTTGTATTCAGCCCATCACAGTTTGACATCGTGATGCCACGTGATGTAGGTGCGGAATTTAATTTTGAAGCGACTATGTCGCCCATTACTATTAATGGTCAAATTCAAACCATTCTTGGTGAACCTGTTTTCGGTGTCCAAATGCGTGTGAACGGCTCGCCCAATACTCCTCCAACAACAACGGATGCGCTTGGACGCTATTCGTTGCAAGTAAGCGGTCAATACCCCGGAAGTCGTTGGTTTGTATTCCCCACACAGCAAGGCTCTACCTTCTATCCACCAAACCGCCTTGTTGTGTCCAGCCTGGTTCAGCCGGCGTTGGGAGCAATGGATTTCCGCGCAACATCCACGACAAACACATTGCCGCTTTCTACAATCAATGGAAAAATCACTGTTTTTAGCAACGACGGGCGTGAACGAGGTCTTGGAGGCGTTTTGATTAGCGACGGGACACGTACTGCTACAAGCGATGTGAACGGGAATTACACACTACGCAACATCCCCAACGGCTCTTACAACCTGACACCCGTCTTAGACGGTTATGTTTTCACACCAAACACACTTCAAGCAAGTATTCTTGGAGGCAATACAACGCAGAATCAAAATTTCGTTTCACGGTTGCGTACAGACACAAGCAACCTTCCTCCGTTTATCCAAACGCCAATTAACGACATTCCGATTATTGCTGCTGCAACGACACAGATTCCCTTGACATCAGTTTTTGTGGATGCAAATAACGATTCTTTGTCCATTACAACAACGGTAGAAGATCCAACTTTATTGCGCACAAGAATTCGCACAAATATGCTCATGCTGGACGGCTTGTCTGAGGGCAATACAATGGTGAGCGTGATTGCGAATGATAATCGCGGTGGCACAACCACAGCTTCATTCCGCGTGTTTGTCAGTCGCCCTTTTTCCACGCCGAGAATTTTTGTTCGCCCCAGAGGAAATGTTAATACGAATATCAACGCGGCTATTGTTATTGACCCGCAAGCTGTGTTGGCTGCCGCAGGCTTACCACCGATGCCATCGGAAAAAGGTACAGCATCGCTTACTTCTCTGAGCGGTGAATTGGGTGCATTTAACAGCAAATGTGAATGTGTAGGCTCTATTGTTTGGAATGCTGGTAATAGTGCTGTGTTGCCAGTTTGGGGTGAGGATGAAGAGAGCGAAGTGCCCGGCATGAAATTTTCCGAGCCGATTCATATCCGCTTTGTTGATAACATTGAGCGCCGTTCCCGCAGAACAAGGGCAATGTACCTCTATAACGTTCCACCCGGACTTTGGCCCATTGACCAAGCGATTGCAACAAATATCCTCGTGGAAGGTCAGGATGACCCTTGCCAATCTGTACAAAACGTTGTAATGTCGGCGCACAGCGACGGACAAACTCTCGGTGCTTCGGTTACGCCCAATCCTGTTGCTTCAGGTAAAGCACTTATTTCCTATATGCTTCCAAGCGCGGGCATGGTGAACGTCGAAATATGGAATATGCTTGGACAGCGCATCAGCACTCCTGCCAGCGGCTATCAGTCGTCCGGTGAACAACGCGTAGATTTTAATGTTGAAGAGTTACCGACAGGAATGTATATCTGCCGCATCCAAAGCAGCAGCGAAGGCTCATCAGGCACACGGAATGTAGCAACGGTTCGTTTGTCGGTCATTCGGTAATGCCCAACACCGTTGTTCGGAAACGTTGCGATGTAGTACGGCTGCGCGGTGTTGGCACGGATGATTTGCGAATCGCTTTCTGCATACCGCTTGTTTGCAGCACTTCTGCGGGGTAAATTTCCACGACTTTCCGTTCTTTGTCCCGCAGAATTGCCATAAACTGCACACTATCTATTGTTGCCGCAGTCAAGCGCGCAAAAAGGTCGTCAATACTTTCAATCGGGTGGCTGTTAAATGCAATTATGATGTCTCCCTGCTTCAAACCTGCCTCCGCAGCCGGACTATGTGCCTCCACATTCAACACATACAACGCACGGTGATTCGGCAAACGATGAAATTGAATAAGCCGTTTGTGTAGTTCCACTTGCTGTGTTCCAATACCGAGATACGAACGACGTACCTTCCCATGTTTGATAAGTTGAGGAATCACGCTCTTCGCCGTGTTGATGCTTACCGCAAACGATAGATTTTGTGCGCCTTGGATAATTGCCGTATTTACCCCAATTACAGCCCCCGTGCTGTCAATCATCGGTCCGCCCGAATTCCCCGGATTCAAGGCTGCGTCGGTTTGAATCACATTATCAATCAAACGCCCTGTGTAAGCCCTCATACTGCGCCCCAGCGACGAAATAATGCCCGAAGTAACGGTATATTGAAATCCCAGAGGATTACCAATAGCAATAGCCAACTGACCAATTTTAAGTGCATCCGAATCCCCCAACGCAACAGGCGTGTACCCTTGCGAGTAGGTTTTGAGCAGCGCCAAATCGGTGTCAGGGTCGTCCCCGATAATTGTTGCTTCCTCTTCCGCTCCGTCGTGTAAGGTGAGGAGAATCTTTGCGGCTCGCTGTACAACATGACTGTTGGTCAAAACATAGCCATCGGAAGAAAAGATAAAGCCTGAGCCTGTTCCGTTCTGAACCTGCTTTGTGCCTTGCTGCGCCAGCACGTCAATTTTGACAACGCCCTTTGAAGCGCTTTCCAGCGCTGAGGTGATGATTTGTGAATACATATCCATAGTGTTGGCGGAAAAAGTAGGTGGAACATTTGACGCGGATAATTTTTATTGATGTGCAAGCCCATGTTCAACAACGCAAGAATTTAAGCACGTTCCAGAACAGTAAACGAATACGAGAAGGGATTTTCAGCATCCGGCGAATGGTCTTCGCGCTTGGCTTCACGCCACTCGTGAGGATTCCATTGCGGGAAATGAGTATCGCCGTCGGCTTCAGTACCTATCCATGTAATGTAGATTCTATGAGCCTTTCCAAGTCCTTCAGTAAATATTTGCTCTCCGCCGATAATAAACGCTTCAGCCTCCCCTCGCTCCGAAGCAATCTGCAAAGCGCTTTCCAAGCTATTGACCACAAACGCCCCTTCGACGCTATATCCCGCTTGCCGCGTAATGATAATGTTTGTGCGGTCTCCAAGCGGTTTACCAATATCTTCAAATGACTTTCGCCCCATGATAACATGATGCCCGCGCGTTGTCGCCATAAAATAGCGCATATCGGCGGGCATCTCCCATGGTAGCGTATTACCGTTTCCAATGACGTAATTACGTGCAACGGCGGCTATCATTGAAATAATCATTGAAGAACGGGCTGGTTACAGGCTCTGGGTTAGAGGTCTTGTATGCAAGATTCTATGCGGTTGCGGAGACTTCAGAAGTAAAGCCGCAGTTTTTGTGTGCGCCGTCGCAAAAAGGCTTGTTTGCGCTTTCGCCGCAGCGACACAGCGAAATCGCTGTTTTGCCCTGCAAATCAAACGCATTTCCTGCGCCGTCGAGAAGTTGGAAATCGCCCTCAACACGGATAGAGCCGTTGTTTTTAACGGTGATAGTTGTAGCCATGATACAATCGAATGGTGAAAAAATTTGGTTTTGTAATGAGACGAAAGAATGATTCAAGAAATTGTTCTTGCAAGCGGAGTACGAAACAAAAAAGTGCAAACTGGCAGTCTGCACTTTTGAATCATACTGATTTGCACCATACTGATTTGAACTATACTGAACTTTAAGAGCAAAACCGCCGTCAATTCAGCGAAAATGCCGGCATCGCTAGGCTATGCTGCGGCACCGCCCGCTCATGAAACATGAGTTCACGAATTTCTTCGATATGCATATACTTATGAAGCGGCATTGCCGTTACGAGGCTTTCAATTTCCTGCTCGTTTTCGGCATTCATCACCATCCAGAGTGCTTGTCTGTCCATCGAAACAGCGTAACTTGCGAGGCGATTGCTTTGCATGAGGATATTCACTTGCGCCCGTTGGAGCGGTATCAAACGCATAAATTCTTCGGTAAAATCGCCGAGCGCAATATTGACCATGTAGGATTTCATTGTAGTTTCCTTCTGAAATTGAAAATGAGAAAAGTCTTGAGAATTGTGCTGTTTGGATAAAGACGGTTTTCTAAAAAATATGTTGCAACACAAACATTCCGTTTACATATCAATCCGTATTTCTTTGCAATTTCCCGCAGAAAGTTTTGAACAAATCTCGGTCAGCATCATACTTTCAGCGCGGCTCATTTTGCAGGAAATATCATCCCAAACCGCATGAAATCTGGGTGTAGCCTCGTCGAGCAGCACCAGCCCTTTTTGCGTAATGCGGGCAATAGAAAGCCGTTTATCTTCGGCAGAGCGTACGCGCTCTACGAGGTCTTGCTGTTCCAAACGGTCTAAAAGCCGCGTTGTGTCCGGTGCGCGTTCAATCATCCGTACCATAATTTCGCAGCGCGGGTAGCCACTCGGATAGGCGCTTTTCAAAATCCGTAAAATGTTGTACTGTGTGTGCGTAATGCCATATTCCGCACATACTTTGTCAAAACGCTGCCGCACCGTGTCTGCCGCAACAAAGAGGCTCATCACTGCCTCTGCTGTAATATTTTCCATAGCCAACGTGCTTTTTTCCAAGAAAGAGAAACTGTCTGCATCAAGAGCAAAATTACCACAAAAAAATGTGTGGCGCAACACATTTTTACAACTGCAACATTTTCTTTCCCACTCATGGAAAGACGATGAAAAAGGGGTAAAAATTGGATTTATTTGCTATATTGCGAGGCTACAAGAACAGCACACTTCTAACCGACGCATCATCCCATTCGACAACCAATTCGGCATTATCTTCAATGGCAAAAAAAGCACTTATCACCGGAATCACCGGACAAGACGGCTCATACTTAGCAGAATTTCTTTTGGAAAAAGGCTACGAAGTGCATGGAATCATCCGTCGCGCTTCGACCTTTAACACTTCACGCATTGACCACATCTACAACGACCCGCACACCGCAGGAATACGCCTGTTTCTGCATTACGGCGACCTTGCAGATTCCTCGAATTTAAGCCGTTTGATTCGCACTATCGAACCCGACGAAATCTATCATCTCGGCGCTCAAAGCCATGTTCGCGTTAGCTTCGACACGCCGGAATACACAGGCGACGTTACGGGTATCGGAACGCTCCGTATCTTGGAGGCAATGCGCGAAACGGGCATTTCTGCAAAGTTTTATCAGGCTTCGTCCAGCGAGATGTATGGTTTGGTGCAAGCAGTTCCGCAGAGCGAAACAACGCCGTTTTACCCGCGTAGCCCCTACGCTGCCGCGAAGGTCTATGCGTATTGGCTGACGGTGAATTACCGCGAATCCTACAATATGTTTGCTTGCAATGGTATTTTGTTCAATCACGAATCTCCAAGGCGCGGCGAAACCTTTGTAACCCGCAAAATTACTCGCGCCATTGCCCGCATCAAAGCCGGTTTGCAAGATTCGCTCTATCTCGGCAATCTCGACGCGCAGCGCGATTGGGGCTACGCAAAAGAGTACGTTGAAGCAATGTGGATGATGCTTCAGCAGCCCGAAGCCGATGATTACGTGATTGCCACAGGCGAAACCCATTCAGTACGGGAATTTCTCGTGGAAGCCTTTTCGCACGTCGGCTTGGATTGGGAACGCTACGTCAAAATTGACCCGCGCTATTTCCGCCCTGCCGAAGTTGATTTGCTCATTGGCGATGCTTCCAAAGCCCGCAAAGCATTTGGTTGGCAGCCCCAAACCACGTTCAAAGACCTCGTGCGGATTATGGTAGATGCCGATATTGACTTGCTGAAAAAACAACTCAGTGGTCAAATTGCACGAGAATCTGAGGTGTAGTTAGTTTATTGGTATAAATGTCTTTATTGACCGAATTTTCATTTGCATTAGCCACATAATTTTTCATCACAGGAGGCTTATCATGCGTTTCATCACTTGCCTTGCGCTTATCGTGTGTTTTTTCGTTGCCGATGAACTCTTGGCTCAACGCCGAGGCGGCAGTTTCGGCGGTTCGCGCTCGTCATCGCGTTCTTTTTCCTCGCCTTCCCCGTCGTCGCGTCCCTCATCAAGTTTTGGCGGTTCGCGTTCAAGCGGTTCAAGTTTTGGCGGCTCGCGGAGTAATTCGTATTCGTCGCCTTCTGCGCCTTCCCGCTCGTATTCTACGCCTTCATCGGGCGGAGGCTTCGGCGGTTCGCGCTCGACGGCGGTAAGCCGCTCATCGGGTAGCTCCGCGCCGCGCAGCTACGGCATTCCGCGCAAAGAAAGCTACGGCGGACAAACCTATTCCTACAAAGGTTCTTCGGGAAGCGTCGGTTACAATCGCTCCAGCGCTATGATTCCGCGCCGCTCTTACAGCTACAACAACGTTTACACAACGCGCAACAGCTACTATTCCGGTATGGGTTACGTTGCGCCCTCGTACATCGGCTACACAAGCCCTAGCTATGGGATGTTCAGCACACTGTTTATGCTTTCGGCACTTTCCAATTTGCAAGCACAACACAACGCGATGTTCTATTATAACCATTGGAACACGCCCAGCATGATGGCATACCGTCAAGATTTGCAAGTAGCCGCGCAAAAAGACGCAGAAGCCGCACAGCGCCTGAAAGAACTCGAAGCCAAAGTAGCACAACTCGAAAAAGAAAAAGGTGGGGTACGCGACACGACCTATATGCCTCAAGGAGTAGATTCCAGCGTCGTACTCAGCAATGAAGCGCTCGGCGTAAAAGATGACCCCGAAGAAGCCCGCGTTAAAGCAGAAGCAGAGCGCCTTGAGCGCGAAGAACGCCTCAAAGAAGAGCGCGAGAAAAAATCCGGTGGAAGCGGCTGGCTCTGGTTTGTCCTTATCGGTGGCGGTGCGGGAACGTGGTGGTTCTTGCGTCGTCGTAAACAGCAGCGTGAAAGCGGCTACGGCGGAGGCAGTTTCAGCTAAGTCATTCTCAGTTTTGAGTGTTGAGAATTACATTTGTCGTCATTCAACACTCAAAACTTAGCCCTCAACACTGCATTCAAAACTGTGTGTTCAATCATTTTTTACTTTTCATTATTCAGAGAGGAGACAGGTAATGGCAAACCTTACCGCTCGAAAAAATTTAACGGAACTGATTAAAAGCGCCAACGCTTCCCATGAAGGCGGTTTGAAGCGTTCGCTGGGTGCAATCAATTTGATTATGCTTGGTGTTGGGGCAATTATCGGTGCAGGTATCTTTGTTTTAACGGGAGAAGTAGCATCGCAATATGCAGGTCCTGCTATTACCATCTCGTTTATTATTGCAGCTTTTGCCTGTGCTTGTGCGGGGTTATGCTACGCGGAACTCGCGTCAATGATTCCCGTAGCAGGTAGTGTTTACACGTATTCTTATGCAACCGTAGGTGAGTTTTTTGCATGGATTATCGGTTGGGATTTGATTATTGAATACCTCTTTGCTGCTTCAACCGTGTCGGTGGGCTGGTCGGGGTATATCGTCAGTTTCCTGAAAAATATCGGGATTGTTATTCCACCCGCATTAACAAGCGCACCGTTTGCATATGATGATGTGCTGAGTTTTCATACAACGGGTGCGATTATCAATCTACCGGCGGTGTTCATTATTGCCGTTGTTACGGTGATTCTGGTTATCGGTGTTCAAGAATCAGCACGGTTTAATAACGTGATTGTTGCTATTAAAACAACCGTTATTCTGATGTTCTTGATTGCTGGAGTTTCATATATCAACACCGGAAACTGGGTTCCATTTATTCCTGAGAATAAAGGTACATTAGATAATGGTCTTTGGTCTTTTTTAACTTCCAATGATTTCGGTCATTTCGGCTGGACGGGCGTATTTCGAGGGGCGGCGGTGATTTTCTTTGCGTACATCGGTTTTGATGCTGTTTCTACGGCTGCGCAAGAAGCAAAAAATCCACAGCGCGATTTACCGATTGGTATTTTAGGCTCATTGGTTGCCTGCACCATCCTCTATATCGCTGTGGGGCTTGTGCTTACGGGTTTAGTTCCCTATCCGAAACTTGCCGTTCCCGACCCGATAGCCGTTGGTATTGATGCTACGGGCTTAACATGGCTTTCGCCGATTATTAAACTTGGCGCTATTGCCGGTCTTAGTTCGGTTATTTTGGTGATGCTCCTTGGTCAGCCGCGTATTTTCTTCTCTATGGCAAATGACGGTTTGCTTCCTCCTGCTTTTTCCAAAGTTCACCCCAAATTCAAAACGCCGTATATCTCGACAATTATCACCGGAGCAGTAGCAATGCTGCTTGCAGCAGTATTTCCTATTGGAATTTTGTCAAAACTCGTTTCGTTGGGAACACTGCTCGCATTTGCTATGGTTTGTTTGGCGGTATTGATTTTGCGCCGCACACACGCGACAATGGAGCGCCCATTTAGAACGCCATTCACACCTATTGTCCCGATTGCAGGCATCATTGCTTGCTTAGGGTGCATGGCATTTGTGAATGTCTTTGCGTGGCAACTCTTAGGAATATGGATGATCATAGGCATCACCGTTTACTTCTTCTACGGCGCAAAACACAGCAAAGTTCAGCAACAGGCAAAATAACTCGTTACAAGACCGCACAATTCGTTAAAACTGTTTCTGCCGGAAGTGAGCAATAGTGCGCCTTCCGGCAGTTTTTTCTTTCTCACCTCACAGAACTTCCTCTATGCCGCAACGTGGCACGATTTACGCCGATTTACACAATCACACAACGGCTTCCGACGGTGCATTTACGCCAACGGAGGTTGTGCAACGTGCCTTTGAGCGCGGCGTAAAAGCTATTGCCATTACCGACCACGATACGGTTGCCGGAGTGGAAGAAGCACGGGAAGCCGCGAAAGCACGTGGAATGTGGTTCACAAGCGGTATCGAAATCAGCGCTACGCTGGAAGGACGGGAAATTCACATATTGGGCTACGGCGTGGACACCGGTAATAAAGCGCTCTTAGACTATGCCCGTGAAACCCGTGCCTACCGCGATAACCGCGCAGAGAGCATCATTGCTGCGCTGCAAGAGCGCGGCATCAAAAAATTTTCGATACGCGATGTTCGGGAAGTTTCGGGTGAAGGAGTTATTGGACGGCAGCATATCGCCAAAGCAATGTGGAACAAGGGTTTAGTGAAGTCGGTACGCGAAGCATTTGATAAATATTTGGCAGACGAACTGCTTCCCGAAGCCGCGCAGCGTGAATTTCCCATACAAGCCGCAATAGCCCTTATTCATGCGGCTTTAGGCGTGGCAATTTTGGCGCACCCCGCTCGCGTGATTAGCGGCGAACAGTTCGATGCGCTCTTGGCAGCAGGTTTAGACGGCGTTGAACTGCATCATCCCTCGCACGACACCGATGTTTGCCAACTGTATTCGATTCTTGCTAAAGAGCATGATTTACTGACTACCGGCGGTTCAGATTTTCACGGGGGCAACAAGCGCGACGGCTCAAACACAGGGCGCTACGGCTTGATGCAGGAAGATTTTCTACCCTTTGCCGAAGCGCTTGCCGGGCGCTCTTCAGCACCGCAAAAGCCTATGCAGAAGCACGCACAACGCTTGGTATCTGGCTTAACACGATTTTTCGCATCGTAATTTTTTTCCTCCATCATGCAAAACCGTTTTCTCACCAAAACCCGCATCCTCATTACCTGCCCCAAGCGTATGACCACATACCTTCGCATGGAGGCGGAAGCGCTTGGTTATGCGGTTTTGCAGGAAGCACCCGCAGGAATCCTCACCGAAGGCACGTTTACCGATGCAATGCGTTTGAACCTTCACATTCGCACGGGGCATCGTGTGTTGTTTCAACTTGGGCGCTTTTTTTTGCGCTCCCCCGACGACCTTTTTAAGAGCGTTTCGACGATTGATTGGGAAAATATCATTCCTGCGGACGGCTATTTGAGCGTGATTTCATCGGTCGAAACCGAGAGCATTACCAACACGCAGTTTGCCAATGTGAAATGCAAAGACGCAATCGTGGACAGAATCCGTAAGAAACGCGGTACTCGCCCCGATTCGGGCCCAGACACAAGCCGCGCAGTAGTTTTTCTGTACTGGAAAGACAGCGAATGTTTCATTTATCTGGACACATCGGGAGAATCGCTGTCGCAGCGCGGCTACCGCACCATGCCTTGGAAAGCGCCCATGCGGGAAAGTCTTGCTTCGGCGGTGATAATGGCTACGAAGTGGGATAAAATCTCGCCTTTTGTGAATCCCATGTGCGGAAGCGGCACACTTGCTATTGAAGCGGCGCAAATTGCCCTCAATCAAGCACCCGGTCTCACGCGAGAGAACTTCGGTTTTATGCACGTTTTGGGTTACAACCACGATGCACGAAAGGTTTGGAAGGTGCTTCAAAACAAGGCTCGTGAGGCTATGCTAACAGAATTACCCTTTGCGATTATTGCCTCAGACATGAGCGAAGAAGCCGTTACCGCAGCACGACACAATGCCGAAAAAGCAGGTGTGGAGCGGTTTTTGAGGTTTGAGGTGTGTGATTTTGCACAAACAACTGTGCCGGAAGCCCTTGCAAACACGCAGCCCGCCGTCATGCTCAATCCCGAATACGGCTTGCGTTTGGGTGATGAAACGGCTTTGGAAGCCACGTACAAGGCTATTGGCGATTTTTTCAAACAGTGCTGTGCAGGATATATGGGATATGTGTTTACGGGAAATTTAGACCTTGCAAAAAAAATCGGCTTAAAAGCAAAACGCCGCGTGGAGTTCTACAATGCCGATGTGGAGTGTCGTTTGCTTGAATATGAGTTGTACGCGGGGACGCGGCGGACGGATGTGTAGTCCGCAATCGCATGGGATTCCTTTTCTTTGGAAACAGTAGGAAAAATGAGTATTTTTTACCAAGAACAAAACAGCACCTGCACGTTTATTCTCTTCATAATTCAGCATTGTATCATGATTTTCAGGGTTGCAGCATGGCAACAGTAGCAGCAAAAAAACATTTGCCCAAAACAAGCAAAAAGAACCAACTTGAGGCGAAGACACATTCGCTGCAGTCAATGAGAATGAGCGGTAGCGACCTTGCCAAAAGTCCAATTGTCGGTATTTGGAAAGACCGCACGGATATTGGGGATAGCACTGAATATGTGCGGCAAATGCGCCATAAGGAAGAGCAGCGAGGCTTACAGCGATGATAATGGTGGATACGGATGTGATGATAGACCTTTTTCGAGGATTGCCACAAGCAATGGTTTGGTTTAGCAGCAATCACGATGAAATCCTACTTTCCAGATTTGTTGTGATGGAACTTTTATCCGGCTGCCGCACCAAGCGTGAACTCAATGCAGTACAAAAGACCCTGCGGAACGTTCATACCATCTGGCTTAGAGCAACACACGCCGAAATTGCTCAAGAAATTTTTGAAACGCATCATCTCAAAAACAACATTGGTATAATTGACGTTTTTATTGGTCAAACAGCCGTACAAGAGGCGCTACCACTCTACACCTTTAATCACAAGCATTACAAAATCATCCCAAATCTTCAACTTGTGCAACCATACAAACGCTGAATCATACCGATACGAACAATCTTTGCATTATGTTTCTCGTTTCTATTTGTCCGCAATATTCAAAAGCCTCATTTCTCCAACCGAAGAAATGAGGCTTTTGCTTATTCACACGCACACGCGCCGTTTGTTAGCGCCCGACAAGTTCCATTGTGTCAAGATGTTTCGGGAACCCGATAAATTCTTTTACCACGTTGGCAATACCTTCCCCGTCCAAGCCCAAATCGTGCCAGAGTTCTTCTTGTGTGCCGTGGTCAATAAACACATCGTCAATGCCGTGAATATGCACGTCCGTTGTGCGGTTGTGATGTGTACCGATGTATTCCAAGACAGCACTGCCGAATCCACCTTGCTTTTGACCATCTTCGACTGTGATGATTTTGTCAAAACGGCTGCATAAATCATCCATCAGCGCCGTATCAAGCGGCTTGACAAACCGCGCATTGACAACTTCCGCCGAAATTCCCTCTTGCCACAGCAATTCTGCGGCTTCAAGCGATTTATGCACCATGTTTCCAATGGCGACAATCGCCACATCACGCCCCGAGCGCAATATCTCGCCTTTGCCAAGCGGAAGCGCCTGCATCGGACCTGTCGGAACACCGATGCTATTCCCACGCGGATAGCGCATAGACACAGGACCCGCTTTGTAATGATACACCGCCGAATAGAGCATATTACGCAATTCCTGCTCATCTTTCGGAGCCATCACCACCATACCCTGAATACAGCGTAAATACGCGAAGTCCAGCAAACCATGATGCGTCGGTCCGTCTGCTCCCGCAAGACCGCCTCTGTCGAGCGCAAAAACAACGTGAAGATGCTGTAAAGCGCAATCATGCGCAATGTGGTCGAATGCGCGTTGGAGGAAGGTGGAATAAATCGCCACCACCGGGACAATGCCCTCACACGCCATACCTGCGGCGGCTGTAACGGCGTGCCCTTCGGCAATGCCTGTATCAATCACCCGTTCCGGCATTTTGTCATGGAGCAGGTTTAATCCTGTTCCGTCGGGCATTGCGGCGGTGATGCCGACAATATGCGGGTCTTTTTGGCAGAGTTCAATCATCGCTTGACCAAAAACGTTCTGGTACAAGGGTGGAAGCGGCACATCGGGCTTTTTCGCCAGCGATTTTCCGGTAATTTTGTCAATTTTTCCGATAGCGTGTAAAAACTGTTTGTCGCCCTCTGCCGGAGCGTACCCTTTGCCTTTTTGCGTGGAAATGTGCAGCAGCACCGGTCCGTCAATATCTTTGACCGACTGAAGAATTTTCACGAGTTGTGGCATATTGTGTCCGTTCACGGGACCGAAATACTTGAATCCAAGCGCCTCGAAGAGCATTCCGGGTGTGAGAACAGCTTTGATGCCACCTTCGATTTTATGCGCTACTTTGCGGATGCGGTCGCCGAAATCGTCCATTTTGTCGGTCATATCGGCAATCGAACCACGTAGTTTTTGCAAGGTCGGCGACGTGAAAACGTTGGTAAAATAATTCGAGATAGACCAGACATTAGGCGCAATGGACATATTGTTGTCGTTCAAAATCACCAAAATTTTGCGCTTTTGCACACCGCAATTATTCATCGCCTCATATGCAAGACCACCCGTCATTGCGCCATCGCCGATGACCGCAATAACGTTAAAATCTTCACCTTTTACATCACGCGCTGTTGCCATGCCCAACGCCGCAGAAATGCTCGTGCTGGCGTGTCCTGCGCCAAAAGCATCGTACTCACTTTCGGTGCGTTTCAAAAAGCCCGAAAGTCCACCTTTTTGACGAATGGTATGAAGTTCATTTTTCCGTCCGGTCAAGATTTTATGCGGGTAGCCTTGGTGTCCTGTGTCAATGACAATTTTGTCTTTGGGCGTGTTGAACACATAATGCAAAGCAACGGTCAATTCTACCGTTCCAAGCCCGGCACCGAAGTGTCCACCGACTTTGGTGATAGTGTCCACCATGTATTCGCGGACTTCGTTGGCAACGTCCGTAAGCGCTTCGGGCGGGAGTTTGCGCAGGTCTGCGGGGTAGTTGATGTCAGGAAGATATTTGTAGTGATATGGCTCGTGAGCCGCACCGTTGCTTGTGTTATGACTTACGCCATTGGCGGTTTGTCCGTTTGGGTGAACCCCGTTTGTGTAGCCTTGTTGATTCATGGCAAACGCCCAAGTAAATGAAAATAAACGATATATGGTGAATTATATTTGACGACCGATTACTTCAACGCTTGTTCAATATCCAAAAGTAAATCTTCAATATCCTCAATACCAACAGACAAGCGCACCAAACCATCGGTTACACCAAGCCTGTCGCGGGTTTCTTTTGGAACACTTCCGTGCGTCATGCTGACCGGATGACACACGAGCGATTCGACTCCGCCCAACGATTCGGCTAAAGTAAAGACGCGCACAGAACTTGCAAATTGTTTTGCTTTTTCGAGTGAGCCAAGTTCAATAGAAATCATCGCCCCAAAACCGCGCATTTGCTTTTGTGCCAAATCATGCTGCGGATGCGAAGCCAATCCGGGATAATAGACTTTTTGAATGGCGGGGTGCTTTGCACAAAATTCTGCGATTTTTTCGGCATTTTCTTGATGCTGTTTCATGCGCACAGCCAAGGTTTTTATAGAACGAAGGCACAACCAACATTCAAAGGGTCCCGGCACAGCACCGGCGGCGTTTTGGAGGAATTTTAATTGGTCGGCAATGTCTTTGCGATTTGTCGCCACAATGCCGCTTACAAGGTCGGAATGACCGCCCAGATACTTCGTTGCGGAGTGAATGACTATATCCGCGCCCAAACGAAGCGGTTGCTGCACATATGGGCTTGCGAAGGTGTTATCTACAACCGTCATCGCACCTGCTTCTTTAGCAATCGCCGCCACAGCTACCAAATCCGTGAGCATCATCATCGGATTAGTGGGCGATTCGGTATAAACCATTTTGGTTTTCGGTGTGAGTGCTTTGCGGACGGCATCGGGATTGGTCATGTCCACGTAGGTAAATTCAATCCCAAAACGGCGTAAAATCTTGTCAAAAAGGCGAAATGTGCCGCCGTACATATCTTCTGCTGCAATAACGTGGTCGCCACTCGAAAGCAATTTCATAATGGTATCAATCGCTGCAAGACCGCTTGCAAAGGCGAATCCCCACGCTTCTTGGTCGTTTCCGGCTTCGAGCGCGGCGAGGTTTTGCTCCCACTTAAAGCGCGTCAAATTGTGCGTTCGTGCGTATTCAAAGCCCTTGTGCTGCCCGATTCCCTCTTGCGCGTAGGTAGAAGTCTGGTAAAGCGGTACTGTTACCGCGCCTGTAAGCGGGTCAGGTTCTTGCCCCACGTGAATTGCCGTCGTTGCAAAGCCTTTGTATTGCATAGCAGTATAAAGAGTGGAAAAGAAAAATAAAGAACGCAAAAGTACGATTTTTTTCCACAACAACCGCTTAATTTTTTTTGTAACCTTTTCTGTGGCAACTTTTTGTGGCAAACCCGTTCTTCCGTCGCTCCGAAGGCATGGCGAAGCGGTAGGACAGAGCAGTTCGTGCAAGGGAACGCGGATTATGAGGATTTAGAGGATTTGGAAGATTTCAGAGCAATAAAGGGCTCAATTGTTCGGTAAAACAATCCTCTTCATCTTCTTCATCCTCAAAATCCGCGTTCTTGTTTTACTTACCCTGAAATGTTACCCTTCCTCAAGAATGTGCTTGTGTTTCGGCTTTATGCTCTTGAAAACGCTCAATTTCTGAGGCGATTGCGTTCATCACGATACTAATCACAAACGCATCGTCAATATAGCCCAGAACAGGTATGTAATCAGGCAGGAGGTCAATCGGCGAGATAAAATAGAGCAAACCCGCAATAATCATCGTTTTGCTTGACCACGCCATAGCAAACTCTTTGTCGCGGAGCATCGAGTAGAGCGTTTTTACTTTGCCGAGCAGATTTTTGACCACAGGCAGACGCTGGTTCACGGAATCAAGCACTTTAGCGACTTTTTCGGGCAGTTCCTCCACGACGACTTTTTCATCCTCGCGGGTAACACGCTGCGCACGGGCGAAAAGTTCCTGCTCAAGTTTTTGCTGCTGTGCCGCAGAAATAGGCGTTTCTTTCGTAGTCTCTTGCGGCATGGATGTATTGGGGTTTTCCATTGTTAGGGAAATGTAAAAAATTCAGTAGTGAGGAATTGCCAAATGAGCGAGACCTTCAACCCGCGAAGGAGCGGGAATTGAGAGCCTCGCAAGAAAAATTACCGAGCGACGTTCTTTTTCTTGGATGAAGCACCGTTAGTACGGGGTTTATTTGTACCGAATGTCGTTGGCTTTTCAGGCGTGATAACGGGATTTCTCAACGCTCGTATCACCAAGAATGTTCCCAAAGCAACAAGCGGAATACTCAGTATTTGTCCCATGTTTATCGGCAGAGCACTTTCAAATGCCACTTGATTTTCTTTCGTAAATTCAACGACAAACCGCGCTCCGAAAATGCAGATAAAAAACACGCCCAAAAGCAGACCATTCGGCGTTTTTGCGTCATAACGGTTGTAGATGAAGCGCATCAAAATAAAGGTGAAAATATAGCACAATGCCTCGTACAACTGCGACGGATGGCGCGGCAGCAAATCACGCTGCGTGAAAATCACAGCCCAAGGCAAATCTGTTTGATGACCAATCATTTCGTGGTTGAAAAAATTTCCCGTGCGAATCAGAAAGGCTGCAAGCGCCGTGACAATCGCAATGCGGTCAATAATCCACAAAAACGGCTGTGCCGGGCGGTTCCGTGCATAGAGCCACAGCGCTATGGAAATCCCGACAACCGCACCATGACTTGCATAGCCGCCTTTCCAGATTTGCAAGATTTCAAGCGGGTTTGCAAGGTAATAATCCGGCTGGTAAAAAAGGCAGTGTCCAAGTCTCATGCCGATAATTGTGCCACCAATCATGTAGAAGGTGAGCGGCTCCATATCGGTTATTGGGCGGTATTCCCGCATAAACATTCTTGACATGAGAATATATCCCAGAAAAAAACCGGAGGAAAACAGCACACCGTACCAACGAATAGTAACAGAACCGATTGTGAGCATTTCCGGTTTGACATCCCACGTAATGGCGGCAATCGGAAGAAAAAAACTCAAAAGAGAAAAAAGCATGATGAATGTGAAGTCGTGAGAAAATATCAGGTCACCACAAAACTACATTTTTTCTTTCAGCTTCACACGCACTTCAAACATTTTTGACCAATTTTTTCCCGTTATCAGCAGCACATCCCGTTTTGCGTCATAGGCGATACCGTTCAAAACATCAGCATTGGCGCGTTCTTCCGGCGTAAGCAAGCCTGTACAGTCAATCCACCCGACAACCTTGCCCGTTTGCGGATTGATGCGGGCGATAGAATCGGTCTGCCAAATATTCGCCCAAATTTCGCCTTTGACAACTTCCAATTCGTTCAAATTTTTCACCAAAACACCGTTTGCCGTCACAGGAAGCATCTTCCGAATGAGCAACGAATCCACATCCAAAAAGCGCAAACTGCTGGTGCCGTCGCTCATTATCAGGCTTTCGCCGTCGTAGCTTAATCCCCAGCCTTCACCGAAATAGCTGAATGTGCGCTCTTGGCGAAACGTCTTGCTGTCGTAAATAAACCCGATGCCTGATTGCCACGTGAGTTGGTATGCCTTGCCGCCCACAACAACCATTCCTTCAGCAAAGTACGCCGCATCCACGCTTGCTTTTTTGAGGACTTTACCTGTTTGCGGGTCGAGTTTTCGGAGCGAGGACGAACCGTACTGCCCCGTACTTTCGTAAAGTTCGCCGTTGTCAAACGCCAAACCCTGCGTAAATGCTTGCGTGTCGTGGGGTATCGTGCGAAGCACCTCCACACTGTAAACAGGTATCTGCGCTTCGGAAACAGGGGTGCTTGCAGGGGATGAACTCGCGGCTTCCCGCGATGTGGTTTCTGAAGGAGGAGTATCGGAAACGCTTGTGTTCATGCGATTTGTACGGTTACTAATAAGCTGTTCGCCCACAATGAGTACAATAAACAGCGTAACAATGCCAATAGCGATTTTGGCAGCATGGGCGCGGAGAAATTCCATAATTGTTCAAGGAGAGTGCGTAAGGGAAGGAAAACAGAAGTATGTAGTGTAAACAATGAAAAACGAACAATTGCCGGGATTGAGACAAGGTTACTGGAACAAGGTTTAATGCGGCATTGAGGGATGCACACAATTTACCCGTTAAATATCCAATTTCTGTGCTTCTTCTTCGCGGATTATTTCAAGCGCTTCCGAAGCAGAATTTGCCTGCAACAGTCGTTCACGAAAATCATCGCTGTTCATCAGCCGGGAAACCCTTGAAAGCAAGCGTAGATGCGTTCCTACGGCACTTTCTTGTCCCAAAAGCATGAAAATAATATTCACGGGTTTGTTGTCCAGTGCTTGATATTCTACGGGTTCATCCAGCATGAGCAACGCGCCCACAGGCTGCATCACTGCGTCTGTTTTGGCGTGGGGAAAGGCAAAACCTTTTCCGACACCGGTGGACATGATATTTTCGCGCTCCAAAATGAGCGCTTCAACTTTGGTCGGGTCGCTGATATTTCCTCGCTGCGAGAGCATATCAACCATAAAATGCAGTGCATCACTTTTGGAATGCAACGCTTGGTGGACAGCCACAGACGAAACGGTTAAAACGTCGGTAATGCGCATAACGGCGGTAAATTCGAGGTGGAACGCCAGTTGATTGGTAAGCGCAGTATGCTTGTGGTAAGATTGCGGTAAACTCTCGAAAACTCTTTCGCAGCAAAGCATACAGAACAAAGTATATCGTCAATCGAAACGTGGCGCAAAAGTATGAAATTTTTCTTTCGTGCCGAAAAATTATCTTCATTTTGGGAACTTTTCCCCGCCAATACCTGAGAATGTGAACATATTGGTTCAAATTCACGAAATTTTTTCAAAAAAAAAAATTTTCTCCTGACACACTGTTGTCAGGAAGCCCTCGTAGATTTGCACTATGACGAACAGTTTTTTTTCATTTACTTTTTTGAGGTGATTTGATGAAAGCATTAAAAATCAACATTGTCGCCGTTGTCATCTTGGCTGTGGCGTTTCAATTAACCAACGTCGCGTGGTACAGTCTTGTTGGGCAGCGCTGGGTAGAACTTGCGGGCTTACAAAACGTTGCCAATATGGAAACAGCAACCAGCCCTTTTGCCTACGTGAGTTCGCTCGTGAATGGCTTGTTGCTGTGTTACATGATGGCGTGGATTTTCACGAAAATCCGCGTGGAAACCGCTTTGCAAGGCGTTTTAATGGCTATTTCGCTCTACGGCTCGTTTGTGTTTTTTGAAGCAGCAACCAAAGATTTATTCCACTTGCGCCCCATTATGCTGACGTTGATTAACGAAGGGGTGAACTTCATCAATTACTCGCTGGCAGGCGCGGTATTAGGCGCTTGGCGGAAATATGAAGCATAATGCACGAAGGGTATTGTTCATTATTTTCAACAACTTTTAACTTTTTGAAGGACAGCAACTATGGCACAGTTAAATCCCTACCTAACCTTCGGCGGAACGTGTAGAGAAGCGCTCACACTCTACAAAGAGGCGTTGAATGGAGAAATTCTCAGCCTTCGGACGTTTGAAGAATCACCTGACGACGTTCCGACGGAATTCAAACACCACGTTATGCACGCAGACTTTCGTGCGGGCGATGTTTATTTTATGGCTTCCGACGGCGGACCGCATTACAGCATTGCTCCGGGCAATGCCATTACGCTCAATTTGAATTTTAATGACCCCGCAGAGCAGGAACGAGTTTTTGCAAAACTCTCTGTCGGCGGAACAGTAACAATGCCGCTTCAAGAAACGTTCTGGGGTTCAAAATTTGGTCTCGTTACCGATAAATTCGGCATCAACTGGATGCTGGATTACGCAATGAAATCCTAATAACAACATCCTCAACAACCGCATGAAACCTATTCGCCCCTACAAGGTACATCCCGCAACGGTAATGACGATTGATTGGATTGCCGCGCTGCCCGTCAAAACAGGAAAAACACTTGAAGAATGGATTGCATTGGCACAAAGTACGCATATTCACGATAAAAAGGCACTGCAACAGTGGTTCAAAACCGAGTGGAAATTCGGGACAATTCAAGCATCGTGGCTGGCGGACATGGCGCTTGGAGACGAGGATTCTATCGCAATGTCCTCGCACGAGGGATATTTGCAGGCGGCAGAACGCTGGATTGATGTGCAATACGCAGGTAAAAAAGCCCATTTGCGCCCTGTGTATGACCATGTTTTGACCGTTGCCATGAACATCGGCGAGGATGTGAATGCAAGCCCGACAAAGACCTACGTTTCGCTGTTTCGCAATCACGTCGTGGCACACATCAAACCCACGACCAACACGCGCATAGACCTTGGTTTGGCGCTCGGCGCGGAGCCTGCTTTAGGCAAACTTCAAGAAACAGGCGGCGCGGCAAAAGGCGACCGCATCACGCACCGTATCCCGCTTACGGCGATTGCCGATGTTGATGACGAAGTACATCATTGGCTGAAACTTGCATACGACAAGGATGTGTAAGCGAGTGCGATAGTTTGAAAGTTTTGGCAGAAAATCACGAAAAGCGCAATACATCTGAGGAGATGTACGGCGCTTTTTCTATTTTTGCACGAGCATTTTCCAATCGCTGATTGTTGTTCATTTTTATCTATTGCCATGCGAAAACACCTCGTTCATTTTCTTTTCATCGTAACAATGCTGGGTGACATAGTTGTTACGCAAAGTTTTGCGCAAAAGCGTCCTACCCAACAACCTAGTTCCAAAATGTCTGCAACATCGCAGAAACAAAGTAAAACCGAACTTGAGTTGCAGCAACGCGTAACACCAAAACTGAGTAAAATGGATATACGTGGAGCACTCAATGAGATAAAATCTATGCTTGCAAGCGATACTTCCAACGTCACCCTCCTTACTGTGCAGGCAACGCTACAAACGCAACTCTATAATTTCAATGAGGCTGCGCAATCTTACGGCAAAATCATCATGCTTCAACCCAACAATGTTTATGCACTCCAAAGCAGAGCGCAAATTTATTATGAGCGGTTGAATAACCCCGAAAACTCGCTCCGTGATTGGAGTAGAGTAGTTTTACTTGATTCTCTCAATCCGGCTGCGTGGTATTCACGAGGCGCTATTTATCAAACGCAGCAGAAATATGAAGCAGCATACCAAGATTTTACGAAATGCTTACAAGTGGGAATACCCGATAATATCTATGCTCTGACGCAACGCGGAATCTCCTTGATGAAACTTCGCCGCATTTCTGAAGCAACGAGCGATTTTACCGCAGTGATTAAACGCTCTGAAAGTTCTGCTGTGGGAGAAGCGCTCTTTGAAGCACTCTTTTACAGAGGCAGTATCTATCTCCAAAACCGTAAATTTGCAGAAGCAGTCAATGATTTTGACCGCGCATTACGCCTGAACGACCAAAGCGGCGAAACATATTATTTGCGTGCTTATGCCAAGATGTTGAGCGGTCGCACTGAAGAAGGCTGCATAGATGCTGCTCAATCAAAAGAACTTACATACCCATCTGCCGACTCGCTCATTAGCCGTTATTGTGATTTTGTACCCAATCTTGATTCGCTCCGTCGTTTTACAATGCCGACGGTCTATGTCAGTTCTAAGCGCTCCGCGCAGGAAATAGCAGTTGTCGCATCGCGTCGGCTATTGAGCAGAATTCAGGGTGCTGTTGAAAACACAGCGCTGGCACAAGGAAGGATGCCACTTGGAGGTTTGGGAACGCAAACGCTACCCGGTCTGATGTCTGCGTATGATTGTAATTTACAACGGCTTGAAATGATGCGCTCAAGCATGATAAATATTAATTGTCTTGCTCAAGTATTACAGCAGGAACTGGGAACAATTGCCGATGTGACCGTTCAGAATCATCTCAACAGAATTATGAGCCTTGCGACAGATCTTTCCCTTGTGGATGTAAACCGGCAGTTGAGCACATCCCCGGACACGAATGACGATGCGCCTATCAAAAGTATAGATGAATCTCAAATTGCGCAATTGCGTTTGCAAATTGGCTTAGAATTTCGCCAGTTGAATAGCCGCTTGGAATCTTTGCTACCAGCAAAGAAATAACGTATTTGCCGGAGTTTGAGACCTGCTCCACAATCATTGCTCCGTACAATCACCATATTCCCGAAACAATGTTCCAACTCATTGCTCAAGACACCAATTCCAAAGCTCGCGCCGGAATCATCACCACCGACCGAGGCACAATCGAAACACCAATTTTTATGCCCGTCGGAACACAAGGCACCGTCAAGGCTGTGGAGCAGCGAGAACTCTTGGAATTAGGCGCTCAAATTATTCTTGGCAACACCTATCACCTGTATTTGCGCCCTTCCGAAGAAGTTTTGTCTGCAATGGGCGGTTTGCACAAGTTTATGAATTGGCAAAAACCGATTTTGACCGATAGCGGCGGTTTTCAGGTGTTTTCGCTGAAAGAATTGATGAAATTGACCGAAGAAGGAGCAGCGTTTTCCTCGCATATTGACGGCTCGAAGCACTTTTTTTCGCCGGAGCGCGTGATGGAAATTCAGCGCTGCATCGGCTCCGATATTATGATGCTGCTGGACGAATGTACGTCCTTTCCCGCCACGCACGATGAAGCAAAGCGCTCCATGCAACGCTCCATGCGCTGGGCAAAACGCTGTAAAACGGCTCTGGAAGGCTCTTCTCCGCGCTACGGCGCACGGCAGTTTGCCTTTGGGATTGGTCAAGGAAGCACCTACAAAGATTTACGCAAAGAATCGCTGGAAACCCTCACGGATATTGGCTTCGACGGCTATGCGATTGGCGGTTTGGCAGTCGGAGAAAAAGCGGAAATTATGTACGAAATCGTAGATTTTTCGACGGACTATATGCCCCGTGAGCAACCGCGCTACTTGATGGGAGTTGGCACACCGCAAAATATCTTGGAATGTATTGAACGCGGAGTAGATATGTTCGATTGCGTGATGCCGACACGCAACGCCCGCAACGCACAGCTGTTCACCACCAAAGGGCGCATCAATCTTCGCAATGCCAAGCACCGCTTCGACGAAACCGCGTTAGATGAGGGCTTGGACAATTACGCCAGCCAAAATTTCTCCCGTGCCTATCTCCGGCACTTGTTTATTGCCGATGAAATTTTGGCTCTGCAACTCGCTTCACAGCACAATATCGCGTTTTATTTGTGGCTCGTCAAAACAGCACGGCAGCATATTGTGAACGGCACGTACACCGCATGGAAACAGGAGTTTTTGAGTGAAGCGTATCCGACGGCTTGAAGTATGAAGTATGAAATCGAAAGATTGCTTTACAACGGAAAAGCTGAAGTATTTTTCCTAAACACTTTTCAACCAACACTTTAACGCACCTTTGCGCAAAAAATCCCTGAATCCCTTGCTACATCTTGCTTACAGGGTTTTGATGCCCGAAGGGCAGTTTCGTAAAAAATGGCTTTGAGGCAAGATTCTATCAGCCATTGAGTATGGTCAAGGAGTTTTTAATTTGATGCCCTTATCCCTCCGCCCCTATCCCTCCGCCCTTATCCCTCAACCCTTATTCCACCACTGCAAAACTTCTTCCGCCAAGTGAAATGACCCCGCAACAAGCATCGGCGCGGCTTTGGGGGTGACATTTTCACACGCTTCCGCAACAGAGGCGTATTCCCGCGTTTCAATGCCAAGGTTTTCTGCGGCTTGGGCGATGTCTTGGGCAGTTCTGGCACGGGAAAAATCAAGGTTTGGAAGGTGCAGACAGGCACAAATCGGCGCAAGCGTTTTGAGCATTGCTTCCAAATGTTTGTCTTGCATAGCCCCAAAGACCACATTCCACCGCACTCCTGCGTACCCGCACTGTTGTAGCGTTTGAATGAGCATAGCCATTCCTGCGGGATTATGCGCCACGTCCATGACAAGCGGCGGCGCACTGCGCAGAAGTTCAATGCGTCCGCGAAGACCACTGTTGCGGTGAATGTTCTGCAAGCCGCTTAGGAAGTCCGTTTCCGTGCTTGGGAATTGTACCTGTATATTCTCCAAACACGCTGCCGCCGTGAGGATATTCCGCGCTTGGTGTGTGCCACACAAGCGAGATTCTACGCTATTTCGTACATATTGCGGTGTTGTAATTTGCAAACGCATCGTAAAGTTTTGCGAACATTCTTCTACCTTCACGGCACAATCATCATCCAAAAACGACAAGCGAGCATTGGTGCGCTTTGCATGATCGTTGAATGTAGCACGAAGTTCCCCGCGCGGCTCTGCAACGATGCAGGGAACGCCCTGCTTCATAATTCCCGCTTTTTCGGAGGCAATTTGCGGCAGCGTGTCGCCCAAATACTCAATGTGGTCGTAGTCAATAGATGTAATCGCGGTAAGCAGCACGTTTTCTGCCGTCAGTACGTTTGTCGCATCCAAGCGCCCTCCCAAGCCTGTTTCAATCACAGCAATATCCACATCGTTATCGGCAAAATACTGAAAAGCAAGCGCTGTTGCGGCTTCAAAGAACGTTCCGTTTTCTTGCATCACAAGCGGCATAATTCGCCGGACAAGTGCCAAAAGCTCTTCATCACTCACTTCTGCGCCATTGATACGGATGCGCTCGTTGAAGCGCAAAATATGTGGTGAGGTGTACAAACCGACCTTGTACCCTGCTTCTGTCAGCACCGATGCAATGAGTGACGATACCGTACCTTTACCGTTTGTTCCGGCAATATGCACAGACGGGAAGCGCTTTTGCGGATTATCAAGTGCCGAGAGCAGAGATTCAATGCGGTGCAGACCTGCGGAGGCGTGAAAACGCCTGAGCGTATAAAGCTCCTCCAACAGTTCGTGCAGCGTGGAAGGAAGAATCTCTGAGGCGATATTTGGGCGTGTTTCAGGCATCATTGCAAAAAAGCACAAATTCTCAATTCAAGGTCAGCGACAGCGCCGTTTCTGCTGCCGAAAAGTGGTGTTCTGCACCGCCTCCTTGTGTGCTGAGACTCTGCAAGCCGCGCTGTCCCTTGCGTTCTTGCTTTTCACGCTGTTTGAGTTCTTTCAGCGTACTGATTCCTTCCGGTGAAGAATCTTCAGAAGCCTCGTTGTTGTGCGGTGTTTGGTCGTTGGGAATATCGGGTGAATCGTTGGGCTTGAACAAATAAATTTCACCAAACTGTTCGTGTTGCTTAATGCGAATATGAAAATTGCGCATCATTTCCAAAAGCGCAAGGAAGGTTACAACCAGCGTAGAACGGTCAGTATTGGCGACAAGTTCGGAAAATGCTACTTCGTCGCGGTATTGAAAGAGCGCCATAATCAGCGCTGCCTGCTCTTCAATCGTAACGGGTTCGCGCTCAATCGTATGCGGCGCAGGGGCTTTCGGGGCTTTTTGCAGCGCCCTCGAAAATGCCGCGAGTAAGTCAAACAAGGTCAAATGCGTGAGTTCGTCAAGCGGATTGGGGTCATGTTTGACATCGGCAGCGAAAAACTGGCGATAGTAGATGTAACGCTGCGATTCCGACATCACATTCAGTTCTTCGGCTGCTTCTTTGTAGCGCTTGTATTCCAGCAAACGCCGTACAAGTTCTGCTCTGGGGTCATTTTCTTCCTGCGTTTCGTCGCCTTCTTTTTTTTCTTCGGGCAGAAGCAGTTTCGCTTTAATTTGCATGAGCGTGGAAGCCATGACCAAAAACTCTCCTGCTAACTCCAAATCCAGCAATTCGATAAGGCGGGTGTATTGCAAAAATTCATTCGCAATTCGCGCAATCGGAATATCGTGTATGTTGAGTTCATCGCGTTTGATGAAATAGAGCAAAAGGTCGAAAGGACCTTGAAAATTCGGCAGTTGAATAGTGTACATAGCTGAAAAACAAGTAAAAATGACGCTTTCAGGGTTTAGACGCGCCAAACAAGAACGCAATATACGGATTCTGCAAAAAAGGAACGGCAGAAAACCGTGTTTTTCGTAAATTGCGTTCTTGTGTTTTTGTGTTTTTGTTAAAAACGCTGTCAAACCCTACAATCATCCTTTTTGCGAACTGTTTTTCCCTTCATGCGCCATTCAGCCCGACATTTTTCACACACGTCTTGTTTTTTTGCCGCGTTGTGGCTGGCACTGTGGGCGCTGAGTTGTTTTCCCTTGAAAATGCAGGCAAATGGGCGCTTACAGGGCGTTTCCTCAAGTTCACAATCCGCAAAAACGCAACCCGCAAAAAAAAGTACAAAAACTGCCAAAAAACGGAAAACACCCCCAACACCGCGTACAATCCCGATTCCTGTTCCAAGCCGCTCCGATGCTCTTGTTGCCGACACTCTTCGCAATGACCACATTGTAGAACTTTTTACCGATGCCACAGCAGAACGCGGTGTGGTGAAACTGACGCTCCGCGAAGCACAAGAGGTGGAAATTGTGGCTTTTAACATTCTGGGCAAGCGTGTTTCGGACATTTACGCCGGAGGAGCAAAATCCGGCATGAATACGGTCAGTTTCGACCTTTCTACCCTTTCCGATGGCGTGTATATTTGTGTTGTGCGTGGTCGTCATTTCAAAACGGCACAAAAATTTATTGTTTCGCGCTAGAGAAAATTAAGAGAGAAAACCCAAAGAGAAAACTAAGCATTTTCCATCACCAAACCCCAGCATTTATGCCTATCGGCGTACAACTTCTCTGCATGATTTTTGGGTATTGCATCGGAGCATTCCCGACCGCATTTGTTCTTGCCCGCATAACAGGGCGCGAAAGCCTTGAAGCAAGCACTCTGGACGCAGAGCCGCAAACCGCTACGATTCAACGGATATGGGCGCAGCAAAAACTGCTTCAAACACAAGCATTGGTGGCGTTTATTGATACGGCAAAGGGTTTTTTCGCGGTAAAAATCGGGATGATATTGGGCGCAAGTATTGTCGGCACGGAAACCTTCATTGCGCCTGCTCTCACGGGTTTTTTTGCCGTATTGGGACATAATTACAACATGATTTTCCGCCGTGCGCAGCAGTATGGACGGGGTTTGTCGGTTGTTGCGGGGGTGATGTTGGCAGTCAATATCGTTCCGGCAGTGATATTTACACTTTGCTGGCTGACGGGATATTTTGTGATTCGCCGCAGTGTCTATGTCGGCATTATGACAGGCGCATTAGCAACGCCTGTTTTGATGTACACCGCACCGGAACAGCTTGCACGGGCATTTATGCAGGTTCGCTGCGATACGATTGCCCCCTTCACATTTTTTGTTTTTATCCTCGCACTCCAAGTATTTGTGCGGCATTTAGAGCCAATTCGCACAATGTTTGACCAAGACGAGAAAGAGGGATAAGGGCGAAGGGATGAGGGATAAGGGCTGAAGGATAAGGGCTGAAGGATAAGGGCTGAAGGATAAGGGCTGAAGGATAAGGGCTGAAGGATAAGGGCGAAATGAAAAGGGAAACGAAGCGAGATTTTATCATGCTTTTCCGTCAATTTGACAAACGACTGTTGTACCACTTTTGACTAACAAAAAAACACTATGCACATCCTTGTAACCAACGACGACGGTATTGATTCACCCGGTATTTACGCGCTGGTTCAAGCGCTGCGCACTGTTGGCAAAGTTTCCGTTGTTGCGCCTGACCGCCAACAAAGCGCTGTGGGACACGCTTTGACCGTAAGCAGTCCGCTCCGTGCAACGAAAATACGCCGCGACGGGGCTTTTTTCGGGTATGCAATCAACGGTACTCCGGCGGATTGTGTAAAAATCGGCATTTGCTCGCTTCTGGAAGAAAAGGCGGATTTGCTGGTTTCCGGCATCAATCACGGCTCGAATACGTCGAAAAATATTCTCTATTCCGGCACCGTGTCGGCAGCAACCGAAGGAATGATGATGGGTTTGCCGTCTATTGCCGTTTCGATTGATTCGCTGGATTACAAGACGGATTGCACCGTTGCGGCTGAATATGCCGCGAAACTTGCCGCGCAATATTTCGCGTTGAACGTCCCCGCAGACATCGTTCTTAATGTGAACGTTCCTGCGATTGCCAAAGAACACATCAAAGGCTTTCGTGTAACCAAACAGGGTACTTCCGGCTGGGAAGATGCCTACGAGCGGCGTTTAGACCCGATGGGGCGTGAATACTTCTGGCTTTCGGGGCATTACAATTCCAAAGATACCGACGAAAATACTGATGAAGGGGCTATGAAAGCAGGCTACGTCTCGGTTACGCCCATCCAATATCAACTCACGGCAACAGATTTTATGAGCCGTTTGGACATTACGCCATAATCAAGGCATCCACACAATGGAATCACCTCACGAACAACCTCCACAAAGCGCTTCATCACTTGCTTCATCAGTCGTTGTGCCTGTTTTGGCAGGCATAAGCACGGTGCATTTGCTGAACGACATTATGCAAGCCGTCGTTCCTGCAACGTTCCCGATTGTTCAACGCAGTTTACATCTTTCCTATACGGAACTTGGCTTAATTGCTTTTGCGAACAGCATGACAGCATCGGTGATGCAACCGATTATCGGGTGGTACACCGACCGTAAGCCTCAACCCTACTGGCTTCCGGCAGGAATGGCGTGTACGATGGCGGGAATGGGACTGCTTTCGGTGGCTTCCACGTTGGGCTGGATAATTGTCGCTGTGATGCTTGTGGGGCTTGGTTCGGCGGTTTTTCATCCCGAAGCCTCGCGGATTGTGTTGCTCTCGTCAGGAGCGCGTCAAGGCTTGGCGCAATCTATCTTTCAAGTCGGCGGGAACATGGGAACATCATTTGCGCCACTGATGACGATTATCATTTTTGTTCCGATGGGACAGTTTGGCGCAGTGTGGTTTGTCGGCATGGCGGCGGTTGCACTGTTGATGCTGTACACGATTGCCGCGTGGTACAAAGCGCATATTCCCTCGCTTCGCAAGCGAGCGATTGCTTCGCGGATTCGCCGTACGGGGCAGCAATTACGCATCATCCGCTTTGCTTCGGGCTTGGTCTTTTTTCTGGCGTTTTTGCGGGCGTGGTTTGTTGCGGGAATGAGCAATTTTTATTCGCTCTTTCAAATGCAACATTTCGGAACATCGCTGAATACAGCGCAAACACACACGTTTATCTTTCTTTTTGCCGGAGCTGTCGGCACACTTTTTGGCGGATTTTTCGCAGACCGCTTTGGTAAAAAAAATGCGCTGGCGTTCTCCACGCTTGGTTGTGCGCCGTTTGCCGTCTTTTTGCCCTTTGTCAGTGCCGCGCAAAACCCGCTTATTTCCTACATTCTCGTCGCAGGAAGCGGTTTTGCAATTTTGACAGGCTTCACTGTTGCGCTGATTTATATGTTCGACCTTCTACCTGGTAGAACGGGCATGGTATCAGGCTTGATGTTCGGTCTTGCGTTTGGTTTGGCAGCTGTGGGTTCGATTGCACTCGGAAGAATGGCGGATTGGCTGGGGATTCAAACCATGATGATAGTTTGCTGTGCGCTTCCCGCGCTTGGTATTGTAACGTATTTTTTGCCGGATGACATGCGGATTCGCACGTGGAATATCCCCGCAGACGAGTAAACATGAGGCATTGAGGCTGGTATTACAAATCGCTCATTATTTCCGAATCATTATCTTCCGCACGAGGTACAAGAAATGCACTCCAACAAATATCTTCGGACTATTGCGCTCTACAAAATCGCCAAGGGTTTTGCGCTGCTGTTTATCGGGATTTCGCTGGTTTTTCTCGATACCCGCGACACGTGGTATCAACTCGCCATTGAGTGGTTGGATGAAGAATTGATGCTGCCGCACGGGAAACTTGTTCATTGGCTGCTGTCCAAAATCGAAACATTTTTACTGGGCGATGCCGTGCGCTCGACAGGCGTGTTGTCGCTGATTTACACGGTCGTGCTGTGGATTGAAGGTGTTGGTGTCTATATGGGGCAGCGCTGGGCGGAATGGTTTATGGTTGTGGCAACAGCGGCACTCATACCGCTTGAAATCTATCATTTCACGCATAAACCAACGATTGTCAAATTTTGTGTTATCCTCGCAAACAGCGCCATTGTGTGGTATCTTTGGCGGACACTCCACAAAAAAGAAGCGGCGGAAAAAGAAGTCTCGAAAAGAACTGGGGAAACAGGCACGACAAACCGCTAAAAACCTTGCTCCCGTCAATCATCTTCCAAAAAACGCGGACGCTGCCGCAGTTGCTTTTTTGCTGATGTTTTCGTTTTTCGCTGACGGTTTTCCCGTTTCACTGAAAACGGCACTTTTGTTGCAACCCGCTCCGGCGCACGGTAATTGAGTTCTGCGGCGCGGAGACGTAATTTTTTTAAGCAGCGTTTTTTGTTCATGTATTGGCTGCGCTCGGTGGTGGATTGCGCCACAAGTCCGCTTGGGTTGTGAATGAGTCGCACTCCCGTTTCCACTTTGTTCACATTCTGCCCGCCTTTGCCGCCGGAGCGAAATGTCTGAATTTCGCACTCGTTTAGCAAGGCATCATCAGTATCGGGGAGGATTATCACAGCAATAACGTCGTTTGTGAATAAAATGAGCATTTGTGCCAAGTTACAAAACTGTTTGTGCGTACGGAAGATTTTTCCGCACTCCGCAATAACAACAAAAAAAGCCCTCTTCGCATTATGCGAGAGGGCTTCATTGTTTGCATAGCATAAATTTTTATGGAATAATGCTTTACAAGATTAAGGTCGCAATATTACTTCGTCAAAACGAAATTAAACGGAATACGGAATGTCTGCCCCGCAGATTCGGGAGAGAAACGATACGCATAGATTTTTTCGGAAACCTCTGCAATCAAGCGTGTAAGCGGCTGCGGAGAGTATGAAGATGCGTCAAAATTGACCATTGAAACTTCGCCGTTTTCACCGACGTACACAATCATTTCAAAGCGCCCTTCCACTTGCTGCTTCACAGCCCATGAGGGATACCCGATGCTTTTACGGAGTGCAGCAATGTCATTGCTTGCTAGAGCGGGAGTATTTGCTGACAAAAATGCAGGTATTACAGCAAAAATAATTGCAAAAATAGCAGAGAAGAAATGTTGCTTTTTCATAGCTACACCTTTAGAATGGAATTTTTTGACAAATTTTGTAGTAAAAAAGACGCGCGTTTAATCTTTCTTTGGTAAACGGCGGATAATGACAAAAGTTTCATCGGAAAGACAAAAATTTTTCAGAAACTTATTGTAATTTTGTAGTCATCATCTGCAATGCCGATACAATCTTGTGTTCGTGCCGTTGCACTTCATAATTTTTTGTTCTCTCACCACTCTTTTTCTCGAAAGGTTTTCCGCCATGAGTAAGCCAACCAGCACCAATCCTAGCGATTACGATGTACTCATTCGCCGTTGGGGTGAAACGGGCTACGCTTCTTACTGTCCACAATTAGAAGAAATGATTAAAGGCAATGCCCACGTCGAGGTCGAAGAAGCGATGAAAAAACGTATTTTGGAATACATCGCAAGCCTGTCGTGATGAGGCTTATCGAATACATTTTGTGAAAAGCATCGCTCACGGCGCAATTAAACTATTTGCCCGTGTAAAGCACCAAACACACGATAAAACCTTGTGTTTCGCCCTATCATTTCACCCTATCATTTCACCATCACACCCAAATTGCTGTGAATCTCTCTTTTCTGACCTCGCTTCATAGTAGCACCAACGCTTTGCGCATGGTATTTGTCTTTCTGCTTTTTCTCAGCACGGCAGCAATCACGCCACTTTCCGCACAATGGGCGCTTATGCGCACCGATGCTGATTCTGCCGTGAGAGCGGGTGTACGGCATATTTACAACCTCGAGTTTGACAGCGCCAGCACAAATTTTCAGAAAGTTATCAATGCCTATCCGCAACATCCGGCAGGATATTTTCTGGATGCGATGGTGGATTGGTGGGCAATCGTTACCAACAGCCGCGACAAGCGCACCGATGAACGCTTTTTGAAAAAAATTGACCGCGTTGTTACACTTTGCGACAGCATTTTGGACAAAAATGACAATGATATTGTCGGATTGTTCTTCAAAGGCGGTATTTTGGGCTTTCGTGGGCGGTATCATGTTACCCGCAACGATTGGGCGGCGGCGGCATTAGACGGCAAACGGGCTTTCGACCTTGTGCAAAAATGTCAGGAAGTTGCCCCCGGAAACCGAGATGTGATGCTAGGTACGGGGATTTATCATTATTTTATGGAAACCATTCCTGAGCGTTATCCTGCCGTGAAGCCGCTTATCGCCATGCTTCCGCCCGGCGACAAACGTGCCGGTATAGCAGAGCTAAAACTCGCAGCCCAAAGCGCCCGCTATGCCGCTACGGAAGCCAAAGTTGTGCTGTTGCAACTGCAATACGGCATGGAAAAAAATTATTCCGAAGCGCTTGCGATTTCGCAGCAACTTTCGTCGGATTACCCCAAAAACTCCCTGTTTAAGGCATATTTGGGGCGATGCTACGTGCAGACGGGAAATTATGACCGCATGGAAGAAGTGTGGCGCGAAATTTTGAATAACTGCATTGACCGCAAAACGGGTTACGATAATCTCATTGCCCGCGAGGCAATGTATTACATCGGGCTTTCCCTTATGCAGCGCGGGAAATATGATGACGCACTGACGTATTTTTACAAGTGCGACGAATTTTGCCGCAAACTCGACGAGAAGCCCTCCGGCTGGATGATTATGCTTAATTCCCGCGTGGGCAATATCTACGATGTTCAAGGCAAACGCGACCTTGCCGTGAAGCAATACAACAAAGTGCTGAGTTGGGAAGATTACTACGATTCCCACAAATACGCACGGCAGTTTTTGGAGCGCCCGTACGGGAAATAGAGCCTCGTCAATACACTCAAAAGCGACAAATTTTTCCCCCGCTTCTCTCGAAATTGTTTCGTAGATTGCCGCTTATTACCTTGTTTCCGCGTAGTTTTTCTATACTCTATGCCAGATTTGAAGAGCCTTACAATGCAAAACACCTCGTTCACCGAACAGTATTCCCGCTACAAACACGCCGTAGAATCAACGCTTGCCGAAATCCTCGCCAAGCAACATCCACACACGTTTTATGAGCCGATGCGCTATACGCTTTTGAGCGGCGGCAAACGTGTTCGCCCTGTTTTGACGATGATGGCGTGCGATGCCGTCGGTGGGCGCGGCATGGATGCTCTCTTTGCGGGAATAGCCGTTGAAATGCTTCACAATTTCACGCTTATTCACGACGACATCATGGATGCTGCATCTGTGCGCCGTGGCAACCCCACGGTTCATGTCAAATGGAACGAGAGCGCAGCAATTCTTTCCGGCGACGGTTTAATTGCCATTGCGTACCAAACACTGCTCCGTTCCCCTGATTTGAAGCGCCTTGCAGAACTTATTACTGCCGTCAATTTCAGCATCATCGAAGTTTGTGAGGGACAAGCACTTGACCTTGAGTTTCAAGACCGCTCCCACATTAGCTTGGATGACTATTTTCAGATGATTGACAAAAAAACAGCCAAAATGCTGGAACTCTCCGTGCAGCTGGGCGGCATCCTTGGAAACGGCTCTACTGCTCATCTTCAGGCGCTTACCGCATATGCCTACGCAAGCGGTATCGCGTTTCAAGTGCAGGATGATTTGCTGGATATTGCGGCTGACGGGGCGAAATTAGGCAAAACTGTGGGCGGCGATATTCTTGAGGGAAAAAAAACGTTTCTCATTATCAAAGCATTGGAAAAGCACGATTCCATGAGCCAAGACGACCGTTTACTGCTCGAACATTTTCTCGCCAACCGTGGTTTGAACGAAGAACATATTCCCGCAATGCAGCGTTTATTTGAGCGCAATGGCATTTTCGATGACGCACAAGCAGAAGTTGCCAAATTAACCCAAAAGGCGCATCACGCCTTAGATTCGCTGCCCAATAACGCCGGACGCGCTTATTTACATGATTTTGCAACGATGCTTCTGGAACGTACTCATTAACTTCGCCCCGAAAAACGTCCTAACTGAAAACGCCATGATTACTCATGTTGTAACCATAAAAAACCGCGCCGGCTTGCACACACGTCCCGCAGCGATGATTGTCAAAATCACCTCGCGCTTTCAATCGGAAATTTTCCTTATCCGCGAAGGCTTCCGCGTAAACGCGAAAAGCATCATCGGCGTAATGACACTCGCCGCCGAACAAAACTCCGAACTCACCATCGAACTCGACGGACCGGACGAAGAACAAGCGCTCAAAGAAATGCTCGAATTTTTTGAAGCAGGCTTTGGTGAAGGGTAGGAAGGGCAAAGGGATAAGGGCAATGGGATAAGGGCAATGGGATAAGGGCAATAGGATGAGGGATTTAGCAGTTTTTTAGGCAAGTAAAAAAATTTCATAAAAAAAAGCCGATACATCAACGAGCAACTCGTGTGTATCGGCTTTTTTGGAGATAGTGCGCCCCTCTACGCACAACGTCATATCATTGTCTTGACCAAAACAGGAAGCAGCGCTTTGTGCCGCACCCATGCGCTTTGCCAAGCCTCTTTACGCGAGGAATGATGAGGGTTCGATAGGGTTTTTCATAACATAGCATTCAGTGCCGATTCGCTGTCCAGAAGCACCGTCCTGCCTTTGCTGCCGTCCATTGCACCGATTACGCCTGCTTCTTCGAGTTGGTCCACAATCCGCGCAGCGCGTCCGTAGCCAATTTTCATGCGGCGTTGGAGCAGTGATGTGGAGCATTGCTGATGACGCACAACCAAACGTGCCGCCTCTTCAAAAAGGTCGTCGCGGTCGTCGTCAGAGCCTTGTCCGCCACCTCGTTGCGTCTTTTCGCTTACTGAAGGCAGCATATACGGCTGCGAGAAGCCTTCTTGTGCGGCAATGTGGTCGCAAATCCGCTCTACTTCATCGGTTGAGAGATAGGAATTTTGCAAACGCATGGGTTTCCCAGCACCGCCCGGAGTAAAGAGCATATCGCCATTGCCCAAAAGATGCTCCGCACCGCTTGAATCCAAGATTGTTCGGGAATCAATTTTTGAAGCAACCTGATAAGCAATTCGCGCCGGAAAGTTTGCTTTAATGAGGCCCGTTACCACATCCACCGACGGGCGCTGCGTTGCGACGATAAGGTGAATCCCGACTGCCCGCGCAAGCTGCGCCAAGCGGCAAATCGGCTCTTCGACCTCACGCGAAGCAGTCATCATCAGGTCTGCAAGCTCATCCACAATCACGACAATATACGGCATTTCGTGGTGAACATAGTCCGAAGTGTCTTTGTAGCGCCCTTCACGGACTTTTTGGTTGTAATCCACGATATTGCGCTGACCAACTTTTTGCAGCACTTCGTAACGGCGCGTCATCTCCGCAACGACGGATTTAAGCGCTATGACGGCATTTTGGGCATCGGTAATAATTTTTTCGTCAATGTCGGGACACACCGCCAAAAAGTGATTCGCCAGCGCCTTATACTGCGTCATTTCTACGCGCTTGGGGTCAATGATGACGAACTTCAAATTGCGCGGGTGCATTTTGTAGAGCAGCGACGCGATAATGGAGTTAATACCGACGCTTTTGCCCGAACCCGTCGCACCGGCAATGAGCAAATGCGGCATTTTCGCAAGGTCGGCAGTAAATACGTCGCCGTGAATCGTTTTGCCGAGCGCAAGAGGAAGGCGTAATTGCGAATCCTCGAACTCCGCCGAATCCACGATACTGCTGAAGCGCACAGCCGTTGCACGGGCATTCGGGATTTCCACCGCAACCGTACCACGCCCCGGAACAGGAGCAATGATGCGGATTCCACGCGCTTTGAGCGCAAGCGCTATGTCGTTGGTTAAATTTTCAATTTGCGACACTTTCACACCCGGAGCGAGGCTAAATTCATACTGCGTAACCACAGGTCCTGGCGTAACGTGCAGATTTTCAATTTCAATGCGGAAAGTACGCAGTTTTTCCTGCAATACTCGTGCGTTATTTTGCAATTCCTCTTCGCTCACTGAATCGCTCACTTCCTGCGGAACAAGCAAATCCAAGGTCGGCGGCTCATACTGAATTTCTTCACGCAAAATTTCGTCATTCTGCGGCATGAACATCGGTTTGGGAATAACGTTTTGCGCGTTGGTGCGAATGGTAATCGGCACTTCCGTCTTGGCAACAAGCGTTTCAGGCTTGGCAACAAGCGTTTCGGTCGCAAACTCATTGACCAAATCCGCATCAAACGAATCACTCACAAACGGCGTGGTTGCTTCTGTGGGAGCAATAACGGGTGCTGCGGATGCAAAGGTACTTGTGAGTGCTGCTTTCTCCATAGCCACTTGTACTGCGGCTTGCACGGCACTGTGCGCAATGCGTTCCGCGACTTCTGCTGCCACTTGTGAAGCGATACCTGTGGCAATACCGGAAGCAACTTCTTCTGCAACCTGCCCTGCAACTAATCCCGCGAGGTGTTCGGTATTGCGGCGGTGAACAGTCAGTTCTTCATCGGAGAAACGATTCTGCGTAAAAGACGCATCTTTACTTGCTTCGTTGCCAATAGCATTACCATGTGTTTCAGGCAAAACCGCGCTTGATACATCGTTCAGTTCATCGTTTTTTTTTGTGTCCTCTACTGAAGTCTCTTGCTTAGGTGCCTCAGCTTTTGTTGCTTCAACAAACGTGATAGATGCTTGCGCCGGATAGGAAAATCCTTGTGCGAACACCGTTGTTTGCGGCGTACTGACGCTCATGGTCGGGCTGTTTGTCGCGCCGATATTGACGCGCTTTTCCGTTAGTACAGGCGCTTGTGCAGTGAGCGCTTGAGGAGCAAGATTTTGTGCGGCTTGTGAGAGAATTTCCGCTTCAGCCTTTGGAGGATTTTGCGGTACGATTTCCACCTGCGGAGCTACTATTTCCACCTGCGGAGCAACTAAAACAGGGCTTTGTGTTAAAATTTCCTGTTTGGAAGCGCTTTCCACGTCGTGCGCTTCGTCTTCGGCGTATTTGCTTAAAATATCGCGGCGAAGCGAAGTAGCATCAGGGCTTTGGGCTGAACGGCGCAATATGCGTGCGGGTTCGTCGGCATCGGCAAGCGTTGATGCGCTTTTTGCCGAAGCAGAAAGGATTGTGTCCGGAATTGGTTCTGCCGAAACACTAGCCGAAACACTAGGTGTGGCAGGCATTTCAACGTGATAGTCATCGTAATCTTTCGCCGATAAAATTTCTTCGGTAAACTGTGCAGCCATAGAAGCTGCATCGGTGCTGCTTTCGTTGGTAAATGCCTGTTCTTCCTTCACTACTGTTGCGATATTCGATTTCGTTTTATTTTTCAAGGCGGAAAGGCGCTCCCGCTCTGCTTTGAAGCGGGTAATGCTTTTTTCAATATCCAAATCCAGCGCCACAAAAATCGTTGCAATCAAACTGCCCGTCAGAACGATAAATGCGCCGACTGTGCCGATAATCTGCCAAAGCATCCGTGCTATAAACTGCCCGACTGAACCGCTCCATTCGGGGCGCATCGGCGGCATCCACGGAACAAGCTGCAACACGCCGGCGAAACTTGCTAAAATTGCCGCTCCGACAAGTGCCAAAGCCGTTCCCAAAAGCAAACGGTCAGAGATTTTGTAACGCAAAATCGAAACCGACCAAAGCATCATCATTGCCGGAAAGAGCAGCGCTGCGTAGCCGACGGTGTAGTTATAGACAAAATGAGCAACTGTCGCGCCCACGTATCCAAGCCAGTTTTTAATGACGTATTCTTCTTGAAGCGGCGTAGTTACTGTCGTTGGAGCAGTTCGCATATTGACGTTTGCGGAACGAGGAGTAGCAACCGTTTGTGATTGTTCGGGAGTGAGTGAAACACGAGCATTGGAGCGGTCTGCGGGGTCATACGACACAAGAGCCAAAAGCAACACAACAGCAAACAACCCCAAAAGCGCCGCACCAATCTCGCGTTTGTGCGTATTCACCAACGCGAGGAACTGCTGCATCTGTTCACTGGAAACAGGGAGTTTTCCCGAAGACTTTGGAGCAGAAGCGTGTGAAGGCTGCTTGGGAGCGGTGTTTGGTGCTTGGTTGCCTGTACGGTTTTGTGGTGTATTGGGCTGTTTCGGCGTACTGTTTTTTGCAGACGGCGGATTTGAGCCGTTTTGCGGCGTAAAACCAGCCGGAAGCCCTGTGTTTCCTTGACGGGACATAGTATTGCCGCTCGTAGCATTGCCACCGAGGGGATTTGCACCAAATGAGTCGCGTGATGTCATGTTCATTGTTGCCTCTGTTATGCTGTTGCCGCAAGGTTAATGTGCTGTGTACCGCATCAAATCTTGCATAGCGTACTGATAGTCAATTTGGGGTTGCCCGTTGCTTTATGGTGTTTTGGGCGACATCTTTTCAAAAAGCAAATTACGTGCCAGTCTTTTTGTCGGAATTTCTTCGGGAAATTTTTTGCAAATGTTTTGGGACTGACAATCTTTACATGGTAAAATTTCGTATTATTTGTGATGAGCGAGGTTCTCATAGAGAAGCAAGAACAATGAGCCTCGCAACCATTCATCATTGCTCACCAATTCACGTTTGCGGAGGATTTATTTATGCCAAACACCACAACACCAGCATTTGTCGCCCTTGACAGCATAACCATTCCCAAAAACTTCGCGCAGCCGCTTTTGGAACTCTCCCCTTTGCGCAAAGGCGCATTAGCACTGTTTGTGCTGGGAGTGATGATTTTTATTATCGGCGGGACAGGAGCATTTACGACCATTCCGGCACTCTATTCTCTTGGAAGCCTTGGTTTGGCAACCTTTGGAGCGCTATTGTACATTCTGCCTCTGTTTTCGGAGTATAAACCCGGTATTCATCACAACGGCATCATGTTCAGCCGTGCGCAACATCGAGGCGCTGCGGCATGGATTATCGGCGTGGGAATGACAGGCTTTTACGTGTTACTCTATTGGTATGCGGAGTATTTGCAACACTGCATCCGCGCTGCCGACCCTCTTAGTTTCTTGCTTCGCGGCAAAGCTGCCGACCAATGGTTTCTCTACGGAACGCTCTACACGCTGGCGGTGATTATTATGGGAGTCCGCATGATTGCGAAGTATCGGCACAGTCGGTATCATATCATCCGCACATTGTCGGTGGTCTTTTTCCAACTCCTGTTCGCCTACCTCATTCCCGCGTGGCTTCAGATGATGAATCAGCCGGAATTTTATTTCACCTACTTTTGGCCCCTCAAATACGACTATCTCAATCCCCTGAACGTCCAATATTTTCTTGCTTCGCCGAATCACCTCATGGTCTTTATGATTATTTGGGGAATGATAATGACCTTCGTTGCAACGCCTATTTTGACATACTTTTTCGGCAAACGCTGGTACTGCTCGTGGGTGTGCGGCTGCGGCGGTTTGGCAGAAACACTCGGCGACCCCTTTCGCCAAAACTCCGATAAATCGCTCAAAGCATGGAAAATAGAGCGTTGGATGATTCACAGTGTTCTCATTTTTGTGACCACCATGACGGGCTTGCTCTGGATAAACTCCGCCATGCAAGGCGCGGTGCTGGGTGAATTTTCCTTAGCATACTCAAAAACATACAGTTTTCTTATCGGTTCGCTCTTCTCCGGCGTGGTGGGAACAGGTTTTTACCCGATTATGGGCAGCCGCGTGTGGTGCCGCTTCGGTTGCCCGATGGCAGCAGTTTTAGGCATCTTCCAACGCCGTTTCTCACGCTTCCGCATCACCACCAATGGCGGACAGTGTATTTCCTGCGGAAACTGCTCCACCTACTGCGAAATGGGCATAGATGTTCGCTCTTACGCGCAGCGCGGCGAGGACATTGTTCGCGCTTCGTGTGTGGGCTGCGGCGTGTGTTCGGCAGTGTGTCCGCGTGGTGTCTTGGCGTTGGAGAATGGGAAGTAGTTTTTGGTTTTTAGTTTTTAGCTTTTAGTTTTAGGACTTTCGCAAAACCATACTTTTGAGGCAAGGGGTTGAAACCCCTTGTTGCGTAAGTCATTGTTTAACAAGGGGTTTTAGCCCCTTGCGACTTGTGTTCGCGAAAGTCCTAAGTTTTTAGTTTTTAGTTTTTAGTTATTCGCTTTTTCCTTGTTCACCGCCATACCGCTTCAAACCTATCTCCCAGAACCTAGAACCTACTCCCATGAACAAACTTTGGATTAAAATTGCCATACCGATTATTCTGGTGTGCTGGCTTTTGCTGGAAATTGTGCTTCAAGTAGCGCTCACAATCAACATTGATGAGCGCCGCGAGATGATTGCTGAACGCCTGCGTGATGTGGCGACGGCAGCCGCGCAGACTATTTCGGGCGAGCAGCACCAAATGGCGCTTGGGAAGGATTCTGCGGCAAAGGCGGTATTTGCCGAAACTATTAAGCCGCTTGTGGCAATGCGCTCCGCACTTGGATATGCGGAAAATTGGTACACGCTCACAGCCTCCGAAACTGATGAAACCTCCTTCGGCATAATGACGCACCCAACACCGTTTTCGGGTGACAAATACACTTTCCGCGATAAAGGCGTTGCCGAGACATTCCACCGTGCTTTGCGCGAGGGCAAAGCGGGCGCGACGGACATTTACAAAAGCGACAACGGCGTGTGGATTTCGGGCATGGCACCCGTCAAAGACGCTTCCGGCAAGGCTGTGGCGGTCTTGGAGGTAGATATTTCCTACAAAGAATACTTGGTGATTGAGCAGCAAATTCGCAATCAAGCGTGGATTATGCGCGGCATCGGTGTTTTGCTGAGTTTAGTGCTAGGGTTTGTGCTGGGACGGTGGATAGCCAAGCCCGTAAGCCGCCTTGGAAGCGCTATTCGGGATTTCACGGAGCGCTTTAGCGAAAACCCCGAAACAGCCGCAATCGAACTGGATTTGAACCGAACCGATGAAATCGGCGATTTGGGAAAGGAATTTACAACGATGTCGGCAAACTTGCGTAAAATGAGCGCTTTGACCGAGCAAGAGCGTCGCCGCGCCATTCGCAAAGCCGAGCAAGCCGCCGAAGATGCACGGAATGAAGTCATTGAACAGCAGTTTTATCTTGAGGCGGAAGTTGCCCGTATTACGCGCTTTCTGGACTCCGTGCGTCATAACGACCTGAGCCAAACCCTCCGCACAACCAAAGATGATGCCGTCGGGCAACTTATCGCCGCGCTGAATGATACGATTGAAGCACAGCGCACGACGATTATCCAAATGCAGGAGGCAGCTTCCAGTTTAGCGGCTGCATCGTCGCAAATTGCCGTCAATGCTGATAGAATCTCACACCAAAGCCGTGAGCAGTCCTCGCGTGTGGGCGAAATTGCCGGAGCGATTGAACAGATGTCGGATTCTATCAACGGCATTGCGACTAATGTTAGTGCGACTTCTGAGGTTTCGCACCGCGTTGTGGATTCCGCAAAAACCGGACAAAATGCTGTTCAAACCACGCTGGAAAGCATGACGACGATTGCAGGAGTGGTGGACAGTATGGCTGGCGTGGTGATGAAATTGGGCAGTTCGTCGGAGCAAATCGGCGCGATTGTCGAAACGATTGAGGAAATCGCTGACCAAACGAATCTGCTTGCCCTGAACGCAGCCATTGAAGCGGCTCGTGCAGGAGAAGCAGGAAAAGGTTTTGCCGTTGTTGCCGATGAAGTGCGGAAACTCGCCGAAAAAACAACGAAAGCCACGAAGGAAATCACCAAAACGATTCACCTGATTCAAGACGACACCAAACACGCCACCGAAGCCGCCAGTGTTGGTGCGGAGCGAGTGCAAACGGGCATCCAACGTGCAAATAATGCCGGAGAGCGCTTAAAATCTATCGTTGAGGGCATTGAACACGTAAACGGGCTGATTATTCAGATTGCTTCGGCGGCGGAAAAACAGTCCTCCACAGCGCAAGAAATCACGCTGAACGTGGAGCGTATCAGTTCGGCGATTGTCTCGAACAACAGCGATATTCAAGGTGTGGCAAGTTCTGTGGGGAGTATTACAGGCGAAGCCGAACACCTTAAAAGCGTTGCAGACCGCTTCATTCTTGATTCGGAGCAGAGTGCCTCCATAAGCGCGGCAAGTATTTCTCCTCGCCGCAGCCAACCAACGTTGCAAGGAAATTTGCATTTACGTTTGTCGTAAATTGTGCATAAATTTGTGCCGCTTTTCCAAGCAGCATATTTACTCATTTTGCACAATTTTTTCACCATGAAAACAGCACTTATCCTCGGCGGCGCAGGTTTTATCGGCAGCGCAATTACACGACGTTTCACCGAAGAAGGTTGGAAAGCTATCGTTATTGATGGCATGATTGAGCGCACAAGCGCCAGACGCGAGAATTTATCAGGCTTACAGGGCATCACGCTCATTGAAGAAAAAGTCGAGAACGTTCAAAACCTTGACGAATACTTATCTCAAAGCGATATTGTCATTGACACTATGGCGTGGACAGCGCATAGGTTGGCGCTTTATGAGCCGAATTTTGATGTGGCACTCAACCAACTTTCGCATCTGCACATTGCCACAGCACTGGAGAAGCACCCCGGCAAGCGTCTTATTTACTTGTCTTCGCGGGGTGTCTATGGGAATTTTGTGGGCGGAGAAATTACCGAAGACACGCCTCTTTTGCCGGAGGACGTTCAAGGGGTACATAAACTCTCAGCGGAATCGTATTACCGCATTTACGCAAAACTCTACAAATACGCCGTTGTGAGCCTGCGTTTTGGGAATTGCTTTGGGGAAAATATGCCGACAAAGGGCGAGGATATTGGACTTATTGGCGGTTTTATCCGTGATGTTTTGGAAGGACGGGCAATCGAAATTTTCGGTACACACCGCACACGTCCTGTGGTTTATGTGCAGGATGTGGTCGAATACGTCTGGCGCATTGCCACCGAAGGCAGTTTTTACGTGCCGTTCACGGCTTTGAATGTGAACGGACAAAATATCCCGATTCACGAAATCGCTCAACTTGTGGTGGATGCTTGCGGACAGGGCGAACTTACCGTTAAACCGCTTCCGCACGAAATCCAAACGATTGACATCGGCTCAACACCCGTGAACTGCGATAAAATCAAGGTTCTGACGGGCTTCACGCCGTCCAATGATTGGACAGCGGCAATGAAGCGCACGGTGGAGTATTTTCGGGGGAATTTGTAAAGCAAAAGCGCCCCAAACCCTGCTTTCAAGCAACTTTCTATATCACCGCAACCGAAACACAATCGGAATACTCACCCAACAGTCAATGGGCTGGTTATTTTGAATAGCAGGCGTAAACACAGAGTTCATCACCGCTTTCACCGCCGCGTCGTTCAGCAAATCTGAATCGCTTGATTCAATAATGTGCTTTTTGGGAACGCCATTTTTCCCAACGAGAACACGAATATTGACTTTCCCCTCAATCCCCGCACGCTTGGCAATATCGGGGTACACAACCTTTTTCTGCAATTCTCGAATATCAACGTATGGCTCTTTTTCAACGGGGATAAAATCGTAGGCGCTCGGCTCATCTTCGCGGACTTCCGTATCCACATCCGAAGCCAAACCCAAATACCCTTGGTCATTCCCGTCGCCGCCTATCGTGCTGGCGCGTGAGATTTCATCCACATTCGCAAAGTCTTTCACATCAGGCGCAATAAGCGCATCCGGCACGGGAACAGGCGTTCCGGCTCTTGCGGCAGGACCGGAGGCGCTTGGTGGCGGGGGCGGTGCTTGCGTGTCATCCTGGGCTGTTGGCGGCGGCGGAAGATTCGTCAGTTTCATTTTGTTAATAGCAGGACGCTTCGGTAAGCCGCTTGCAGTGGCAATAAGAAACAAGGAGTATCCCCCAATGAGCAAGGTTAAAAGTAGTGCAGCGCCCACAAAACCTCGTTCTGTGGCACGAGGAATATAGCGAATGAGTTCCGACGGTCGAATGAGCGGCTTGTTCGGTGCATAGTTACGAGGCATTGCACCGTTTTTTATGAGCACAGACTCTGGCAAAATAGGCGCTTTATTTTGACGAAACGCCGCCTCCAATTCTTCATCAAGCACCTTCCACTGCGCATCAAAAAAGGCTTCGCGGGCTTCCGATTGTTGTTCTTTGGTGCGATTTGCCTCTGCGCGATACAGAGGTTTTGTCATCAAACGGCGCAAATCCTGAAGTGCGAGAAGTTCATCCAATGCACGAGGATTTTGACGGAGCAGCATATTAAGTTCTTTACGCTCTGCGTCCGTGATGTCGTCGTAAACAGCGCTTATCATCAAGTGTTCCAGCCGTTCACGGTCATTGGGTGAGGTCGTTGCTTGCATTGCTGAAATTATGAAAGTGTGGAGGAAGTCTCAAAAATAGGCTTGAGCAGAACTTGGAGTTTTTTCATTGCACGAAAATGGAGTGTTTTCACCGTACCGTCGCTTACGCCAAGTTCTTCGGCAATTTCTCGAAATGATAACTCGCCATTATGCCTTGCACGAAAAACATTTGCCTCTGCTATGGTAAGTCGTTGCAAAGCGCTTTCTATCAAGGCTTGTACGCTTTCTGCTTCAGCCAGAACATCAGGTTTTGCTTGGAAACTGCCATCGAAAACAATAATGCCTTCTTCACCGCTTTCGAGGAGGCTTTCCGACAAACTCACACGGCAAAGTTCGCGCTGCGTTTTCTCCGACGGTCTTTTGCGCATATCCAGCCACGTTCTGAGCGCAACACTCCTCAACCACGCACCGAATGAGGCTTCGGCTCGGTATGAGCAGACACTTCGCAAGATTTTCAACCATATTTCTTGCGACAAATCCTCCGCAGCCGCATAGTTTGGCGCTATGCGGGATGCAACAGCAAACACAAGGTTTTTTGCGGTGTCGTAAAAGTGCCGAAATGCAGAACGCTTCTCAACATCGCTTGTGCTTTGACAATACTGCTGAATACGTTCAGTGATATGTGATTCGGAAGAGCGCATGAAATCTAGGGTTTGAATGAACAAATTTAGCGTAAGCGATAAGCAATAGGAATACTCACCCAACATTCAACAGGGCGATTTTGCTGTATTGCAGGTGTAAAGCGGCTATTCATCACAGCATCCGAAGCAGAATTGTTCAACAATTCCGAATCGCTCCGCTCAATAACATATTTTTTGGGCTTTCCATCTTTGCTGACCAAGACACGAACAATAACAATGCCCTGTATTCCTGCTCGTTTCGCCATTTCAGGATAGACTACTCTACGTTGCAGATCCCGAATCTCAATATACGGCTCTTTTTCGACGGCAAATATATCATACATTTCCGGCTCTTCCTCTCGCACTTCAGTAGAATCTGTGATGAGCGACATCGTTCCCTCTTCAACACCATTACCGCCTTCCGCGCTTGCTCGTGAGATTTCATCCACATTGGCAAATACAGCCTCATCCGAAGAAACAAGCGCATCCGGCACAGGAACAGGCGTTCCGGCACGTGCGGCAAGTCCGCTTGCAAGCAATGTTGTGGGCGGAGGAGGAGTGGCGGGCTGTGCAGAAACAGGCGGCGGAAGGTGCATTAGTTTTGTGCTTGCGATTGTCGGCATTTTCGTCAATGTCATTCGATTTGCCAAAACAACCGCGCTATACCCGATAAACACCGCCACCAAGAGTGTGAGTGAGCCGAAAAATCCGCGCAGCGTTGAAGCGGGAATCGTCATTTTCAGTTCGTAAGCGCCGTAGCGCAAGGATGTTGTTGTCATTGCCGTCTCCAAAAAACGTGAAAAACTGTTGTTATCGCTCAAGACGACAGATTGCCGGGAATGGTTGACAAGAATGGATGCAAAAAATTCAAAAGCCGTAGAAGGCGGTTTTTATGCGGCTTCTACGGCTTTTTTTGAAATTTTCTCCAAAGTGCGGAATTTTTTTAACTGACAGTTTCCAGAGCAGGCTTCACATCTTGCTCTTCCCGCACTTGCGACAAAGAAGTTTCCTGCGGCAAAGGAGTTTCTTCCTCAAGGCTTGATTGCTTCTTGCTTGCGAGATAGGTGTACATCGCCGGAATCACATACAACGTCAGCACCAGCGAAAACAGCACTCCGCCCACAACCACAATCCCAAGCGGGACGCGGCTTTGTGAGGCTGCACCCAGCGCCAGCGCAATCGGCAGTGCGCCGATAGCTGTTACCAGGCTTGTCATCAAAATCGGACGCAAGCGTGCAGCAGAGCCGTCCAGCACCGCCTCAAAAAGATTTTTCCCTTCGGCGCGAAGGTGATTGCTAAATTCCACAATCAAAATGCCGTTTTTCGTTACTAAACCGATGAGCATGATAATACCAATTTCCGAAAAGATATTCAGCGTTTGGTTAAAAGCCCACAACGACAAAAGCGCACCCAAGACTGCAAGCGGTACGGTGAGCATAATCACAAACGGGTCGCGGAAACTTTCAAATTGCGCCGCTAAAATGAGATAAATAAGCAATAACGCCAACAAAAATGCAAAACTTGTGTTCGACGCACTTTCCGCAAAATCCCGTGACGCGCCTGAAAGCGACGTACTAAAGCTGTCATCCAAAACCCGCGCGGCTATTGCTTCCATAGCTTTTACGCCGTCGCCGATAGTTTTTCCCGGAGCAAGTCCGGCAGAAATGGTTGCGGATTTATAGCGGTTGTAGTGAAAAACCTGCGGAGGGCTTGAAACCTCGTTAAACTGCACTAAATTATCGAGCGGAATAAGCTGACCGCGATTATTCCGCACATAAAAGCCCTGAAGCGCACCCGGGCGGTCGCGGTCGTCGCGCTCTACCTGCCCGATGACCTGATATTGCTTGCCGTTCATGAGGAAATATCCAAAACGGCGGTTAGAAAGCGCCAGTTGCAGCGTGTTGGAAATATCCCGTACCGAAACGCCTAATTCCGTCGCTTTCAGGCGGTCAATCGAAACCGAAAGTTCGGGTTTGTTAAATTTCAAATTGATGTCCACTGTCTGAAACGTCGGGTCTTTCTGCGCTTCTTCGAGGAATTGCGGGAGTTTGCTTTTCAGTTTTTCAAAATCCAAATTTTGAATCACAAACTGCACGGGCAGACCAAATCCTGAGCCGAAGCCTGTGGAAATCGTCTGTTCCTGCACGGGAATTGCTCTGGCGGCATTAAATCCGCGCATTTTTTTGCCGAGATATTCCGCAATCTGCATTTGTGTACGCTTGCGTTCACCGGCATCGGCAAGCAGAATACTCACAAAGCCTGAATTTACCGCACCCGTCGAACCACCACCACCTGCGGTAATGCCAAAAACCATGCGGTGTTCCGGCACGGAATCCATGATAAATTGCGCTGCCGTGCCAATGATTCCTTCCATCGCATCAAAACTTGTTCCTTCGGGTGCAGTCATCGGCATCCGCAGAAAACCTTTGTCCTCAAGCGGTGCGAGTTCGTTTTTGAGTGTTGTACCGAGCAGATAAATCGCGCCAAAACTTGCCAACAAAATCGCAATGCCCCACGCACGATGACGCAAAAATTTCTCCAACGTTCTGCGATACGCCCTGTCCAACCACTGATAAAACGGCTCTGTCATTGTGTAGAACTTCGAGCGATTATGCGCATCGCCGGAAAGTTTTGCGCTCAAAACAGGCGTGAGCGTGAGCGAGACAAAGGCGGAAATCAAGACCGATGCGGCAATAACAACACCAAATTCCCTGAACAGCGCTCCCACAAAGCCTTGCAGAAATATCACGGGTAGAAACACCGCCGCAAGCGTGATTGATGTGGAAATAACGGCGAACACAATCTCCGTTGAACCCGCTTTGGCAGCCGCCAGAGGCGACATTCCCTGCTCGATTTTTTTGTAGATATTTTCCGTTACCACAATTCCGTCATCCACCACCAAGCCCGTCGCTAAGACGATTGCCAAGAGCGTCAGAACGTTAATCGAAAAACCGAAAATGTACATGATAAAAAACGCGCCGATAAGCGAAACGGGAATGTCAATAAGCGGGCGCAAGGCAATTTTCCAATCACGGAAAAAGAGGAAAATAACGATGACCACCAGCAAAAATGCGATTGCCAGCGTTTCCTGCACTTCCAGAATTGATGCCCGCACCGCACGACTGCGGTCAATCCCGACAGCAATAATCATATCCGGCGGCAGTTCGCGCTTAATAATCTCGAAGCGTTTGTATAATTCATCCGCAATACTAACCACATTCGCCCCGGGTTGCGGAATAATGGCAATAGAAACTCCGGGCGAATTATTGCGCCGAAGCGATGTTTCCTCGTTTTCGGGACCAAGTTCCGCACGCCCGATGTCGCGGAAACGAATAATACGGTTGTCTGTTTGGCGTAAAATCAGGTTATTGAAATCTTCTTCTTTGTCCAATCGCCCAAAGGTTTTCACGGTCAGTTCAGTTTGATTGCCGTAGATTTTCCCGCTTGGCAGTTCAACATTTTCGCGGTTCAGCGCTTCTTGCACATCCTGAATAGTGAGATTATACGCGGCTAACCGTGCGGGGTCAATCCAGAGCCGCATGGCATAGCGCTTAATCCCAAAAATGAGCGCCTGACTTACACCCGGAATCGTCTGCAAGCGCTCTTGCAGAACGTTTTCCGCATATGCCGAAAGCTGCATGATGTTCATGGAACGGCTCTGCACGGGCATAAAAAAAATCGGGTCGCCGCTTGCGTCTGCCTTTGTTACCACCGGTGGTGCGTCAATGTCTTGTGGCAGTTGGCGCTGCGCTTGCGCAACTTTATCGCGCACATCGTTTGCAGCCTGCTCCAAATCTGCCTCGACGGTGAATTCGACGGTGATAATACTCACGCCCAGAGCGCTGTTCGAGGAAATCGTTCTCACACCCTGTACACCGTTAATCGCCTTTTCAAGCGGTTCGGTGATTTGTGATTCGACAATTTCAGGGTTTGCGCCGGAATAGACGGTGCGGACAGAGATAACGGGCGGGTCAATAGCAGGAAATTCGCGTACCCCAAGCAGCGAATAGCCCATAACGCCAAAAAGCATGATAACAAGCGACATAACAATCGCAAAAACAGGGCGTTTGAGGCTGAGTAAAGGGAGATTCATGGCGGGTGGTGAATCAAGTGGGAGAAAAAAGTCGTGGTGTATGCAAAATCGGTAAAAAATGGAATTTCACCAAAGAGTTTACGAATATTCATCGTTCCTCCGTTGGAGAATAAAAACAAAACAGTGTTTCATCAATCTGCACCCCCAAAAACAGCCGCAGCCCGCTTAGGAAGCGAGCTGCGAAGCAATCGTGTCAATTCCTGCGTTAAAATTTGTACTTCACCGCAAGTCCCGGGCGAAGTGAGTTCACCGTCCACTGCAAATCCCGTACAACAGGCATCAAACCGTAGGAAAAGAACACTTCCGGCTGTACTGTCAAGCGGTCAATAATCGGAATGGCGTAACTCAAACCAACAATCGGCGCAATGGTGAAGGTGTTTGCGTTTGGTAAATCACCCACTGTGACATTGCGGGTACGAATGGGCGTTGTGCCACCGAAGAAACTACCATCTGCCGGAGCAATCAGTGTTTCCGATTGATTATACCGCGCCGACGTAGCAAAATTCAGCCTCACGCCCAAATGTACGGATAACCCTTCCCACACGTTGTAGCTTGCCATCGGCTCAAGACCGATGATTTGAATGGAATCGCTAATGGCATATTCGCTGGTTGCGTCGGCAAACGTACCGTCATCGCGCCCGACGCGGTAGTTTGCACGGGTGGTCAAACGGGCGTTTTGCGTGGCGTAATGCGCTCGCAAGCCAACACTCAAACGCTCGTCCAGCAAATACTCCATGACAATACCAACAACGGGATTCCATGAGGTTGTTCCCGTAAACGGTCCCGGTTCATTTGTGCCGCCTGTGCGTGGCGTAAAGACAGGATTGTTCGGCAAATCCAGAAAATTTGCGCTGTGCATATCCATACCGTAACTGCCATACAGCCCAAGCGAGAAGCGGCGCGGGCGACCGCCCTGCGCTTCGGAGCGCTCTGTGGCTGCGGCGAAAAGTATCACAGCGACAGCCACAAGACGCAGCGCGGTTTTGAGAGTGTTTTGATTCATAATATGATAAAAATGGAAATGAGAAATCACTTTTTTAACGCACACCAGATTCCTCGTAGCACAGACTGAGCGCGGCGCTCGACTTGTCCGTATTCCCAGTCTGTATCCCTACATCGAATAATCTTCAAAGCCAGTCTTTACACTGCTTTCGATAACTACGCCTAGCGCCGTTAGGGACACAGACAAGAATGTCTGTGCTACGAAGAGAATTGGATAGCGTATTGACAATTTACCGCACAATCTGAAGCGTTTGCGTTGCTTTGCCCGAAGCCGAGCGCAAGGTCAGCAAATATGAGCCTGTCGGCAGTGTGCTTGTCGGCAGACGCAGCGTGTGTTCACCTGCTTTGAGGGCGCTTAACTGCTCTTCATAAAGCGTTTTTCCGCTTGCGTCCGCGAGGCTTACTGTTACGTTGCCGTCGTCAATCGTGCGGAATGTGACCGAAACCGCTTCCGTTGCAGGATTGGGGCTGCTTTGTACAATCACCAAACTTGCACGGGGCGAGAAAAAGAGTTGATTCCCACCTGCACGGTTAAGATTGGTCAGCGCAAAACTGCCCGAAGGCTGGAGGAATTGCAAATCGCCAAAAATCGGATCCACACTGCGAATACTGTTTTGCATCGTCACGGTCGAACCCGTTGAATTACCAACGGCAGCGCGGAATGTCGGCGTAATCACCAAATCTTCTGCCGTGCCGGGGGGAATTGCAAAAACAATCGTGCGAATTCCACCCGCCACACTATTCGACGCTGCAAACATCGTCAAGTTCGTCGGTTCGAGCAGTGATGCGTTGTAGGTCATCGTTGCAATAAGATTCCTTCCTGCGGGAATACGATGACGATTCCGTACCACTATCGGCATGGAGACCGTGCCGCCCGGCGCTGCGGAGTATTGCGCGTTTCGCTGTCCTGCTGCTACTTGCAAGAATGCCTGCGGTGCGCCCGTGATGGTCAAACGCCCGGAAACCGCAGAAATAGTGGCGTTGGTGGCAAATGCTTCTTCCAAACGCAAGACCGTCGTTGTGTCGTTCCCAAGCACTGCGCGGTAACGAAGGCGCGTCAGCACAGTGTCTGTGCCGTTTGGTGTGAGCGTCAGCCTGACCACGCGCTGATTGTCGGTAACAATACCTGTGGAAGCAGCATCCAACGGCTGCAACATGGAGGCATTCAACCGCAAATTCGCGTAAATGGTCGTGTTTGCGGGAAGCGAGCGTCCGTTACGAAGAATAATCGGTACGCTGATTTCATCACCGAACTGAGCCGAAGCATCCAGCGTTGCGATTGTTGCCCGTGCGACGGAATCAGACGATGTTCCGCGCAGTTCCACTGTCATATACGGGAAGTCCCCATTGTTGCGCACAATGAGCCGTGCCTCTTTCACGCCGCGTGATGTCGGTGCAAAAAAGACCGTTGCTGTCGAAGTAACAGCCGTTGCAATGGTTGTGCCGTTAGGAATAGAACGCAAGAAACGGAACTGATTTGCATCTCTGCCTTCAATCGTAACGCTTGCAACTGTAACGGTTTGCCGTCCTGCATTGCGCAGTCCGATGGCAATCGTGGAAGACGTTGCGTTAGGTGCAGTTTGGTTGAAAATTTGCGTAAAAAGCGGTACTGCCAAACGCCGCAAAGCATCACCACTGCCGATAAGTTCAATGCTCTCCGATTCCGGCGCTTGGTTGTGGAAGAGGGTCATTACGCCTGTGCGTACGCCAACATCTTGCGGACGGAAGGTAACGGTCAGCGTTGTTGTCTGAGCCGCTGCCACATTTATCGGAAAGAACGTATTCACCGAATACTCGCTACCATTCACGCCACCAAAACTTACACCGGAGATGCGCATGGATGCTGTGCTGCTATTGCGAAGGGTGATATTGCGTGTGGCTGTGGTGTTAATCGGTACTAAACCAAAACTAACGTTGTAGGCAATGGGCGACGTATTAACAACATCGTTTGTTCCTCTCGGTGTTACCTGAATTGCTCGCGGCACACCACCAACACTACCGCAGCGTAACACCGCCGGAGCAGCAGTATTGCTGAATAAGCGGAAATCGACAAGTTTTTCTCCTGCATCAATCGGCGAATACGCAATCGAAAGTGTTTGTGATGTTCCGGGCTGTACCGTAAAGGGAAGCGGTGTGAGTAGTCTAAACTCACGGCTCACAACGCTTGCCAAGGTCGCCTGCGTGAAGGTTGCTCCCGTAACCGTTACGGGCTGCGTTCCCATATTGCGAATCGAAATCAATTCCACAATCCGCGTCGTACCAATCGGAGCAAGATTTATTGGCGGCAAGGCTCCGGTTAAGGAGAATGGTGGTAAGCGGTCGAAACGACTGAAAAATCCGGGTGTTCCCGTTAAATCCGTTCCCACGTCGTTAAAGAACCTCAGAACGTCCGTCGCACCTTGCACACCACCCAAAAGCGGCATCACGGCTGTTACACCGTCATACCCAATGCGCAGTGCTGCTTCACGGAAACGATTCACACTTGGCGAAAAAGCAACCTGCACTTCTCTGACTGCATTCGGTGGAATCGTGATCGGAACTTGGCTTAATACACGAAACTCGCCAGCAGTCGCATCTACAACGGGAACAATGTCAAGCGATGTGATTGTGAGCGGGTTTGCACTGATATTCGCCATCGTGACTGTTTCTATGCGTGTTGTACCGATCGTTGTTGGAATGCTCGCCACAACTGCTCCACCGATACGATTTACGGTATTAAAACTCACCCCTGTTGTTAATGGCGGGGTGGTCATCAACACACCGCCGGAACGTGCGGTAGCGCGGAGTTCCGTTGAGCGTTGAAACGCCGTTACACGTGGCGAACTTGTTGCGGCAAAATCACCCGGCGTATAGACATACACCAAGCCGGAAGGAGGTGCAATTTCCGGAAATAAATCGCAACGATCTGTCGGAGCACTTCCGGTCACAGAGGTAAGCCAATTATGTGCCGTAAAATTCACAAGACGATTGTTAAAATCTGCCGGAGTGCGTCCGCGCAAGCCGACTTGACCGCGAATGAGAAAACCATCACGGGTAAAACTCATGCGGTCATAGGCAAATTCAATGCGATTCGAGCCTTCGTAGAGACGAATTTGAAAATTCAAATCAGCATCCGGCGAAACACCCGTATTTGTCACAAAGGAAGCCCGCTTCCATTGTACCGTAAAGACACGATTCGGAGCAGTGCCTTGTGTGCCATAGCGAATCGTACCGTCTTGCAGCATATACAAATCTAGCGTAAAGCCGGAAATAATGCCCTCTGCACCATAGCTGGCATCGCCAATTGGTGTCGTAACAAAAGCATTATCAAGAATGGACGACCGCGCAGGGCGGAACGCCAAAAATCCGTTGGAAACAATACGAGCGTTGGTGTAGGTTGTCTGCCCAAATTGGAATGGGAAGGGCAAATCAACATCAAATTCTGCGTCGTCAAGATTTGCGCCACCCATAGCAAAGGGAAAATTATTATCCTGAATTTCGGTATAAGTTTCCTGACGCTGGCTAAAGGTATAGCCGCTTGCAATCGGCGTACCTGCACCTGTTGTGGGAACAACGCCGTTGGACATCCCGACGACATTGAAGGCTGCCGTGCGCTGTCCCGAAGAGCCTTGCGTAGGCGTAAAGCGAATTTGGCTCGTGGTGGAAGCCCCCGCCACAAGGTCGAATCCCGTCAGTGCATCCACCTGCGAAAATTCACCCGCGTTTGCTCCTGTAAATGCCTGTGTAGCAGCTGTCACGCGGATAGTTTGATTACCGGTATTGGTAATGCGCACCGATGCTGTCGTCGCAATCGGCGTTGTACCAAAATTCGTAACAGGAGAAACCACTAACTGCGGCGTAGAATTGCTTGCAGGAAGCTGATAGGGAACGGTCAGCAATTCGTAGTTGATATACGACCCGGAGCGGTAGGTGATAACAAAATCGCTAATGTCCAACAGCCCCGCCGAAGCCAATGCACCGGATTGCAATTGAATGGTGAACTCTACATCTTTGCGCTGTCCGCCTGCCAAATTCCCAATATTCATCGTTGGCTGAATCGCTACGATATTCGGGTCAAGCGGCGTAAGTGTTACGCTGACATCGGATGCGTCGGAAAGGATATTCCGCACCGACAAGACCAAACGTTTCGGCTCAAAACTCGTTATCAAGCCGTTCACCGCATCAATGCTGTTTCCGGCGGTGATAATGCCGGGCATCGTTTCGCCCGCACCGTTGATAGTGCGGTTGATGTTCAACGCACGGAAGGCATTCATCCGCCCGAAGTAATTGAATGGTCGTGCTGCCGCACCCGGCACCAAAACATTTTCCGACGTACCGCGAATTTGCTGAACAATTTGCTGCGGTGTCCAATCAGGGTGCAGATGGCGCACCAGTCCGGCAATTCCTGCTGCCATTGGCGAAGCCATGGAAGTACCGCCGTATAGAACATATTGGTTATTGATAACAGTGCTGAGAATATTGTCGCCGGGGGCGAAGACCGAAGTTTTTACGCCAAAGTTGGAGAATCCTGCCGGAGTGTCGTTTTCATCCGATGCGCCGACAGACATTACATTATCAAACGAAGCAGGAAAATACCCGTCATCCATAAGCGAAGCAGCATTGCCCGCCGCCGCGACAACAAGCGTACCCATGCCTGTTGCAGTGTTGATAAAATCCTGTGCGACTTGACTAAACCCGCCTGGACCGCCCCATGAGCAGTTCACTATGTGTGCGCCCATCTGTGCGGCATAGAGAATACCTTCATACCCCGAAAGGACGCTTTGTGAATTGGGAAAATCCTCCGTTGCGTTTTTAATCGGTAAAATGCGGCAACGATAGCCTGAACCCAAGCCTCCCGTGCGGTTGTCCGCCGTCGAACCTGCAATACCCGCCACGTGTGAGCCGTGATTGAGACCGTCTTGTGTGTCCAAATCACGGAGCGGACGCGGGCGCGGGTCGTTATCGGGACGCAAGATAGATGCAGCACGGTCTTGAGGGGTTGTGTTGCCAATAAAATCCCACCCGCGCCAATCGTCAATTTTACCGTTATTGTCATCGTCCACACCATTGGTGCGACGGTCGCGCCCCATAGCATCCATGCCGGATTCGCCCGGGTTTGTCCAGATATTACCGCGCAAATCTTCGTGTTCAATATCCACGCCGCTATCGCAAATCGCAATCACAATCGTGCTGTCGCCGCGTGTGATACCCCAAGCCCGCTCTGCCTCGATACGCGCCCAATGGTACTGCCTCGCAAAAAGCGGGTCATTCGGCGTTACGCGGTCTTGCTGTTGGAGTTGGTAGATATAGATTGGCTCGGCATATTCCACTTCGGGATTTTGCGACAGTTCCGCGCAAAGGCGCTGTACATCTACTCCCGGGTCAAAGCGCACGGTGTAAATCCGTCCTACGCCAAAATCGTCCGACGTAAGCAATGCGCCGCTATTATGCGCCTGAGAAACGGGGCGAATCTCCCGCACCACAACGCCCTCCAAACCGCGCATCAGCACCGAGGATTGGAATGAGGTTGATCCTTTCCCGACAGGAAAACGCTCACGGGTTTTGACGTAAATTGCGCCTTTTTCGTAGGTGCCTTCTTTGAGCGGCATTCGGCGCGGTGCTTTAGCAAGGCTGAACATCCCGTTTCCAAGCGCTTTGCCGGAAACGAGGCGACGGAGACTGCTTTGAATTGCGGCTTCTTCGCGGGAAATGACGGAAGATTTCGCAGCACTGCGTTTTGTGGTTGCCGCTTGTTGTGCTGCGGACTGCTCTGCTCTGGGTTGTACCGATGTTGATTGCTCCGGCGAACGGTCATTCTGCTCCGAATACACCTGCGCGTGTGCTTTCCAAGCAGCACCATTCAGCGCAAAGACGAGCAGGAACGCTCCGCACACGGCTTTTTGCCATAAACGAGAAAACGCACCATTGGAGGAGTGTTTCATGGAACTATCCTTAGAAAAGTAAGGTGAGAGAAATGAGAAAATTTGGGGGATATAGAAAACTTTTTTGCTTGCTGTGTCAGACCACAAAAAGGACTGGGAAACTAGGGAAAATTTTCGTCATAATCAAGGTTACACAAGCGTTTTTCCGTGTTTCTACGCAAATTATTTTGTTAAAATGCGTTTTCGTGAAACTTCCCTTTGACAAGAGAGAATGGATGTGTATTTTGAGCAAAATTTTGCGCGGAGTTCAGGCAAAATTTACCTCAACCACCCGAACTGTTTGCGCCCTTGCACGACAAGTTGCGACTACCTCGCGTCGCGCTTTTGACCGCATTTCTTCTCAAGGAGAACCAGCATTTATGCCCTTCATTCGCTCAATTTCCGGTGTTCGCGCCACGCTTGGTGATGCGCTTACGCCCTTTATCATCGCCGAATACACCGCAGCCTTTGCATCCTATTTGCCGCCGGGCATTGTGGTGGTCGGGCGCGACGGTCGTCCGTCGGGGGAATGGATTGAAAAAATTGTCTGCGCCACGCTTGCCGCATCGGGGCGGGAAGTGCTGGAACTTGGCATCGTTCCTACGCCAACGGTGCAGCTTTTCGCCGAACATCAAGCAATGGCGGGTGGTATCTCCATTTCTGCTTCACATAATCCGGTGGAATGGAATGGCTTGAAATTTCTCAACAATCAAGGCGTTTTCCTGAATGCCGAAGAAAACGAAGGTTTCTGGAAATGCTTGGAAGAGCGCCGTTTTCACTTCGTTTCCGACCAACACGGCGAAAGCATGACCACGCACCAAAATCCGGCTGCACACCACACGGAATCTATCATGCTGCTGCCGGTTTTTTCTAATTCGGGCAATGTAGAACTCATTCGCAATTACAAATTCCGCGTCGTTGTGGATGCCGTTAATGCTTCCGGCTCACATTTTATCCCGTATTTGCTGAAAGCGTTTGGATGCGAAGTTATTCCGCTTTACTGCGACGGTACGGGCGTTTTCCCGCACACCCCCGAACCTATTCCCGACAATCTCGGCGACCTCGCAAAAGCCGTTGTGGAACACAAAGCCGATTTTGGCGTGGCGGTGGACCCCGACGCAGACCGCCTCGTGCTGGTGGATGAGCGTGGGCGCGTGGTTTTTGAAGAAAATACGATTGTTCTTTCAACGCTTTCGGTGCTGCGCAATAAACAATACTTTGGCGAAAATGCCGATGCACCCGTCGTTATCAATATGTCCACCACACAAGCAGTAGCGGACGTTGCAGCGCACTATGGCGTAAAGGTCATACGCACGGCGGTTGGGGAAATCAATGTTGTCAAAGCAATGCTCGAACATAATTCGCTTATCGGCGGCGAAGGAAGCGGCGGAGTGATTTTGCCTGCTTGCCACGCGGGACGTGATTCTCTTGTCGGAACGGCTCTGGTGCTGCTTCTTTTAGCACAGGTCAAGCATGAGCGCCCCAAAATGACGCTTTCCAGCGTCGTTAATGCGCTGCCGCATTACGCTATGGTAAAGCATAAACAAGAATTTACGGGCGATGTAGCAGCAATTTTTGAGGATGTAAAAAAGCATTTTCCCGATGCTACCATTGATACGACCGACGGCTTACGGCTTGGCTTCCCGAATGGTTGGGCGCATTTACGCACCTCGAATACCGAGCCGATTATCCGCGTTATCGTCGAAGCAACAACGTTACAGGAAGCTGAAGAAATCGCTATTGCCTGCACATCGAAAATTCGGTAATTATTGCGTCATTACCACGCAAGGTTTTGTAAGCAGCGTAAAAACAGGCTTCCCGTAGCACAGACTGAGCGCCGCGCTCAACTTGTCTGTGCCATGAACGCCGCAAGGCATAATTTATCGCAAGTAGCATAAAGAAAGGCTTGGAAGACTATTCGCTTCGCTCATTTGGGACACAGACAAGAATGTCTGTGCTACGGAAGCCGCGAAGTGATACACCAATCGCATTTTTTCGTACCACCTTCATCTCCCTCCTTCTGTGAGCAATACCGCCGTCCGCACGATTGTTGCCCTCATCGCAGCGCCCATTATCATTGGTTTGGTAATTTTGGGCGGGTGGTGGTTTTGGGCGTTTGCGCAAATGCTGGCAATCTTGGCACTCAAAGAACTCTACGATTTAGGCAAACACACAACGGCATCCCCACAGCGCATTACGGGCTATGTGGGAAGTTTTCTTGTTGGTGTGTATTTTATGATAGTGGGTATCGCCCCCGAAGCGCTTACACGCTTGCTTTTTCCGGCACTCATTCTGATTTTTGTGCTGACAGTTCTGATTATCGAACTTCTCCGCAACAAACCGCATCCGCTTTGGAACGCCGCAATCACGGTCTTTGGTGTGGTGTATATCGGTGCATTTCTCACAAGCCTTATCGGTCTTCGCGTAACCTTTAGCGGGAAAATGCTTGAAACACCCGTTGTAGTGCCATTTCTGAACGGACTTTCCCCCACAGAGCGCCTTGCCGCAGGCGATAAGTGGGGCGCATGGCTCGTATTTGCTACGTTTATCGGCATTTGGACGTGTGATTCCCTCGCATTTTTTGCCGGAAAGGCATTTGGCAAACACAAACTTTTTCCCCGCGTCAGCCCGAATAAATCGTGGGAAGGGGCAGTCGTGGGCTTTTTGAGTTCATCGGCTGCGTTTGTCGCATTGGCGCATTATCTTCTACCATTTTTGCCGCCGCTTCACGCTGCCGTTATCGGTGCGCTGGTCGGTATTATCGGACAGTTCGGGGATTTAGTTGAATCGCTCTTCAAACGTGATGCAGGTGTGAAGGACAGTTCCAATATCATTCCCGGACACGGTGGCGTATATGACCGCTTCGATGCAGCGATGTTTGTTGCACCGGTGGTGTATTTGTATGTGCATTTCTTTTTGCTTCTTTCCTGATGTGGTAACTTTTCTGGATATTAGAATTAGAGAACGCGGATTATGAGGATGACAAGGATATTGAGGATGCTGTACGGCAAGATTGATACTTCGTTTGGCGACAATATTCATTGCTCTTCTCATCATCCAAATCCTCTGAATCCTCAAAATCCGCGTCCCCACTGCTCTCACTGATAATTCCACTAAATGATTACCGCAAAGCACCAACGCTGGGCGCACGCTATTTTTCGCCCGTATCTTCGTTCTCTCATCAAACGCCGTTTTCACGCGCTGCATCTTCTGGGCGACCTTCCCGCCATACCCGATGACACCGCTATTGTGCTGCTTCCGAACCATGCAACGTGGTGGGATGGCTTTTTTCCGTATATGCTGAATGTACTCCTCTGGAAACGTGAATACTTTATTATGATGCTGGAGCATCGTTTGCAAGAGTTTTGGTTTTTCCGCTTTGTCGGTGCATTTTCCATCAACCAACAATCCCCCAAAGGCATCGTGGAAACGCTGGACTATACCGTGCAATTGCTTGAAGGGAAGCGGCTTTTAGTGATGTTTCCGCAAGGAGAATTATCAGCGTGGGGCAAACGCCCACTCGGTTACAATCGAGGAATAGAGCGGGTTATGAAAAAGTGCCGCGAACAAGGAAAACGTGTCGCTATCGTGCCTCTGGCTATGCGCTGCGAGTTTTTAGCAGATGAAAAACCGCATATATTCTTGTGTTGCGGTGAGCCACTGTGGACGGACACCGACACACCAAGTGCCACTGAACTGGAGCGTATCGAAACAGACCTCCTTGCAACCCTCGAACAGCGCATCATTGCAGGCGAGACAGGAACAATACTTCTCGCCCAGTAATCGTCGCTATCACCGTCCTACGCTTTCCTAAGCGTAGAACGGATTTCCCGAAAAAATCCTCCGCAAAAAAACAAAAGCCCCGATACTCTTACAGTATCGGGGCTTTTTTACCCTATCTATCATTCCCCTCAGGCTTAAAGCAGCGCGAGGTGGACGAGATATTTCCTGAAATTATTTACGCTTTACAAGTTTTTCGATGAAGCGGCGTTCACCATCGGTCATCTCGAACATATACACACCCGTCGGGAGTGCGCTTACGTCAAGTTGGTGGGTGAATTTACCTGCACCGATTGCTTGGGTGAACAAAACGACCGTGTTGCCGAGAACGTCGGTTACACGTACACGAATTTGCCCTGCTTTCGGTACTTGTGCTTCAAAGGTTATCATGTCTTCAATCGGGTTCGGATACACGCTTCCGGTCATGGTTTCTACCGTCATCACCTCACGGACGCTAACAGTGTAAGCATCAAAGAGCGTAACAACCGTATTATCCACATTCTGAACGCGAATAACCGAATTACCAAGGAAGAAGCCTGCCGGAGCCACAGCGATTATTTGACCATCACTCACACTTACGATACGAAGCGGCGCACCGCCAACCGTTACAGTCGCTCCCGGACGGAAGTTCGAGCCGTTAATGGTGAAGGTAACGTCAAAGGGATAGCTTGAACGAAGTGAACCGGGCGAAACGCTGGTTATTAGAGGACAAAGCGAACAAAGGACGTTAATCGTTGCCTGATTGGAACGCTGTCCGTCAGGATTTACCACGAGAACTGTTGCATTGCCTTCTTGGTTATTCACCCCTGCCGGAACAAAGGCGGTAATTTGCGTCGGCGTAACCGAAAGCACCTGCAATGCGCGACCGTTAAAGAGAACTTGGAAGCCCGGTAACGGTGTACCTTGTGGACCCGGTGTGAAATTGCGTCCTGTGATGGTAATCGTAAACGGTGTCGCCGTTGCGTTGGTAACGTTGGGGCTGACACGTATTATCTCAGGCGCATTTGGCGGACCGATACTAAAGGTAGCGTTTGACGACAAGCCGTCTGCGTTGGAAAGCACAACCGGGAATACACCCAGCGTATTCAATCCGGCAGGAACTTGAGCAATAACCTGTGTATCAGATGTGGAAAGCAAATTGAGTTGTGTGCCGTTAAACGTTACTGTAACGCCTTGGCGGAAGCCTGAGCCATTCACAGCCAACGTGAACGGGAAGACCGATGCAGCCGTTGAGGTCTGACCGGGCATATTGCCGCTTGCTGTTACAACACTGTTCACAACAGGCGGTGCATACCCGACGTTAAAGAGTGCCGCACCGGAGAAACCTGCCGGATTGGTAACGCGAATCGGGAACGTTCCGAAGGTCGCAAGCGAATTTGCCGGTATTACAGCCACAATCTGTGTTGTTGAGCGTCCGGGCAGAACTTGGAGCGAAACATTATTGAACGTTACGTCTGCGGTCAAGAAGAAGCCCGAACCTTCGATGGTAATGGTCGTATTCGGTGAACCAACAACAGCCCGAGGCGGAGTAATTCTCGAAATTGCTACTCTGCCCGGGTCAGTTACGGTGATTCTTCCTTGTACTTGCTGACCGTCGGAGTTACGAATAACCACATTCAACGTTCCTGCCACTTGGTTAAATGATGCAGGAACAAGAATCTGAATTTGTGTTGCCTGAGCAGAAATAACCGTTACTGCGGTGTTGTTAATTGTTACCGACGTTCCGGCAGAACCGAAGAAGTTCGTACCCTCAATCGTCGCAATAAACGCAACACCACTTGCAGAGGTTACGCTGGGCGTAATGCTCGTGAGCGTCGGTGTGCCGCCTTGTACCAATTGGAACGGAATGCTGATATATTGACCGTCATTGTTCAGCACCGTGATAAAGCGCTGTCCGACCATGTTGTTAAACGTACCGGAGATTGTCGCACGTATTTCCGTCGGCGTTACACTCTGCACCGCAATACGCGATGACGGGCTGATAGCCTGCGGCGTATTGAAAAGTGAGAAATATACACCGGCTTGAACGGCATCCGGCGGCGGAAAGAGATTGATATTAAAGTTTGCACCGCGAATGATAATCGGAATATCTTGACCATTCACAATGGCGCTGTTTGGCGTAACACTGGTAATAGCCGGCGGCAGATTGAATGTGAAAGGCTGCGCAGAGGTAGCAGTACCGGTCAAAGAAGCAATCGTAATCGGTGCAATACGCGGGGTAAGCGATGTGCCGATAATCTGCACAACCATCTGTGTTCCCGTTGTATTGATGCTTTGTACCGATGCGTTCACTCCGGCAACGCTCACATTCAAGATGTTCGCAACAGAGCCGAAGCCTGTACCGTTAATCGTGATAACTGTACCATTTCCGCCCTGTATCGGACTAAACGAGGTAATTGTCGGCGGAGTGCCAACCGTAAATACGCCCATGGACGTACCGGAGCCGGCTGGGAAGTTCGGTCCCGCAGAGCGTGAAACCGTAATCGGTCCGCTAATTGCTCCGGCTGGAACAACAGCCGAAATCACCCCATCACCTAATACCGTGAAGGATGCCGCTTGTACGCCGCCAAAAGTTACACTATTTGCGCCCGTAAAGTTCGCACCACTAATCAAGACCACCGAACCTGGTCCACCTGTTGCCGGAGTAAAGCCGACAATCACAGGGAAGAGCGAACCTGCTGAGAGCGTAACAACGACCGATGTCGAAGCAATCGGTCCTGCACCTGCGGTGGTGGAAACACGCAATCGTACTTGTGTTGTTGGCGCTGTCGGGTTTGTCCACTGAACCGCAACGTTATTCAACCGAATACCGCTTTGGTTTACAAACACGCCCGATACGTTTCCGCTCACCGTAAATGCCTGACCGGCTGTTACCGCTTCTACCGTCAGACCGACGGAAGAATTAGAGAGCGACTGCGCGAGAACACCGTTTGCATCGAACAAACCAAGGTCAATGTTGAACGGTACATTATTGATGATGTTCAAGTTACCGCCGTTTACACCTTGCGTACCAATTGAAGAAATTTGGCTCATCGCCAAGGCAACGGGGACAGATGCACCGGTAGAGATGGTGATGGTTGCTTCGGTTGCTTGAATCGGAGCAAGAAAACCGGACAACATACCGATAGGCTCAAGACGAATACGCACGGTAATCGGTCCTGCTACCGTCGGGTTGCGCCAATTCAAAATTGCACCGCTCAAACGGGCTTGACGAGTAATCGGGAACACGTTCACCGTCGTTGTGCCGTCCAGCGTTACGTTTTCCGTAAACGGCATGATACTTCCCGGTACAATCGAAAGCTGCATCGGGGTTGCGCCACCTAGCGCCAGAACATCACTACCGTTGAAATATCCGAAATCAATGTCAAACGGACGACCACTCGGGATATTACGATTACCACCGTTTATGCCGATACCGCCAACGGCTTCGCTTGTATGACCTCGTGTTGGTCCAACGACAGAATTAAACGATGTCCGTGTCGCAAGTGAACCCGTAGTGGAAACACGTACTTGCGCTGTCGTTGTCAAGAGGGTTGTTTGACCGCTAATTACCGATAATGTCATCACGGCGACTGCTGTCGTGGGGTTGTTTGCATTGTAAACAACTCGTGGCAGGAGCGTCCCTGTACCGTCAGCATTAAAGTTTGTTTCCGTTGTCCCTTCTAACGAGAATACCTCCGAAGGATTTATCGGGTCAGCCGCGATAGACAATCGCACCTGCGTTGGAGCCGGAACAGGAGGCAATACAGCGCCCATGTTAGCAAAGGCAGCAAAGTTTACCGGAATAATACGATTGCTGATAATGGGGTTTGCGAGCGTAAACGCACCACCGTTAATACCTTGTGTTGCCAAATTCGCATCCAAAATATCACCTGAATTCACCGCATAACCCAAACGCACAGGCACTGTGCCGCCTGTACTAAGCGTTACAATCACTGTTGTCGAGCCGAGTTGCGGGGAACCCATTTCACCACCGCTAAACCATGACAACCGCACGAGAGCTTTCGTGATACCGCCACCGACGGGAGGATTAGTCCAGTTGAAAATCGGACGCAAACTGCCGATTGCCACGTTCGCATTCACCGTTGCTGTTGTCGGTGCTTGCGGCGTACCCGGTGTCGGGACGAGATTTGCCCCCGCAACCGTTACACCCGGGATGGATTCAATCGTTGCCATAAAGGTTGTGGTTGCCGTTGTGGGGATAAGCAAATTCGCATTGGAATATAAGCCAAAGTTAATCGGGAAGGATACACCGCCGGTGATATTAAACTGCCCCAAACCACCGCCATTAAAGCCTACCGTACCTCTGCTTGAGCCTTGGATTTGCGTGTAGGCAATCGTCGAAGGACGAAGTGGCGGAGCGTTGATTGTAACAATCAAAGTTGCGGATGTTAGTGTACCAGTCGGGTCAAACAGGCGCAAAATCGCTTGTGTGCTGGATGCTGCGCCGGGATTAAGCCAGTCCACCGTTACGTTTGCAGGTAAACTGACAACACCCGTTGAAGCATACACAGGATTATTCGGTACGTTCAAAACAAACGGTGTCGCTGCTGTCGCAGAGCCGGTTGTGTTGAAGACCGCATTACCACCCGGAAGCGGGTAGAAATCTGCGCGGATGTTGTTCAAGCTAATGCGCACGGGCGAAGGAAGGTTCAATCCGTTAAAAGCACCAATGCGCAAATTGAACGGTGTGCCGCTTGTAATCGTCAAGTTTCCGGCATTCGGGCTTGCAAAACGCCCTACGTTAGGGGAATTAAAGCCGCCGGAGCCACTTGGCGACAGTGAGTCTGCTGCCATGATAATCGCAGCTGGAGGAGCTATCACACCAAACGGATTTCCACCACCAGTCATACTAACGCTAGGGAAGGTAATGGTTTGCGACCATTCCATACCCGGCGGAGTGCTAACGGTCATCGTTGATGAAAGTGAGCCTGCCAACTGCGGATAGGTTGTGCCGTTCCACTGCGTTGGGAAACTGTTTTGACGTTGGAAGCCGGGCGCAGCAGTTTCATGTTCGGTGTGCCAACCAAACTGAACAGTTTGATTCATCGCCGAAGCACCGCCGCGTGCGATGGTCCATTGAACGTTTACTTTATCGGGATATACCAAATTTTGGAATGTCAGTCCACGCTGCGCACCAACTGTGTAGGTGTCCTGTGCGCCGCCTTGATTCGTAATGGTCAGTGGCGCAGGACGGATAAACGTAACGGCGTTATTCGTAACACCAATCGGGAACATACGGGTAGTATTGTTCGGGATTGACATTGTGAGCGTACCGCCCGGCGAAAGGTCAACGAAGTTATTATTGTTAAGACCAAATGCCGCTTGTCCACCCGTTGTATTACCGGATGTTGAGTTTGTCCCTGTTCCGGTAACAGTAAGATTTACTGAGGAGCTTGCCAACGAAAGGATATTCCTTGTTACGCCCAAAATATCCGTTGTCATCGAAGAAATCAAGGAAATTTGGTGCTGCCCTACAGCAGGAGCAGTTGCTGCGGGGTTCAGCCCAAAATCACGCAAGGCAGCACCGGCACCCGGAGCCATACGAATATTAAAGACTCTCTGCGACGTAATTTCAATTGATGTGCCGGGGAGCGCGTCACCTGAAATTGTACCGCCCGTGACCGTCGTCAATACTTGACCTGCTGTTGGAGCAACGGTACCGGTCAGGCGAAGCGCACTACCGTTCAAAGCTAAATTACCCGTACTATTATCCAAACGCAATGTTCCTTGATAGGTTGTTTCCATTGCTCCGCCGCACGTAGGCACGCCAGCAGATTGGATATTAACAACAGCAGCAGTTGAAAGCGTAAGTGTTGCCGGACCGTTAATTTCCAGTTTATTCAAGAAGCGTCCGCGATGTGCAGTCATTGCAACATTTAACTCACCAAGCCAAAGATTTGCATTATGAATACTGTTATAGACCAATGATGAATTACCAGCCGCATTATCACCAAAAATACGACCACCGCCTTGTAAGAGACGTGCAGTCGTGGAAATTGTATTATTCAAGAAATCAGCAGCAGCAGGCGTAGGATTTAATTGTGTTGCACTACCGATTTTGAACAACTGACCATTCAAAAGCAAATCACCGCCAACAAGTTGTACTGTACCTTGCGTAACAACTTTACAGTTGTTTAAGGTTACCGTATTAGTCGTTGTCGTACCCGAAGAGTTTTTGTCAATAACCAAACTGGCATTAAAAATCTGGGGGAATACCATATCATCCGTGTTTTTATTTGCCAAACCTGCGCCTTCAGCGGAGTATAAAAGTCGTGAAGCAACGTTGAGATAGCGAACAGGATTTACTCCCGCCGTACCCGTCACGTTACCATCATTGATGATACTCATTGTGCCGGTCGTCGCAATGTCTAAGCCGCCAGCGGCTACTGTCGCTGGTAATGCTAAAGCACCACCTGTTGGAATTGCTACCGTACCTTGATTCAGGATACGTCCACTTGTAATAGTATTAGCACCACCTTGTAAACGAAGTATATGGGGAGTAAGGATTGTTAAACCGTAATCCATATTCACCGCAGTACGAGCGTTAGTCATCACAAAGTTACCCGCACCAACTGTCAAATTTGTTTTTAATACAGCCGACAATGCAGCATTTGGGGCAGCATTAGAAGCATCGTTCATCGTAAGAGCATTGAGGAATTCACCGCCGGGAACAAATTGCAAATCGGCAACACCGGGACCATTCAACGTTAGTGTTGAGTTTGCAACATTACCGCGAAGTCCTGTATTTGGTAATGTACCAGTGATTTTAAGTGTACGGCTACCGGGCGCAGCAACAGATGGGTTCGGACCAGTACCAACTGTTAAACCAAATCCACCGCCACCCATAAATGCTTGTGTCAAATCCCAAATACCAGATTGAAGTGTAGCGGTACTTGCAATGCTATAATTACCGACAAGACCAAATACCGAACCGGCAACAGTTTTATTGATAATCATGTTACCCGGGAATGGCGATGCTGGCAATTCACCATTTGCGGCAGCAGCGCCTGTACGAATATCCGTGCCGCCATTTGCGTCTTCATAGAGCAAAGTTGCATTCTGTTCTGCTGGCGCACCAAAGATGTACGGTGGGGTAGAATTTTGATTGCCGCCATATCGTAAGACAGCTCCAGCACCGTTCTTTTGGAAACCAGTTGTAACAGCCGGAAGTGAGGATGCCGATGCCGTTCCAAGATGCAATGTTCCACCGTTTGCAATCAAAATTGTACTATTCGCGTCAGCGTGGTTATACGTGCCATTACCCAAGATAGCCAACGTCCCAAACACGGAAGTATTCGGACCATTTGCTGTCGCTGTATTTGGAACTGTCAGTGTCATGGGGAATGTACCCGTACCAATCGCCAAACGCGAACTTGGACCAACAAGTAAGTTGTCATTATTTGCCAAATCACGATTGATACTCATTGTACGGGTGTTATCTGTTGGCGCAAGCGTAACATTTGCTCCTTCAATAACACTCATTTGCTGAATATTTGGCGGAATATTGGTTGTAATACGCGGCGCTTGAGCTGCGTCAAAGACCGCCCAATCATTCACACCCGGAGGGTTGGCAGAACCCGGCGTTCCAAGACGAGTGGAAGCCCAATTGTTGATTTGCCCCCAGTCTCCAGCAACGGTAGAACCACCGACCCAGTGTATAGGGAAAAGTTCGTTGGAAACGATGAAGATTGTATTGCTTAATGCACCGTTATATGTTGCCTGAATAGAACGAGGATTTGCTAACGTACCGCCATTAACAGGGTTTGTCGGCAGAACGTTGGTATAAGTTGCACCTGTCCACCGGCGAATCGTTGTTAAGGTTGTTCCGGCTGGCGGACCGGCAGCAATCAATGTCGTATTAAATTGCGCAGGTTCATCACCCGCAACAGTCATAGCAGGAGTAGGAAATGCAAGATTTCCCCAACCGACTTGAAGCGCACCACCAGCACCATTTACACCCGAACCACTTGTAATATTCCATTGTCCACGCATACTGTTGTTTGCGAGTGCAGGAATAGCAGGAACAAGATTGACAATATTCGATGTAACGGTAACGGTATAATTTTCACCCGGAATAGCGGTAATGCTATTGCTGACGGTAATTGGGCGGTACGACGATGGTAGTAACCCGCCATTCACATCTACAAAACTTACCCCGACAGGAATAAGAACATTACCCGCAGTTAAATAACCCCGTAATTGAAGGCTACCACCTTGAGAAGCATCAATAAAATTACCTCTGGAGTTTGGTACATTCTGTGCTGTTGCCAAATCCGGCGGATTTAACACCGTAAGATTTGCCCCATTAGCAAGCTGAAGAATAGCGTTGTTTTGGAGTGTAACAATACTAGTTTGGAGGGGTGTTCTGAGCGACACCATGTAGTCGGTCAGCGTTGGAGATGTTCCACCCGGGCTTGGCATTGTCGTACCATCAGCAGCAACACGCAATTCCAGCAATTGCTGCCCACCCACCGCAAAACGTGGGAACGAACGAATTTGAGCAGTTCCTGCGGCAGTATTGATAAAAATCAACCGTGCAGCACCATCACCAACAATTGCGCCAACGGAAGCCGTTGTAATCGGGATATGACCGCCTTGTGCCGTTGCAGGGTTTGTGTTTGCAGCGCCAGCACCGGTAAAGGTTATCTGAGCGGCATTAAGAATAAGATTTCCTGTACTGTTAAAACGCAACTGACCATTGTAGTTAGCAACACCATTCAAACCATAATTCATATTCGGCGCAGAACCATTGAGTGCGAGTGATTGTCCACTTACAAACGACAAGTTGCCAGTGTTATTAATTTCAATGTAATTAAATATGTTCCCGTGCGGTGCCGTCGAAGCTGTTGTTACAGCAATCGTTCCATTTGCTGTGGAATTATAAACAAGAGCAGATGAGCCAGCAGCATTACCAGCAGCAATATAGCCGCCACCAACGTTAGTTGTAATTGTACCGTTGAGTATAAGTTGGCGACCATTCAAACCGAATGTACCTTGTGTAAGCGTAAGAGGACCGCTCATTGTTGTGTTTTGCTGCATTGCAACAAGACTTGCGATATTCGGTGTCCCGGTAGCCTCCGCATAAAGACGATTAACTGTTACGCCACCACGCATATCAGCAGGCAGTTCTTGTGTCGTCGCGTTACGGACACCCGCCGGCGCTGGATACGCACCACTGCCTGTAAATGCTTCGTAGGTAACGACGTTTCGTGCTACGCTCGCATCACGATCAAGGTATTCAAGCGTTGCCGTCGGACCATCATAGAACACACCATTTGCAGTACCTGCATTAATAGTTGCAGTACCATTTAATTGGATACGTCCACCGGCATTCACCAAAATACCCGCGATGGGACTGTTAAAGTTTGTATTATTATTTGTGAAGGTTGCCCCCGTCGCCATTGCAAATATACCGTTTACAATTAAACGACCAGTATTCATTGCAGCTTCAATTGTTCCCGTACCGCGACGTAAAGTGACCGTGCGTGTTGTTGGAATAGTAAGTTGTCCACCAGCTACAGCGTTGCCCAGCAAAATACCGGCTGCGGCACCACCATTAGCAACAATGTTCAAGTCTGAATTAATCGTCAGATTCATACCCGATATGCTATTAGCCAAACGGTTCAAATACTGACCGTTAGGAATCAGACCAGCAAGGTTAATACCAAACGACAAATCTGATACTGTCGGGTTGAGAGGCGTTACTCCGGCTGCAGCAACCAAATCACGATAGAACATATTATTGTTCAATGCCGCGCTTGCCGAAAAGAGGTTACCACCATTCAATATGCGGCTTGCTGCCAGATTTATAGTCAAATTATTAGGAAAGTTGAGAGGACATCCATCAACAATCAATGTTCCGCCCAAGTCATATGTATTTCCATCAGTAAATGTTGTAACAGATCCCACTGGGCGACGAACAACAAGGTTACCGACCATGTCAGCAGGTGGTCCTGCTACCGTTACAGGTAATTCTGTTGCATTATTTGGAGCAGGAATTGTAACAGTTGTATTATCATTACGATCATACACTAGCGAACCACGATTACCGGTAAGAGCGTACAAAACAGCACTTGCGGCACCTGCAGTGGTGAACGTTCCACCGGACATACGCAACGAGCCACCGTCTTCAATTCTAAATCGGGAGGCGACTGTGTTTGTTACCGTACCACCTACACGAATTGATAAATCTCCAAAAATTGCGGCAGAACTTGCAGCACCTCCAAGATTTGTAAGTGTTTCAAGTGTAATATTCTGATCAATAAACAAGCGACACAACGACCCGACAAAGAGAGGAGGATTTGTGCTTGTTGCCACGCCACCAAGCCGAATTGTGGCAAGTGTAGAACCAGCACCGCCAAAGGTAACTTGCGGACCGGTTGAAAGACTATTGAGCAAACGAATCTGCCCAACGGAAGCCGCAGCACCATTCGTTGGAAAACCCGTTAAAATAGCAATGTTTGTACCGGAATTACCGTCAAAAATTGCCACATCTTGAGCATTACCATACGGGAAACCTGGCACGCCAGCACCACCAGCGCCACCGGAAGCCAAACTCCAGTTCGATGGTCGTCCCCAATCGGTGTTGGCACCACCGACCCAAAAATACGTTGCTTGCGCGTGCGCCATATTCGCCATTGCAAAGAGCGCGACTACAAATGCCAATACCTGCACAGCCGAGCCTTTCGCTGCCATGCGCGTCGCCTTCAGCACAGAACGAAGCGAACGCTGCAATAAGGACATATCCTTTTGCATCGTTTCCAAAGCATCCAACGACGCTTTGCTATTCGTACCGTCTCCGTCGGCAGTTCTACCCAAGGGGCGCAGAGCCACACCACGAATCGGCGAGCGCTGCTGAGCAGAAGAGTGAAGAGAGTTCATACAATATATCTCCAAAAAAAAACACCTTGTGAATTGAAAAAGAGGGTTGTTTCACGAGTAAAAGGCTGAGGGAAAAGGGATGGAGGAGAAGGGAGGTAATTTTTCTACAGTTAAAGCATTGTACTTTAACATAAATACCTCGCTCACTTCATGTAAATATGCAATGGGGCAAAGATACCATTTTTTTACAGGATTCCTCTCTTCATTGCAGACTTTTCCACAAATTTTTCCACATTTTGTATCGTTATGAGGGGAATACCAAACGCAGAATATTTGCACTATTGCGAAATGCAAAAAATATGCCAAAAGTGTTTTTCCGGGTAAGCCGTCCTACGCTTAGGAAAGCGCAGGACGGCGCAACCGCTCCCCGTCCTACGGTTTCTTAACCGTAGAACGGGTTTGACGTAGAACGGGTTTGACGTAGAATGGGTTTGACGTAGAATGGGTTTGACAAAAAAAAGCCGGATATTCACGATTGAATATCCGGCTTTTTGAACATTACGGGAAAAATCTCAAGCATCGTAGGGCATAAGTTCAGGATGTGCGGCGAGCAGCGTATTGATTTCATGTAATACGTGCTGAATGGCTTGCAAGCGCTCCGGCGCAAGCAGCGTGTTGTAACGGCGCACCATGCTGAGAGCAAGCGCCCCGGTTGCCAAGTCCGCACGAGAAAGCCGCTCGCTGCGGTGAATTTTGATTAACATTTCACGAATCTCGTGTTCAAGCCATTCTCCGGCATGAGAAGTGGGCTTGTAGGCGGAAGTTGCTGAGGCTGTCATGGTCATTACTCGAAAAATTGTGAATATACGTGGTAATTATACCGATGAAAAAAAACGGAAATAGGAGAACAATGGTGCTGCGTGAGTTATGAAGTGCTTTTTGTTGTGTGATAACTCTACCTATAACAACAAAAATATAAATATTTAGTTACAAACAACGACAATTTTCACGAAATGTGGTAGTATCGGAAAGTAATTTTTTCACCTGACCAAAAGTCATAATCAAGACCACACCCATCACCACAACAAGAAAAAGCGCACAAAACCTTGATTGGCATGGCATTTGAATACTTCTCCACAAGCAATAGAACGGAATGGTTTGAAGTAAAGCGGCTTGTATCAAAGTGATACCACCGACATAATTTTCTCAATACCTGTCTCATTTTTGTTCGCCATTGTCTATGCCACTTTTCATCACAAATGATTCAGAAGCAGAAAAATTGCACGTGCTTTATTCACAAAGCGTGAGATGTTTTACGCTCTATTCTGTCCTTTACGGCGCAGTGTTTTGCGCCTTGCTACTTTTGCCGTCATGTCAAAGTGCGGTGCGCTTCAGTTCATCGGCAAAGGGAATTTCGTCATCAACCTCAGGCATTGTTTCTTCTTCAAGGGTCAAAAGTCGTGCCAGTTCAACATCTGTGTCCACCGCGCCAAATAACGCATCATCTACCCCACTGAATGTGTGGCAGCACGGCATTATGGAAAGCGCAGAACGTTGGCTGGGAACGCCCTACCGCTATGGCGCAATGGGGCGCGACGGCACGGACTGTTCAGGCTTTGTGATGCGTGTGTATGAGGAACAAGGAATTGCAGTGCCGCGCAGCACCAAAGACCAATTTGTAAGTGGTACTTGGATTGATGCGGCGGATTTACTGGTAGGAGATTTGCTCTTTTTTAACACCAATGGTACAGGTGTTTCCCACGTTGGGATTTATGTCGGCAACGATAGTATTATTCACGCTTCCAGCAAAAGCGGGGTGGTCAGGCAATCCTTTTCGGACACATATTTGGCAAAGACATTTATGGGAGCAAGAAGGATTTTGCGGGAAGGGGCGGATTGAGTGGCATTGTGCAATCAGATTTTCCCTCTTCTACCACATTTTTTGTGCTGTAAAACAAGTCAAACATGACAAGGTACGATTCACGGGCAAATCGTTGTACAACAACCGAATAAGAATGCAGACCGCTTCCTACGCCAAATACTCCGCCGACAACCGCACAATCGTCTCTTGCACTTCACGAAAACTCATTGTTTTTGTGCGGCATCCGGCTGCGTTGATGTGTCCGCCGCCGCCGAAAAATCCGGCAATTTTGTTCACGGGAAGTGAACCTTTCGACCTCAGGGAAATCTTGATTTCATCGGGCATTTCCGCCACAATCGCGCCCATCTGCACACCGCGCAAGCCCAACGTCTGCTCAACAAAACCCTCAAGGTGATCCACATTGGTCTCTGTTTCCCGCATCATTGCTTCACTCACGAGCATCATGCAGAGTTTGCCGTTGTGATAGGTTTGAAGATTCGCCAGCGTCAGCCCCAGCAGCCGCGAGCGGTTCATCGGGTTTTGATTAAACACGCTGTCGAAAATGTAATACGGCTCAACACCAACATCAATACAACGAGCAATGATACGGTGTACGTCCGATGTCGTGCGCGGAAAACGAAAATTCCCCGTGTCGGTCATTATTCCCGTGTAGAGCGCTTCGGCAAGCGGTTTTGTGAGGTACGTTTTGCCGTCACGCTCTTCCAAGCGCGTCAGCAAGCGGTAAATGAGTTCTGCTGTGGAACACGCCTCGGTGTCAATGGCGTAGGCACGGGCAAATTCTACGGGTTCTTGGTGGTGGTCAATCACCGCTTTCACCGCCGGAGAGCGCATGATTGCTTCTTCCATACCGCGCATTCTCGAAGGGCTGTTCCCGTCTAAAACCAAAATTACATCCGCTTCTGCAAGCACCGACGTATCACGCTCCGCATCAAACACAAGCACTTCGTCCGAACAAGGAAGAAAGCGAAGGTTTTCAGGAACATGGCTGGGATTAACATTCTGCACGGTTTTTCCTAATTGCCGGAGAAGCAGCGTCAATCCTAGCTGTGAGCCGAGAGAATCTCCGTCGGAATTGACGTGTGTCGTAATGCAAAAGGAGGTGTGCCGTGCAATAATGTCAATGCAAGCATCCAATCCGCTTGGAAATGCGGGTAATGCTTTGAGAGGGGGAAACGAGTAGGTTTGCATGGTGCAATCAAGAGTGAATAAATTTGTGTTCTCCAAAAATACACCACGAATTTCTTCACGCCAAAAGCACATTGAAAATTTCTAGTTTTTGCTATTTTGAGCGCCGCAACAAATCGGCAGAATACTCGTGAAACATTTGTATTTACGCCACGTTAGACTTGTATGCCTTCTCCAACCAAGACCATATCACGGGACGATATTCTTCACGGCGCAATCACGCCGACGCTTTGGTCGTTCACAGCACCGCTTGTCTTCAGTTTTATGCTGACGATTGTGTATTCGTGGATTGACACGTTTTTTGTCAGTCATTTGGGTTCGTCCGCCATAGCAGCTATCGGCATTTCGGAGCAGTTTTATTATTTTATCTACACGGCGGCAAGCGGCTTTACCGTTGGAACGGGCATCATTATTGCGCGGCGCACCGGCGAAGGCAATACCCAAGAGGCTGAAACCGTTGCTGTGCAAGGCTTATCGGGTATTTTGATTATTTCGACGGCGATAATGCTCATCATGCAAATTCTGCTGCCCTTTGCGCTGCCGCTTTTGGGTGTAAAAGGTCAGACCTTGAGCTATGTAATGCAGTATTTACCAATCTTACTGGCAAGTTTGCCCTTCAGCAATTTGATTTATCAAATGAACGTAACGGCGCGTTCCACAGGCAATTCCGGCTTTGCTATGCGGACGCTGGTGAGTTTTACGCTGCTGAATTTGCTGCTTGCGCCCCTGCTGATTTTTGGCGTGAACGTGGCTTCTGTGCAGCTTTTGCCGCCACTCGGAATGTTCGGAGCAGGCTTGGCAACGGCGCTGGCGAATTTTGGTGCGGCTGGGCTGGGAATGTTCATGCTGACGCGAGGCGCGACGCGCTTTCGCGTGGTTTGGCGTTTGCCTTTGCCCAAAGCCGAAACGGTGCGCTCCATTTTGGCAATCGGCGTTCCCTCATCGTTGCAATATCTCGCCGTTGGTGCTTCTCGCGCCCTTGTAATGACGCTGCATAACGCTTATGGGACAAATGCCGCTGCCGCATACACGCTGGGCTTGCGCTTAGACTTTTTTGTCTTTATGCCGATTTTTGCGATGGGCGTTGCCATAGAAACATTCACGGGGCAGTGCTTGGGAGCAGGGAATATCAGGCGTGTCTTTGATTTTTACCGAGCCGCAACAGTGCAGATGATTGGCATCGTCATAATTTTAGGGCTTGGAGTTTTTGTCGGAGGTGAGTATTTTGCGTCGCTCTTTACTCGTGATGCAAATGTCCTTGCCGAAGCCGTTGCATATATGCGGATTTCGGCATTGTCCTATCCTTGCTTTGTCGCATTGATACTTGCTTTGCGGGTAATTTCCGGCGCGGGTGATGCTCTGAGAAGCATGGCACTCATGCTTACGGTGCTGTTCGGTTTGCAAGTGCCGATAATGCTTGTGTTGGCAAGGGTTGTCGGGCTTGGAGTTCACGGTTTTTGGTACGGAATTTTAACAGGATACGCTTTTGGTGCGCTGTTGGCATATTATCATCTCATACAAAAACGCTGGCTTGCAACGCAGGTCTGATGAGCTGTTGCCGTTATTTTTCCTCGCAGCACTCTTGTTTTTTGCGGATTGTTTTTACGCACCAACTATTTCCAATGCCCAGCAACTACCGCATCCCCAAGCATTTCAAACGGAAGCACATCACTACGATTTTTCGCGGATAGACAAACTGTTGCGCGACTCGCTTTCGCGCTTTGATGGCGGATGTGCGCTCATGCTGGCGCAAGACGGGAAAACTCTTTTTGACAAAAGCTACGGCAAAATTTCCGCCGATTCGGTTATTCCGATTGCTTCTGCTTCAAAATGGCTTTCTGCTGCGCTCTTGATGACGTTTGTGGATGAGCATAAACTTTCCCTTTCGGATTCGATTGGGACGTATTTGCGGTATCTTTCCGGCACCAAAGCCACCATCACGATTCGGCAACTTTTCACACACACATCGGGTTTTGCCGGAGAAATAGCCGTGATGCGGGATACAAGCCTGACGATGAAAAATGCCGTGTATGCAATTTGCCGAGAACCGCTTAAATACAAGCCCGGAACGGCATTTGCCTACGGCGGCGCTTCAATGCAAATTGGCGGAAGAATCGTGGAAATTGTCGGCGGAAAATCGTGGGAACAGCTCTTTCAAGAACGTATTGCAAAGCCGCTTGGAATGGCGCATACGACGTTTTACGGACAGGGCATTACGGCAAATCCGCTTATTGCGGGCGGAGCAGCGTCTTCGGCACGAGATTTTATGCGGTTTTTGCAGATGATAGCAGGGAAAGGTGTTTGGCAGGGAAAACGGATATTGTCCGAACAGGCAATTACCGAAATGATGAGCAATCATGCGGGGTATCTACCCGTTTTGAAGCAATTCCAACAATCACACGCCGATTTGACCAATACGGGCGAAAAAGCAAATTACGGTATCGGTGTTTGGCGGCTTTGTATTGAGCCGATTGGCTCTGTGCCTGCTCCCTACGACCTTATTGATGTCAGTTCGCAAGGGCGCTTGGGCTTTACGCCTTGGTACGATGTTCGGCGAAATATCTGCGGAATTTTGGCGACAACAACACCCTTACGCAAGATGAACCCGACATACCGCGCTATCAAGAAACATATTCGAGAAATTGTCCCACCGTTGTCAGCATTTATCGCGGCACATCAAGCCACAAACGCCACGACAACATCTGCCACACTCACTCAAACGCCAACGTTGCGCAAACGATAAATTACAATGCTCCAAGTCCTTCAGCATCAATCCACCGGAGAAATCCTCGTCGAAGAACTGCCCGTACCAAGCTGCCCTGAGAATGGGATTTTGGTGCGGGTTTTTCATTCTCTTATCAGCGCCGGCACAGAGCGCACATCGGTCTCAAAGGCTCAGTCCTCCTTGCTGGAACGTGCCTTGAAGCAACCGCAAGAAGTCAAAAAAGTGCTGGACAGTGTGCGCAAAGACGGCATAACTTCGACCTTCCGCAAAGTTCAAAACACGCTTGATTCCTACAAGCCGCTTGGATACAGCGTTTCCGGCATTGTTCTGGAGTCGCGCTGCACCGAATTTTCGCCCGGCGACCGCGTGGCTTGCGGCGGGAACAAATACGCTTATCATGCAGAAGTTGTTGCCGTGCCGAAAAACCTCGCCGTGCCTGTGCCGGAGGCAGTTTCCAGCGAAGAAGCCGCCTTCACGACGCTTGGTGCGATTGCGATGCAAGGCGTTCGTCAGGCAAACGTGCAGCTTGGAATGCGAGTAGCAGTGATGGGTTTGGGGCTTTTGGGACAAATGACTGTTCAGATTTTGAAAGCGTCGGGCTGCGCCGTTGCGGGATTGGATGTAAACGAAGCACTCTTCCAAACCGTACAAACTCTCGGCGCAGACGTAGTTTTACCAAGCAACACCGATGCAAAAAAAACGCTCGAAGCCTTTTCGCATGGGCTGGGCGTGGACGCGGTGATTATCACCGCTTCGACCGATTCCGACGAACCAGTGAAACTCGCTATGGAAATCGTCCGTAAGCGAGGCACAGTCGTTGTTGTGGGCGCTGTGGGCATGAACATTCCCCGCTCACCATTTTACGAAAAAGAGGTCAATTTTACCATTTCGTGCAGCTATGGCGCAGGGCGCTACGACCCTGTGTACGAGGAGCAAGGCGTGGATTACCCCGCAGGCTATGTGCGCTGGACGGAGAACCGCAATATGCAGGCGTTTTTGGAACTTATTGCTGCCGGAACAATGGATGTGCGCACGATGACCACACACCGCTTTCCCCTTGAACGCGCCGCCGATGCTTACGCACTTATCACGGGAGCAGTCAAGGAGCGCTATTCGGGGATTGTGCTGGAATACCAACGCCCGGAAACCGCCCTCAAAACCGCACCAATCCTCAAGAACACGAAAATATCATCTTCAGCAAAGCCGCGTGAAACCGTCGGAGTAAACACGATTGGCGTGGGTGTAATCGGCGCTGGGGCATTTGCGCAGACGAGTTTGCTGCCGCATATTCAAAAAAGCAAGTCAGCGCGGCTTATCGCAGTGGCAACAAGTACGCCCGTCAGCGCGAAATCTGTGGCTGAACGGTTCGGTTTCTCGGGCTTTGGGACGGATGCAAGCGCTGTGGCGGCTCATGCGGACGTGGATTTGGTGCTGTGCGCCTCGCGCCACGATTCTCACGCAGCCTTTGTTTTGGAGGCATTGCAGCAGAAAAAACGCATTTTCGTCGAAAAGCCGCTTTGTGTCAATGAGGACGAACTCGCAAGGATTGATACGGCTTTGGAGGAGCATCATTCACCTGATGCAATCATGGTTGGCTTCAATAGACGCTTTTCTGAACCGTTTGTCAAAATGCGTGAGTTTTTTGCACATCGCAAAGACCCGATGACGATGGTTTACCGCGTGAACGCCGGTGCTATCCCGCGTGATTCGTGGATTCAAGACCGCGCACAGGGCGGGCGGATTGTTGGTGAATGCTGCCATTTTATTGACTGCATGGCGTTTTTGACGGGTGCAGTTCCCACAAGTGTTGTCGCGCAGACGATTTCCACGCCCAATATCCAAGCCGCGCAACATGATACTGTCTCCATGACGCTCACCTTCAGCGACGGTTCACTAGGGACGGTTCATTATTTCGCCAATGGGGACAGCAGTTTGCCAAAGGAATATTGCGAAGTATTTTGTGAAGGGGCTGTGGCACAAATGCACAATTTCACGAAGCTCGATTTGATGCGCTCCGGCAAGGCAAAACACTATTCTTTTGGCGGAGGGAAAGGTCATGCGGAAGAAATTGCCGCAACGCTGTCGGCAGTGCAAGCGGGGAAGCCGTTTCCGATTGATTATGCAATCATTCGTGCCGTTACCAAAGCGACGTTTGCCGCAGAGGAATCGCTTGCAACGGGCGCAGTGGTAAGGCTTTGAGGTATATCAGGGCAAGTGCGAAATGTAAATGATGCAGTCTGAAACTGAAGAACGTCGTTTTGAAGCGCCTTCGGAGCATTAATCCTGCGAAATATTAGTCCTGCGAAGTTTGTTCTCGCAGAGCGGTAATTTGTACAATCTCCGTTGCGATTTTCATTCCTTGTTCATTTTCCTCAGGAAGCGGAACATATTTTGCAAATTTGACCATATCAGCTTTTTTCAGCACTGTTGCCAAAAGGTCAATCGTCGGCTGTGGGCAAGATTTGGCGCGGAGTTCCGCTAAAATTTCATCAGTTGTTGCCTCAAGCGTAATTACGTCAAAGGTGCCTTCCAAATACACCCGTAAAATTTCCGAAAGTTCGGTGTGATATTCTTTCACAGCACCGCTTTGCCACAGGCGTTGTTCTCGCAAACGTTCCAACTGTTCCATAGCGATTTCGTAGGGAGGGCGCTTGGGTACAAGCACCGCAGGAATATTTGCCAACGCCAAGGCACGACGCTTCCGCCAATACCACACACCCCAAATAATTGCGCCCAAAAGGACTATCGCGCCAACAAGATATGGTGCGACTTCCAAGAACGTGCGCGGCACGGCAAGCGGCGGTTTGATGTCGCGGATATTGTCCTGCTCTTCGGCTTGCGTGGAATCTTGCAAGGGCGGTGCTTGCGGCAGGGGAACGCCACTGACAGCCAGCATTAATGGCTGTGTTTGGATGCTGTACTCGGCTTGGTCATTGGGTTTGCGGTAAGTGAAGGTTAGGGCGGGAAGATCGTAAGCGCCTTCGTCGAAGGAAGTCAGTGTGAAGGTTTGGCGCTGCAATGCACGCCCATTTTCCTGCACCGTCGAATCAATCGCTGTTCTATCAACAACTTCCACCTTGCTCACAAGTGAATCGGCGATAAACGGGAACTGCACTTGGATTCCGGGGGAGTGTTCAATCGAAAGCCTGAGGCGAGTCTGTTCGCCGATACGCATTGATGCGGTGTCTAGCCAAGCACGAACACGGACATCTTGCGCAAAAAGCGAGGATGAAACAGTGAGAATAGTAACAATGGAAAGGAGTGCAGAGCGCATAACAACAAGGGTTTCTGAAAAGAAACGGACTTGTATTGGAGGTACAAGAGCGAAATTCAGGTGAGGCAATTATTCTTTTTTTTGCAGACCGCCGAACATTAGAAACGAAAATAAACTGCTTTGTTGTCATGCACGACAAAGCAGTTTATTCGGTAAGCTATTGATGTTTAGTTATTCACGCCGGTTTTGAGCGGAGCGGGTTGTGCGGCGCTTGCAGATGAGCCGCGCTTCATGCGCCAGTATTTGCGTTCCGCTTTCATTTCTTCGGAGGTTTTGTCAGCTTTAGCGGGAATCACAAATTCTTGTCCCGGGTAGATAATATCAGGGTTGCGGATGATATTTTTGTTTGCCACCCAGATTTTGGGCCACAAAAAGGCATCATCATAAATCTCATTGCGAGCGGAGATATTCCACAGACACTCGCGGTTTTCCGCCCATGTTCCGACGGTGTAGGTGCTTGTTTTCTTCTCGCGGTACAAACCCTTGATTTCTTTGGCAAGGAAAATAATTTTATCGTAAAATTCCGGCAGAAGGGCGATTTTTTCTTTGCGCATGGCGTTGAGTTCATTTTCTAGCGCCCGCACTTGGTCTTGTTTGTCTTTTTCTGCTAAAGCATCATCGGAAAGTGCCTTCAATTCGCGCACTTTTCCTTCCAACACGCCTAAACGCTGGCGAAACGCCGCTACATCAGCTTTGGAAGCATTCACAAGGGCATAAAATGCGCTGTCGCAATCGGCGGCAGCTTTTTGCAAGTCAGCAAGTTTTTTCGTTGTTGCAGCAAATTTGTCTTCACCTTGCTTGAGTTGCGCTTCCAAGCCTGTTACCGCCTCGCGGAACTGCTTAATGCGCACATCGGCTTCATCTTTAGTGAGTTGTTCGTCGGGTTTATTGGGGTCGAGCGGAACGGGTTGCTGTTGAGCAAACGCAAGCGGGGAAGCTGTTTGAAGGGATACCGCCACAACAACAGCCGCCAGAAAAGAGGAAATCGTATGAGTACGACGTGTCATATTTTCGTGGAGAAAAGGTGAATAATTCCTTGTTTGTTGTTGTCAAGCGTTATTTTTTCTTGCCTGTGCTTGTTTTAACAGTGTCTTTTGCGGGTTCGGTGTAATCGGGCCACGCATTGGGGAATTTTGCTAAACGCTGTTCCAATGCTGTTTTGTCTTCGTTACACTTTGCAACGGCACGCTCACGGTCGGCGATTTCGCTTTCCAAACGGGCAATTTCGCTTTGGCGCAGTTTTATTTTCTCTCCCAACGAAGCCTGTTGGCGACGGAGTTCGGCGATTTGTGCTTTTTGCTCATCGGTAATTTTTGCGGCACCGCAACCTGTCAGCACGGACACAGCGATAAAGCCGCCTGCGGCGATAAGGTATTTAGCCTTCATAGTAAAAATCTCCTGTAAACGATTGATAAGTGTTATTCGTGTTCTAAGGTTTTAAGCCGTCTATCGTAGTTGAAAACGACACTGTTAATGGTTGAAACATTCTGATTACTATTGCCGTACTTCGTCGTTAGGGTTTCCCATTCGGCGTTCTGTTTATGCCTGAAACATGGAAAAGTTTCGGAATATAAGAAAGTCAAGCTATCTACCCAAATTTTTTCCGTCCCCAAGCAAACCATTTATGAGACTTCTTCGTCGAAATGATAGGTTTAATTCTTGTTCCACGCTTACTACTCTGCCGCTATGAATCGCACCGTTGCTGCTCTGCTTTCCCTCTTTTTATTCCAAACGATGTGGCTTTCTGCACAATGGCTTTATGCACAGCCCTCACCAAGCGCCGATGAGGTGTTTAATGCCGTCCAAAAAAAATATGCTGACGGTGCTTCGTTGCGTGTGAAGTTCGTCATGAAAAGCGAGGATGTGCGCGGCTCACTGGCACTCAAGCGTGGCAATAAATATATTTTGGAAGTTTCGGGGCGGACGATTATTTGCAACGGCACAACAGTGTGGAATTATGACGCAGCACAAAAAAAAGTCGTTATATCGGATTTCCGTGACAACCCTGATAATATCTCGCCGGAACGGATTTTTATGAATTTCCCGCGTGGGTACAAACCAAGCCTCAGTGCCGAAAAAAGCAGTAACGACCTGCTTCTGAGCCTTGCCCCCGCAAAATCACGCGACCAAATTAGCGATATGCAGCGAGTGGGTATGCGCCTTTCACGAGATTTGAAGCTCAAACAACTCGCTATTTACGACGGCTCGACGCTGCATGAATGGGAAATTAGCAGCATCATTCCCGATGCAGGGCTGACCGACGCGATGTTTGAATGGAAGCCGCCACAAGGTGTGCAGGTGATTGATTTACGGGATTGAATTTGCGGGATTGAATTTACAGGATTGAATTTACAGGATTGTTGCGCACAAAATCAAACTTCTCACCTAAAAATCCACAATAAAGTTTTGTTTCTTAGTGCTGAACGCCTAAATTGTGCCGTGTTCAAGACTACTGCCCTTGATTATCCATTTTTCTCATTTTACCCACCCTTAACGCGGGAGTACAAACTATGCTCGAAGCATTACAACGCCGCTACACAACAGAGAACTACACCGAAGAGCGCTACAAAACCTTTTTGAAGGATTTAGACGCTTCACTCGGCACAACGATTGAATTTCGTGTCTGCGAGATGCCGCTTTTTCTTTCGAGTACATTTGCACGAAAATTAGAAGAAGCCGCAGTTTCTATCTTGTTGGAGTGCATTACACCGGAGTATTTGGACTATGCCAAACCGTCGTTGGAAGCTCGCTACACCGTGCCAAATCAACATCCGCACCCGCTTTTTGGAATTGTAGATTTTGCCGTGACAAAAAATGCCGATGGTGAATATGAGCCAAAACTTATTGAATTACAAGGCTTTCCCTCGCTTTACGGTTTTCAATTTTTCTATTCGCAAAAAGCAATTCAGCATTTCAATCTTGACCCGCGCCTCTACTACATTTTGAGCGGAAAAACGCCTGATGAATATCTCGCAACACTCCGCAAAAACCTCCTCAACGGGCATGATAAAGAAAATGTTGTCTTGATGGAGCTTACACCCGACAAGCAAAAAACCTTGCCAGATTTCCTCGCAACCGAGCAACTGACGGGTGTTCGGGCGGTAGATATTTGTTCGCTCAAAAAAGAAGGGCGTAAACTTTTGTATGAACGCGACGGGAAATGGATTCCGATTCACCGCATTTTCAACCGCGCAATCATTGATGAACTTGATGACGCAAAAGCGGTCATTCCTTTCGATTGGCGCGATGATTTGGATGTGGAATGGGCGGGACATCCAAATTGGTATTTCCTCATCAGCAAATATTCCATGCCGTTTTTGAAGCACAAAAGCGTTCCCAAAACACATTTTCTTCATACGCTGCCGGAAATCCCACAGGACATCGAAAATTACGTGCTGAAGCCGCTTTTTGCCTTTGCCGGTAAAGGCGTAAACGTTAATCCCACCCGCGAAGATGTGCAGAATGTTCCCGCAGAAGAGCGCGACAAATGGATTTTGCAAGAGCGTGTGCATTATGCTGAAGCGCTCTACACGCCGGACGGAATGAACAAAGCAGAAGTGCGAATTTTGTGTATCTGGGAGCCAAATTCCCCAAAGCCCGTTCCGTATTTGTCGCTTCTGCGCTCAGGGCGCGGACCGATGCTGGGAGCGCGGTATAACCGCATTCCTTGGACAGGCGCATCAAGTTGTTTCTTTGGGGATGAAGCAATTTTTGGGTAAGTTCGCACCGCGTGAAATTAAAGATGTTTGACACGTTGTAGTCCGCTTGCAAGGGCAGCCCGCTTGCACTGCGGGCTGCAACTATGAGTTCTATCGCCAATTCCACAACTTTCTCCGCCCACTCACCACCTCGCCGCGCTAGTATGCAAGAGCCTTCCAAGCCACAACCCTTTTACAACAACCTCACCTTTCGCGTCATTGTTGCTGTTGTTATCGGTATTATTCTCGGGGCATTTTTTCCTGAGACCGGAGCAGCAATGAAGCCGCTTGGCGACATTTTTATCAAAATGGTCAAAATGATAGTGCCGCCGATTGTCTTTTGTACGATTGTTACAGGCATCGCGCACGTAGGTGATATGCGGCGTGTGGGGAAAATTGGTGTTCGGGCGCTGATATATTTTGAAGTTGTTACGACGCTGGCGCTTATTATCGGTCTTGTGGTGGTGAATCTGTTGCAGCCCGGAGCAGGCTTTAATGTTGCCGCCGTACCACAAACTGACCTTTCGCAATACACCTCCGCCGCCAAAGCGCAATCTACGCTGGATTTCGTGATGAACATTGTCCCAAAGACGTTTGTTAGTGCCTTGGTTGATGGTGAATTGCTACAAGTCCTTTTTATTGCGCTGCTTTTTGCCTTTGGCTTGTTGTCCTTGGGTGAGCGTGGGCGCGTGGTTTTGGAACTGTTGGAACGGGTAATGGAGGTGCTTTTTCATATTATTGGCGTGATTATGAAAGTCGCACCAATAGGCGCTTTCGGTGCTATCGCCTTTACGATTGGGAAGTTTGGGCTTTCCGCTCTTATTCCACTTGCGAAATTGATGTTGTCGTTTTACCTCACGTGTTTTCTCTTCGTCAGCGTTGTTTTATGGGCGATTGCGCGGTGGTATGGGTTTAGCCTTTGGCGTGTTATTCGGTTTATCAAAGATGAGTTTATCATTGTTTTAGGCACGGCTTCATCCGAATCGGTGCTTCCACGCATGATGCAAAAACTTCAGCGTTTAGGCTGTAGCCGCTCCATTGTTGGCTTGGTTCTGCCGACGGGATATTCATTTAACCTCGACGGAACGTGCATTTATTTGGTTATGGGAGCAATGTTTATCGCACAAGCCTACAACATTCCACTTTCGCTGGGGCAACAACTTTCGATTTTAGCGCTGCTCCTTCTCACATCCAAAGGCGCTGCAACCGTTACCGGAGCAGGCTTCGTAACACTCACGGCAACAATTTCCGCCACTGGATTACTTCCGGTGGAAGGAATGGCGCTGCTTTTGGGCGTAAATCGGTTTATGTCCGAAGCCATGTCCACAACAAACCTTGTCGGAAACACCATTGCAACAATCGTTATAGCCAAAAGCGAAGGCGAATTAGACGAGGCACAAATGGCTGAGGCACTAGCAGGATAGCGCTTTGCATAGCACTTGCGTAGAAAAAGCGAGACTCTCAATTTTCTCGAAGATGCAGGAATTAAGCGCCCCACAAGACTAATGACCAATCAACTAATGACTAATGACCAATCAACCAACGACTAATGACCAAGCAACCAAGCACCAAGCAACCAATGACAAATAACCAACACTTCCCCCCACCCAGACAAGGCTGGTACGCTATTGCCGTCTTGCTCTTAGCATACATTTCGTCCATGATTGACCGCGTGATACTTGGGTATTTAGTCGGACCAATCAAAAAAACATTTGGCGTGACGGATTCGGATATGAGTATGCTCATGGGCATAGCATTTACGCTCTTTTACACGTTCTTGGGTATCTCCGCCGGACGTTTGGCAGATACCACTGTGCGAAGGAACGTGATTGCAGGCGGCATTGCGCTGTGGTCGCTGGCGACGGTGTATTGCGGCATGGCAAAAAGTTATGTACAACTGTTTATTGGACGTGTAGCCGTCGGCGTTGGCGAAGCAACACTCAGCCCAAGCGCGTATTCGCTTATTGCCGATTATTTCCCGCCGGAAAAGCGCACAACGGCGATGAGCGTGTATTCGATGGGTATTTCGGTTGGTAACGGCACGGCAGTTATGCTCGCGGGAGCAATAGCGGGATTTGCTGCAAGCGCAGGGATGATGCAACTTCCTCTTGTGGGCGAAATTTATCCTTGGCAGTATATTTTCTTTTTGGTCGGCTTGCCCGGACTCCTCGTAAGTTTGCTGCTTTTCACCGTCAAAGAACCCCAGCGTATTGGTGCGGACAACGCCAAAAGCGTGAATATCGCTCAGGTTTGGCAGTATGTGAGTAAGCATAAAAAAGCTGCCTTTTGCCACACGATTGGCTTTGGAATGTTTTCTATTTTTAATCAAGGCGTTGGGTTTTGGTTTCCGGAGTTTTTTATACGCACCTACGGTTGGAAACGCCCTGAAATCGGGCTTTGGCAAGGTTCGACGAGTATTCTTTTTGGTACTCTAGGCTTATGGGCTGGGAGCCGCTTGGCTGCGTGGTTTTTGAAAAAAGGGCGCACCGATGCAAATATGCTCGTCATGCTAACGGCTGCGGCAGGATTACTGCCCGTTGCAGTCATGATGCCACTTTTGCCCACAGGAGAAATGGCAGCGTGGTGTTTTATTTGGACGGCATTTTTTGGTTTTATGCCCTACGGAGCGGCTCCCGCAGCAATTCAGCAACTTATGCCGAATCAAATGCGAGGACAGGCAGGAGCGCTTTTTCTCTTCACAATCAACGTCATGGGCGGTGGCACGGGACCGATTATCGTTTCATCGCTGACGGACTTCGTTTTTAGGAATGATGCGGCTTTGCGGTATTCGATTTGTGTAACGGCAGTGCTGAGTTTGTCGGCTGCGGTTGCGTTATACGCTATGGGTTTGAAGTATTTTCGGGCGAGTTTAGCTGAGGAACACGCTGCCTAAATGATTGCTGTTGTGATTATTGTAACGATGTGTTTTTGCACGAAAAATGCTATATTCGTGAGTCATAAAGCCTTCAACCCTGTGATAATTCCTTCTGTTTTTTACCACCCAATTATTTTGAGTTACCAATGTCCACACGCATTGAAAAAGACACCATGGGCGAAATCGCCGTCCCAAGCGATAAATACTACGGCGCACAAACCGCACGTTCTCTCATCCACTTTGCCATTGGCAATGAGCGTATGCCCCGCGAAGTGATTCGCGCTATGGGTATTTTGAAAAAATCTGCCGCGATTGTGAACGCCGAACTTGGCTTACTTCCTGCCGAAAAGCGTGATTTAATCACCAAAGCAGCCGACGAAGTTATTGCCGGAAAACTTGATGACCACTTCCCGCTTTCGGTCTGGCAAACAGGCTCCGGCACACAAACAAATATGAATGTCAATGAGGTGATTTCTAACCGCGCAATCGAAATGGCAGGCGGTGAAATGGGCAGCAAAAAGCCTATTCACCCCAACGACGATGTGAACAAAGCACAAAGTTCTAACGACACCTACCCAACGGCGATGCACATTGCCGCCGCCGAAGAACTTGTCAAACGCCTCATTCCTGCCGTTACAAAACTCCGCGATACGCTTCAGCACAAATCCGAGCAGTTCAAAGACATCATCAAAACAGGTCGCACACACCTCATGGACGCTACGCCGCTCACGCTTGGGCAGGAGTTTTCGGGATATGTGCATCAGCTTAATCAGGCTCTCAGCCGTATCAATGCTGTGCTTCCGGGCGTGTATGAATTAGCATTGGGCGGTACTGCCGTCGGAACGGGCTTAAATACGCACCCCGAATTTGCCGAAAAAGCAGCAAAGCAAATTGCGAAAGAAACGGGATTACCCTTTGTTTCCGCGCCGAACAAGTTTGAATCCTTGGCTGCACACGACGCACTCGTTTTTGCTCACGGAGCGCTTAAAACCTTGGCTGCCAGCTTGATGAAAATTGCTAATGATGTTCGCTGGTTAGCTTCGGGTCCGCGCTGCGGCTTGGGCGAACTTAGTATTCCCGAAAATGAGCCGGGTTCATCCATTATGCCCGGAAAAGTAAACCCCACGCAAAGCGAAGCAATGACAATGGTTGCAGCGCAAGTCATGGGTAATGACGTGGCAATCAACATCGGCGGCGCGTCCGGCAATTTTGAACTCAACGTCTTCAAGCCGCTTATCATCTATAATTTCAACCAGAGCGTCCGTTTGCTTGCCGACACCTGCATCATGTTCGAGGAGCATTGCGCCGAAGGAATTGAGCCGAACCGTGAGAAAATTGATTATTACATGAAAAATTCGCTCATGCTTGTAACGGCTCTGAACCCGCATATCGGCTACGATAACGCAGCAAAAATCGCTAAACACGCCCACAAAACAGGCGGTACGCTGCGCGATGCAGGCATAGAACTTGGGTTGATTACGGGCGAGAAGTTTGATTTTGCCATCAACCCCGCAGCAATGACGAAGCCGGGAATGGAATAATATCTCCAAGATTCAAGATTTCAAGCGGCTTTTGGGGTACTTTGGCTTCAAGAGCCGCTTTTTTGTGTTATACCAATTTGAGTTGATAACTGTGCAAAAAAATCCGGCTTCAGTGGCACAGACATTCTTGTCTGTGCGAGTATTTATGCTGCTTACAGAGAAAAG
>JALONG010000083.1 GCA_025455065.1 Candidatus Kapaibacterium sp. | reverse complement strand
CTACTACCGGAAACAATGACACCGAATTGAATCTCCAAGTCCGCGGCGCGAATCACTTCTCCCAATCAAATCATCCGGAAATGAGAAGACAGTTGAATGCGGTGTTTAATGGGGATATTCATAGAAATAATCCACTCTTGCGAAAAGCGTTTGAAGTTTTTATCAATCCTTGAAACCGATATAATTATGAAATATTTTGTTGTTATTTTGGGTATGATATTGACAAGTTCTTTGTCTGCTTGTCAAGATCCAATCCAAAAGCCGCCAGATAATAACGATTTAGATATTCTCTGGAAAGCTACCATTTCTCCTTCTCTACTTGAGGGAAAATTCCCAAAGGTTGTGTACAAAAATACTGTTGTCTCGCACGGTTGGAAAAATGGCAAATTTGCTTTGCTAGCTTTTGATAAAAATACAGGAAAAGAGCTTTGGACTTGGAATGATACGTTTACAAGAAATGACGGCTCTGCACATAATGCACAAACGGAATTTATTCACGTTTTTGACAATGTGCTTATTTGGCGTAATGTGAACCGTGTCTATGGCATCAATCTGGATAATGGCACAACTGCTTGGAAAGAACGGTTTGAAGGTTCGGGCTTTTTAGCGGATTACTTGTCCGGCTTGGGCAATAGATTCTTATTTAATACCCGCCATCCCTTATATTTTGCTGGCACAGTAAAACAAGGAAATATTCAAAGGTTATCGTTACCTCTGCAATTTGCTGAACGAACACAGCACGATGCTTCATTTCTTTTTTTGAATACACCACCAAATGTACTTGAAAATGCAGCATTAAATGATACGATAGCCGTCTTGCCCTTTGGTATTCCTATCACGGGGCAAGTCGCTATTGGATTCACCGTTTTTAATCTCACACAAAACAAGGAAATCTATACCAAAACTATTCCCGGTGATAATATCGGCGCATTTGGTCCACCACCGCTTTTACACAATGGCACTCTCTACTTCGATGCCGGTCCATGGATTCATGCCTTCGACCTCAAAACCGGGAACAAACTCTGGAGCGAACGCTTCCCTAGCCAATTTTCTTTCTCCGGCATCATCTACTACGACGGCATGATTATCGGCAACTGCGAAGATACCTTCATGTACGCCCTCGACGCAAAAACTGGAAAGCAACTCTGGGCTACGAAAACTTCCGGTACGAGTAGCCGCCTCTTTGAAATGAACGGTGTGATTTATTTCACGGGTGGCGGCGATGGCTTGCTTCATGCTGTGGATGCGAAAACAGGAAGGCACATCTGGAAGAAAGAATCACCCGACGAAAGCCGCTTTAATGGTGCATGGTTCTTTGATTCTGTCACCGGAGCAGACGGAAAGATTTATGTGTCGTCGTATATTTCGCTCTTTTGTTACAAAGCAGCGCGATGATGCGCCGGAATGAGGGAACTTTCACTGTTATCGAAAAAATAGCAGATTGCTGTAGTACGCAGGGGTATCCATCGTAATTTTTTGACCCGTTCCGGCTGTCCGCTTCCACGTTCTTACGTGGGCGGTTTTGCTGAAAACTATGGAATGTTTCTTCTCCGGCTGCCGACTGGGGAGTGGTGGTGCGCTGCCGACTGTCGGCTTTTATCTTCAAGGTGAGAAAATTTCCATAGTTCTCAGATTCCTATACACTCAATAGTCTGGACATTTTTTCTACGGCTCTCTAAAAATTTTGCCGAAAGCTGCATAAAACCTAGATTTCAAGTAAAAAATTGTATAACTTGAAACCCGCATAGAACCTAGGTTCTTCAAAAATGTCCAGACTATTGTAATTGGAGACCTCAGAGAAAAACTTAGACAACTCGCTAACAAAATAGAGCCGAAAGTTTACGAATACGAATTTTTAAAACAATGACGAGAAAAGAACAACTGGTGCTAAAAGCGGTTTGGCGTAATGGCGGTCGCAGCGCTTCGTATGACAGTTTTGTGCAAGGTTCAAGTGCAGTTCTTCGATTGAACTTTTGTGCTAAAAATCCGCCACTACGCCAAGCCCCAAAACGTTAGCTTCCCCCACGCACCTTTGCACAAAAAAACTGAAGCCAAGATTACACCTTGCCTTCAGGGTTTTTGCTTTTCAAACACAACCCAAAAAAAACTCCTCTACCATTCTCCCACGCCTCGACCGATGCAACCCGAAGAAGAAGTTTTGCGTACAAACTCCCACATCATACTTCATCAGCATTATCCATTCAAAGGCACAGTTCTATGGTTGCTTTAGCTACGGGAACATCTACCGGAACAATCCTTCGCAGTTTCCGCAACAATGGTCTTATCATCAATACCACCGAATACTCTTCGGAAGAATGCCGCTTTGGGATGCACTATCACGAAAACCCACACCTTTGTTTTTTGCTGCAAGGCACGGACATAGAAAGCCGTAAAAACGCCACCTACTCACGGAAAGCGGGCGAAGTGTTCTTTTATCACGCAGGCGAAGAACACGCTTCAACATCGCGGAGTGCAATCACGAAAAACACCATCATCGAATTTGAGCAATCATTTTTTGTGCAGTACGGCATCAAGGAAGAATACCTTGAACGTGTCGTCAAATCTCACCCCGACGTAAAATTCCTCATACTCAAAATGCAGAAAGAATTATTGTTCAACGATTCATCCACTGCTGCCGCACTCGAATCGCTTGTGTTACATTTCGCTACATTTGCAAATGATTCACCCGCAAAACCCACTCCACATTGGGTGCGCAACCTTGAAGCAATACTCCGCGAACAATGGAATGAACCTCTTTCGCTGGAAGAGCTTTCGCTTGCAATCGGCATCCATCCTGTAACGATTTCCAAGCATTTCCGCCGATATTTTTTCTGTACCTTGGGCGAATATTTACGCAAACTCAAAGTAGAAAAAAGCATTGCACTCATCAAAAATTCCGAGCTGCCACTGACGGAAATAGCCTACGAGTGCGGTTTTTCCGACCAAAGTCATTTTACCAAAGTATTCAAAGAGACTCTTGGTTTTTTGCCGAAAGAGTTTCGTCATTCGTAAGGCGAAAAAAGTTGAGCATAACTGAGCAACAACAATGCAGTCAGGAAATCTTTGTGAGGCTAATCTCATACAATTTCCGCGAGCGGCAGTTTCCTAGATTTGTCCTTGAAATTATTGCTCATTATTCATGGTTCATTTTTTTTCAAGGAGAAATTGCTATGACTTCACGAACTGCTTCCATCCGCTCTTTCCGACCATTGTTATTTGCGCTTGCGGCGTGGTATATGCTTTTTTCAGGAACTATCCTCACGGCTCAAACTGCCGCAAAAAAAAGTGTAAAAAAAGGCATTATCCCACACATCGAAGAATACATCAATGCTGCCATGCGCCACGACCAATTTAGCGGTTCTATTCTTATCGCCAAGGACGGCGTACCAATCCTGAACAAAGGCTACGGCATGGCAAATTACGAACTCTCCGTTCCGAACACGCCTCAAACGGTCTTCCGCATTGCTTCGCTGACAAAACAGTTTACCGCAATGGCAATTATGCAGTTACAGGAGCGCGGCAAACTCAGCGTCAATGATTCTATTTGCAAATATCTCGACAAATGCCCTGCCGCGTGGCAACCTGTTACGATTCATCACCTTCTGACGCACACCTCCGGTATTCCGAATATGTCATCGTTGCCGGATTGGGATGAAAAACATTCGATTCAGCCGTATTCGCCCTCAGAAGTTATTGATTTGGTGCGGGGTTTACCGCTTCAATTTACGCCGGGCGAAAAGTACAAATACAGCAATTCGGGGTATCATTTGCTGGGATTGATACTGGAAAAAATCTCCGGTATGCCGTTTGAACAATTTTTGCAGGACAATATTTTCACCCCTGTCCAGATGAAGAACACAGGGCGCATCAATCCTCGCCACATCGTGAAAAACCGCGCTTCCGGCTATTATTGGTCTCTCGGCGCATTTGTGAACGCTCCTTACGAAAACCTGTTACTGCCGTATTCCTCCGGCTCGTTAGAATCCACAACCGGAGATTTGCTGCTTTGGGACAAGGTTCTGTACACGAATAAACTCCTTTCCGAGAAGTCTTTGAACGCCATTTTTACGCCCTTCAAGAAGAATTATGGTTATGGTTGGGAAATCACACAGAAATTCAACCGAACATTTATCGGACATTCGGGTAGTCTGAACGGCTTTTCGACGTATTTGCTTCGTGTGCCGTCGGAGCGAGTAACGGTCATTGTTTTGAGCAATAGTGATGAAACATCGGCAACAAAAATGGCATATAATCTCGCTGCAATCGTCTTTGGCGAAGAGTACAGATTACCCACGCCACAAATCCGTGAAATCCTCACAGAGACACTTCTTCAAAAAGGCGCAGAAGCAGCAGCGAAGCAGTATCACGAACTCAAAAGCACACAGCCGAGCAAGCATGATTTTAGTGAACGGTTGTTGAATAGCTTGGGCTATGATTTGCTTTCCAATGGGCGTGTGAATGATGCGATTGCCATCTTCGCTCTCAACTGCGAAGCATTTCCACAATCGTCGAATGTGTTCGACAGCTTGGGAGAGGCGTATTTACTGGCAAAAAATTATGAACAATCCTTGCTCAACTATAAAAAAGCACTGGAGTTGGAGCCAAAAAATTCTCACGCTCAAGAAGTCATACAAAAAGTTGAAGAACTCCTCAAAAAATCTCAATGATGTGTGGGCAAAGCACCTTTTCACAAAAAAGCCCTGAAGCCAAGACTACATCTTGCCTTCAGGGTTTTTACTTTTTGAGGGCAGTTTGCGGAGAAATACCCTTGAAGCAAGATGTAATCTGGGCTTGAGGGTTGTCGAAGTATATTGCTCTTCAAGAACTGCAAGCATACAACAACACTACGGCAAGGGTACGCTCTACGCACGCGACCAGATAGGCGTTCAACAAACATTTTCTCTTTTGACCAAATGAATATCAGAAAGAAGCGACAATACAAAAACTACGACAACAGCAATATGAATAGTACAACAAAACTTTCGTATATTTATAAGTTGCCTGATATTTTAAGAACAAAAACAACGATAACAAGAAACAAGGTTGATGAAAATTCAACTTTATTTTTTACATTTGCACAAAATAAGAGAACATGGCAAAGAATATAGAAACAACTTTAATTGACTTTATTTCGGGTATAGAAATAAAATCTACCCCCGAAGAGGTAGATGCCGTACAAGTGTTTGCGAAACAACTTGTAGAAGACTACGGATACCTCAAAGAACATATACAAACACACCCACAACATAGGGTAAAAGTTCGTCCTTCGGATACAAAAAAAGAGTATCCTGTGGATATTGCCGTGTTCAAAAACGATAAAAAAGACGAAAACGAACTTTATATCGTAGTAGAGTGTAAAAAGAAAAACCGTAAAGACGGCAGGACACAACTTGAAAATTACCTTACACTTTCTAATGCTTATCTTGGTGTTTGGTTTAACGGAGAAGAAAGAATTTTCATTCGCAAATTTGTTAAACAAAATGGTGAAATTATTTTTGAGGAAATCCCTAATATTCCACAATTTGGGCAACGTATTGAGGACATAGGCAAATTTACACGTCAAGACCTAAAACCTACGCACAATCTCAAAGCAATTTTCAAATCTATACGTAATCATTTGGCTGCAAATACAGTCGGTGCAACTCGTGATGAAGTGTTAGCCCAACAACTTATCAACCTCATTTTTTGTAAATTGTATGACGAAAAATATACTGCACCCGACCAAATTGTAAAATTTAGAGCAGGTATTGACGAGAAACCCAAAGAAGTTGAAAAACGAATTTTGGACTTATTCAAGGAAGTAAAAACAAATGTTCCCGAAGTGATAGACGAAGACGACCGTATTAGTTTAGATACCAATTCTATTATATACGTGGTAGGCGAACTGCAAAACTATTCGCTAATGAACAGCGAAAGAGATGTAGTAGCAGATGCTTTTGAAACATTTATCGGACACGCATTAAAGGGCGGACAAGGACAGTTTTTTACGCCTCGCAACGTGGTAAAAATGATAGTGGATATTTTACAACCCTCTGAAAACGACAAAATTATTGACCCCGCTTGTGGTAGCGGTGGTTTCTTAATTGATGCTCTCAAATTTGTGTGGGAACAAGCCGAGCAGAAATACAAAAAATTGGGTTGGAAAGAGGGAGATATTGAAAAAAAGAAAATTGATATTGCTACCAAAAATTTTAGAGGCATTGACAAAGACTATTTTTTGAGCAAAGTAGCTAAAGCCTATATGAATTTGGTGGGAGACGGTACAACGGGCATTTTTTGCGAAGATAGTTTAGAGTTGCCTCAAAATTGGCGTTCAGAAACGCGCAATAAAATCCAATTAGAAAGTTTTGACATTCTTTTGACAAATCCGCCTTTTGGTTCAAATATCAAAGTGGAAGGAGAAGAAAAACTAAGACAGTATGATTTAGCCTTTCAATGGAAAAAAACTAAAACGCAACAAGGGCTAACTAAAAGTAATTTGAAAGACAAAGAAGCTCCACAAATATTATTTATTGAAAGGTGTTTGCAATTATTGAAGGAGGGCGGAAAAATGGCTATTGTTCTACCTGATGGTATTTTCGGAAATGAAACAGAAAGTTATGTCCGTAATTGGATTTTGAATAACGCTAAAATAGTAGCAATTATTGATATTCCATTAGAAACATTTTTGCCACACACAGGCACAAAAACATCTGTATTGATACTTCAAAAAGTTGCCAAATCTCAATTACAAGGTAATTATCCTATATTTTTGTCTATTGCGGAATATTGCGGACACGACCGTAGAGGCAAAGAAATTGATAAAGATGACATTGTAGAGGTAGCAAATCATTTTCACGAGTGGAAAACCCAAATCAAACTTAGTTTCTAATTAATGGCAATCGAAACTTTACATATCAATTCAGTAGATATTTTTCACGAAAAACACAACCGTTTTGACGTGAAATATTATGTTGTAAATGACTTTTTTGAAAAGTTGGCTAAAAAGCAAAGTTTCAAAGTGGAAACACTTGAAACCGTTAAAAAACAAATCATTAGCGGTAGTTATATTGACACTTACACCACAAAAGAACAAGGAATACCTTATTTGCGTGTAGGCGATATTAAACCTTTTTCGTTTGATGAAAATGAAGATGATTTTGCTTATGTTTCACCCAAAGTTCCTGAAAAAATCAAAATTCAAGAAAATGATATTTTGATAGCACGAACACAAGCAACTATTGATAAATTAGGAACTGCAAGTATTGCCGATAAACATAATGCAGGTTGGGCAACGAGCCAACACACCACAAGAATTAGTGTGAAAGAAAATAAGATTTCACCTTTTTACCTATTGGCATATCTTAACTCAAAATTTTTCAAAGCCCAAACAGCCTTAGCAAGTCACGGTTCTACAAGAGTGGAATTTACTCATTCACAACTCAATCAAGTACGAGTATTTATTCCTGAAAAAGAACTTTATGAGGATATTATTCAAAAAGTGAAAAATGTTGTAGATTACAACAGGCAAGCCAATGAGTTAATAGAACAAGCAAAAAAAGTTTTTAAAAAGGCTGTTTCTTTAAATGCAGTCAGAAAAAAACAATCCTATTTTGAAAGTGATTTGGCATCACTTACGGAGTTTGATATTTGGAATGCGACTTGTCATTTGCCTTTTTTTGCCGACAATGAAAAAGAATTAAAGCAAAAATTTACTACCAAAAAGTTAGGCGAAATAGCCGACATAAAAAAAGGAGACGAAGTGGGTAGTAGTAACTATGAAATCTACTTGGATAAAAAAGAAACAGATTTTGCTTTTATTCGTACTTCCGACATTATTAACAATGAAATTGACCTTTTTCCTGATTATTTTATTTCTGAAAACATTTATAAAACAGTAAACCAAGAGTTAGAGGCAGGAGATGTTTTATTTACAAAAGACGGAAAAATAGGACAAACTGCAATGGTTACAGACGTAGATAGAGCCATTATTGCGTCAGGAGTAGCAAGAGTACGCATTAAAAAACAAATTGAAAGTAATTTTACACCTGAATATTTATTTACTGTTCTTTCTGTAAAAGAAACAGGCTTTAACCCTGCAATTCGTAGAACTGTTATAGGCACAACAATTCCACACTTGCGGGAGGAAAGATTGAAACAAATTGCTATTCCTATTTTAAGCAACGAGTTAGTAAGCAGCATAACTCAATCTATCAAAACAGCGTTTGAACTAAAAGCAAAACGTAAAAAATTGATTTTAGAAGTGTTGCAAGAAATTGATAATGAGTACGAAAAGTACAAATAAAAACATCAGGCAACATTGCATTTGTGCAAGGCGGGCTAATGTGCTAAATTTGAACTTTGGTGCTTTCTATTGGGTTTAGTGCTTTGTGGGGCAATGGTGCTAGGAAGCCCGCCCTGCGCAAATGCTTTTCCGTTGGCGATCATTGTAGAACAAATGACGACAAAAAATGGAAATAAAAATCAGACAAGAAAACAGGGATGACTTTTATGCAGTTTCTGAGGTAAATAAACTTGCTTTCGGACAAGACACTGAAGCAAACCTTGTTGACCTTTTGCGAAATAGTAACGCATTTATTTCGGAACTTTCATTCGTTGCGACATTGGACGACAAAATCATAGGATATATTTTGTTTACAAAAATTACAATCATAAATGACGACAAAACCGAAACTGAAAGTTTAGCACTTGCACCTATGGCGGTTAGACCAGATTTCCAAAACAAAGGAATTGGCGGGCAACTAATCAACCACGGACTTAAAATAGCAAAAGAATTACGATACAAGTCTGTCATAGTATTAGGGCATAAAGATTACTATCCAAAATTTGGGTTTGAACCAACAATGAAATGGAATATTAAATCCCCATTTGAAATAAGCGACAAGGGGGCTTTTATGGGAATTGAATTGGTTACCGACGGTCTCAAAAATGCAAGTGGACTTGTAAAATATCCAAACGAATTTGAAACAGTATAACGACAAAGAAAACAACGAACCGCTAACAAGGTATTGCCCAAAATAGGACTAAACGGCTTCGATTTGACATTTGCGCAATGTTCAACATTCGTTCTTCGATTGAACTTTTGTGCAGAAAATCCCCGCCTTCGCCAATACCCAAGCCGTTAGCCCCACGCACCTTTGCACAAAAAAAGCCCTAAAGCCAAGACTACATCTTGCCTTCAGGGTTTTTACTTTTCGAGGACAGTTTGCGGAAAAAATGCCCTTGCAGTCAGGTTTGGTCTGGGCTGAAGAGATATTGATGTTCCCAAATAATGTCGAAACCATGCAGAATCAAGAATTGTAGCGACATTCAGGCATTTTTCTTTTTGCAAGATAGTTCGAGAATGATAGTTTGGTCTCTGGTTATTCCTTGATTTCATTCGCGCCGTTCACAAACAACAAAAATGAAAGAGCATCTTCACAAAATTTCTCTGTTCGTCAAAAACCTTGATAACGAGGTTTTGTCGGTTGTACAGACTATTTCGACAACCAAGCACGTTAAAAAAGGTGAGTACCTTTTGCGGCACGATGAGGTTTGCCGCCATAGCTATTGGATCGAACAAGGGGTTTTGCGGAAGTTTTATGTCCATGAAGGAAAAGAACATACTACCGAACTTCTTTTTGAAAACGATATTGCTGTTTCGCTTGCAAGTTACTCCTTGCAAAAACCCGGCAGAGAATACATCCAAGCAATAACGGAAGCCGTTGTTTCCCAAACCGATTTTGCGTCGTTTCAGACGGCAAAAAAGGTCTATCCACAACTGATGGAACTTGATCTGCTGATGACCGAGTATCATGCTGTTTGGCTTGAAAAAAGGTTATATGAATTTCACACCCTTGATGCAACTCAGCGGTATAAATTGCTGTTGCAAGAGCATCCGCATATTCTTCATACCGTGCCGCTTACCTATATCGCTTCCTATCTTGGTATTTCTCTCGAAACATTGAGCCGAATCAGGGCAAAAATCTGATTATTTGATGCAGGTCAAATGCCGCGTGAAGGTTTTACTGTAATTTTGCTTGCAATCCTTCATCACCTCACTTCACCATTGTAAACATGAAGCAACGCATCATCGGCTTTGATTTAGCGCGAGCCTACGCCATTTTCGGAATGTATATCGTCAATTTCAACATTGTGTTCGGTAACTATTCGGACACCAGTTGGTTGGGAAAATTTCTCGCGCTTTTTAGCGGAAATTCAAGTACAGTTTTTGTCATGCTTGCGGGTATGGGAATTGCACTGATGACCAACAGACCGATCTACACTCCTGAGGAGAAGCAGAAATTGCGCAGTATCATCAATAAACGGGCGTGGTTTTTGTTTGTTCTCGGTTTGATGCTGTATTTTTGGTGGCCCGCCGATATTTTACATTTTTACGGTGCATATATGCACATTGCAGCCCTGCTCCTGTTTGTACAGAAGCGATTGTACTTGTACACAGCCGGAGCAGCGATCGTTGTTTTTCATCTTCTGCTCGTGTTCATCCCTTACGAAACTGGCTGGAACTTCGCAACGCTTGAGTATAAAGACTTTTGGACAATTTCGGGGTTTGTACGAAATACGCTCTATAACGGTTGGAATGCCGTTTTTCCTTGGTTGGCGTACTTTACGATAGGTATGTATTTGGGGCGTGTGGATTGGACAGAAACAAAGACACAGCGCAGGATGTTTGTCATCGGATTGATATTGTACGGGGCAAACCTCTTGTTGCAAACCCTCGCTAACACGCTGCCACTCGGTGAGGACATCAAATTTTATATCAACGCTGACTATTTACCACCCTTTTTGCCATTTATGATTGGTACCGTAGGCTTTGGGTTTATGGTGATTGCGAGTTTTATGTATGCAGGACGATACTTCCAAGACCATACACTTGCACAAGATATTGCCAAAACAGGGCAAATGACGCTGACACACTATATTTCTCATCTGACAATCGGGATGATAGTGTTTGCTGCTATCTCCGGACGGCACTATGCAGGCAAAATGAACACGGAAAAACCTGTTGAACCTTTGTTCGTGCTGCTCTTTTCGATTGTGTACATTGTGTTGAGTTTCTATTTCAGTACACTCTGGTCGAAACGCTTCAAAAACGGTCCCTTTGAAACGCTGATGAGAACAATATCCGGCTAACGAAATGCGCGTAGGCTTGTGAAAAAACTTCTCAGCACTATCATTTTTTGGTTTTTAGAGGCGAGGAAATTTTGTAGGTTTCGCCAAACTCACTGTCAGCAGTTATTGGATAAATCATTGAGAAACCATGTCGTGCAATGAAACCACAAATCTTTGAACCATCAAGCGAATTGAAAGAATTCGTTTTGTGTTATTGGAATTTAGAAGGCGACAATGATACTACGCCGATAAAAAACACCATTGTTCCCGATGGAACGATGAAGCTCATCTTTCATTACGCGGACACATACAAGCATCATCCGAAAAATGGCGAAAGTATTATTCTGCCACACTGCTTTTTGATTGGTCAGCTTACGCAACCATACATCGTCGAGCCGCTTGGAGTTACCGGGTCGTTTGTGGTCAGATTTCATCCAAGCGGATTTTTGCCGTTCACGACCATTCCTATCAAAGAAATGGAAAATACGGCTGTTCCGATAGCAACCTTATTTGGAGAGGACGGCGCGGAAATCGGAGAAAAAATTCTTCATGCACAAGACACTTTCGAGAGAATACGCCTGATAGAGCCATTTTTGCTGAAACGATTGACCGATAAAAAGACCATTGACTTTGTTGTGCAATCAACTATAGAGACGATGATAGAAGCTAATGGAAAGTTCACGGTCAATGAATGTTCTCAAAAGTTGAACATTAACCGCCGGCAACTGGCAAGAAAATTTTCCTCAGCAATAGGTCTAAGCCCCAAACAACTGGCAAAAACAATGAGGATTCAAGCCGCTCTCAAAACCCTTCTCCTGAAAGAAGTTCCATCACTGACCGATTTGGCATACGAAAATGAATACTTCGACCAAGCACATTTCATCAAAGATTTCAAGGAATTTACCGGACTCACGCCAAAAGAATTTTATGGAGAAGAACTCAAAATGTCGTTGATTTTTGACCGTGAAGCGCACCACCGTGAAGCATAGCCCTGTCCCATTTTTACAATTTTGCCATTTCAAGACCTTGTAATTTTGCCGTGCAATATTGCAAGTATCTTTTTCATCACTATTCACCATAAAAAAATGGCAAACGTCAATCCCGTCGGTTGGTTCGATATTCACGTGTCCAACTTCGACAGAGCAAAAAAATTTTACCAAACGGTGTTCAACGTACAACTTGTTGATTTACCGATTGAATGGGGCAAGCAAGCGGTGTTCCCCTTCAGCCCCGAAAGTCCCAATATTTCAGGCGCGTTGGTGGAAAAACCAGATATGAAGCCTAACGCAAACAATACCGTTATCTATTTTGAAACGGAGGACTGCGCAAACGAAGAAAAGCGAATTGAGCAAGCAGGTGGAAAAATTCTCCAACCGAAAATGCACATCGGAGAATTTGGATATATTTCGATGTTTCTTGACAGCGAAGGCAATACCGTCGGACTTCATTCACGAAAGTAGTTTCTGGATATGGCTTACGACATCAACCTTGCCAACAGAGTTCGGGAATTTCTTGCAGAAAAACTCGCCGAAACACCAAGCACTGACGTTGAAGAAAAAGAAATGTTTGCCGTTCTCAATTTTATGGTAAACGGAAAGACCTGTGTTTGCGTGCGCGGTGAGGATTTGATGCTGCGTTTCGACCCCAAATTGCAAGAAGAGCTTTCAGAACGCGCCGGCTACGAAACAATGTTGATGAAAGGCAAAGAGTACAAAGGATATTGTTACATAACGCCCGAAGGGTTTCGGCACAAGCAGGACTTTGAGTATTTCATCAATCTTTGTCTTGATTACAACCGCGTTTCCAAAAAATCAACGAAGAAAACAAAAAAATAGCAAAGGTCGGTTTGGCAAGTTGGTGAACCGTTAGCTTCCCCCAGGCACCTTTGCAGAAAAAAGCCCTGTATGCCTGATTACATCTCGCATACAGGGCTTTTATGTTTTGAGGACAGTTTTTGGGAAAACGCCCTTAAAGCACGGCAGAATCTAGCTTTGAAGGCGATGAGCGTATCACCACAGCACCCCTATTTCGTCGAAGCGAGTATCCTAGACCAACGTCCGTACGCCGTGTTGTTACTTGAGGGATTTTTTTGTACTTTAGGATGCTTCCACGATTTTCACCGTTTTTTTTACTTGAGACCACTCAACAGTATGAACATAGCACTTCAATACGTCAGCGACAGCAATGGTAAACATCGCGCTGTGCAGCTCACCGTGCAGGATTGGGAAAAAGTTCTCCGCAAACTGAAAAAATACGAACAAGCTCTGCGGCTTCAATCCGACCTTACCGATGCTTTTGACGATGTAACGGCTATGCAGCAAAACAAAAAGCGGAAGCAACCACTGAGTGAGTTTTTGAATGAGCTTTAGCGTTCTTGCCCTCAAGAGTAAAGGCAAAGGAAAAAGCGGCGGAACGCGAGTAATCACCTACGTCGTAACAGATAATAACGAGGTGTATTTGCTGACCATATTCGACACATCAGAATTTGACAGCATGAGCAAAAAAACGCTCAAGACCATTATTGACAACATAAGAGCAGACAGAACGTAGCCGATACGTTCCCTTGCTCCACGCACCTTCTCACAAGAAAGCCCTGCACACTTGATTATATCTTGTGTGCAGCCCTTTTGATGAGTTGAATATCAACAAGGAAGAACAATACGGAAACTACGACGAAAACAATCCCAAAAGTACGACAAAAGCCCGCAACAATACGCTAAATACGACAAAACTTTCGTATATTTACGAGTTATAGGCAACTTTAAACAGACGACAGTGCAAGAAATAAACTTTCGACATATAGCAACACAAATCGGGGACTCTCTGAAATACTCGACATCGGTTAATGAAATTGACCGACTTGGACAATCTATATTAAGGGTAAACAAAGAGAACTTTCCTAACTCAGCAATTACATCTGTTAGAGCACAATCATTATATAATTGGGTTCTCTCATTGGCAAAGACACCTTTAGACAACACAGAAAGGGTAAAACGACTTATTAATTTTTGCCTTGAACTGACACCAGAAGAACACAAGAAAACAACAATTGAGTTTTTAGAAAAAAATCACTGCCCATATAATACCAATTTAAGTTAATAATTGTGCATTAACAATCTCCATAACCCAATCAGGACTAACAAGAGAGCGTATAATGTCATTGCTGATGCCCTCT
>JALONG010000039.1 GCA_025455065.1 Candidatus Kapaibacterium sp. | reverse complement strand
CAATCCTTCTCGTGATGTCATAGCTCTCTGCAAGTCTCTTAAAAACTGGGATTCTGGAATATGACGTTTGAGAAAGAAAAATCGTTAGGTACTAAAGTATATTGCTAATAAGTCTGCTTTTGCTGATTTTGTGAATCAAGGTGTACGAGTTGCGCTACTCAATGACATGGAATTTGATAGATTGCAAGTAATTAGTGTATTAACGGTTGAAGGTATAATGGAAACAATTACACGAAAGGAATTTATCAATGGACAGCGATTTTCTCTACCTTAAAGAAATTATTGAAACTGCACAGTATCACAATATACTATCGGACACGGCTCGGTATATTTTGCTTGGTCAAATTACGTGGGCATATCGGCGAGACGATATTTCCTTAGACCAAGTTCATATCCTTTATGCTCTTGCAGGTATCAATATTCATCAAAAAGAAATTGTCGAGGCATTAGAAATTGCGACTTTCGGCGATGTTGAACACGCATAGTTTCCCCTCTATTATTTTACGCTTTTCAACAGCTATCACCATGGACATCACCACCATAGCAGGATATTTTTCCCAATACTTCGTCAATTTGCTTTTTGCATCGGCGATTGTCTCGTCGGGCGCATATTTCTTGTCGCTCTATGCAGGTCGCGGCGAGGCTTGGCAAGAGGAATTTCGCCGCATAGGGCGGATATTTTTCGTAACAATTTTTGCCGGAATGTTGATATTATCCGCCTACCAGCTTTACAACATTCTCACGCACGATTTCCGCTACACCTACGTTTGGGGACATTCTTCCCGCGAACTTTCCAAACCGCTCTTGGTGGCGACGTTCTATGCGGGGCAGGAAGGCAGCTTTACGCTGTGGACGGTGCTTGTGGCGACAATCGGAATCAGCCTACTGCCCTACGTGCGCAAACACAAGTACGAAGGCGAGGTTATGGCATTTTACGGCTTAATTCTGGTCTTTTTGACGCTGATGCTTGTTGCAAAAAGCCCCTTCGCGTTTGTGTGGGAATCCTTTGCTAAAGACGGCGTAACGCAAGGTTTTATGCCGCAAAATGGCAAAGGCTTAAATCCGCTCTTGCAAAATTTGTGGATTACCATTCACCCGCCAATTCTCTTCACGGGCTTTGCCTCAATGTCCGTTCCCTTTGCCTTTGCAATGGGCGCATTGCTGAAGCGGGATTATCATAATTGGATAAGCGTCTCACTGCCTTGGGTGCTGTTTGGAACGGCTGTGCTGGGCTTTGGTATTATGCTTGGCGGCTTTTGGGCATATGAAACCTTGGGCTGGGGCGGGTTTTGGGGTTGGGACCCGGTAGAAAATTCCTCGCTGATTCCTTGGCTCGTCGCAGTGGCGCTTGTTCACACGATGCTTACGCAAAAGAAAACACGCGGTTTGGTGCGCACCAATCTCGTGCTGGCGATAATGACATTTCTCATGGTGCTGTACTCCACATTCCTCACACGAAGCGGTATTCTGGGCGATACATCGGTTCACTCGTTTGTAGATCCGGGCTTGTTTGCCTACATCCTGCTCCTCATGTTTATTGTGGTTTTTGCGGCATTAGGCTTCGGTATTTTATTTATGCGGAGAAAGGATATAAGCGCTTCCAAAGCAAACTTTAATCCGACTTCCCGCGAATTTGCGTTGTCTATCGGAGCCGCATTAACGCTTTCCAGTGCAATCATCGTCACCATCGGCACAAGTTGGCCCATTGTCTTGGAAGTGCTGAAACAGCCGAAAGTGGCGATTGATATTTCGTACTACAACAAAATGCACTTGCCGCTTGTTATCATCGTTGCCTTCGTCAATGGTGCATCAATCCTGCTTCGCTGGCGCTCCACCACAGCCGAGCAGTTTCGCAAAAGTTTGATGATTCCGGCTGGTTTGGCAATCGTCGCAAGCGGGATTACGGCAGCGTTTGGTGTGCATGACCCCGCGTATTTGGCGCTTGTGTTCGGTTCGTTTTTTGCACTCTTCACCAATACCGAAATGGCAGTGCGCCTGCTTCGCGCCAAGCCGCAACATTCAGGCGCGTTTATTTCGCATTTCGGCATTGCGCTCTTGTTTTTGGGGATTGTCGCAACATCGCGCTATTCCTTGACCGAACACATTTCGTTGCCGCAAGGCGTAGCAAAGCAGGCTATGGGCTACAAAATCATGTACGTCGGACGCGAACAAGTCGAGAAAGATTACAAAGACCGCGAAAAATACAAATACTACGTTGCTCTGGAAAAAGACGGCAAAGAACACGTTGTAGCGCCGGTGCTGTATTGGAGCGATTTTAACAAGCGCCAATCTGCCTTCCTCGAACCCGGCATCAAATGGACGCTCACGAGCGATATGTACGTTTCGCCAAAAGCAATCGAAACCGAAGGCGAAGCACCAAGTGCCGTCATTAACAAAGAAACGCCTGTAACAATGCCGCTTGACAGCACGTACACGGTGTTATTGAAAAAGTTCGATATGTCGCAAGCAATGGGCGCAATGCAAAGCGGCGCAAACCCTGATAATCTGCGCTTGGGAGCGATTATTGAAATTGTTCACCGCACGCCAAACGGCACAGACACCAGCATACAAGCGCTTTACACGACATTCCAAGGCAAAGAAGGTATTGCTGGAAATGTGGCTGCGCAAAAACAAGAACCGTACAATATCCCCGGAACCAAGTATTTTATAGCGTTCCAGCGCATCGTCGCTAATAAAGAAAATCTTTCCAAATCTCAAGCAGTGCTGGCGTTTGCGGATTCGAGCAAGCCACAGACAGTACCGCGAGAAGTTTTCACGATTGAACTTTCCTATAAGCCCTTCATCAATCTGGTCTGGGGCGGCGTGATTTTTATGGTGGCAGGTTTTTTTGTAGCGATTGTTCGCCGCCGCGAAGAACTTGCAGAGGTAATCAAACCTCGTTCTGCAAAGGATCATGCGGAGGAAACGGCGTTAGAATCATCAGTAAAAGAGTAAAAATTTCGGCACGTCAAATACAGTTTGACCATTGTTTGAGTACGCATCCCGTTCATAGCGCCCCGCCCACCAGCCTAGGTATTATCGGCTCTTCGCAGATAATGCAAGAGGTGATTGAGCGTGTTCGACAAGTTGCGCCGACGGATTTATGTGTGCTTATTACAGGTGAATCCGGCACGGGCAAAGAAGTGTTTGCCCGTGCCATTCACAGCCTTAGCAAACGCCGCAAAGAGCGCCTTGTGAGCCTAAATTGCGGAGCGATACCGGAAACGCTTTTGGAATCGGAACTTTTCGGTAGCGAAAAAGGCGCATACACAGGCGCTACGGAGCAACGTAAAGGCTTTTTTGAAGCGGCGGACAAAGGCACAATGTTTTTGGATGAATTAGGTGAAATGCCGCTTGGAACACAAGTAAAATTGCTACGTGTGCTGGAATCCGGTGAATTTTCCCGCTTAGGTTCGCCTGATGTGCTGAAAACCGATGTCCGTATTATCGCCGCGACAAACAGACGTTTGGAGGAAGAAGTCGCCGCCGGAGCCTTCCGCACAGACCTTTTTTATCGCTTAAACTCTGTACGCATCGAAATACCGCCGCTTCGGGAACATCGTGAAGATATTCCCGAACTTATTGCGTATTTCGGAACACGTACTGCGCTAAAAAACAGTGCTAATTACGAAGGAATCAGCACCGAAGCGCTCGAACTTCTTGCAAATATGCCTTGGGCGGGGAATATCCGAGAATTGCGGAATTTGATTGAAACGGTTGTTACATTGGAAAAAGGGCGGTATATCACGATTGAATCGCTACGCGGCTATCTGCCCCGTGCGCTCAAGCAGCCATCTGCAACGCTTACAGCCGACAACGCTGAAACATTGATACTTCCTGCGGTTGATGAGTATGTTACCACAGCAGCGCGGGAACGTCCTACATTTGCCGCCTTGCCACCTGCCCCCAACACCGCTTCTACGCTTGCCTTGCCATATTCTCCTTCCTCAGCACTTTTCCAAATTTCGGGAAAAACGCCGGAGCAGTTGGAACGCGAATTGGTGTACAAAGCGCTGGTGGACTTGGCGCGAGAAGTGGCGCTACTGCGCGGCGAAATGGCAGAACTCAAAGATGCCGTTCTGACGCAAAACCATGAAGAACACTCCGAAACAACGATTGTGCCGCGAGCAAGCACCGACCAGTACCATGTAAGCAATGATACCGCAGATTTTCCTTTGACGATGCACGAAGTTGAAAAACGCTTAATTGGTGCAGCGTTGAGCCGTTTTGAGGGAAATCGCCGACAAACAGCCGACGCTTTGGGCATTAGTGAGCGGACGCTGTACAGAAAATTGCGGGAATACGGTTTTGTTGAACTTGGCGGTGAGGAGAATGTTCAATAACACACATGAATTTTATCCAAAAAGATCTCTGTCACCTCAATCTCCGAATAATCTCGGAGGCGACGACTGAGCAGACACATTCAAGACAAATTCATCTTTATTTTGCCACGAGCCAATTTTTACCCTTGCAGTTCGCACAAAAAGAACGTATTTTCGTAGTTTCGTTCTAAATGTTTGGCATACGAAGGTTTGTCAAGCACCCAAAAACCTCCTCTTTGAAAACTTCACACCGAACTAAGGATTTTCGCAGAAACTTTTTGTACAGCCTTTTAGCCGTCGTTTCCCGTTCATATTGCGATATGGGCGAGTTCCGGCGGGACAGACTGCCCCAAAAGTCTCGTGCGAAAGCCCTCTTCGGTTGTTGGCGTTTTATACTTCAACTACTGTTGTTTCACATACTGAGGGCAGGCTTCATGAAACAGAAGCACTCTGCGGGCTATTTTTTCCGACCAATGACGTGGCCCTTTTGGGCAATCCATGTCGGATGTTTTGCCGCATTTTTTACTGAGTTTTCGTGGTGGTATGTAGCGTTGGCATTTGTCGGCTACGTCGTGCGTATGTTCGGCGTAACGGGCGGTTATCATCGCTATTTCTCGCACCGCACCTACTCCACAAGTCGTTGGTTTCAGTTTGTCATTGCATTTTTAGCGATGACATCGGCACAAAAAGGCGTGATTTGGTGGGCTTCCCACCACCGTCATCATCACTCACACTCCGACATGGAGGACGACACCCATTCGCCGCAAGACGGCTTTTGGTGGTCGCACGTCGGTTGGATTTTGAGTAATGAAAACAATCACACCGAAGAGCATTACGTCCGTGATTTGATGCGCTATCCCGAACTTGTGTGGTTGAATAAATATTTTCTTGTTCCGCCCACTGTATGGGGTGTGGCAATGTTCTTAATTGCCGGCATTCCGGGTTTGGTTTGGGGATTGTGCATCAGCACGGTTCTTTGTTGGCATGGTACCTTTACGATTAACTCACTATCCCATACGTGGGGCAAGCAACGGTACGTTACCACCGACACAAGCCGCAACAACCCTATCTTGGCGATTATTACGCTGGGCGAAGGTTGGCACAATAATCACCACCGTTTTCAATCGTCCGCCCGTAACGGATTTTTCTGGTGGGAATATGATATTACCTACTATACGCTGAAAATGCTCTCGTGGGTAGGTTTGGTCTGGGATTTGCGTCCGGTACCCAAGCATTTGCTGGATTCACACCATGAGTCATGGATTAAAAACCAACCGCAGCATCTTCAAGCAATCCCGCAACCCCGCGTCGTGACTGCTGTTCCGAACATAAAACCACTTGCGGTGGCAGAAGAAGTGTAATTTGTACCTCAAAAAAACACGTATAACAGCGAGACTCTCGTTCCTTACTTTCGGAGCGAGAGTCTCGTTTTTTTTATGCTGCTTCAAAGTGAGATACTGAACATTATTCTTCAACATGGGATTGCTGCCAAACAAGCATCTGTGCGGTCTTTGAAACACCACAACTCTGGCATAATTCTTGCATGATTACGCCCAAAAACAGCAACCTCTTTTTTGTTTTTCAGAACTATGAATACTTGCTTCCGATGGCTTTGCATTGCGCTTTTTGCGGTGCTTTCGTGCAGACTACCTTTGCCGGCTCAGGTCTTTTCTGCGCCGCAGTCGCTTAATTTTGGTAATCTTGTCTGCACAAGCGGCACCGTTACGACAACCATAGCCATAACCAATACAGGCACTGCGGCAATCATTCTCTCCGGTGCGGCGGTAAGCCCTACCAATGCGGATTTTAGTATTGTTTCTCCGGTGAATATCAGCCCGCTCAACAATGTTTTCATCGTTCCGGGCGCTACGCAAGCTGTGGTGATTGCTTACAACCCTAGCCGCATCGGGAACATCAATGCCGCACTGGTTTTTGCGTCAAATGCGCTCAACGCTGTAGGGGGCATCAATACTATTCCCTTGACAGCGCAGCGTGATTCTTCGGGCTTTGTGCTTTCCACAACAAGCATCGTTTTGAACAACGTTCCTATCAATACCCCCACGACAACAACGGTCTTGCTGACCAACACAGGCACATTGCCCTTGCAAATCCCCACACCGCAATTTTCCGGCGCTTTTGCGCTCGATGCTGTGAATCCGCCTATTGTGCCGCCCAACGGACAGGCACAACTCAGCATCCGATTTTTTGGCGCTCCGGCAGGAATTACTACCGCAACAACTTTTACCTTCAATGACCAATGCGGGCGCGTAACGGCGCTTCGCGCCTTTGCCGCAGTACAAGCGCAGCCGCAAGTAACCTCTATCATACCGCAAATCGGCACTGCCGGAACAGAAGTAATAATTACGGGGCGCAACCTCTCCAATGCACAATCCGTGCTGTTTGGCGGGGTTTTGGCTTCGTCGTTCCGTGTGGTGAATGATTCGCAAATTGTGGCAACAGTCGGTCAAGGCAGCACGGGACAAGTGACCGTAAGCGTTGCGGGGGCGATTGCCGTTGCGCCGCAAGTTTTTACCTTTGTTGCGCAGCCTTCGGTGCTGTTTGCTTCGCCGCTTACGGGTGGCGCAGGAACGGCAGTCACCATTATCGGCACAAACCTCGCAAGCGTTACAGGCGTGAGTTTTGGCGGTATTCCCGCATCCTTCACCATTAACAACGCTTCGCAAATCACCGCATTTCTCGGTAACGGCGCAAGTGGTGTAATTACGCTCTTTACACCCGTCGGCTCAACGACTTCTACGCAGCGATTTACCTTTATTCCGCCGCCATCGGTGTTATTTATCACGCCGCAATCAGGCGCAGCAGGCACGGCGGTAACGATTATCGGAAATAATCTCGACAGCACTCGCGCCGTCGCTTTTGGTGGCGTTCCCGCGCAATCGTTTATCCAAGTCAGCCCGACCCAAGTAAATGCCGTTATTGGCACAGGCGGGGCGACAGGCAATGTGAGCATCACGACAGCAGGCGGCACATCGGCTTCGCAGCAAGTGTTTACCTTTGTTGCGCCGCCGAATATTACGTTTGTTTCTCCCAATGTCGGTTCGGTGGGGACAATCGTCAATATCATTGGTACGAATTTTACGAATGTTACAGGCGTGAGTTTTGGTGGTATTCCTGCGCAAAATTTTGTGGTCAGCAGCCCTACACAAATTATCGCCACGCTGGGCAACGGTGCAAGTGGCGCTATCACCGTAACGACGCTTACCGGCTCTACAAGCGCTTCGCAGCAATTTACCTTTACCGGAACACCGACAATCACGTTTTTTTCGCCTGCGCAAGGCGGACCCGGAACGTTGGTGAATATCTTCGGCACATTTTTCAACGGCGTGTCGGGCGTAACTTTTGGTGGTATTCCGGCGCGGTCGTTTACGTCGCTTTCGCCGACGCAGTTGCAGGCAGTTGTTGGACAGGGAGCGACAGGCTCTATTGCGGTCATTGCGCAAGGTGGCGTTGGGTTTTCGACAAGTTCATTCGGTTTTATTCCGACCAGCGTTCAGATGAATAATAATGCGGTCTTTGAGGCAATTCCCAATCCTGCAACATCCACCGCACACCTTCGGTATTTCTTATCGGCAGCAAGCCCCGTAAAAGTAGAAGTATTTTCTATGCTTGGAGAGCGCGTAGCGGTGCTGGAAGAAGGGCAACGTTCATCGGGGACGTACACGATGAATTGGTCAGTGGAGAATCTTCCACAAGGCGTGTATTCGTGCCGTTTGCAGACGAATCAAGGAGTAAAAACCGTGCTGCTCCGCGTGGTGAAATAATCTTGGACAATGCGACGGAACATCGTAAATTACGTGTTCCGTAAATGCACCACCACCCAAGCAATTATGCGCTTCACCATTCGCGCTCAATCATTATGCGTTCCACCAAAACCGACAGCATTAAAGGCATTGCCATTGCAATCTTTATCATGGCAGCATGGCTGTCACACCTCATTGTTGCATTGTCGCAAGATGCTTTTCTGGTTCATCCTCTGCAAAGCGCGTTACATCTTGCGTTGCAGGCATTTTTGTTTACAGGGCTTTTCATCACCGCCCACGACGCTATGCACGGTGCGGTGTGCAGGCATTATCGCGGATTGAATCATGCTTTGGGCGTAGCAGCAGTGCGCCTTTACGCCTTATTTTCCTACAAAAAACTTTGGGACAAACATTGGGAACATCACCGCCACGTCGCCACGCCGCACCATGACCCCGATTTCCACGACGGCGAACACACAGGTTTTATGCGGTGGTATTTGCATTTTTTGCTGAATTACATCGGCTGGGGTCAGATTGTCGGAATGGCACTGCTTTTCAACGTGTTCTTGCACTTGCTTCATATTCCCGTTCAAAGTTTGCTGCTTTTTTGGGTGCTTCCGTCGCTTCTTAGTACGATTCAACTTTTTTATTTCGGAACGTATTTACCGCACAAAGAGCCGAATCCAAGCGCTTCGGACGGCGGTTACACCAATCGCCACCGCTCAAAAACTAATTCCTTCAATGTCTGGCTTTCGTTTTTGACGTGTTATCATTTCGGCTATCACTATGAACACCATGAGTTTCCGGCTACGCCGTGGTGGAAATTACCGGAAAAACATCGGGAATTTTTGCAACAAGCCGCAAAGTCAGTGTAAAGTTTTGCGACAAAAACCGACAAACCGAAAAAACGAATTTTGCGTATAATCGGAAAAGACGCTTTCATAACTCGTTTTACCACAACTTTATGCACATCGTTATTATCGGCAACGGCGTTGCAGGAATTACGGCTGCCAGAACCCTTCGCAAACTCAGCGACCACCGTATTACGGTTATTTCCGGCGAAAGCAAATATTTTTTCTCCCGCACGGCGCTTATGTATATCTACATGGGGCATCTTACCTTTGAGCAGACAAAACCTTACGAGGATTGGTTCTGGGAGAAAAACCGTATCAATCTTGTGCATGACCACGCGAGCAGCATCAATACTGGTGCGAAGCAGATTGCGTTGCAATCGGGTGAGATGATTTCCTACGACAAACTTATCATCGCAACGGGTTCGCGTCCGCGCACATTTGGCTGGAAAGGTCAGGATTTACGCGGTGTTCAGGGCTTGTACTCTCTTCAAGATTTGCAAACAATGATTGACCGCACCAATCACGCAAAACGAGCCGTTATTGTCGGTGGCGGTCTTATTGGCGTGGAAACCGCAGAAATGCTGTATTCTCGAAAAATTCCGACGACATTTTTGGTGCGCGAAACGCGGTATTGGAACACCGTGTTGCCGGATGAAGAAGCCGCAATGATTACCGCCCACATTCGGGAACACAGCACGATTGACCTTCGCACAAACACCGAACTCCGCGAAATTTTGGATGACGGCAACGGTGCGGTACGCGGCATTATCACAAGCACCGGTGAAGAAATTCCATGCGATTTTGTTGCGCTTACCGTCGGCGTTGAACCAAACATAGACGTAGTGCGCTCTTCGGCAATTCCAACAGGGCGCGGCGTTCTGGTCAATGAATACTTTGAAGCAGAAGTGCCGGATGTGTATGCGGCGGGTGATTGCGCAGAAATGCGCTTTGCCGATACCTCACAGCCGAGCCGTATTGAACCTTTGTGGTATGCCGCAAGAGCGCACGGAGAGAGGATTGCGAAGAATATTTGCGGTGAACGTCAGTCCTACAAACGTGCAACATTTTTCAACTCTGCAAAATTTTTCGACATTGAATATCAAACCTACGGTACGGTTTCGGCTCAACTCAAGAATGGCGAGGATACGATAGTTTGGCAGGATGCAGATGGGAAGCGGCTTTTGAGGATTATCTTTGCGAAGGATGTAACGAAGCGGGTTTTGGGCTTTAACGTGATGGGGATTCGGTACAGACAAAATGTCTGCACAGGATGGATAGAGCGCGGAGCAAGCGTTGAAGAGGTGCTGCACAATCTGGGTGCCGCCAATTTCGACCCTGAATTTTTTCCACAATGCGAACAATTTCTTGTAGAGGAATACAACCGCAAAACCGCACAGAATCTTGTGTTGAAGCGTAAACGGGGGTTGAGCAGTGTACTTGCCTGATGAAGAGAATCGCTTGAAAAATTCCGAAGGAAGTGTATATTTGTAAACTTTTTACAGCCATTTGGCACAATCATGATTGTTTTTGGGCTGTTTTGTATTTTTTCACTTAACTGTTTAGCTCTTCGACGCAGATCATCATGATTAAACTGATTACGCAGATTTTGAGTTGCTTTTGAGATAGTTTTTGATTCTTGTTTGTCTTTGAGTAATCATGAAAATCTGTTGAATCATGAAAATCTGCGCCAAAAATTTATGACCGAAACAGTTATTTTTTTTACCCTCATTTCTGCGAACAAACCTCTTCACTTCATGCGTCTTCTCCGTTGTTTTGCCGTTTTTTTTCTGTTTATTCTCAGCGTCTCCTTTCTTCGCGCACAAGAATTTTCTACGACCACCCAAGCAAATGCGAAAGCAAACGCTCAAGCAAGTGTTCAATCGCCTTCGAGAACAGGTTGGCGTATTTTACCCGTTCCAAGTTATGCACCCGAAACGTCGCTTGCGCTTACTGTTGGCGGATTGTACTATTTCGGGCAACCGGATGGCGATTCCACAAGCCGCTTGAACCAACTTTTTGGCGGGATTCAGTACACCTTGCGCAATCAATTTGTGGTGAGCGTTTTACCCGAAATGTACTTCAACCATGAAAATATCAGGCTTTTCGGGCAGTTCGAGATTTCTCGTTTCCCGGACTTTTTCTATGGCATCGGTGATAATCTTCCCGAAAGCAACCGCGAGGCGTTCACGATTTTCCGCGCCGCAGCCATTGGCAGTTTGTGGTTCAGTTTGAATGGGCAAGGCATCCGCAACGGCATCAATGCAGGGCTTCGGTTTGATTTCGATTATCAAAACATCATTGAACGTCAGGCAGGAGGGCTGCTTGAGCGCGAAGGCGCGAATGCCATTACGGGGCGCTCCGGTGGGCTGTTGGCGGGTTTGGGGCTTGCGGTCAATTACGACACCCGCGATGTGGCTGTGTGTCCGCGTGAAGGCGGTTTGATTGATGCCCGTCTTGTGCCATATACGCGGATTTTGGGTAGTAATTTTGAAGGATGGCGGGGAACGGTTGATATTCACAAATACTTTACCTTCAACAAGCCTACGCCCGAAGACAACGGATTTTCTCATACCCTTGCAATTCAATGGTTTACCGACATCACCACAGGTGATATTCCTTTTTTTCGCATGGGGCTTTTGGGGCAAAATATTAGCGGCGTAGCGATTGCTCGCGGTTATTTTGGCGGGCGCTTCCGTGGCAAGGTTTTAAGCCATTTACAGGCAGAATATCGTTTTCCGATTTGGTGGCGTTTTGGAGGAGTTTTGTTTGCGGGAACGGGGAATGTAGCAGAGACTCCGGCTTCGTTTGATTTCACCGGCTTAAAGCACAGCATTGGTGCGGGTTTGCGCTTTGCCCTTGTGCCGGAAGAACGTATCAATTTGCGTATTGATGTGGGATACGGTTTTGCAACGCAAACATTTTTTCCTTACGTCTCGTTCACCGAAGCATTTTAACTTTTCCTTTTTCAACGACTTACGACATTTTACTAAATTCAACAATCTATAACGTGGGGATTTGTGTTGTAAAAGGTGAAAACGTTTTACTTTACACATTTTTCAGGAGGAATAAGTATGAAACGACTGCTCAAGTACGCAGGGCTTGGTATTGGCGCGGTGGCTCTGTTTGTGGGAATTGCAGCATTGTACATTGACAAAAGTGATTTCCCCAAATATCCCGTCAATGTCCCGACAGTCAAGATAGAATCTACGCCGGAGCGTGTTCAGCGCGGACACAAACTCGCCATGATGCTCTGCGTGGAATGTCATCAAAACGCCGAAACCAAGCAAATAACGGGGCGACCGATGTATGATTTGCCCGCAGAGTTCGGCACAGTCTTTACGAAAAACATTACCCAACACCCCACAAAAGGCATCGGTGCTTGGTCAGACGGGGAATTGCTGTATCTGCTTCGCACGGGCGTTCACCCGAAAACTTCGCTGATTATTCCACTTTACATGATTCGCCTTCCAGCGATGGCAGATGAAGATATTGCCTCAATTATCGCTTGGCTGCGCTCTTCGGACCCTCTTGTTCAACCGTTGGACGTTAATAATCGCTTTTCTGAGCCGTCGTTTTTGACAAAATTTCTCATGCGCGTTGTGGTGAAGCTATTTCCCTTACCGTCAGAAAAAATTGCATTGCCTGATTCCACTGATAAAATCGCACTTGGTAAATACCTCGTCCGCAATTTGGGATGTAATGATTGCCACGCCGCCGATGTTACGAAAGTCAATCCGATGGAAATTGAGAAAACGGCAGGTTTTCTGGGCGGCGGAAGCAATTGGACGGATGTAAATCGCAAAGTTTTATATTCTTCCAACATCACCTTCGACAAAGAAACAGGCATTGGTGCTTGGTCTGAAGCAGATTTCCGCCGTGCAATGCACGAGGGTATCCGCCCCGACGGCACAACATTCCGCTACCCGATGGAACGCAAGCCGCTTTTGACAAACAACGAAATCAATGCAATTTATGCTTACCTCCAGACAGTTCCTCATCTCAAAACCCCGCGTAAACCTTCTGAAGAATATGTTCTTCCGGCAAATGCGTCCGCAGGAATGAAAGTCTATTACAACTATGGTTGTCAGCGCTGTCACGGGGAAAGCGGCTTAGGTATTGGGGATTTACGCCAAGCCGACAAAAAATATCCCGATGATGAAACGCTTATTGATGTCATTAAACACACCAGCAAATACTATCCCGAAACAGTGATGATTCAGTGGGATGGAATTATCAAAGAAGACGAATACAAGCCGCTTGCAGACTATGTGCGGGAATTAGGACGGAAAGCCGATATTGCCAAAGCGCATTAAGTCTGTGGTTTGAAGCATTGAGAAAGGGCAAATGAAAATTTTGCCCTTTGTTGTTCGTATAAAAACCGTAGATTGTCCAACGAAATTCAACCTTACAAAACAGATTCTATCACATTGTGAAGGGCTTATCATGGCAAAAGCAGAGCGCATCCCGGAAGAACAAATCAACACATTCTTAGCAAAAGTACCGCTTTGGAAACGCAACGGAAACATGATTGTTCGACTCTACGAATTTCCTACGTTTTTGGCAGCTATCGGCTTTATGAATGCCGTTGCTATTTGCGCGGAAGTCGCACAGCATCACCCCGATATGCTCGTCTATTCGTGGAACAAGGTAAAAATCAGTATTGCCACGCATGAAAAAGGTGGTTTGACGGAGCAGGATTTTGCGCTTGCGGCGCAAATAGACGCTATTCAAGCATAGTTCACCAGACGCAATGTCGTTTCACAACAACTTTTGACAATATGCCGACAAGCCAAGATTTTTACAAGCGCCTTACGCCGATTGAAAATTTCCTCGCCATTGCTGACGCGGGCGCTTATCAAGCACTTCCGAATGATTGGCTGGTCGTGATTACCGATGTGGTTAATTCTACGGAAGCAATCGAAGCCGGGAAATACAAAGATGTCAATACGGCGGGTGGATTGGCTGCTATTGCGGTGGCAAATGCTTTGGGCGGCGTGGAATTTCCGTTTGTTTTCGGGGGCGACGGCGTGACGATATTGATTCCCGCAACAGAGCGCAAACAAGCATTGGACGCATTAGCAGGAACACGGGCGCTCTGCCGCACTATGTTTGGCTTGGAGCTTCGCGTGGGCATTGTGCCAATGACCATCTTGCAAGAACGCGGCGCAAGTGTGTATCTGGCAAAACTGCGCTTGTCGGAAAAAGCCCAACAAGCGATTATGATTGGTCAGGGAATTGAGATTGCCGAAGCATTGGTGAAAGATGCGCAAATTGCTGATACTTACTTGCTTCCCGAAGATTATCGCCCCGAAGCAGAAGCAGATTTCAAGGGCTATATCTGCTCATGGCTGGATATTCCCAGCCCTCGTGGAGAAACGGTCAGTTTGATTGTCAAAATTCTTGACCCAAGCATTGAGCGCACAGAATCACGACTAAGAGACATTTTGCAGACGATTCATCGTCTTTGCGGAACAGAAACGGAACATCATCCCTTGTCACTGGCAAATCTTGCTGTGTCCGCAAGCCTTGATTCTGTGCGGCGAAACGCACTTGTCTTGCATCATGCAAAAAAAGATTTCTCGTATTGGTGGGATTTTCTCACGATTCTTCTTCGTGATGCGGCATTGCGACTGATTCCGCGCTCACAAAGCGACTTTGCACGAACCAGCATTATGAACGATGCCGACTTTCGGAAATTCGACGGTGCGCTCAAAATGGTCATTTCCTGCACAACCGAAAGCCGAAAAAGCCTTGTCGCATATTTGGAAACGCTTGCCGCAGAAAAAAATATCGCCTTTGGCATACACGTCGCAGACCGAGCAATTATGACCTGTTTGCTGCAATCCCCCACCGGGCATATTCACTTCATTGATGCCGCCGACGGCGGTTACACCCTCGCTGCCAAACAACTGAAACAACAACTGAAAGCCCTTCAAGCGCAATAATCAAACCTTCCGCTTTTGGGTATGATTCTCCTTGTTTTTCCCCGTGCCGTCCCGTAAATTACGCCCCATTGAAATCCATAACAATCCTTCCTCATTCTTTCTTCGGGAGACAGTATTTATGCGGCGTTCAGGACTTTTCTCCAATACCGTTTTTTCGGCATCGTATCAAACATTTTTTGCTGTACTTGCTCTGATACTGATAAATGCTTGTTCAGGCGGGAATGATCTTACCATTACGAGCAAGAACTTCGACGGGCAAATTGACCTTCAGCAAAATCTCGTGCTGGAATTTTCGCATCCACTTGTGGCAGATTCGCTGCTCAACGCTTGGGACACGACTTCCTACGTGAAATTCACGCCGCAAGTTAAAGGCTCGTTCAAATGGACATCGCCCACAACACTTGTTTTTTCGCCGTCTTCGGGCTTTCGTGCTTCTACCGATTACAAAGCCGAACTCACCGAAGCACTCCTCCAAAATGCCGCAAAGCGAGAGCAGAAGCGCGTTGCATTACCTTCCGAACGGAACATCAATTTTCACACGCCGTATCTTACGCTCCAAAGTGCTGATGCAGTCTGGGTTCGTGCGGCTGAATCCGTTAGCGCGGGAGCAAGTACCAATGCGCCTTCGGTGGAATTGCGTATAGATTTACCCTTCAACTACAACGTTGCTCCCGAAGCACTCAAAGAACGGCTTCAAATCGCGCTTGACGGCAAGACGCTCCCTTACACGCTCAAAAATACCCAACCCGCACAAACACTCGCCGTGAACGTGCAAGCAGGAAAGCAAGACGGCGGAAAGCAGCTTCAAATCACGATTGCCAAGGGTTTGCGCTGTGTGGAAAGCGAATGGATGACGAATGAAGACACCAAACAAACGCTCACCGTGCCGCTTGCAGACGAGTTCAAAATTACTGCCGTTACCAGCGATTACGACGACGACAACCCGATTATCCGCATCCAAACCTCGCAAAGCCTCTTTGATAGCGATGTGCGCGGGTTTGTGAGTGTGCAGCCGCAGCCGAAAGGTTTTGCGGTGGAAGCGCTGGAAACGGGCATCATCGTGCGCGGCGCTTTTCAGCCCGATTCTGCCTACCAACTTACCGTAAGCAAGTCTTTACGCGGTCTTTTCGGGAATGAACTCGGCAGCGATTTTGTTCAAACAGTAAATTTCGGAACGCTCGTGCCGACAATAAAATTTACCGAAACAAAAGCGATGTATCTTTCCACGCTCGGCGCGAAAAATATTGCCGTGAACATCAGCAATGTCGCCAAAATTGAGGTAATTGTCGAAAAAGTGTATGAGAATAATATCCTCGCCTACAACCGTAACGGCGGTAAAACCTACGACGGCGACTACGACCAAGCCACCGACCAATACAATTCGTGGGAAGATTATATGCGGGTTGATGATTACGGCGACCCAGTTTTTCGCAAAGTTATTGATACCAAAACACTTCCGAAAGCAAATGGAAAGTATCTGCTCAATCTGGATTTTCAAGACAAACTCACGGGAAAAGGATTGTACATCGTGCGCGTCATCTCGACCGACCAAAAATGGCTCCGCGACAGCCGCATGATTGCTGTATCGGACATTGGACTTATTGCCAAACTCAGTGTTGATGCGATGTTTATTATCGCAAATTCTCTCAAAACGGCAGAACCGCTTTCTTCCGCCGAAATCTGTGTCATTTCTCGCCACAATCAAATTATTGCCAAAGGCGAGACCGACAAAGACGGCACTTTGAAACTCCAAAATCTGCGCGGCAACGCATATGGTATAACGCCCGGCAGCGTTCCGGCGATTGTTACCGCAACGGCAAACGGCGAAACGACGTATTTGCTGCTTGATAATACGATGGTTGAAACCTCGCGCTACGACGTGGGTGGCTTGCAGGAGAACGCATCCGGCTTGCAGGCATTCATCTACGGCGACCGCAATATGTACCGCCCGGGCGAAACTGTCCGCTTTAACGTCGTGGTGCGGAATTTGGATTGGTCGCCCGCCGCAAAGCAACCTGTGAAAATTAAAATTGTGCTTCCCACAGGCAAAGATTACACCGTGCTGAAGCGCACACTCAACGACGAAGGTGCAGTTGAAAACAGCCTCGCCATGCCCGCTTCCGCTATGACGGGCGGCTATGTGATTGAGGTTTACACGATGAACGATGTGCTGCTTTCGTCGGAGCGTTTCAACATCGAAGAATTTCTCCCCGACCGCATTTCCGTTACCATGGGCTTGTCTGCTGAGGTTGTGCGCCCCGGTATGGCGCTCAATATCACCGCAACGGCGCTGAATCTTTTCGGACCACCCGCCGCAAATCGTAACTACCGCGCAGAACTATACTTAAAGCGCCGCTTGTTTACGGCAAAAGGCTTTGAAAAATATAATTTTGCTATCCAGAGCGCCGGAAGCAATGGCTACGCAAGCCGCTCTGCAAGCTACGGCGAGGACAATGTAGAATCTGCACCGATGGAACCACTCATGCGTGAAGGCATGACCAGCGCCGAAGGAACGGTGCAGGAAACTATCGAAATTCCTGCAAATTACCGCGACATTGGTTTGCTGCAAGGCTCGGCGATTGTTACGGTGTTTGACGAAAATGGTCGCCCTGTTGTGCGCATGAAACCCTTTACCGTACCGACGCAGGAAGTTTTTTACGGCATTCAGTCCATAGACCGTTACCAAACTACTCGCCAATCCTTGCAAGTGCCGCTTGTGGCGGTGGATGCTGCGGGAAAATCTCTCAGCAATGTGCAAGCATTGGTGCGGGTTGTGCGGCATAACTGGGTAACGGTACTGGAGCGCGACCCGTACAATTCTACGCGCTACCGCTATGTGTCGCAAAAGCAGGAAATTACCGAACTTGAGCGCACCATGACTATAAGCGGCGGCGCAACTTCGTTAGCTTTTACGCCCCGCACATCGGGTGAATACGAGATTCGCGTTACCAAACCCGGCGTAAGCAGCTATGTGAGCGAGTTTTTCTACGCTTACGGCTGGGGCGACACGCAAGCATCGTCCTTTGAGGTCAGCAAAGAAGGGGAAATCACGATTGAAAGCGAAAAAACCACGTATCAAAGCGGCGAAACCGCCAAACTCCTTTTCAAAACGCCCTTTGCGGGGAAACTGCTCGTAACGGTGGAACGAAGCGGGGTTCTGGATTATTACACCCTGAACACCGACCAAAAATCCGCGAAATTGGAACTCAAAATCAAGGACGAATTTACGCCGAATGTGTACGTCGCAGCAACGCTCATCAAGCCCCTGGACGACGGTGCAATGCCGCTTACGATTGCTTACGGCTATCATCCGCTCAAGATTGAAAAAGCAGGAACGAAGCTACCGGTAAGCATCACGGTTTCTGAACAATCCCGCTCGAAGACCAAGCAAACGATTACCGTTCAGACGGGTGAATCCGATGCGGAACTGACGGTTGCTGTGGTGGACGAGGGCATCTTGCAACTGAAAAACTACCAAACACCCGACCCTTACGGCTACTTCTACCAGAAACGCGCTTTGCAAGTGGCTTCGCACTCGGTTTATCCGCTTCTCTTCCCTGATGTCCGACCAAAATCAAGCGCTGCGGGCGATGCTGCGCTTGCAAACCGCATCAATCCTTTCACCAACAAGCGCGTGAAATTGATAGCGCTTTGGAGCGGTCTTGCGAAAGCAAGCGGTGGGAAATTTAGCTACACGATTGATGTACCGGAATTTTCCGGCGCACTCCGCGTGATGGCGGTGGCGTACAAAGGGAATAAATTCGGCTCGGCAGAAAAAACGATGCGCGTAGCTGACCCGATTGTGATTTCAAGCGGTTTGCCGCGCTTCCTCAGCCCGGGCGACGAGGCGATTGTTCCCGTAACGCTCACCAACACGACGCAGCGCGAGGCTTCTGCGCAGGTGCAGGTCTGGGGCGAAGGTGCAGTGGGCGTTGCCGAGGGGAATCAAAGCGTTTCCGTTCCTGCAAATAGCGAAAAACGGGTGTTCGTAAAAGTCGGCACACGCGGCATGGGTGCCGGTGCGGTGAGCGTTCAAGTAAGCGCTTTGGGCGAGAAATTTTCCGAAAAAACCGAAATGACCGTGCGCCCCGTTGCGGGACTTGTGAAATACTCCGGCGCAGGCAGCATGAAAGCCGGAGAGACGCAGAATTTCAGCCTCGCAGGGAACTTCATGCAAGGCACAGCGCGTGGGCGCTTGGTGGTGAGCAAATCGCCGATTGCGCAGTTCACCAAAAATTTGAACTACGTGCTGCAATATCCCTACGGCTGCGTGGAACAGACTATTTCAAGTGCCTTTCCGCAGATTTATGCGGGAGATTTAGCAAAATCGCTGAATCAAAGCATTGCTCAAGGCGGCGGTACTGCTCAAGCAACGGCAAATGTACAGGAAGCTATTCGCAAACTCACTTCGATGCAGCTCTACAACGGTTCGTTGAGCTATTGGCAGGGCGGAACGGAAGAAAGTTGGTTTGGCACTGCCTATGGCGCACATTTCCTTGCCGAAGCACAAAAAGCGGGCTATGAAGTAGGAGACCAGTTTCTGAGCCGTTTGCAAGGCTATTTGTCGAAGAAAGTCAAAGAGCGCAATTATGAATTCTACGGCTATTACGACCGAAGCACCCAATATCGCACGAGAACTATTCCCGCAAAGACGATATTCTACTCGCTTTATGTGCTGGCGCTGGCAAATAAACCGGATTTTGCGACGATGAATTTCTACAAAGCAAATCGTGATTCGCTGGCACTGGATTCACGGTATTTGCTGGCAACCGCATATTTCCTTGCGGGCGACAAGGCGAGCTATCGCAATTTGCTTCCGAAGGCTTTTGAAGGCGAAAAGGCTGTGAGCAGTTTTGGCGGCAGTTTCTACTCATACATCCGCGACGAAGCTATCTCGCTGTCGGCGCTCATGGACGCAGAGCCTGAAAATCCGCAAATTGGCATTATGACAAAACACCTCTCGGAGCAGCTTAAAACCTCACGCTATCTCAGCACACAAGAAAACGGAATGGCGCTTGTAGCATTGGGTAAAATTGCCAAACGTGCTGCGGCAAGCGACGTAAAAGCAACGATTACAAGCGGCGGACAAAAGATTGCCGATTTTACGGGGACGGATGTTGTATTGAAGGATAACCTTGCCGGAAAACAAGTATCTATCGCATCAAGCGGCACGGGAACGCTCTATTATTTCTGGGATACCGAAGGCTTGAGCGCTGATGGCTCGTTCCCGCAGGAAGATAGTTTCCTTCAGGTGCGCAGGACTTTTTTGACGCGCTCCGGACAGCCGCTTTCGCCGGAAAATATTCAGCAAAATGATTTGGTCGTGGTGAAACTATCGCTTGCAACGCTGAATAAAGCTACTGTTGAAAACGTCGTGATAACCGATATGCTTCCGGCGGGTTTGGAGATTGAAAATCCGCGTGTAGGTGCTGTTCCCGAACTCGGCTGGATAAAAGACAGCAGCGAACCGCAGTATATGGACATCCGCGACGACCGTATCAACTTCTTTGCAACGGCACAAGGCACAGTGCGGCATTATTACTACCTTGCGCGGGCGGTCTCGAAAGGCACATTCCGTCTGGGTCCGGTGAGCGCTGATGCGATGTACAACGGAGAGTATCATTCCTACAATGGAGCAGGAACAGTGCGGGTTTCGGAGCGTGGGGTTTCGCCGCAGTAGAGTTGAGCAGAAAAAGTCATAGAAAAGCCCCGCAAGCAATGAAGCGCTTGCGGGGCTTTTGTTGTTTCCACTCTTCAAGATTTCACCTTCTCTGCATAAACTGTTTTCCCGCCATTTGCCTCACGTAGCCCTTAAATTCTAATTGCAATAACAGCACTAGTAAATCCTGCACGGCAAGGTTTGTTTTTGCTGAAAGCGCCTCAATGTGAATTGCTTCGCCGCCACTGAGTTCTTTGTACACGGCGGCTTCCAGTTTGTCAAGATCGGGAAGCGTTTCAGCACTTGCTTTTTGTGGGCTATCCGCACGAAGTAGCCCCAAGGTTTGGAGCATATCCTGAGGCGAAAGCGTCAAATGCGCCTGTGAGCGCTGGATGAGCATATTCGTCCCTTTGCTGCGCTCGGAATAAATCTGCCCCGGCACAGCGAATAATTCACGGTTTTGGTCAATCGTAAATTGTGCCGTAATAAGCGAACCGCCTCTTTCTCCACTTTGCACAACCAATGTTCCTTGCGAAACGCCGCTAATAATGCGGTTTCTGCGGGGGAAATAGGCAGGCTGCGCCGGAACACCGCACGGATACTCGCTTAAAATAGCGCCCTTTTCGCCGATTTCCCGTGCCAAATTGCTTGCACTGCCGGAGTTTATCTTGTCAATACCGCTTGCAATAACAGCATACGTTATGCCGCCATGCTTTACGGCTGCTTTGTGGGCAAAGGTATCAACCCCCGTTGCCAAACCGCTCACAACCACAATTCCCGATGAAGCGAAGTGTTCTGCATACTGCTCCGCAACCATTTTTCCGTAATCGGTGCAGTTCCGTGTGCCGACAATAGCAATAGCCGCAGCATCAGGCGCTTGCAAGCGTCCGCGCACATAGAGGAGCGTCGGCGGGTAAAAAATTTCTTTCAGCAACGCGGGGTATTCGTCCGACCAAAAGGGTAAAACCCTCACCGATGCTTCTTTGCAGAGCGTTAGCTGCTGTTCTGCGGCTTCCAACAGTGTTGCCGTTGTCTGCGAAAAAAGCGTATCATTGCCCAAGCGCACTTTCTGAAGTTCGACCGGAGCGGCTTGTAATAATGCTTCAAGCGAGACATATTCTTCCACAAACTTACGCAAATCCACCGCTCTCATGCGCGGCACGAGCGAAAGAGCGAGAATTTCCTGTAAAGTCCAATGATTGGGAAGCAGCATAAATACTGTGGTTTGCGGATGTTATTTGACAAGATTCTTTGTGACAAGATACTTTGCGGAAGGCTGTGCCACTTGCGTCATTTCTCCTTTTCCTTTGCTGGGCATACTTTTCGGGACACTATTTTGCTCCGTGCGCTCCACCTCAAAAATTCCCGTAGGGCAGAAACTCACTATCAGTATCAATCCCGCCAGCACACCGACAGCCATGCGTTTTCCGTCGAGTGGTTCATCGTCTTCGACTTCAGGATGTTCGATGCGAATGAAGAACCGTAAAATCACCGCCCACAGCACCCAGCCGCTCCAAAGTTGATAAAATGCCGGAAAATAGGTATGGAGCGTGTCGAGTGGCGGCAATAACAGCGATTGAAAAAAGGTGTAGAGTGAGTCGGGCGAATCAAACATAATCCGGCTGTGAACATAGCTCAAAAGCGACCCTAAGCCCATAACCGCGATGCACCACCAGACCATACGCCCAATCCGCGCCTGACCGCGAGAAAACATCGCGTGTGCAATGTGTCCACCATCCAACTGCCCAATCGGAAGCAGATTCATCGAAGTAACGAACAGCCCAAACCAGCCAACGCACAAAAACGGATAATGGTACATTTCGTTCATCGGCGGTAACCAGCCGTTGGGGTTTGCAAAAATGCCTTCTAACCACGAATACAAGAGCGTTCCGCCAAAATGCAAGCCGTAATCGGGGATTGCGCCGCCAAATTGGCGGTATTCGGGATGAATTTGAAAGAGAAAATCTTGCGAAGGTAGCGTCATAAAGCCAATGACAAGAAAAATCACGCACATCACAAATCCCGCAATCGGTCCCGCGACACCAATGTCAAACAGCGCTTTGCGGCTCATTATGGGGCTTTGTGTGCGAATGACCGCGCCGGCTGTGCCAAAGGGCAGAAATAGCGGCGGCACGGGAATAAAATAGGGCAGCGTGGCATCTACGCCGTGATATTTTGCCGCGAAATAATGCCCAAATTCGTGCGACGCGAGAAAGGTTAAAATCAGCAGCGAGTACTGCACACCGCTTACCCACGTTGTTACTTCAAGAAAATTCTGCCCAGCCCATGCCGCGCCCGCCATGAGTGTTGAGAAAAGCGTCAAAATAAACAGCCCAAGCGGCAGCACCCACGAACTGCGCCGCCGTGCGTACTCGTATTCGGGAGAAGTGTAGTTTTGTTGCGGGGGTTGAAGATTGGTATAGCCCATTGGTTTGGTGCAAATAAATGCGATTGTTTGCGGAAAATGTAGCTGTTAAATTCACAAGCGCAAAAAAAGCGCTCCACAGCATAAATAACGCACAAGTGGCAAAAAAATTATTGCCGCTTGTGCGTTATTTGATGTTTGGGCATTTGAGTAACATACTCTCACAACCAAGTGAGCGCAGCGCTTAATCTGAGCTATCGAAGCCTTATTTTTTGCACAGGTCTCAAATTAAATTGGTATAAGCCCTGCATAGCTATTGACTACGGCGCTGGCGAGGAAAGAAGTGTCAAAGTCAATAGCAAAAAGTCACTAAATACTATAAGCGCTTGAACGCAAGCCAATAACCTCAGACAGTGTCAGGAGTGTTAGATTAAGCACATGAATTTTAAGGTATTTGTACTCTCTCTTCTAACCTCGACATACCGATTAAAGCAACACTACCTAGATTAGTTACTTTTAGGTTTGCCGAAACAATTGAGATATTCCATTCTTTTGAAGACCTAGCCAGTGCAGATACTTCGCTTGAAGAAAGTTCAATACTGTTCTGCATTCCGGAGATATTCTTCACCCAGTATGACCTAGAAAATGGAGGGGAATGTGAAAAGGACAAAATCCTTACATATCGGTACTGAGCAATACTTTCATTTTGCCATGATAAACTCAAACCACCATTTGTACTGGGTTGTATTTTAAGAACTACTGCGCGGCTTGGAATCTCAATAAGATTGTCAAATATTGTTAGTCCCGTAACTTGAAAACGTGCTTTGAAGGGAGCTGTTATTAACGAAGCAAATGATATATGTTCAAACTGATAATAACACCAATACAAATCTGATCTGTTTTTTTCTTTGTGCGCAGCGGATGGGCTTGAGCATGATTCACAGTTTTGGAAGCCTCTTTCATCTCTTTCATCAGGGTAAAGAAGCAAACGCGACCAGCTTGAACTTCTTGCAGACTGATAATAAGTTACATCTGATATGTGTGCAATTACTGCCGGACGAAGCAATGACTTGGGGAGAAAAGCCTCGTACCGAATGCTATCTTGGTCATTCATGACCACAAGCGATGTTGTAATCTCTTTGGGGACAGACATATAAGTATCCCTTACATACCAGTCTCTGTGCCATGCTGTGGTGGTTGTATCGAATACAAGTTTGAAATTTGATTGCACGGAATCTACTCCATTTGGAGGGTTACATCCTTCCGAAAGCAGTAATAATGCGGCAACAAACAACTTTGATAGGCGAAAACAATACTTTTGCATAAGAGTACTCTCCGATAGTGAAAAAGGTACGTGTTTACGAACAACACTTGCCGAATTTGTATTTTTAGGCTATAACGGTATATTCCCGTGCTTTTTCTTCGGGTTAGTATCCACCTTTGTTTCGAGAATTTTCAGCGCGTGAATGAGGCGTTTGCGGGTTGCGTGCGGCATAATCACATCGTCAATAAAGCCTCGTTCTGCCGCTTCATAAGGATTACAGAATTTTTCGTTGTATTCCGCTTCCATCTGTGCCAAGAGCGCTGTACGCTCGTTTTCAGGTGCTTTCTGAACTTCTTTTGCGTGGAGAATTTCCACAGCGCCTTTTGCTCCCATTACCGCAATTTCGGCTGTGGGCCAAGCAAAATTGAAATCGCCGCGAATGTGTTTCGAGTTCATCACGTCATATGCACCGCCATAGGCTTTGCGCGTGATAACCGTTACTTTCGGCACAGTTGCTTCGCAAAAGGCATAGAGCAGCTTTGCACCATGACGAATAATACCGCGCCATTCTTGGTCGGTGCCGGGTAAAAATCCCGGGACATCCTCAAAAACTACGAGCGGGATATTGAAGGCATCGCAAAAACGCACAAACCGCCCACCTTTAACGCTGCTGGCGAGGTCAAGCACACCCGCCATAACAGCAGGTTGATTCGCTACAATGCCAATAGGCTTACCGTCCAGCGTTGCATAGCCGACAACCAAACTCGGCGCAAAATCCGCATGAACCTCGAAAAAATCCCCTTCATCAACGACTTCCCGAATCACCTCTTTGATGTCGTAGGGCTTATTCGGGTTATCGGGAACAATCGTGTCAAGTTTGTAGCAAAGGCGATTCGGCTTGTCATTCGTGGGTTTGTAGGGGAGCGTGTCGCGGTTATTGGACGGAATAAAACTCATCATTTTGCGCACGGCTTTCAAACATTCAATCTCGTTATCCATTGCGAAGTGCGCAACGCCTGACTTTCCGGCGTGAGCATCCGCGCCACCCAACTCGTCAAACGTAACTTCTTCGTGAGTAACGGTTTTCACAACATTAGGACCGGTAACGAACATATAGGAAATGCCGCGCACCATGAAAATATAGTCCGTAATTGCCGGAGAATACACCGCTCCGCCTGCACAAGGACCGAGAATAACCGAAATCTGAGGAATTACGCCGCTTGCAAGGGTATTGCGCAAGAAAATATCGGCATAACCGCCAAGTGAAGCCACACCTTCTTGAATCCGCGCACCGCCCGAATCATTCAGACCGATAACGGGAGCGCCGATTTTCATTGCTAAATCCATGATTTTACAAATCTTCGCGGCATAGACTTCCGACAGCGAGCCACCGAAGACGGTAAAATCTTGCGAAAAGACACAGACAATACGCCCGTCAATCGTTCCCGTGCCTGTAATTACGCCATCTCCAAGCGGACGCTGTTTTTCCATACCGAAGTTCGTCGAGCGATGTCGCGTGAACATATCAATTTCTTGGAACGAATCTTCATCCAACAGCACATCCAAACGCTCACGGGCAGTGAGTTTACCGCGTTTGTGCTGCGTGGCAAGGCGGTCTTTGCCACCGCCCAAAAGCGCTTCGGCACGTAGTTTTTCAAGTTGTTCGACACGATTGCTCATGGAATACTTCTCCTCAATGATGAAAAGTTGGGTGGAAAGTTGGATGGACATTCTCGTTATAGCGAAAACGTTGTCGTCCATACGATTTGGGTTTGGACGACAACGTTTCTGCCTTTAATCTTATGCTCCGTAAAACTCACGAATCGCTTTGGCAACCGTTTCCATCGTTGAAATCTCAATTTCAGGATAAAATGGTAGTGCGATAATATGCTTTGAAAGATGTTCCGTTACGGGCAGACCCGGTGCATCGCTTCCAAATGCCGCAACGTAGCCTTTTTGCTTGCTTGTCGGCATGGGATAATACACATTTGCTTGAATATTCCGGCTTTCGAGGAATTGGAGAAGCTCATCACGACGACCGCTAACAGTTGCACTGTACACGTGCCATACGGATTCCATTCCTTGACGCACGGCTTGAGGACGCACGTGTTCTTTAGGCAGCAAATCTGCGTAAATAGCGGCAAGTTCCTGACGGCGAGCATTCATTTTGTCGAGGTGACGCAATTTCACCCGCAAAATCGCTGCTTGAAGTTCATCCAAGCGCGTATTGATGCCGTCGGTAACGAATTCGTCTTTGCTAATCATACCGTACATACGGCGTTTTTTCATCAATTCGGCGGTATCTTTGTCATTCGTCACAACCAAACCGCCATCGCCATAGGCACCAAGATTTTTTGTTGGATAGAAGCTAAATGCGCCAAAATCACCCATCGAACCCGTCATTTTGCCGCGTACTTTCGCGCCGTGCGATTGCGCACAATCTTCCAAAATAACAATATCTTTGCCGACAATCTCCCGAATCCGCTCCACATCTACCGCATTGCCAAAAAGATGCACCGGAACGATAACTTTCGTGCGCTCGGTGATTTTGGAGCGAAGTTGGTCAAGATTCATCAAAAACGTATCCGGCTCAAGGTCGAGAAAAACCGGCTTTGCGCCCACATGACGAATGGCAGAAAAGGTAGGAATTGCCGTAAAAGGCGTGGTAATTATTTCGTCGCCCGGCTTCAAACCGCACATCCAAAGCGGCATCATAAGAGCATCAGTGCCACTATTGACACCAACACTGTGCTTGACACCGACATAATCGGAAAATTCTTGTTCAAATGCGGCGACGTTTTCCGCGAGGATATATCTGCCCGACATCAGCACCTGCTGAATCGCCGCATCAATTTCGGATTTGTATGCTTCGTATTGGGGAACTAAATCACAGCGCCAAATCATTGTTTCTCCTGAGATGATAATAAAATTCGGTAAAAAAATTCTGTTCGGAATATCTACAATTACAGCGCAAGTTTACAAGCCATTGCAATAATAGCAGCAAAAGAATCCTCTTGCAACGACGCGCCGCCTATCAAACCGCCACCTACATCAGGTTTCGCAAGGATTTCTTCGGCATTTTCAGGCTTCAAGCTGCCGCCATAGAGGATGAGAGTTTCTGCGCCATGAGCGCCCAAAATTTCCTTCAAAAAACCACGAATTGCTGCGTGAACTTCTTGTGCTTGGTCGGATGTTGCAGCAAGCCCTGTACCGATTGCCCAGACAGGTTCGTAAGCAATAACAAGTTGGTCTGCACTTTTCAAGGAAACATCTTTCAAACCGTCCACAAGTTGTGAGCGGACAACAGCAATCGTTTGTTCTTGCTTGCGTTCAATGAGCGTTTCGCCCACGCAATAAATCGGCACTAAGCCTTCGTTCAGCGCGGCAAGAATTTTTTTATTGAGCAGCGCATTGGTCTCGCTGAAATATTGCCGACGCTCGGAGTGTCCCACAATGACGTGCGAACAGCCGCTTGCTTTGACCATTGCCGGGGCAATTTCCCCCGTAAATGCGCCTTTATTTTCCGTGTGGCAATCTTGCGCCCCGACACGCACACCCGACCCTTTAACAGCCTCCACAGCCGCATAGATACTCGTGTAGGGCGGACAAATCAGCGTTTGAACGCTTGAGGGTGGACTCAAAAATTGCTGTTTTTCAGCAATGGCACTTGCCAGCGTTGTGGCTTCAGGCGGCGTGGTGTACATTTTCCAGTTGCCTGCAATCAAGTATTTTCGCATTGCGACATTCTCCCTAGCGTTGAATAGTTGAACTTGGAATGGTTGAACTCGTTGATAAAGTTTTTGTTGTTGTTTTTGAGGGCATTGTGTTTGGTATTCCATTGGGCATTACCGTTGAAGGCGCACCAATACTTGCATTTGTTGCTGCTGTTGTCGCCATCGTCCCGCCCATAAGTAGCGTTTGCCCGGTTACTTTGTAAATCGTATAGTGTTCCAAATTTGCATCCGATTCAAAGCCGTATCCTTGCAATAACTCCGTTGGTGAGGCAATATCCACAAACTTGTCGGAATGAAGTTTTTTCTTTGCATCATCCCATTGAAGTTCGGTTGTGCGGACGGTTGTTTGCGTCCAAGCCGATGTAACGACTACTGTTCCTTGTGCGGTCATATTTTTTGTGTCGTCTTCAATCACCGCAGAATCGGCAGTAAGGTTGCTTGCGGGAATACCATTTTTACTAAAAAACTCCACCGTCAAGCCACCGCCCAAGTATTTACGGCGTATTTTATTGTACACCTTCGCCCAACCCGCAGAAATCTGCGCTCGCATAGCGCTCGAATCCACAAATTGAATCACGGGGCGGATGCTGTAATGATTCGCAGAATCTTTTGTTTCAAGTTTTATCAAGCCTGCGGAGGATTCACGCTCACACGCTACGGCAATCACCGCACCCAAAAACAAGGCTAGATAACGAAAATAAGATTTCATGCGGTGTTGAAGGCACATACATCTGAGGCAAGATTACGAGACAAAACGGTTGATACAATCCACGTAATGATACGCCCGATGCTCTGCAAACAAGTCTGCAACAAGCATAAGCGAAGATTGCAGAATCAAACCGATGGCTGCGGCATACCAAGCGCTATTGCGAGAAACAGCAAATGTGATGATAATTCCACACAGAAGGAGTGCTATTTCAACCCATTTATACAGCGTAAAATTCTTGTTCACCGTTTCCATACGCCTCATTTCATCGGCTTTGTATGTCTGGGGCGCGGAAACAACCTGCTTGGTAAATGTGGCGATTTGAATATCGCTTCGCAAAAGAACCGAACCGCCCACGACAATTTGAATAAGCCCCACAGCGACAAGCGGATAGGACATTGCTTTGAATGTAGCGGCAAAATTAGCGGAACTGAGCCAGAGCCACGCGGAAGTCGCCAACGCAAGTGCGCCAATCGAAACAAAAATGACACTTTCGTATTTTTCTGCAAGAAAATAGCTTGTAATTTCTTGCTGCATTTGTTCAAGCGGATTCATTGATTGCCTCGTGCCTTGTGTATTTACGCCACACGGTTGTTCCTGACGAAAAAGAAAAAGCGTGGAACGTTCAGATTCATTCCGCGCTTGGCAAAAGTACAATTTTTTCTCCGATTATTTTCCACTGTGAGCGAAATTTTTTTTGTATCGGATACGATAAAAGTTGTTTTCCCGAACGCCCCACTAAAGCGCAGCAGGCGTAATCACCAACGTTGCCAGTGTCGGCTCTGCTAAATAATTTCTCAGCAAATGCGGACGCGCACCGTCGAAGCAAAATTCCTCGCCTTCGCGGACGCGATATTCGTCATTATCCACCACCAACAACAGCGTTCCGTGCTGCACCACACCTCGCACCTCGCCAAAATGCGCTATCGGTTTTTCGGTTAATTGCGTGTGCGGCGGCAAGAACAATTCCAACCATTCGCTATCCGACCGTGAGCGTAAAGGGCGCAAAAGCAAAAGACGTGGAAGACTCTCCGAATCTCGCTTGCCGGTCATTACCAGCGCATCTGTGCGCGATTGCACGATTGCCCCGGCGCGTTCATCCAACGGCGCATCAACAACGCTTTGCCGAAACGAATCCCGCGTTTGCGTCAAAAACCACGCAAAAGGGTACTTGTACAGCCGCATCAAACCAAGAATATCCTCAAATTTTGCCGTGCGCTGACCGCTTTCCACCATAGACAACAACGATTTCGACACGCCAAGCCGCTCTGCTGCTTGCTGCACGGACATTTGGGCAGCCGTGCGCAAACGGCGTAAACTTTCACCGAAGAGTTTTGGGTGATGAATGATGTCTTCATACGTTTCGTGATGCGGTTTTGTTGCCATGATACTCGTTTTTTCAGTGGTCAATTACGGCTTGGCGAAGAGCGCAAAACCTTTGTTTTCCCAGACCACCTTGTAACGCTGCTGCACTAAAAACAGCGAATCCAAATACGTCGTGCAATCGTGGCAATAGGCATATTCGCCATAGAACAGCTTTTCCGGCGTGTACCCAAGCGAAAAAGGAACAGTAGGGCGGTCAGAATCAAGTGCGATTGCGGTGTTTGGGTCAAATTTCGCCCGGACGACATAACGCGGGAATACATCGCAAACCTTTGTATGCTGTATCAAATCTTGCCGCACTGTCCACATCTGCCCAATCCAAGGATGTTTGTACCAAGGCAGCGTTTTTGTCGCAAAATACACCGTCGCCATGCTTGGGTACGCCTGAAGCGTATCGCCTGCTTTTACGCCGCGTGTACGCAATTCGGCAAGAAGTTCTTCCAGCGTTTGTGTGCGCCCCGCGCTGGAGGCAATGCCGCTCAAAACAGGTGCTGCAAAGCGAGCGTTCAAGCGGTATGTGGGCTGGTCGCGGTAGGGCATCTGGATGCGAAGTGAAATTCCCAGCACAACCGCCCCGACAATCAGTAACAAGCGCACAAAGCGAAATTCCCAGAACCGCGATTGAAAGCGCTGCATTTCGAGCAGAGCAATCGGAAAAATAAGCCATACACCATGCCGAAAGTTACTTACCCAAACGCCTGAACCGCCCAAACTCACCAACCCAAAAAACGCAAATGCACAAAGTATCAATACCTGCTTCCCCGCGTCCATTTCTCGCCATTCAGCAAGAAAAATATACCCCACAATCAGCAACGGTGCGCCCAATAGCAACGATGTTATCGGTCCGTAATGAAATCCCAAGGATTTCGAGGCAAGCACAATAACAACACTCACAATTAACGCCCCAAACGCAAGCAGTAAAGCACCTTCCACAACATTCGCCACACGACCGCGTAAAAACGTCAAACGCTTCCACACAAAGGCAATCACAAGCGCCAAAGCGCCTGTGCCGAGAATTTTCCCATAGCGAATGCCCGTGCTGATGGTGAGCGGATAATACCCAAGTTCAGGGTGCTTCATGGCGTAATCGTGGAACGTATTGACCGCCGTGATAGATTTGATGCTGTCTGCGACAACGCTCTGCAAGGTAAAACCACGCAGAACAAGAAGCCCAACAATTACCAAACACCCCGCACAAAATCCCACAAACAGCCAAGCTGCTATTGTCACCATTGCACGTTTGTCAAACCCGCGCCACGCCGCAAAGCCCAGCACAGCATACACCGCCGCACACCAAAGCAACATCGGCAGCCGCGAAAACACCATAAACGCAGCGACAAAGCCACTTGTAAGCATCAGAAGAAGAAGGTTTGGTTTGGCGAGACGAGGCGCAAAATATCGCAAAAGCGGTACAGCGCTCAGTAATGCGAGGAATCCGGGTAGGTTATGATATTCCACAATCAAGCCCTCCTCGCTATTAAACACCGCCAAAATGAGCGCCGGAACAAGCGAAATAACGATTGCACGCTTATCCTCGTAAAACCACGACAATATCGCGTAAGAACACAACGCCGTCGCCACAATCATCAACACCCACTGAAATCGGTACGCCAAGAGCGATTCCGCGCCCGTAAAAAACCAAAAACCCGCTAAAAAAGCACTGCCAAAATTGTTAAAATCCCATAGTGCAGCTTTCGGGTGCGCCGCCTGCATCCACGCCATAACGGTGCTGTATCCGGTGTCGGTGTAATCCAAACCGTAGAAAATAAGCGGCGTAAGCAGCAAGAATGCTATTGCGGCAAGGATTAGTGCGGGACGCAGGTCGGTACGGTGAAAAAGTGTCATTGGTTTTTCGAGAAAATGCGATACTGCAAAAAGCTATGAAATGACAAAAAATCAAGTGGATATTCTGAGCAATCAGTGGCACAGACATTTTTGTCTGTGCAAGTATTGATGATGTTTATCAACCGCTCCGCACAGACAAAAATGTCTGTGCCACTAAAGTCTTTATACTTTTTTTTTCGCCAGTCAAATGGTCAAAAACTTCGCAATGATACAAAAAACCTCGCACATAGCGACTATTTCCAACAAACGATTGTATTTCCCGTTGATTATTTTCAGCATTTACCGTATGTTGCAGCGTTTTTATGCCGAAAATATTTCGTCATCCTAACTTGTTTCATTTTTCCTCAAGCCACGATGAAATCGCTCCATACATTGCTTGAAAACACGCTTAATTACACGCTTCGCGGCGATGCACACGCTCTTGCCCGGGCTGTTACGAACATTCAGTATGATTCGCGGCGATGCACCGAAGATTCGTTATTTGTCGCAATCAAGGGTTTGCAAAGCGACGGGCATGATTACGCCGCACAAGCAATCACGGGCGGCGCACGGGTTATTGTAGCAGAACGGGAATTAGATGTGCCGCCACACGTGGCACTGGTGCTTGTCCCTGACACCCGCAAGGCGCTGGCGGAAATTGCACACGTTTGGTATGACCAACCTTCCACCAAGTTACGTGTTTTCGGCATTACGGGGACAAACGGTAAAACAACCTGTACCTTTGTCCTCAAACATTTGCTGGAAGCAATGGGTGAGCAAGTAGGAATCATCGGCACGACAGGTAATTATTTTGGCGAAGAAACCATTCCCACGAATTTTACCACGCCCGAAGCACCGGAACTGTGCGCACTTTTTGCCGATATGCGTAAACGCGGCGCAACGGCGATTGTCATGGAAGTCAGCTCCCATGCGCTTTCGCTGGAACGTGTTCATGGAATCACCTTCGCCGGAGCAATCTTTACCAATCTCACGCAAGACCACTTGGATTTCCACGTCACAATGGATGCCTACGCCGAAGCGAAAAAGCGGCTTTTCGATATGCTGCCCGAATCAAGTGTCGCCGTTGCGAATGCCGATGATGCGCGGTGCGCGTTTATGCTCCGCGACACAAAAGCGGCAACACGTGTGCTGTTTGGGCGCTCATCAAAAGCAAGTGTGCAGATTAGCGAGGAAAAATTTAGCTTTACGCGCACACACGTAACCCTGTTGATTAACGGCGAATCAATGCAAGGTTCGATGCCGCTTATCGGGAAATTTAACGTAGAAAATGTTGCCGCGTGTGTGGCAATGGCTTCAGCGCTGGGAGTCTCGACAGCAACATTAAAGAATGCTCTTGAAACCCGCGTACAAGGCGCTCCCGGAAGGATGCAGCGCCTTCCCATTTTCAACGACCAAGCAGTTGCAATCGTTGATTACGCACACACACCCGATGCGCTGGAAAAAGCCCTGCTTGCCTGCCGCGAACTCCGCGACACATCGGCTCCTGAAGGTCGTATTATCTGCGTTTTCGGCTGCGGCGGCAACCGCGACAAAACCAAACGCCCGAAAATGGGCGCGATTGCTTCCAATCTGGCAGATTTACCCATTCTCACCAGCGATAATCCTCGCTTGGAAGACCCTTTGACGATTTTGGATGATATTTTAGCCGGAATCCCGAAAGAAAAATTTGCCGCAACCACCGTCCTCGCCGAAAGGCGTGAAGCCATTCGTCACGCTATAAACCTCGCAAAAGCAGGTGACATCGTGCTTGTGGCGGGAAAAGGGCATGAGAACTATCAAATTTTGGGGGCGGAAAAAGTGCATTTTGACGATGTTGAGGAAATTATGCTTGCCAATAGACAGTATCAAAGTTAGTAATGCAAACCTCTTCTTCGTAGCACAGACATTCTTGTCTGTGTCCGAAATGAGCGAACGGTGTTAAGGATACAAACCTGCACAGACAAGAATGTCTGTGCCACCAAAGCCTGATTTTGTGCCATAATACAAACATTCGCCTGTACAGTGAGAAGATGCCCGAAATTTCAGCACAACAAACCTTACTGCAAAGAAAAAGGCAGGAAGCCTCACGCTGCCTGCCTTTCGAGATGGTAGTTCCCCTTGTAGAATTGTTCTGAAACATTCTTACCGCGCTGCAATCGGATACGCATTCATAATATCGCGGACATTATCGCTCAAAACCCGCGTTACATCAGCGTTTGTCGCAATCGGCTCTTCTGACCAGCCGTGCCAAACCGTTTTGCCCGTTGCACGCTCAATAATGTCAATTATCAACACGCCTTCTTTGTGCGTCACCGCACGGGTTCTTGAGCCAACAACCATAGGCGCAGAACTCACGTAATAACGCGGTCTCCAAAAGCCTCCCACTGCCACAACGGGGCGCTGACGATAAACAGGCTGCGACACAAGTTTCGTGTCTCTATCAACGACAATGGAGTATTTCACCAGTAAATCCGGCTGCTGTTCATTCACGACATAGCCCCGACGCTCCATCTCCCGCTCCAATGCTTGTTCGATGTTTGTTTCCATAATGTCAATGCTGGCGCGGCTTTGCTTCGGGACGCGGTGCGGTTCGTCCACCAAAGCAAACGTGCGGTATGTGTTGTAGCGGGCATCGGGCGAGGATTCCGAATAAATTTTTGCGGCAGAGCAGGAAGTCAAAGCGCCGCCCAAAGCGATGACCAACGCGAAGGAAAAAGCAAAAAAGAAACGATAGATTGCAAGAGTGTATGTTGCCGAGAACGTGCGCAAAAGCGCGTTACGAAGCGAGGTTTGGATAAGCGTTTTCATAGCATTTCTCCTGATAAGAGTAAGAACATGAGAATAAGAAAATGAGCGAAAAAATTGTTGTGTACTTGATTTTTGCAGACGACCTTTGTTTGGTCTCTTTCTAGTAATAACCGCCTTCGCAGACATTCGTTACGGTCTAAAACGTCACATTTTTCTATGCCAAAACGTCATAGTCAAAAATCCGTTTTTTCACAAGAACAAGTTTTTATGCGGGTTTCAAGCACCAATACTAAGTGCGTCTGTGCCACAAAAAAGATATTCCGTGAGGGTTGAGTACGGGCAATAAAAAAATTCTTCCCCTTTACCGTATATTGCCCATACCACAAAAGCAAAGAATTGTGTATCTTTAGCGCCAAATCAATTCTTTTGGTCTGTAATTACTTGTGTTCAGGAAAACTATGAGTTCAACAGCAGCAGAAAAAGGCAGTTCCACAAGCATTTTTAATGCAGCCGTTATTGTCGCGGCACTTGGGTACTTTGTGGACATTTACGACCTCGTTCTTTTTAGTATTGTCCGCGTTCCCAGCTTAAAAGGGCTTGGTTTGGCGGGACAGCAACTTATGGATGACGGGTTGTTTCTTATCAATATGCAAATGTTCGGAATGTTGGTAGGCGGCGTATTTTGGGGCATTTTAGGCGATAAAAAAGGGCGACTTTCGATTTTGTTCGGCTCCATTATCACCTACTCGCTGGCAAACATTGCCAACGGCTTTGTCAATTCGATTGATATGTACGCCGCGCTCCGCTTTATTGCCGGAATCGGACTTGCGGGTGAATTAGGCGCTGGAATTACGCTTGTTGTGGAAGTCATGCCGAAAGAAATACGCGGCTACGGAACGATGATTGTCGCCGGCGTGGGCGTTTCGGGCGCAGTGTTGGCGTATTTTGTGGCAGAGGCATTTGATTGGCGCATTGCATACTTTATCGGCGGTGGCTTAGGTTTGGCGCTGCTTATCTTGCGCATCGGCGTTTATGAATCGGGAATGTTCAGTAAAGTAAAAGACAGCGAAACGAAACGCGGTGATTTTTTCAGCCTTTTCACCAATCGAGAACGTTTCGAGCGTTATGTGCGGTGCGTGTTGGTGGGCGTTCCACTATGGGTTGTGGTAGGAATTTTGGTAACATTTTCGCCGGAATTTGCCGCAGCAATGGGCGTGAAAGACCCCGTGAGCGGCGGCAGAGCAATTATGTTCTGCTACGTCGGAATAACGCTTGGTGATTTTCTGACGGGCTATCTCAGCCAACGCCTGCAAAGCAGAAAAAAAGTGCTGTTTGCATTTTTAGTATTTGATTCTCTCTGCATTGCTGCGTATTTTCTGATGAACAAAATTTTTCCCATGCCGACAGCCGATACCGTGTACATGATTGTTCTGCTTTTAGGCTTGTCTTCGGGCTATTGGGCAATTTTTGTTACTGTTGCAGCAGAACAGTTTGGCACCAATCTTCGCGCAACAGTGGCAACAACAGCACCCAATTTCGTGCGCGGTTCGCTTGTTCCCATGACGTGGCTTTTTCGGAGTTTTGTACCGTCATTGGGACTTGTCGGTGCCGGCATTGCAACGGCTTCAATCGCCATGACGATAGCGTTTATCTGTCTTTGGGGGCTGCATGAGACTTTTGGTAAGGAACTCAATTATACCGAGACGATTTGAACAAATTTGAACACGTCCACAATCATCGTTACATTTATCTTTCATTCGTCCATTACATTTTTTGGAGTAACCAATGGGTAATCAAGAATTTACCATACTGTGCTTGGCGAGTTATGACAAAGGCTCAGAATTTTTGCGCGAAGCCAAGCGTCAAGGCTGCCGCGTTCTTTTGCTCACCGCACCACGTACCAACAATGCGGCATGGCCCCGCGAGTCCATTGATGAAGTCTATGTTTTACGCGATGTGGACGGCAAATGGGACGACACCGAACTTCTGAACAGCGTGTCATATGTCGCCCGCAAAGAAAAAATTGATGCAATTGTCGCTTTGGACGATTACGATTTGGAAGCAGCAGGATTACTCCGCGACCACTTGCAAATACGCGGCTTCGGCGAGACGATTACCCGTAATTTCCGCGACAAACTCGCTATGCGCCGCCGTGCGTGGGATGAAGGCGTTCTCGCGCCGGATTACGTGCATTTGGTAAACGAAAGCCAAGTCCAAGCATTTACCCAGCGCGTACCACTTCCCTACATCGTCAAACCTCGCGGCGAGGCTTCAGCTATCGGCGTGAAAAAAGTTACGTCGCACGAAGAACTCTGGAAAATTTACGAGGAACTCGGCGACCGCCGCTCGTGGTATTTGGTGGAACAGTTCTTGCCGGGCGACATTTTCCACGTGGATTCGCTCATGTACGAAGGCAAAGTGGTCTTTGCTGCGGTCAGCAAATACGGCAAACCGCCCTTTGAAGTCATGCACGGCGGCGGCATTTTCACCACGCGCATCGTCGAACACGGTTCGGCAGACGAAAAAGATTCGCTCAAAGCAAACGAAACCGTCTTGAAGGCAATGGGATTGCGCTTTGGTGCGTCGCACACGGAGTTCATCAAATCTCACGCCGACGGCAAAATGTACTTTATGGAAACCGCAGCCCGCGTGGGCGGAGCGAACATCGTTGAAATGGTCGAAGCCGGAACAGGCGTGAATCTTTGGGCGGAATGGGCAAAAATCGAAATTTCCTACGGCAGTAAACCCTACAAAGCACCGAAGGCAAAGAAAGATTATTCCGGCATCATCATTTCGCTCTCGAAGCAGGAATATCCCGATACTACGTCCTACAACGACGCGGAAATCGTTTGGCGCATGAACAAGGCGCAACACGCCGGAATCATCGTTTCTTCGCCTAAATATGACCGCATCACCGAACTTCTCGACAATTATCAACAACGCTTTTACAACGATTTTTACATGACGCTGCCCGCACCGGAAAAAGCGACAGCGTGATAGTTTTTGGTTGGTAGTTTTTGGTTTTTAGTGTTTGATTGCTGCTTTTTTGCGGCACATATCAAATGCTCTCAAATTGCGAGGCTCTCGCTTCCCGTTTTCGGGGCGAAAGCCTCGCTTTCCTGTAAAGATTCAAGCAAGAACCCCGCTTCCCTTCATTTGTTGAGCAATTATGTTTGAACGCGAGATACAACGAGCGAAAGAACTTTTAACCGAGCGCTTGGCAGCAGCACAGCAATTCGTTTATTGGCAAGAAATCCGTGAACGTGCCGATATTCCTGTCTTTTACCGGAATTTTTTCGGTGCGGAAGTGCAGTGGTGGATTTTTGAAGAACAACTCCAACGTGCCGCAAACCCGCGTTTTGACTACGCCCACGAACAACTCGCCATGCACACGGTCGAAGCCGACCGATACCGCATGGAAGCTGCCCGTTTCGACCATCAAGACCTCACCTCTGCCATAGACCTCGCCATCAAAACCCGCTTCAATTACATTTTGCGCCCTCGTACCACGCTCAAATGGTTTGTCTATCGCGGTGAGCCGACCAAAACCTTGAGCGAAGTGATGCTGCGTATGGATTATTTTTTAGAGTACGATTACCTGCTGGACGGCTTCCGCAAATGGATTGCGGCAAAACAAAGCGAAGCCCCGACAAAACAGCCCGTACGCCAAGTCTCGCTGGTTTCGGTGGTGGAATTTGACCGCACATTGCAGAACGTGGATAACGACGTGATTTTGGAGTATTCGCCCGAAGAATTTACGGATTTGCTCACACCGATTTTCGAGATGTTTGACGAAATCCATGCCGCAGACCGTGCGTTGCAGCAATATCGAGGCAAAGTCCCGATGCCTGCAATTATCATTTTTTTGGATGACAAAGGCATTTATCGCATTGCCCAAGAACTCGAAGAAATGATGAAAACACGTGCTTTGCGCTACATCGGTCAGCGAGAATTTTTGCATTTGCTGAACGACATCGTGAACAAGCTGGAACACGAAACACCGCTTCCCACCTCGCACGGCGACACAGCAACGCTTCCCATAACCTTTGACGATGACGAACCGATTATCAAAGCCGATGATACGATTGGCGAACTCGCAATCGGCGCAGCAAAACGTAAGCCCAAAGCCCCTTCAGGACTTGATGCTTCGAGGGAAACTACCGATGAAACTTCGCCCCTTTCCGACGAACTGACAATAGATTCCCTCAATACCGTACCGGAACACGCTGCGGAGCAAAAAACCTCAGAAGCAGCAAAATCAACCACCGAAGCCCATTCACCCGCGCTGCCCTCAATAACACTTGCTTCTGATGACAACGATGATAGTTCCGAAGAAGATTTGAACGCCGAACTCGCTGCCGCAGAGCAGGAATACGAAACGACGCACACAAGCACTGCAACACCGCATCACAGCGCAGCCACAGAGCCTTCTTCAGGGGATGTTACCGATAAGGATGTTAATGACGAACTTCCCTCAACATTTGGCACAGAATTAGCGGGTTTGGCTGCGATGATGAACAATTTCTCGTCGTCATCTGGAGAAGATACCGCAGTTCAAGCACCAACTCCGGCGACAGCAACATCCCCACAGCCGCTTCAAGCCACGCTTCGCGCCTCCGGCGCTCAGGCGGAAATACACGATGCGGAATACGTGGTTATTCAGCCGTCGGCAACACCACAAGAGCAGAATCATAACGCTCAAACGCAAGATTCCTCATCGGCTCATGCTCCGCAAGGCTCGTCAAAACTTGCAAATGAGGCATTACATTCGGGCAACCAAGCAACAACAACACAGGAATCTTCCTCCAACAAAGAGACAGAGCCACCGAAATCAAGCCTTTTTGCGCGGTGGAGCAGTATTTTTTCTTCGCGGCAGGAAGAATAAGTCGTAGTTACAAGTGTTGAGTTTTGAGTGTTAAGTTTTGAGTGACACACGCGAAGACCATAAGTATTTGTCTTACAAATACATAGGATTCCTTAACTCAACATTCAGCACTCAGCACTGAACACAACCAAATACGTTTTCCGATACTGATACAACAACCATCAACCCAAGCAACAACAACCATTTATCAACGTTCAGGAAAGCATTATGCAAAGCTGTGATGTATGTGTCATTGGCGGCGGACCATCGGGATACGCAGCCGCAATGCGGGCGCTGGATTTCGGCAAGCGCGTTATTTTAATTGAAAAAGACAAATTGGGCGGCGCTGCCATCTACAATGGTGCGCTTTCGTCCAAGACTCTTTGGGAACTCTCACGGGATGTGCGCCGCTTGCGCATTACTGAGCGTGGTTATACTGTCTTCGATTTCAAATTGGATTTTCCGCAAATCATCAAAGTAGCGCATAGAGCCGTGCAGGAGCGCCATGAGCAGCTTGCCAAGCAGGTGGATGAACTTTCGGAGCGCATCTGCCCTGAGCGTTTCCGCTTTATTCACGGCTTCGGGCGCTTGATTTCGACGAATCAAATCGAAGTTACTACGCCCAAAGGCAAAGAAATTATCACTTCGGAATACATCGTGCTGGCAGCCGGAAGCACACCGCGCAAATTGCCGAATGTAACCATTGACGAAGAAAATATCGTTACCAGTGACGGCATCGGCAATTGGAAAAAATTTCCCGACAGCCTCGTTATTCTTGGCGCGGGTGTGATTGGATGCGAGTTTGCGTCCGTGTTCTCCAATTTCGGTAAAACCAATGTCCGGCTTATTGACAAAGCCGACCATATCTTGCCTTTCGAGGACAAGGATATTTCCGACACGGTAACGGAAAATTTCATTGCCAACGGCATCACAATTCATCGCAACGCCTCGCTGGAAAGCATGACCATTGACGATGACGGGCGGGTGAATTACACGCTGAAATTCAAAGACGGGCGTGTGGAAACGCATAATGTGGAAAAAGCACTCATTTCGATTGGTCGCGTTCCGGCAGTAAACGGCTTGGGAGCGCGTGAAATCGGGCTTGCAATGACTGACGGCGGAAACTTTATCGTGGATGCCGACGGGCGCACGAATATCCCAAATATCTTCGCCGTTGGTGATTTAACGGCAGACATTATGCTTGTGAATGTGGGCGAAGTCGAAGGGCGACACGTGATTGAGACGATGTACAGCAACGAAGAAAAACATCTGACCTACGACAATATCTCTACGATTATGTTCCTCATTCCTGAAGTTTCGGGCGTGGGCATGAACGAACAAACACTTGCCGCGAAAAATATCCCCTACCGCGTGGCAACCTTCAACTACCAATACATCAATCGTGCGCTGGCAATGCGAAGTATGCGCGGTTTTTACAAAATTCTCGTCAGCGATGATGACGAGATGCGGCTTTTGGGGATGCGTATTGTCGGAGAGCAGTCTTCAAGCGCTATTCAGGCAGCAGCACTGCTGATTTACATGAACAAAGGCATTGAAGAGCTGTCGGAACTCATTCACCCGCACCCGTCTATCGTCGAGGGTGCGCAAGAATGTGTGCGGATGCTGCTTGGGAAGTCCGTCATTAAGCCGCAAGTGTTTCCTGCTGATTTGCGCTGCGTCCGCGTCCGCGACGGCGTTGCAACGGAGATTAATTATTTTGTTAATAACGACAAGGGTGTAGCGGCTATGCAGGCTTCATAACATTTTCAGGGGTGCTTTCATAATGCTTCCATGAAATTTTCGTCGTAGAAAAACCACTATCACAAGGCGCTTTGCTTCGGCATTGCGCCTTGTTTTTTTACGAATGCTATTGTGGTAAACGGTTTGCTGTAAGCGGGAAAAGTCAGTATTTTAGCACTTGCACAAACACTATTGTTCAGCACAAATTTTTTGCTTCACCATTCACATCCGATGAAAAAACTCGTTCTCAAAAAAGCCACACTTGGGTCGGAAGGAAACATCGCCAGACCGCTTGAATCCTACAAAATCCGCTATGCCGACGAACTCAACGCCGAGCAGCTCCAAGCCGTCATGCACGACACAGGCGCTGTACTGGTCATAGCCGGAGCGGGAACGGGCAAAACGCGCACACTGACCTACCGCGTGGCACGGCTGATTGAAGACCACATTGCGCCTGAATCTATCTTGCTTTTGACCTTCACCCGCAAGGCAGCCGCCGAGATGCTTCGCCGTGCCTCCCATTTGCTGGACGGTAGATGTGAAGCGGTTTCCGGCGGGACGTTTCACTCTTTCGCGCACGGGTATTTGCGCCGTGCCACAAAGTCGCTTACCCCTTTTGGTTATGACGGAAATTTCAGCGTTTTAGACCAATCCGACGCAGAAGACGTTGTGAACTTGCTGCGTTCGCAATTTGTCGAATCCGGCAAAAGCAAAGATAAAAAGCGCCGTTTCCCGCGCAAAAACACGCTTTTGAGCATATTCAGCACGGCGGCAAATTGTCAAATCACGGTCGAAAGCGTCATCAAAAAAGACTATCCGCAATTCACCGACGATGCGCCGGACATTAAGCATTTATGCGACCTCTATGGGATGTACAAACGCAGACACAACCTTATGGATTACGATGATTTGCTGGTGGTCTTTTTGGAACTTATGCGCACAAACCAAGAACTGAAGCGGGATGTACAGCAAAAGTATCGGTACGTCATGGTGGACGAGTACCAAGACACCAACGCTCTTCAGCATGAAATCGTGCTGACGCTTTCGGCACTGCATGAAAACGTGATGGCGGTCGGCGACGACGCACAAAGCATTTACGCCTTTCGCGGGGCGAATTTTGAAAACATCATGCGCTTTCCCGATGCTTTCCGCAACTGCCGCGTTATCAAACTTGAGGAAAATTACCGCTCCACGCAACCGATTTTGAGTTTGACCAACGAAATCATTCGCCGCGCCACCTACCGCTACGACAAAGAACTGTACTCCCGCAAGACGGGAAGCACCTTTCCGGCAATTATTCAAGCGGAAAATGAACAACAACAATCGCAATTTATTATTCAGCAAATTTTGGAATACCGCGAAGCAGGGCTGCCGCTAGACGATATTGCCGTGCTGATGCGCTCCGGTTTTCATTCCTTCGACCTCGAAATTGAACTCAACCGCGCAAATATCCCCTATCAAAAATTCGGTGGTTTTAAGTTTATCGAAACGGCACACGTAAAAGACGTGATAGCACATTTGCGCGTTTTGGTCAATCCCAAAGATGCCGTGTCGTGGAATAGGATTTTACTGCTCTTGGAAGGCGTTGGACCGCGCACGGCGAATACGGTTATTGAGGCGCTGGTGAGCGGCACAATCACGCTGCAAACGCGGCACAATCTGAAAACAATCGTGCGAGGCGATGAACAGATTTCGATGCTCTTTTCGCTTTTGGCACGATTGGAATCAAGCACCGCCACGCCCGGCGAGCAGGTTTGGCAAATCATTGATTACTACCGTCCGCAGATGAAAAAAAAATATGATGATTACAAAAAGCGCCTCAAAGACATCGAAACGATGGGCAGCATTGCCGAGCGCTACCGCTCCGTTCCTGCACTTCTGGCAGATATGGCAATCGAACCGCCGACCGAATCCGTCGAAGACATCTCCCCCACTGGCAGCGAGACGGAATTTCTCACGCTTTCGACGATTCATTCTGCAAAGGGCTTAGAATGGGGTGCGGTGTTTTTGTTGTGGGCGCTGGACGGGCGTTTTCCGCCTGTGCGGGCGTTTGAGTCGGAAGACTCGCTGGAAGAAGAGCGCAGGCTTTTTTACGTGGCGTGTACACGGGCGAAAGAGCGCCTGTTTATCAGCTATCCAATCAACATTTTCGACCGCGAAAGTGGCATGGTTCTGGGGAAAGTCTCGCGTTTTTTGGATGGAATTGGGGAGGAATTGGCAGAGCGGTATTTTTTGGCGGATGAGTAGAATAGCGGCACACTAAACAGGCTGGAGGCTGGCAATAGCAATGGTGAGTCCTAAATCGTCCTTTGTGTCGCGTCCCCCAAAATCAGCACCTTATGGCAAAACATGGCTTGGTAATGCAGAATGAACAAACCCAATAATATCGGTCGCGGCGCGGAATGCTTGGGAAAATTCCGAAGGTGTCGGGTCATTATGTCCGCCCCCTGCGGGATAACGGAAAAGTGTTGCAAACGGCGTGAGATATTGCGCCGCCGGAAGCCAAACCATGATATGAGGCTCAACAACGGACAAATTCCCCACAAGGAGCGTCAAATCGTGTGTTTTCGTTAAAGAGAGGTGGTGAAAAAGCATTAATCCTTTCAATGCTTTTTCTGCTGCTTGTTGGCAGTGATAGCCTGCGGTATCAAGTATCGGCGGTGTTAATGCTGCAAGTGCTTTTGCAGAACGGGCATCATTATCGGCTTTGATAAGCCATTCGCGGACTGCCTCTTCATGGGGCGTTAAAGGATGACTCATGGGCAAACTTGATAGATAGTACGCCCGTCGGTTGCTATACGATGTTGCAATGTTCCCTGCACATCCCGCAAACGCTCAAATTCTGCTGCGGTCTGCACAATAATATCCATTGCAAACGGCACAATTCCTATCGCCTTGTATGCTTGTACAGCGCGTTCAAGCGGCGTTGCACTTGATGAAGGGACAACAACATAAATATCCACGTCACTTCCTGCGTCCGGCGTTCCCCACACCTGCGAACCAAACAGCACAATCCGTTCAGGCGACAGCGCTTCCCTCAGCGGTTGTACCAAAACCCGCTTTAGATCTATCTTCTCTAAAAGTTGCGATTCAGCCATGGTTTGTTTTTATGCGTAGGCAAATACTGTGTTTGTTCTGCAAATGTACAGAATTTGTGCTGTTTACCCAAGAATCGTATTGCAGGCTGCTTTTCACAGTCTCCCGTTTTTGGGATGGGATTGGGGAGGAATTGGCGGAGCGGTATTTTTTGGCGGATGAGTAGAATGGTGGCGCACAAGGACAAGGCTGGTGAAAAATCAGTATTACGGGAAATAGCGTTCAAAAAGTGTTTTCATGGCGTTGCATCGGAAAAAAGCAACAATCGTATTTCTTCTTCACTAACAAAATCATCCTTGCGTCCTTCGACAATAGCGGTGCCGAGGGCTATATCTTCCAATGCTTCGGTAAGAAGCTCAACAAATTCTTCGCGCCGCGAGCGCATCATTTCTGCTAATGCTTCAATAAGCAGTTCTTTGGAAGGCTTGGGGAGTGTGGTTTGCATGGCAGATTCACCATAGTTTGTGCAATAAATGGTTGTTGATGCAAATGTACAGAATTTGTGCTGTGGAGAGTGAGCAGTTCACAGCCGCACCCAGTGGCACAGACATTCTTGTCTGTGCGAGTATTTATGCTGCTTCCAGAGAAAAGCATTGAAAAAATAATGCACAATCCTCAGCGTAAATTGGTATAATTGCGCACCGACGAAGCAGATAGACTTGCAGAACGTGTGTTATTTGCAATGATATTTCTTTTCTTACCATGAGTAGAAAAAAACAGCCCGCCTGAAGCACAGTTCAAACGGGCTGTTTCAGTTCATCGTTGCGGATGGTCACGCACTCAGCTTTGAGTGGGAGCGTTGTTGTGCGCTCGTTGTTTTAGTTTGTACGTGTTGCAAAGGCATTTTGGGAGAGCGTGATGAAGTGCGGTTTTGCATAAATGCGCGGAAGAGGCGCTCTTCCTCTTCTGTTGGTTGTCGTTGCTCGACATACAGCGCGACATCTTCTGTTTCTTGGGAGTGTTTCATGGTCTTGTTATTGTTGAGATGAAGGAAAATAGCGCTCACAGAGGCTTCGGGCTTGTGGCGTATCTATAACCATGCGGAGTGATGAACCCAGTCGTTTCGCACCCAGCATTGCGGAATAATGAGCAATAAGCGTACTTTTAGCGATGAACGAAACAACTCCGTCATAGCCGTTTGCAAAAGAACGCTGACAGGCAAAAGCAAATAAGTTTGCACCAACACCTTCGTACACCTTGTTTTTGCCGATATTGTAGGAAGCATTTTCTACCAAATTGACAAAAATATGGTCGTCTCTATCGGAAATACTTATCAAACCTTGTATCACACTTGGATTATTGACGATAACCAATTTCCACACCTCAGCCTCAGTATTGTTCATTTCTTTTACCCAATCAAAAACCCAATCTTTCCGCAACAAAGGCTTATCTTTCGCGGTGATTTTGTATAATTCTGTCGTAAACACATCACCTGTAATGGCATTGCGCAGGGAATTAGTTAAGCGATCAATATGGACGCTGAGATGTTTCATGCTACAAATACACAAAAATTTCCGCTCCCGTCCAAGAACGAAAACTATATGCCTGAATCCCCATCATACCAAAGAACCATAACTGAACCACTCTGCACTGAAAGTGCAGAGGTTTGAAGAGGACTGAAAGTCCTTTTTGGTTGCCTTATCGTGAACAATATTGGCATACCTCGCTTTGTTTAGCGACTTCGCTATCTACAAACATCAAATTACACACCGATATTTACGACCTTCTGGAACGTTTGTAGGAACTAAAGTCTTGGGCTAAAGCCCATAGTTTTGACTAGCGTTTGAGACCAATAAAATTCAAATGTAAAAAAGGCTAACGAAAGACTCTGATTGATTTTGTCGCGGAAAAACCATTGGTGAATATCCGAATGAAATATGTACCACTGACGAAGCTATCCATCTTGAGCTGTAAAGTGTGGTTGCCTGCTGGCAGTTCCGAATTATGGACATTTGTTACAGATTGTCCTAAAGAATTGACAATATCAATTTTCACATGACTGCTGCGAGGTATGGTGTACGATAATGTTGCCGATTCTTCTACCGGATTGGGATATACTTGTAAGTCGTATTGTTGCTCGCTTTTTTCTTGCACGCTGCTTGTAACAGTTAAAGGGGCACGGAGGAGTCCAACTGGCGTTGCGGCATAGATGGTCTGATTATGCAAAAAGAAAGCGCTCGCATCACCGGGTGAATTACTTAATAAAGACCAAGTCAAACCGCTATTATTAGAAAATGCAGTCCCTCTTTGACAACCACCAACTAGAATATTGCTTGTTCCGAATGCAAATAACGAAATAGGATTATTATTCGGCTCAACTAGATTTACCCATGTTGTTGATAAATTTCGATTTACCATTAGATTGGAGATTTCGTTACATCTATTTACAAAACCCGATGAGCCGCTTAACGATTGAATACGAAGTGCAAAAATATCATTTCCTAAAACAACGGCTCTGCCGCCGTATGAAGTAGAAATCAACTGCCAGCTACTGCCCATATCACGACTTAAAAATACACCTCCCGAGGCGAATGCAAAAAATCTACCGTCATTGATAATCAGGTTATTCACATTGCGAACCATTGACTGCATAGAAAGATTTTGCCATGTGTTACCGTTATCACCGCTTCGCAAAATATTACCATTGCTCAAGACATAGATTGCGTTTTGAAAAGACAAAACTAGAGTGGCAGTTGTCATCGCTGTTTTCGTCCAAGAGTTACCCAAATTATTGCTTGAAAACAATTCTTGTCCAACCAGCGCAAACACATGAGTGTTATTTGCTGCTAATCCGCCGACATTTGGTACCAGACTTGAATTTGCAAGAGCCCATGTACTTCCATTGTCAGGGCTACGAAAGATGCCACTACTGGTACCAACAAATAAGATATTTTCTTGCGAAGCAAAACAATCTATACGCCTGTTACCCAATATATTGACAAACTGCCATCTAATTTGACTAGGATTAATAGTTGATTCTGGCTCAGTAATATAATTTACTGCCCAACCCGAAGACCCAACAAATGGATCGGTGGTAAATCGCACCAACAAACTACCACCACTTCCGGTAACATAATTAGGCACTGTTGTGCCAGTAAATCGTCCAAGTACTCTGTCATTAATTGTTGGACCATCATATACCGTGACAAAATCCACATTTTGTTCAGTGTTAAAACGGGAAAACGTCAGTGTAACCCGTCGTCCGTTAGTAGGCTGAATGAGCCAATGACAATCAAGATTATCACCATAGACATCACCACTTGACCTATCGCTAAAACTTCCGGAATTAGCTGTCAGCACTTGTGTTCCGGTACACGTTTGGCAGTAAAGATAATTACTCCAAGAAAGCAAACAACAGAAGAGCAGAATACATGTTTTCATAGCTGTAAAAGAAACGATAATGAAATTGAAATTTGTGGTAGCAAAAATATGAGCGCCTGTTACTGAATTACCTACATTCCCTTACCTCACCACCTGCAATGTCCGTACAATCTGCTCCGCACCGACACGCAAACGATAGTAATACTGTCCGCTCGGTAGATGGCGCACATCCACGGGAACCACATAATTTCCTGCACTTTGCCGCTCCTGAACAAGGCTCATTACTTGTGTACCCAAGAGCGAGAGTATTTCTAACTGCACTTCCGCAGGTGTGGTGAGGGTGTATTGAATGCTTGTTGCATCGCTACAAGGATTGGGAAAGTTCGTAAGGCGATAATTCGTGTTATCTTGTGCAGTGCTGACCGATGTTGCTGTTGGCAATAGCCCTGCGGCTATCCACATATTCCAACCATTCGGAGAAGTCGGGGGAAACCACGCATCGGACATATTCACCCAACGCCCATCCACCGCCATTTCCCAATCTTCCGCCACCCGTCGCCCGACAAGATTCCCCGCCGCAATAGCAGCATCACTGATAGCAGCAACACCGTATTGTCCAAAATTAACCCCCACAAAAAAGGATTCTCCGACACTGACAGGAGGCGAAAAGGTATGTAATGTCGGGATGACGGGCAAGGTGATATTCACCATATCAATATTCCCCGAAGCAACTCCGGCAAGAATGTAGTCCTGTGCCGCTAAAAGCCGCTGCGGACCGCTTTGCGCCGTACCGGAATACAATTCGATGCGATAGGTTTGATTCGTTAAGCCGGGACGCTTGTACGCAAACCACACGGCAATTTGAGAAATTTGTCCCTGCGTTTGTCCTGCCGGTAGCCGTAACGCCGTTGCTTTCGCTCTATGCAAATACAAATTGGTACCATGTACAAAACCGCTGTCGCGTGGTGTAATGCGGTCTAGCTGCCATGCGCCTTGTGCTGATTGAAGATTGACATTCGTTATTGTTATCAATGTCGGCATGGTAGGAACAGTATCACGGCGGATGTTCAACGTAAATTCATCGGAAAAAGTCCCTTGCATTGTTGCGTTTCGGGCTTGGACACGCCAATAAAAGGGCGTTCTGTCGGGCAATGTCAAGAACAATGTTGTACCGGAGACAATCGTATCTAACGACCAGAGATTAGGAACATTCGTCGCTGTGCTTCTTGCCGTTGCAATCGTAAACCGATAGGAGGTTGCATTGGGAACAGCTTGCCATGCAAACGTGAGACTACGATTGGTCGCAGTGCTTCCATTAGCAGGCGCAATCAGGACAGGTGTACCAAGTGGCAGAATGTTGAGTAGCCCCGTTCCAGACACGGGAATAACGGCTAATTGCCGACCCGTGGTTCTATCGGTAACGATAATGTTTGCGGTAAACTGCGCCGCAGCATTTGGTGCAAATCGTACTTGTAAGGTGTTGGTTTGTCCGGGTTGCAAGGTAAAACTGGCAGCTGTACCATTCACAGAAATAACGTGGCGAGGAGTACCATTGGTAGGCTGTACCGTTACCTCCACCCGAATAGCACCCGAAGCATTAGCAGGATTGGTAAATTGGATAGGCAAAAAAGCATCCAGTCCCGACTGAAGCGGAGGGAATGTGAGTTGGGAAGGGGCTGTTTGTACTGATACAGTCGGAGCCGCTTGAAAATCTCCATTCCATCCATCTGTATCATCAATATCATACGTCCAGTACGAAGGGGAAAAATCATATTGATCTATTGCCGCACGAACTTCATATCGTCCAATCGGTAGATTATTCACTATGTAAGCACCATTGGCATCACTTCTTGTTGTAAATTGACTTGTAGCTCCTTTAACGGTAATTGTTATGCCTTCAAGCCCATTATTATTACTGTCCTTTACCTTCCCTGTAATTGCAAAGCGTTGTGGAGCAGAAGTAGCAACAAACGCTGGTATAACCACATTAGCACCATTGACAGTTACACGCTGGATAGGAGGTGTAAAAATGACCCCATTTGATGTTGTCGGAATAATAGAGTAATTGCCATTGGGTAGATTTACACTGCCACTACCATCATAAATAGCTTGAGAAATCGTTCTTCCAATACGATTGCCCATGATTTGTATCCAATGTGAAGAAGAATTCGTATTACGAATTGATACCACATAGGCTCGTGCTATTGTAATGTCATGAAGAACATTGCTACCCGCAATAATCAACGATGCAGGTGATTCTTCACTCATTGGCAAAAAAACAAATGATGACGGTGGTTGAATTTTATATTGTCCCGTTGCCAATCTATCAACAGTGTATTGCCCTTGTGCGTTTGTACGAAATGTTCTAAGAAGTGTTCTTGTTTCACCAACGTTATCTGAATATAGTGTAAATTCAATATTGGCAGCAGGAAGCCCATCTTCAAGCCTTATTGTACCGCTTAATGTGTATATCGTGGGCAAATTTTCATTACCAACACACGCTGCTTTCTCTGCCATACCACGCATCAAACGACTACACAATGGATGGAGTCTCATTTCGACACTTCCTCCTCTCGAATCACAATAACTCATAATTGTTCCAATACGCGGTCGTGAATTGGTAAAACAGTTACCCTCCTCAGCTTGAGCGCAGCTATCAATTGCACCACCTGGCCACAAACAACTGTGTGTGTGCGGCGAACCAAAATTATGACCTAACTCATGGGCTAGAATTTTTACTTCATAAGAGTAGGTTGGTAAAGATACAATACTGCTTAGATTTCTCAGACTGCCGGACACGCCGTAACCATCATCTTTGTCACAGAATGTATTTAGTCCGGCTCGTCCACCACCGAGTGAACGACTTGAGAGTAAATGCGCTACAGTCCGCCGAATATTCACCCGATTGCTCCGCCAATAAGATTTGAATCTATTTAGTACAGTACTCGTACTATTCCCCGTAAATGGATCCTGCGTAGTCCATACATTCAAATAGGAAATGCTCAGTTCTACATTCAAATCCCGCTCAAATATCTGCGACACCGTTGCGATGAGTGATGTTGCATACGCTGAGGCACGTTCAACGCTGTTATTAAATTGTTGGTACGTTGCAAAATCTACTTCAAGGGCAACTTCCACACGCAAGCGTCTATCGCTCTGCAACGTCGCTCCACCTTTCGTATTCGCCAACTCTCGCAAGGTCGAAAGAATTTCCGTAGAGTGCTGCATAATCTCTTGTTCGGTGACGGCGCATTGCGGCATTTGTTCTCGCTGCGGGGCATCAGCACGGTCATCACTCACGGCATACACCTCCGCCGCACCACTAGTGCTGTTGTTGGTATTGTTCTGCATCTTCCCGATGTTATAGGTAGCTCCCCGCAAGGTCAGAAGCCCGAATATTTCATCCGATGTGCAGCACAAACTGACGATGGATTCGTCGTCTCCGACCACCTTCCCAGCATACATCGTTGGCAATAGTGATTGGTCAATACGCTTACCGTTGCCGGAAGCATCTGTCATTGTCGGCTGTGCATCCAACGAAAAAGGATTGCGTCTCATAAGACAAACACGCACTGCGGAATCATTCGGCAAGGGAATCGTCATGTACACCGTATCAGGTTTTTGCTGCCCTAACGATCGCAGCGCCGATGCTTCAATCTCCGCTAAAGCGCACAAAGATTGGTACCTCCTGAATGTAGCGTTAGCGGCAAAATGAGTTTTTTCCTCGGCAGACAAGGGTACAAATAAGCGAAGTTCCTGTCGTGTTTGTGCAAACGACAACGTACCGAAAAGGCACGAAAAAAGGAGTGCTACTGTGTAGCAAACAAAGGTAACAGACCGTTTCATGGCAACGAATCAAAAAATCGTGAGACAAAGGCATGGTATAAGTGATTGTTTGGAAAAATACAAAATTCCATTTTTTTCCGCTAGTGACACGTGTCACGTTTTTCCGTTACATTGGCATTTTTTTTTGCTTCCCAACGAAAACAGCCCGCGTTTGAAGCCCACAAATGGCACATTGTCCCCGTACAAATTTATGCCAATCTGCATACCATAGAGGACACGCCCCACGTCCAAAACTTGTGGAAAATCCTCGTTTCTCCTTTGCCAAACTTTTCCTATCTTTGCTCCCCGTTCCATAACGAGCAGCAGCATAAATGAACCCACAACCTTTCTCCGAAGTTTTGGCGCAGCCTTCCCCTGCGACACGGCTTCTCAATGACCACTCCGCAGTGCTTCCCGACGTTGTTCTGCCGGGCATAACGCTCAGAGAGGGCTTCCGCCTTCGTGCAGGGCAGGTTGCCTTTTTGCAGAAACTCGCACACGCCTTCAAAACAGGCTCTATGGCGCATTTGGGCGTATTTGTCCCGGGCTATGGAAAAACGATTACGGCGCTTGCATCCTTCGTTATTGCGCGGCATCTGGACATTGCGCAAAAACTCGTTGTTTTCGTGCCACGCGGCAATCTCCGCGACCAATACGCCGATTCCCGCGACCTTGCTGCCGTGTTCCGTAATTTGGGCGCTCCGGCATTTTCCTTTTGTGTGGCAGATTCCGAGCGGACGTTTTTGAAAAATCTTCATACCGACATCATCATTACCACGTATCAATACGCAAGCGGTAAAGGCGGAAAAGAAGCATTGAAGCGCTTTTGTACGGGTGCGGCGTGTATGTTTGTCTTCGACGAAGTGCATCATCTCTCGGAGGAAGGCTCATGGGCAGGCAGCATCAACCAATTCCCCTTCGTGTGCAGTGTGGCGCTTTCCGGTACGCCGATGCGGTCTGACAATAAATCACTTTTCGGTGTTCCGACCGAAACCCGCACCGGCGGCGACGGCAGACAAGTACAATTCTACAAACCGCTCCACGAGACGCTGTTGCGGGATGCGCACTCCGAAGGCGGCATCTTGAAGCGCGTGGCGGTGCATATCATTGATTACACGGTGAAACTGAAGAACACCGACACGGGCGAAATTGTCGAACTTTCCCTCGACAAACTGAGTAAAGAAGCCTCTTCCGGCGCTGAGGTGGATGCGTTTTTAGCACGAAAAAAACTCCGTTTTCACGAAGTGTATTTGGATGCGCTTTTGCGTCCCGCCTTTGAACGTTTTGCCGAAAAGCGGCGTGAATTGGAGCGTTTGGGTGCATCCGATTCAAAGGCTTCGGCACGGCAACATCAAATGCTTATTATCGCCATGAGCAACAAACACGCCGAAGCGATGCTGGATTATGTGCAATCACATTTCCCCGAAGTGCGCTCCGGCAGAATTGGTCAAGACGTGCCGGAAGAAGAGCGGATGCGGCTTTTGCAGGATTACCGCGAAGGGCGTTTGGATGTGATGGTGCAGGTGGACATGATTGGTGAAGGTACGGATATTAAGCCGATTAGCGTGATTGTGAAGGCAGATTTGGTCAGGGCGCTCTCAAAAACGATGCAGCAAATTTTTCGCGGAATGAGGTATTATGCGGGTTTCAGCGAAGAGGCGAATGTCTGCGATATTTACGCTTCCAACGACGCAGAACTTGTGCAGATTTTGGAGTGGATTTCCAACGAAGAACAAATCGGCGTTCAGCTTCGCAAACCCCGCAACGACGCAGAGAAGCGCTCACGCACCCAAGCACCGCAGCAAAATGAACTGTGGCAACTTGCCGATGTGGAGCATCAATCTATCGAAACACACGCCCTCACGCTCTTCGAGGGATATTTGCGTCCAACGCCTGTTGTGAAGCGCTCTGCAAAAAAACAGCCCTTGCAAGGCGCTCTGCTCTTTCGCACCGGCGATGCGGCATCTTCTCAAACAACGCCGTCACAGGACGAATCGGTGCATCTCAACATTGCCGAGCGAGAACGGACATTGCGTCAGGAATGTTCGGCGCTGGCGGCACGTCTGGCAAGGTCGCTTGAAGGCACGATGATTGGTGATTCCCGCACGGTTATCAGCAAAATTCATTCCGCCGCCATTCGCCGCTTTACCAAAACGCAAGAGCAGATGAGCGTTCCGGAACTTCTCAAAAAACGGGAATGGCTTGAACAATGTATTTCTGCGCGGCGAATTGTGTGAATTTGTGTCAGCACGATTTATCTTTGCAAGCCCCCAAACCTTGCGTAAATTCACGCTTTGTTCTGCCGTTATCCTTCCAATGTTTATCATGTTTTTATGTCCACCATGAGCGAGCCACAATCTGTTTTCCGCGCCGAAGAAGAACTTTTGCATCGTGCCAAAGCCCTTAGTGCAGAATCCCCCGAAAGCCTGACGGCAAGCGCCCTACACGAGGAATATCGCACACTCACCGAGCGCTACGAAGTTATGCTCCGAGAATCATCGCAGCTAACGCGCATGAGCGATTTTACGCAGTCGAAACTTATTAAGCTACAAAATCAATTAGAACAGGCACTTACAGAGTCGAAAGAAAATCTCCAAAAAGCCCAAGACGCGAACAAACGCAAAACCGAACTTCTGAGCGTTGTGTCGCACGACCTCAAAAGCCCGCTTGCTACCGTGCTTGCGGCAGTGCAACTTATCGAAATGGGTGAAATCACCGCCGAAGAGTTTCCCGTTGCAGGAGCGCGTATTCGTGAGACGTGCGAGCGTATGATTGACTTGATTGAGAGCCTCTTGGCGAGTTCGGCTCTCGAAATGGGACGGATGCAGGTGAATAAAGAAGACGGCGACGCAAAAAAAATGCTGGCGGCGGTTATCGAACACAATCTCGCCCGTGCTTCCGAAAAAGCGCAACGCCTCGAAATGCTTGCCGAAGGTGATGATTTCACGCTTTTTGCCGATAAAATTTTGGTGCAGCAGGTCTTGGAAAATTTCCTCAGCAATGCGATTAAATACTCACCATACGACACAACCGTTACAATCCGCGTCATTGCTTTGCCGGAGACCATTCGCTTTGAAGTGCAGGACGAAGGTCCCGGCTTCAGCGACGAGGACAAACAAAAACTCTTCGGTTTTTTCCAACGCCTCTCTGCCCGTCCGACGGGCGGTGAATCCTCGCACGGCGTGGGCTTGGCAATCGCCAAGCGTGTGGTGGAATTACACAACGGGCAACTCTGGGTGGAAAGCGAACTTGGGAAAGGTTCGACGTTTGTGGTACTTTTGCCGCGCAAAAGCGAGGCGTAATTACGTTTTTTTTAGACAGAATAGTTCGGAGATTTCTCATATGAAATAAAAACAACTACCCTACTATGGCTTAAAATCAGGCTTCAGTGGCACAGACATTCTTGTCTGTGCGAGTTTTTCTCATTTATCCAGACTATTGCAGAAACGGGAAGTACGGAATTGCGCTGATTACAGCATATTGGGCGGAAAATTCCTGTACAAAAGTGCGATTCTTATTCTGCGAAAACCCGCATCATCCATGCTTTTCGTGTCAAAATGCCAATATTTTTTCGCGCCTCACCAAAATTTTCTCCCCTCTTGTGCAACAAAGTACGAATTGCTTCGTAAGATTGAGCTATTCTTAGCTTCCGCGTCTTTTTTAACTTTTTGCCCCTATCGCTATGATTCGTTTCGCTTTTCTTGCCGCGCTTTGTGCGGTGTTCGCTCTCAACACAAGTTTCGCCAAAAGCGCGGAAATACTCGCTCCGGCAGACAGCACCAAGACACAACAAGACACGGCGCTCGTCAATAATGCCCCAAAACTTTTTTTGAACTGTACGGGATGGTGCTTTGAAGATTACGTCAAAACGGAATTATCGTTTTTCAATTTCGTGCGAGACCGCTTCCAAGCGGATGTGCAGCTCCTCATTATTCGCCAGTCCACCGGAGCAGACGGCAGTCTTTTTACGGTGAATTTTCTTGGACAACATGAATTTCAGGGGATGAACGACACGCTCATGTTTAACCTCGACCAGTCTGCAAGTGATGAAATGATTCGCAGTGAACTTGTGAGGGTCTTGCAAGCAGGTTTGGTGCGGTATGTAGCAAAAACGAAATTACGCAGCAAAATGAAATTTGAGTACCCGAAACGCGAACAGGCTACGATTGCAGCCGTCAAAGACCCGTGGGATTATTGGGCGTTTACGGTGGGCGTAAACGGGAATACGTCTGCCGAATCGAACAACCGCTTTCTCTGGCTCAACAGCTTTCTCACAGTGCGCCGCGTAACGAATGACAGCAAAACGCTTGCGAATGTCTTTTTTCGGCGCAATTCCAGCGAATTTACCATTGACGGGAAACAGTTTTTTGCTGCGACCGATGCCTATGGGGGTAATGCGCTCTATGCGCACAGCCTCGGTGAGCACTGGTCTGTGGGCGGGTTGTACATCGGCGAACATTCGGTGTTTCGTAATATTGGTTTTTCGCACCGACTGGGTCCCGTAGTGGAATACAACATTTTTCCGTATAGCGAAAACACCTATCATCAACTCCGCATAAGTTACGAAGCGGGTTTTCAGCAGTTGAATTATCTCGAAAAAACCGTTTTCGACCGCACCCAAGAACTGCGCCCCTTCCAGCGTTTATCGGCTTCGCTGGATTTAACGCAGCAGTGGGGAACTGTCTATATGGGCTTGCGCGGCTCAAATTATATGGACAACTTTTCGCAGTACCGCGTTTCGCTCGACACACAACTCAGTTTGCGCCTTGTCGAAGGGCTTTCTATTCAAATTTTCGGCTCCGCGGCACTCATTCAAGACCAAATTTCGCTGGCAAAATCTGACCTCAACACAACAACCGTTTTGCTGCAAGGCAGGCAACTTCCCACGAATTTTTCCTATTGGGCGTGGGTTGGCATTAACTACACTTTTGGCTCTATCTTTAATTCGATAGTCAATACGCGCTTCAACGGGCTGGTCGAGCAGAATAATTAAGCGATTGCTGCGGCAGAAATGTCGGTTTGGCGAGGCTCTCACGTACTTGTGGGGGTCTCGCTTTTGTTTGAATGTCGGCGAACTTCAGCGGCACAGACATTCTTGTCTGTGCGAGTATTTATGCTGTTTCCAGAGAAAAGTATAAAAAAACAATGCACAATTCTCAACGTAAATTGGTATAAAACAGCACGGGGACTTGCTTTTGAGGGCTTTTGTGGGAAATAGGTTTTTGGAAAGGTAGAGGCTAAAGCAAGGTAGAGATAAGATGAAGCACATTCAAACTATGCGCCAGCATCGCACTGTATTCAGCGTAAGTGTGAACGAGCATCATCAAGCGCTTTCATGTCGTGTTCAAGAAGTGTGAGCATTTGCGCTTCCCCTGCCCATTCAACGTATTCCATGTCGCCGCCGACTAAATCCTCAGCACTCATAGAATCAAGGAAATATGCGGTTTGCACATTATACCGTTGTTCAAATTCTTGCAGTTTTTTTCGTGTGCGCTCAAGCGAGTATCCAAGCGACAAACGCTGCTGGTCAATCGCCTCACGCACAGCACGGAGACTGCTTTCATCGGCTAAGGTGAGCGTAGTCATAATGTTTTGTCAATAATGGTGGTACTGTTGGATTGTCAGAAATATACGAAAATTTTCTCCGCGAATAAAACAGCACGGGGACTTGCTTTTGAGCGAAAAAGTTTTATCTTGAGGGTCTCATAATTCCTTGTTGTTTCATTTGTGGCTGTGATAACGATGAAAACGTCCTCTCCTTTTGCCCTTGGAAGCCGCTTTATTCCTTGCTTTGTGGCGGTAGTTGTTTTTTTTGCGGGTGCGTGTGTAGTATCCGCACAGAGTGGTGGTGCGGCGTGGCGCTATCTTGGTCCCGATGGCGCGAATGTTACGCACATTGCCGCTTCCAGTGATACGTTGTATGCGCTGACTTCCAACAGTACAATCTTTCGCTCAGTTGATGGCACTTCGTGGTTGCCACTGAGTTCATTCAGAACATTTCCGAGATGTATTAGTGCCTCAAATGGTAGAATAGTAGCGGCATCTTCTATTAATACATTTTCGGATGCAATACTTTCTGTTGCTACATTTACAACCTCTACCAATGGTGGCATGACGACTCAATATGTTGAAACATATCTTTATGACACACCATACCAAATTGCCCTTAATGCTTCCCATGTCATTGGGGTAAATTACAGGGGCATTTCAATTAGCACATCCCCTTCTTTAGAGAATTTTAGACGAGTGCTGACCAGTGCCTCTGTCACTTGTCTTGCCAGTGTTGATAATATCATTTATGCGGGAGTAAAAGGAGGGCAACTCTTATTTTCTTACAATCTTGGCGTAACATGGCTTGGCATATCGCTACCTTTTGAACCGATAGCTCTAGCCTTATCCGGCGGCTCGACTCTCTTTGCTTCGAGTACGAACGCAGTATATTTTTCGTATGACCAAGGTCGGTTTTGGCAGCAAACAGGCAAATCTCCTGAAAATACGATATTGCAGGGACTGGCATTTGTACGCGGAAGGCTTTACGCTGCGACAAACAAGGGAGCGTATTTTTCCGGAGACTCAGGCAAAACATGGCAAAGCGCGAATGCAGGGCTTTCCGAGCAGCGAGTTCAAAAAATCATTGCCAATGATAGCGCAGTATTCGTGAATATCTTGAACCTCAATGGAAATTCTCTCAGAACATATCAGTATATCAATCAACGTTTTATTCCATTCCAAATTGGTGCTGATACGCTACCTTTTATACAAGCTACACAAGATTTCTTTTTTGTCGTATCTGATTCAATACTCCGGCGCTCAAAAAACGGCAAAGATTGGATTGTACTTGATAAACTACCGACAAATGTTACATTTGGGAATATATCTGCCTACGAGAATAATCGCACGTATTATGCGGCTACCAGCGATGGCATCTATCGCTCATCGGATAGCGGAAGAACATGGGAATCTGCATGGTTAAAAGGAGAATGGGTCTATAATTTTGGCATAACTAACGATACGATACACGCTTTTACAAGACAGCCTGCAACATCCTTTTCGTCGGGTTATCGGTATCCAATTCAAACTTCTGTTGATAATGGTAGGTCTTGGCGGCAAGTGAGTCAGGATTATCTCGGAGCAATGAGCAATGTCATACCTTTTCGTAATAATTTATATGCAATAACCCAAAGGGTTAATTTCATTGTGTATTCAGCTCTGGGTGTGCCACCCACCGTTCTATATCGTTTGCGAGGGTATTGGATTCTCGAAGATAGTTTTCAAGGAATTGTTCGGGGCTGGGAAACCATAGCCACAAATGTCATTGGCTTGACCTCACGTCGTAATGAAATTCTCAGTCTTCCTCAAAACAGCAGGATAGTTCCATCCAGTGTAATGACCAACTCTGGTTTTCAATCAGTTCTCTTTTCAAATCCGGTACTTGGCTCTTCGGACGGGCAGCGCTGGAACGCTTATACAATCAATGGCTTAACAAATACAGATTTTAGAAGTATCGCCGCCAACACCCAATCCATCTTCGTCGGCACAAACGGCGGTCTCTACGTCCTTGATGCCCCCGCCACCACAACCGCCGTCCGCGAACCAGCACCACCATTCCCCGAATGGCGCATCACTCCTCAGCCTGCAAGCACGTCGCTCACACTTGCCTTCATGCTTCCCCAAGTTGCACACGTGCGTTGCACCCTGCACACAGTATTGGGACAGGAGATTGCCACGCTTGCCGATAATTCCTACGCTTCCGGCGCACACAGTATTACGGCTCCGCTTCAGAACATGGCTTCGGGCTTATATTTATGCCGTTTGTGGGTGGATGGGCGTGTAGTGGGGAGCAAAAGTGTTATTCTCGCACAGTAAGTGTCTGATAAAAAACTCGCTTCAAACTATCATTTTCACAAGCCATGACCAAACAACGCTACATCAACCCGTTCACCGATTTCGGCTTCAAAAAACTCTTCGGCGAAGAGGCGCATAAAGGCTTGCTCATTGACTTCCTGAATGCCTTGCTGCCGCCGAAGCACCATATTCGCAATTTGGAATACACCAAAAACGAGGCTTCGGGTGAGACCGTGCTTGAGCGAAGAGCCGTTTTTGATATTGCCTGCACGGGAGATAACGGCGAACGGTTCATCGTGGAATTGCAAAAAGCAAAACAGAATTATTTCAAAGAACGCAGCGTATTTTATTCCACCTTTCCTATCCGCGAACAGGCGGAACGTGGCGAAAAATGGCACTTCAACCTTGCTGCGGTGTACTGCATCGGTGTTCTGGACTTTGTGTTTGAGGAGGACAAAAACAACCCTGATTATCTCCATGTTGTTCAACTCAAAAACCAACGCAACACCGTTTTTTACGACAAACTGACGTTCATTTACTTGGAAATGCCGAAGTTTACCAAGACCGAAGCAAAACTTGTCTCACAGACCGACAAATGGCTCTATTTCATCAAACACGTGAGCAGTTTGGAGGATATTCCCAATCCCCTGCAAGCCGAAATCTTTGAAGAGGCATTCCGCACCGCAGAAATTGCGCAGTTCACACCCGCACAGATGAAAGAATACGAACTGTCGCTGAAACATTATCTGGATCTGCAAAGCGTAATAGATACAGCGATTGAAGAAGCCGAATTGCGTGGCGAAAAACGCGGCGAAAAGCGCGGTGTAAAACGAAATCAGCACGAAACCGCACGACGGCTTAACGCAATGGGCTTGTCTCACAAAGATATTATGAAAGCAACGGGATTAAACGCAGACGAACTTACCGATGTACTGACGAAAGCACGAAAGAAAACCAAGTAAATACGCCACTATTAGCCGTCAAAGACAAAAACACTTCACTCATATTTTCCTACGTGCAATGAACTTCACCTCTGATTCCTACACACCGTCGCAGAAATTTCAAGAAGATGCGGCGTTTATTTTTCAATGTTTTCACGAGGTTTTAACCGAACTCGGCAAAACCGACCTCGCGGCGATGCTGCCTTGGCAAGACGAAACGACCATGCCAAGCGGCGTATTTTCTAGCGTGGAAGCGCACCGCGTCGAGATTCCGAAACGAATGTCGCAGATGTACTCGATTGCGTTTCAGCTTCTCAACATGATTGAAGAAAATATCGCCGTGCAGTATCGCCGCCGTCAAGAGACCGAAAAGGGCGTGGGAACAGGGCGCGGGCTGTGGGACGGGGTACTCAAAGGCTTGCTGAAAGTGGGAATTTCTGCCGAAGAAATTGCCAAAGCACTGCCCAATATCCGCATAGAACCTGTGCTGACGGCGCATCCCACCGAAGCAAAACGCGCCACTGTGTTGGAACATTACCGCGAACTCTATTTGCTGCTCGTCAAGCGAGAAAATAAGATGTGGACTCCCTTTGAGCGCGAAATGATTCGCCGCGATGTGAAAGCCGCATTGGAGCGCCTTTGGCGCACAGGGGATATATTTCTCGAAAAGCCCGATGTCGGCTCGGAACACCGCAATATGCTGCATTATCTCACCAACATTTTCCCCGAAACGCTGCCCGTGATTGATTCACGCTTTACGGAAATATGGCGTGGAAATGGCTTGGATACGAAGTTGCTGGATATTCACGAAGCCGTGCCGCGTATTTCTTTCGGAACGTGGGTGGGCGGCGACCGCGACGGACACCCCTTTGTAACCGCCGACATCACCCGAACAACGCTTCAGGACTTGCGTTTGCGCGGCTTGATTGTTTTGCGCCGCAGAATCTTGGATTTGACGGTAAAACTAAGCATTTCCGGTAGGATGTACGCGCCTTCCAAAGCACTCACGGACAAAATTGCCGAATACACCGCGCTTTTGGGTGAGCGCGGAGCGCAAGCCACCGGACGCAATCAAAACGAACCTTGGCGACAGTTCCTGAACCTTGTCATGGCGCGGTTTCCGGTGGATGTGCAGCGTGACCACGCCACACAACTCAACGACCACGAAGGCGCATACCGCCTTGCTTCCGAACTCGAAGCCGATATTCGCCTTCTCATGGCATCGCTCGAAGAAGTAGGCGCAATGCGGCTTGTGGAGAATGACGTTCAAAAAGCGCTTCGTGCCGTGCAGACCTTCGGTTTTCATTTGGCGGTGCTGGATATTCGCCAAAATTCTGCCTTCCACGACAGCGCAGTGGCGCAGTTACTGGTAAGCGCAGGCGTGGAGGATGGCGAAAACTTCGCAAAATGGTCGGAAGAAAAACGCCGCGAATTTTTGATGCAAGAACTTGAATCGCCGCGCCCTTTCGCGCTTTCGGGCGCTCGCATCGGCAAAGAAGCAGACGCAGTGCTGGATTGCTACCACGCCGTGCGTGACCATTGCGAGAGATACGGCGTTGCCGGCGCGGGAGCGCTGATTGTGAGCATGACGCGGAATGTGTCGGATTTGCTCGTGGTGTATTTACTTGCACGGGAAAGCGGACTTGCCCACAATACCGATAAAGGCTTGGTTTGTCGCTTGCCCATCGTTCCGCTTTTGGAGACGATTGACGATTTGAATAACGGCGCAAGTATCGTCAAAACGTTCTTGGAACACCCGATGACGGTACGCAGTTTGGAAGCGCAAAAAAATGAGCCGACGCAATTCCACAAGCCGCTTCGAGCAGTGCAGCAAGTGATGGTCGGCTACAGCGACAGCAACAAAGACGGTGGTATTTTAGCAAGTCAGTGGAATTTGTATCAAGCGCAGCAAGCAATAGCGCGGGTTGGGGCGGAAAAAGGCGTGGACATTCGCTTCTTTCACGGGCGCGGCGGAACGGTCAGTCGTGGCGCGGGTCCGATGAATACCTTTCTGGATGCCTCGCCGCCGCTTGCACTCACAGGAAATTTCCGCATGACCGAGCAGGGCGAAACGATTGCGCAAAAATACTCGAATATCCCAACAGCCGCATATAATCTCGAACTTATGCTTGCCGGCGTAACCAATGCCACGCTTCGCAATGCACACAATCTCAAAAAGCCGCATGAATTTGAGCCGTATTTGGGCGAATTTGCCGCATACAGCCGCCGCGTGTACGAAGGCTTAATCCATGCGCCGGATTTTATGACCTTCTATGGGCAAGCCACACCCATTGACGCTTTGGAGCAGAACCGTATCGGCTCACGTCCTTCGCGGCGCACAGGCAAGCGCACATTGGCGGATTTGCGGGCAATTCCGTGGGTCTTTGCGTGGAATCAGTCGCGGTATTATTTGCCGAGTTGGTACGGCGTAGGAAGCACGTTTGAAATGCTGATGACTGAGCGCCCCGATGATTTCGAGCGGGTTCGCAGCATGATTCCGACGTGGGAGCTGCTCAGTTACGTGCTTGGCAACGTGGAAACAGGCTTGGCTTCGGTGAATACGGACGTAATGAGGATGTATGCGGATTTGGTGGAGGACAGAGGCATCCGCGACCGCATTTACACGATGATTTTGTCGGAGTACGCCCGCACACGCACGATGCTGACGATACTTTTGGGCGGAAAATTCGAGGAACGCCGCCCCAGGCTGCACATTTCCTTGCATCTGCGCGACCAAGCGCTTGCGCCTTTGCACAGCCAGCAGGTGGCGCTTTTGCGCCAATGGCGCGAAGAAGTTACGCAGAACAAGACCACCGAAGCCGATGCGTCGCTGATGCAGCTTTTTATGACGATAAACGCCATTTCAAGCGGTCTCAGGAATACGGGTTGAGGCTTCTCCCTGTACAAGTGGTAGTGTTAAAACAAAGACCGAACCTTTACCCGGCTCGGATTCGCACCAAATTTCTCCGTTCATCTTTTCAACAAACTTTTTCACAATCGAAAGCCCAAGCCCCGTTGAATCCTCTCCCTCAGTCGGGCGCGTGGAAAGTCGGACAAACTTCCCAAACAGACGCGGCAGTTCATCGACAGGAATCCCTGCACCTTCGTCGCGCACAACAATAACACCAAGCGGCTGCTTACCAAAACGCACTTGCTCTCGGATGCCCAATCGTGCAAGCAGAGGCGAAGGAGGATTGATGCGTTCTTCCTGAACGGGACTGTATTCTTCGACGTAAATGTGAATTGCTTTGCCGCGCTGAGAGTATTTGACTGCATTGGAAACAAGATTATCCATAACTTGCAAAAGCATCTGCTCATCGCCCATAACCCGTATCGGTGCTTCGTTAGAGAATAATATACGCACTTCTTTTTGTGCGGCTCGTTCTTGATAATGCGCAAGCGTTTCTCCGACAATCAAACTCGCATCAAGCTCCTTCAACTGCGCATGAATACTGCCTTGCTCAATCGCATTGACATCTAACAGATTTTTCACCAGACTACTCATTTTTGAGGAATTTTGCAGAATAAGGCTGATGATTTGTCGGCGCTGCTCTATCGGTAATACGTCATCACCCACGCTGAGCATTTCGGCAAGCCCTTGAATACTGGCAATTGGGTTTTTCAAATCGTGCGACACAATACCCAAAAGTTCGCTTCGTTCCTCGCTTAAAAGCCGTAATTCGTTATTCCGCTCTTGCAATTCGGTATTGAGCATTTCGGTTTCTACCGTTTGCTCTTCCAAAAGTTCTTGTTGCCGCATCAATTCTGCATTCACGGCTTGAAGTTCAATATTTGCCGCTTCGATTGTTTCTTGCTTTTCTTCCAAGGCTGCTTTTTGCTTTGAGATTGCATCATTAGCAAATACCAGTTCGTTATGTGCTACCTCCAAAACAAGTTTTTGATATGCTAATTCGTCACGCTGCCGCAAAATAGATTCTTCACGTTGAAGCGTTTCTTTATGCGCTTGCTCCATTTCCACGCGCCTTTTTTCTGCTTCTGCGGTCTGCTTTTCAAGCAAACGTTGTTGCTCTATAAGCGTCTCATTCACTTGTTGCAATTCCCAGTTCGATGCTTCAATCATCAGATTTTGGTCTTGCACCTTGATTTTTTGCGCTAAAATTTCAGTTCTTGCCACCTCCAAAGCCTCATTGCGACTGTGTTCCGCGCGTGCTTCTTCTTCGGCTCGCAATGCGTGTTCCTGCTCCTCCTGAAGATTGCGCTGAAGCACACGAATACGGTCTGCAAGGGCAAAGGAAAAGAGCAATAACTGCAACAAAAAGCCGACCGTTGTGCCGTAATATGCACCATAACTCAGTTGAATAACCATGAAGTTAGCAAGCATTTTCACAATCATACTCACCAAAAAAACACTCGTCGCAGCAAGGAAATAAAATCCTTCTAAGCGCTTTTGTATAACGCTTTGCACAGCAGCACCAACGATAATCATCGTAGAAGCAAATCCGATAATGCCCGATAAGGGGAATAACGCTTGCGAAGCAGGCAAAGTCGCAAAACCAAGCGGAAAAGCAAGAACAGCAATAACTGCGCTAACTATTGCCAATAGTTGATTGATTCGCCAAAGCCGAGGTTCTCGCTCTTTCAAATGCAAAAATTCTGCAGCAAATAACGCCAAAAATGCGCCCGCAAGATTAGGTAGTATCATTACCGAAAGTGGCGGAATATCAGGCGCGAGGTGTGGGAATATTTCGTAATGTAAAAGCGAATCAAATACCAAAATATGAACGCTGAAAAACAAAATGTAGAGGAGATAAAACCCTGAAGCACGGTCTCGTAAGCGAAGATACAAAAAAAGGTTGTATAAACTGAGTGCAACGACAATTCCGACAAACAGCCCGTAAATAAATTTTTCTACTTGGATATGCGACTCCAAACGCTGTTCCGTCATCAATACCGGTTCATTAGAAAAAATCCATGCGCCTGAAAACCTCACAAACACTGTCATCTCTTGCTCTTTGGGCAAAACAAATGCTGCCGAGCGCCATGCAATTTCTCGCTTTGCTAAAGGAATTTTTGCCCCGGAAACACCGATTTGCCGCACCAGCGCGGCATCATCGCTGCGTTTTTTGGCAACATAACACACGAGGGAATCAGTGTATGAAACAGGTAAAAATAGCAAATACCAATGCCGCACGGATGTATCCCGCAAATGCACACGCATCCAATATGTGGCAGAGGAAAAACCAAAATTGAGAGAAGAAACATTAAACTGGCTGAATGAACGAAAATTGACACTATCGCTCATCACCGCAGCAATGCTCAGTTGTCCGCTTGAATCGCAGAATATTTCCACTGCTGAAGAAATACGTTGAAAATTGCGCTCTGTCGGCGTGAAATGAAGAGCCGTCCATGCACGTTCTTGAGCAAGAGTTTCCAACGGGCGGCACAATAACAATCCCAGCACGGCGAATACAACGTGCTTCAAAAGATTAGTGCAGAGAGGCTGTGCAAGTAAATATGTCGTTTTTGCTTTTGCCAACGACATTGAATCGGGAAATATTGGGACGTTTGTATGATGGTGAAGTTACGCGGTGTTATGGGTGTAACACGACGAAAAGATACGGAATTTTCTTGGTTTTCCGTGTGGAGTTTTTTTAATTATACCACCCATCCATATAGACAATTCCTACCGTGGGAAAAGAGTTCAAGTAGTTCAAAAATCCTCTAAAAAATGTAAGAATAATTTCAATTTTGTATCATTTTTTCGGAAAACGATACAATTTGTCGGAAAATGTTGCGTCTGAGTGTGTATATTGTTTTACCATATCATCTAATTTACGTGTAGCAGCACACCACTATCACCAACTATCCGCGAATACGCTGCTGTCATGTTCTTTTACCACTAACGTTGTATTCACTCTGCGATACACCACACGCAAGGATTCGATTTTATCCCTTCGGCGATGTGCGCCCAAAACTCAAGAACGTTCAGAGTATAAGGCTGCTGTGAGATTGCTTAGGAAATACTTATCCACGAAAGGTACGAATTATGAATAAGGCTTTGAATCCAAGCGCTGAACTTGCTTCGGCAATCGGCACCGCACCCAATCTGGCATCAGGACTTTCCCAAACCACGCCTCTTGCATTTGTAGAAAATTTTTCTACACAAAACTCCGTACACACACTTGTCGGACCTATCACCCGTGCGCATTTCATCACCCCGACCCCTCATCAAACCAAGCCACAAGAAAATTTCTCGTTGAAATATAAAGAATACAAAACTGCCTCAGAAGCCACACTCGAAGCGGCACTCAAACAAGCAGAACCCGCGAATTTGCTCGAACAAATGCGTTATGTGCTTTCCAATGGTGGGAAACGTGTACGCCCCGTTTTGACAATGTTGGCGTGTGGTGCTGTCGGTGGGAATCCGTTTTATGCAGCTATGGGCGGTGTGGTCATCGAAGTGCTGCATAATTTTACGCTTGTCCACGACGATATTATGGACGAAGCGCCGCTTAGACGTGGTTTGCCGACGATTCATACCAAATGGAATTGCAGCACAGCAATTCTGAGCGGTGATGCAATGATGGCGTTTGCATACAAACTCCTGCTCAAACATTATGCTCTCAATCCGCGCTTTATCGAATGTGCCGACCTTGTAACCCGCGCCATTCTTGAGGTTTGCGAAGGTCAAGTTTCCGACATGGAATTTCAAGACCGTGCCGAAGTTAGTATGCCGGAATATATCACCATGATTGAGAAGAAAACCGCACGGATGCTTGAACTTTGCGCAACACTCGGCACCGTGCTTGGAAACGGAAGCGCACGTGAGTTGGCAGCGCTAAAAACGTTTGCGCGTTCTATCGGCATTGCTTTTCAGATTTTGGATGATGTGCTGGATGCAACAGCAACCGCGCCCGAGTTTGGCAAAACCTTAGGTGGCGACATTATCGAAGGGAAAAAAACATTTTTAGTCGTTCATGCACTTGAAAATCGTCATGCCCTGAGCGCAAGTGATAATGCTCTGTTGGAGGAATTTATTGATAATAAAGGTCTGCCACGGGAGCGTGTGAGTGAAATGGTGCATTTCTTTGAGCGTAACCATGCTTTGGAAGCTGCCCGTGATGCCGTTGAACTGTACACCAAACGTGCGCACCAAGCGCTGGAGACCCTCCCTGCGGGAGAACATCGCACAATGCTTCATCAATTTTCGACCATGCTTTTGCAGCGTTGCTCGTAAGAGCGTTGCTCATAAATTGGTTTTGTCCACGAATTGCACGAATCCTCACGGATTACAATCAAAAAATCTCACGAGTATTGAGCTGCTTCATATCTATCCTTGCAATTCGTGGATGATTTTTCCCAACACGAAGTGCCGATACGTCACGATTTGAAGCCTACAGCAAAATACACTGCCAAGACCACCAGTAACAATGCCACGATGTAATTCCACTGCAATCGCTCGTTCAAAACCAGCACGGCGAATATGAGGAAAACCGTTATAGATACTGCTTCTTGGATGATTTTTAGCTGTGTTGCATTAAAATACCGATACCCCAAACGGTTCGCCGGAACTTGCAGACAATACTCAAAAAACGCAATTCCCCAACTAATCGCAATCAACTTCACCATGGATTGATGCTCCCCTTTGGCAAAGCGCAAATGCCAATACCACGCCACAGTCATAAACACATTTGCCGCAACCAGTAACACAAGAAAAATCATAGTGTTTGAATTTACAAGGTGTTATCACTTTGTTACGGTGAGGTTAATCGGTGTGCCTGTTTTTACGGAGTCAAGTGGTGCAGGGACTTGTTTCATCACTGTTCCGGGCATAAACGTCTCGTTCACTTCGCCTTGAACAACTTCGCCAACCACAAAACCCGCTGAACCCAAGATACGACGCGCTTCGTCAAGAGATTTCCCTTCCACATCCGGCACAACCACATAGACAATTTCCGGTCCCAAACTCACGATAACATCTACCTTCGCGCCAAATCCCACTTTTTGCTTTGGGGGCAGGCTTTGTGAAAAAATGATGTTTGCTTGAATTTTATCGTTGAACTGATAATTAGCATTACTGAGCGACAAACCCAAGCGAATAAGCGCTATCCGGGCATCACGCACCGTCAAACCCACTAAATTCGGTACTTCCAAAAGTTGCTTCCCTTTGGAAAGCGACAGATACACCGTGCGGCTTGATTTCACAAGGCTTCCGGCGTAGGGCATCTGCGAAACGATGTGACCCGACGGCACGCTGTTGTTGTAATTTTCACTCGCAATTTTAATCGCAAACCCGTTATCTTCAAGGATTCGTGAGGCTTGCCCGTAGCTCATGCCCGTAATATTCGGCGTTCTGACAACGGTGTTATGCCCCACATACCAAGGCATAAACACAAGGTCAAATGCGCCAATAACGAAGCCAATACTGAGGAATATCGCCAAAATGCGTGTTCCGTAGCGAATCCATTCTTTGCCTTCGGGCGTTTCGGCGCGAGATTCTAAGCGGTTTTCAAAGGATTGATACCGTTGAACGAGATTCTGAAAGGTTTCTTTGACAACCGTTGTAACGTTTTGTGCCATAATGCTTTGTGCAAATGCTGTAATGCAGTTGTAGAGCGTGGTTTAGGACAATTCCGGCGTTTGCTCTCGAATGAGATACTGCGCCGTTCCTGCGGAAGAATTTTTCACCAAAAGTTCACCCAGCAACCCCATCGAAATAAGCTGTACACCGACGATGATGAGTAAAATTCCCAGCAGTACAAGCGGACGATTCGAGAAATACGTCATTCCCAAGAACCATTCCACCGTCAGCGTAGATTCTATGCCCATTCCAATCAAAAGGAGCAGTGCGCCGATTGTTCCAAACAGGTGCAAGGGGCGCTTAATGTATTTGGTCGTAAAAAGCACCGTCAAAAGGTCGAGGAAGCCCGTAATGAAGCGCTTTGCACCAAATTTTGACACACCGAATTTTCGCGGATGATGCTGCACAGGAATTTCTGTTACGCGAAAGCCCTCCCAATGCGCCAAAGCGGGGATATAGCGGTGCATATCACCGTAAATCGTGAGCGCTTTGACCACTTCGCGGCGGTATGCTTTTAGTCCGCAATTAAAGTCATGAAGCCGTATTCCGCTCATGCGCGAGGTAACGGCATTGAACAATTTCGACGGCATTGTTTTATGCCAAGGGTCGTACCGTTTTTTCTTCCAACCACTTACCAAATCAAATCCTTCCTCAAGTTTGGCACAAAGCGCCGGAAGTTCTTGCGGGTCGTCTTGCAAATCCGCGTCCATTGTTATCACAATTTCGCCTTCAGCCCGCGCAAAACCTACTGCCAAGGCTGCTGATTTTCCGTAATTCCTCCGAAAACGCAATGCCTGTAAACGCGGATTTTGCGCGTTTAATTCCTGCAACACGCGGTAGGAAGCGTCCGTCGAGCCGTCGTCAATGAACAAAACTTGGTAGGCATCGGGCGCAAGCCCCGTCAGTACCTGCTCCAAACGCGAAGCAAGCTCTCGCAAGGACTCTTCTTCATTAAGCAAGGGAATCACAACGGAAATTTTAATAGGGCGCATGAAATCTGCAATAAATCAATAATCGGTGGGTTCTTCGCAGCACCCGATTTGGTGCGGACTTTCACAACATGAACGCCACACGAAAGGCACTCACTGTTGTTTGTGAAGACACGAATTTACATATTTTTTTCGGCTTGGCAACGTTCAATTTCGGTATTTCCACCGCATGGACAGAAGTTTATCCACGAATCACACGAATTGCCACGAATCTTCTTCCACGCGCAACAACATCGCTCTTGCTCTTGATTCGTGAGGATTCGTGCGATTCGTGGACAATACCGTTGATATGGTTCTTGCGGCAAGCGATAATCTCACATCCCGAAACAATCCCGCACAACAATAGCAGCAATGCGCTCCGCAGCTTTCCCGTCCCAAAGTGGTGGCACGTGTGCTTGTTTGGTCATCTTGCCGGACAAGGCATCACTCAGCGCCAAGCGGATATTTTCCGGCGTTGGCGGAACAAGCACATTTGTCCCGACATCGCACGTAATGGGGCGTTCCGTCGTTGTGCGAAGCGTGATGCACGGCACACCAAGCGCCGTTGTTTCTTCCTGTACGCCACCTGAATCCGTCAGCACAAAACGGGCATTCATCATCATTGCCAAAAAATGCACGTAGCCTTGCGGTTCGGTGAGGATAAAGCGTGAATGAGATTCTATGCGACTCAGAAGCCCAAAGCGTTCCAAATTTTTTCGTGTGCGCGGATGCACCGGAAACACAACAGCACACGCCGAAGCAGTATCCATCAGCATTTCCACCAAAAAACGCAACTGCGTTTCGTCATCCACATTCGAGGGGCGATGCAGCGTAACAAGCGCGTATTCTTGTAATTTCACACCAAGTTCCTGCAAAATTCTGGATTGACGCGCTTTCGGCAAGGCAAAATGCACGGAATCAATCATCGTATTGCCCACCAAATGCACACGGTCGCGCCGAAAATTTTCCCGCAAAAGATTGTCTATACCGCTCTGTTCGGTAACAAAAGCGTAATCCGACAGCGCGTCCGTCGCAATGCGGTTGAGTTCTTCCGGCATCGTGCGGTCGCCGCTTCTCAGCCCCGCTTCCACGTGCGCAACGGGAATACCCAGTTTCGTTGCGGTCAGCGTCGCGGCTATCGTAGAATTGACATCGCCCACAACCAGTACCAATGCTGGTTTTGCGTCCATACAGACTTTTTCAAATTCAACCATCACTTTCGCCGTCTGCTCGGCATGAGACCCTGAGCCGACACCAAGGAAATACGCGGGTTCGGGCATTTCAAGGTCGCGGAAAAAAGCATCTGACATTGCAGCGTCGTAATGCTGTCCCGTGTGAACAATGCGGTGCGAAAGCAAGCTGCTATACTCCGGCGCAGTAAATATGCGGTGGAGCGGCGCAACTTTCATAAAATTCGGTCGTGCGCCGACAACGGAAAGAATAATGGGAAGTTGAGGCATGAACAAGGAAATAAATGTCCCGCTCTGATGCTAAAGATTGACAAAATAATGAAGTGAGAAAGGTTTTTCCCGTAGCACAGACTGAGCGCCGCGCTCACTTGTCTGTGTCAGAAATGAGCGAAGCGAATAATCTTCAAAGCCCGTCTTTTCGTAGTTTGCCGATTACGCCTAACGGCGTTAAGGGGACACAGACAAGAATGTCTGTGCTACGAAAGATTGTCCACTTATTTTTTGTTCATCTTTTTAGAAACACTAGAACAGGAAAACAGAAAACTACCGCAAAATCACAATCCGCCGCGAAGCCAGTTCACGGCTATTGCGAAGGTGAATAAAATATGTTCCTGACGGCAGACGGCTTACGTCCAGCGTCCGTGTATTGCGCCCGATAACAGCATTAAAGCGCTGTTCGGCAAAAACACTTGCATCGGGGCGCACTCCAAGCGGCGAGATGATATAAAGCAAGTATTCATCGGCAATTTGGGAATCAAATTCCAGCGTCAAATCGCCAGAAGCGGGATTCGGACGCGCATCAATGATGCTCACCGTTCCCAAACTTGCGATAATGAGGCGCAAGCCTCCAGCCCGTGCAACGCCCGTCAAACGGAAGGTTGCGGGTTGTGCCGTAATGGTGATACCGCTTGCACGACGTACAGAATCATTCGTTAGTCGGAGAACGCTCGTCGTGTCATTACCCAACGCCGCACGGAAACGCAAGGAATCAAGCGCTTCGTCGGGGTTATCGCTGCGCACCGTAAAACGAATCGGCACAAGGCGTTCACCCAAGACCACACGCCCCATCGTGAGAGGCGCTTGCGGCGCAAGCAGCGTCGGATTCAGGCGGAGCGTGTCGTCAATGACCGTTCCGGTGGGAATACGCACGCGGTCTCGCAGAAATACACGCACCGTCGCAAAATCACCCGGCGAGGCGGCAATATCGGTAAACACCAATCGCGCACTGCGCGGGACAAGCGTGGAAGCGCTTACGGCGATTTCTATCGGCGGTGTGGGACATTGCACACCATTCACCGCAAGCGGCGTTATCACAAAACGGTCGTTTACATCCACTCCCGCAACCGTTCCGGCAAAACTGACGCGCACCGTGAGCGAGGAATACGGCGGAATTGTCGTTATGGGTGATTCTATGCGGAAAGAGGAATTCCCCCCGGGCAAGCGTGGAATCGTAAGCGGTTGCGAACTGCGGTTGAAAATAGTAATTGTCCCACTTGTGGGCGTATTTGCTTCCAAGCCTGTAAACATCAGGCTTCGCGGCTGAACGTCCACACCAACATCGCGCTTAACAATCGTAATTTGTGAAGTCCGCACCGTTCCTGCTGTGCTGACGATTTCAAGTTGAAAGCGCGTCGTATCGGCTCGCAAAAGCGGGTCAATCTGCACTTGTACTTCGGCGGTTGAGCCTGTCGAAAGTCGCATGGGAGCGCCGATGATGCGGATATTGCTGCTTGGCGGAACAACCGATACACTGAGCGTTGTAGCTTCCGCCGTGCCGCTATTTTGCAACTGCACACTCATTGTTGCGGCGCTAGCGCAGGTGATAATTTGGCTGGACGGCGTAAAATGGGTAATAGCAGGCGCAGAGCGCACCGTAGCTGACCAGTGAATTGAGTCCTGAAAACACGTTTGCAAAAAGCCGATGCGGTCGGTGTACGTGATTCCTGCCGTGCCGCCTAAGAATGTGAGTGTTAAGCGTCCCGTAACACCTGAATCCAACTTTGGAAGGGCTGGCTCCGCCACAATGCGCATACGCGGCACACCTCGGCTATCGGCATACTCCAGAGGCGCTGGAATCCACGATGCGGAAGTCGTTCCCACATTTCGCACATTCACTGTAACGCTCTGTGAAGGCTGTCCGGGATTGGAGGCGGGGAAAACCACAAACCGACGGTCAAAAATCAACTGTGGACGCTCTAAACGCCCTTGAAGCGGTATGCGCAAAACATTCGACACCAGAGAATTTGACCGAATGACCAACGTTGCCGAAGTTGTGCCGAGCGCTTGAGGCGTAAAGCGAATTTGCAGATTACCCGCAGAACCGTCTTGAATCGTTTGCATCGTAGTACCGACAATCTGAAAATCTCGACTTGGCAAACTGTCTGCACCAAGGATTTCTGCGGTGTTGATAGTAAGCGGAAGCGTTCCGATATTCGGCAGAGCGATATTTCGCGTGAGAGGAGCGCATGAATCCACGCTTTGCGTGAAGCTTGGTATGCTGATATTCGTGCTGAGAAGCGGTCCCGGCTCAATGCCCGTTCCAAACAACAGCACCGGATCAATCGTTACGCCCGGCTGCGTTACGGTGAACTCTAAAGGCGCACTAAAGCGCCCCACCACAGGCGGCGTAAAGCGAACATTCACCACAACCGAATCGCCCGGACGCACGGTAAAATCTCCGCCGCCCGTCATTCCACGAATTGCTAAAAAACTGAAGACGGGTTGAAGATACACATTCAAATTACGCACTGTCGGAAGCCTGAAGGTAAGCGGCTGTGAGCCAATGTTGCGCACAACGGCTTGCAGCGTGTCGTTTGCAGACCCTGCAACGCGCTCCCGCCAGTCAATGAGGCTGACACCAACGGAAATCGTATTGGCAAAACCCTCGCCACGAATCACCGTGCCGATTTCTTCGCCTGTACTGAGTAGGAAAAACACACTATCTTGTACTACGCCCGTTTGCAACGGCGTAAATCGAAATTCGATGCTGTACCGCCCGTTTGCTGCAACCGTAAAGGGCGCATCACCGCTCATCACCGAAAACGGACTGTTTGGCATTTTGAAACGCACTCTCGTAACAGGCACGGGGAATGGGTCGGGGTTCGTGAGAACAAGCGCGGTACTGTCTTTGCTGGTGCTCATCATCACCCGCCCCATATCCACAGGATTGGGAACAAGTCGTGGGCGGACAATGCTCCACAGGTTATCGGAGCGGTCTTCTTGCAAGGGGAGTTTTTCGCGGAGGAGCCAGACGACGAGGTTGCTATCACGCAAAGAAGCGCGTTCTGAGGCGGTGACGAGTTTGTCGCCCGCAGGGTTAAAAAAGGCAGTGTTTATACGACTGTTGCCATGTGGTCGTTTGGGGAAAATATTTAATCGCACTTCGGGTGTCGTAATACCGAGTTGAAACAACCACACTTCACTCCCTGTTGCTGCCGCAAGATAATTACCGTTTGGCGTACCGACGGGGCTGAAAGAAACCATTGTAATATCCGCTTCAAGCTGCAAGTCTGAATACAAGCGTTCGGGGACAATATCAATAGCACCTCGCCCATCCATAGATAGCGTGTAGAACCGTACTTTCCTATCTGCACACGCAGCAGCAATAAGAAGATTGCCGGACACTTGCGGGTGCGGACGCACGTCAACATACAGCACGGCAGCAGGAACGTTTGCCGTTACAACCACCTCTACGCGACTTTCATTACTGCCGTCGCGCCATCCCCAGAGACGAATACCGCCTGGAGTACCCGGAATTTCTATTGCAGCAACGATAGCGAGCGCGGTAATAACCGTTCCACCATTCGGCACGCCAAATGGTGTTGTGTAGCGAGCGTTCCATACACGCCCGTCTGTACTGCCGCGCAAACGAGTAATGAAGCGCTGCTCTACGGTTAAAATTGGGGACCAATCATAAACACCTACCCCACCGCGAACATCCAAAAGCGTTACTAAAAAACGCTCTGGGTTGTAAGGATTGGCATGTATTGTCCGAATTGCGTCATTACCTACATCCACACCAAGTGCATTTAAGCGCTCTGTTTCAATTCTTCGTCCGGGAATAATCCCAACTATCGCTTCATCGCTACCGTAGATTATATCCGTCCGGCTATTGAATGTCGCGTATCGTACTTTCTGCTTATTGCCGAGTACACCTTCAATTCCCACATTTGCAATTTTCGTTCCCAACGAATCCTGCCCGTGCCAATACCAGCCAATTCTATCCTCTTCTCCAGCGCTAATAATTCTATCGCCAACATTATTAAATTCAGCCGAATTTACACGCCCCGTATGTTCAATAAGCGCCACGGCACTATCTCCGGCATACGTCGCAGCACTCGTATTTTTCTGCCGCACACGCATATAACACGTATTGCTGGGCGTGTTCGGAACAAGCCAATTACGCGAAAGCCCGACGGCGTTGGAATCAACATTGCGCCACGTTTTTCCGGCATCTATGCTGTAATCTAAAATCACGGGTTCGGATGGTGGAACACCTGTCCATGCGATGTTTGCAGTTGTTCCGACTAAAAACACCTCACCGCCGTTTGGACGAATAAGCCGGAGCGTCGGCACTTGAGGGCGCACACCAGGAAAACCTGCCGTTGCGTAAAATTCGAGCGAACAGCCGCTTGCCGTCTCTATTGTCAGCGTTGCGAAGCGGTACACACTGTCGGTAGCCGTGTAATCAATCGTCACCATTCGTGGTGTACCCGACGAAAGCAGGAAATTTGCATCCCGCACGGTAAAAGCGGGGTCGCTGGAGCGGATGCGCGTCACCATCACGGGCGGAGTATTATTCGCCAGTTGCAAGGTAACTTGCTTTGTATCGCGCAGCGTAGCACCCATGCCCGTTACACGAGGCAGGATACCCAGTTGAACTTCCAACGATTGCGGCGGCTTATAGAAGCCAAGTGCTGTCAAACCTTGATTTCTCAACTCCACTGTACGCAATTGGTCTCTACAAGGAGCATCACTTGTCCACTCAATAGTACACGGTACATTCTGGCGAATTCTCGCTGACAATTCACGATAAATTTGCACGGCTTCCTCTGTGGATTGCACATTGGAAAACGATGCGCCGTTTGTTTGTCGGGCAATTTCTGCCAAAAGCGGCGGCACAGGCAAACCAATGGTAATGCAATAGACCTTCACACCCTGTGCGCGTGCCTGCTGCACAACTTCCATCACATTTGCCGACGACAAACCGTCGGTCAGAAAAATAATGGCGCGGTTTGCGTTTTTTGCTCTGGGAAAGAGGGATAATGCGCCTCCCGGGTTATCCAAAAAAGCACGTTGATAATCCGTACCGTTGAGCGGTTGAAGAATGCCGATAGTATTGCGCAGAAGCATTTTGTCGGCGGTAAAATCTTGCAAAAGGTAGCTGCGTGTTTCAAACGCAATCAAACCGCACTCCGAGCCGTCATTGGGCAGAATATCCACAAATGCCGAAGCAGCCGATTTTGCGACTTGAATCCGCGACACACCCCCCAGACCAATAGCCATCGAACCCGAAACATCTATCGCCAGCACGACCGATGCGGGAAGCGTTTGCTGCGCGGGACAGGAATACGACGTAATAGTGCGCCGCACACCGTTTTCTTCGAGCGTAAATCCCGCAGAGGACGTTACTTGCTGCCCTTGCGAATCAAACGCATAGACCTGCGCACGCATACGTGGAAAGCGTCCAGCAAGCCCAACTGTGTCCAATGTCATAGACAAGGACTGTGCTGGAAGGAAATCGTGCGCGTTCAGAAAAAGAATACTGAAGCAAGCAAGCGAAAGGAGAGACCGCAGAAAAAGGCGCGTCAAGGGGTGTGGAAGTGTAGAAAGGCGCATATTGGCAATATCTAACGCAAAGCGTGTACGAAAAATTTGCCGCCTAGCCCTCCGCGTCGGCGTTTGTGAAAGGGTTTGTTATGCAAAAAGCCATTGCCTGCTTCAATGGCTATTGACAAATATACGTTGGAGGAAAAAAGTTACATAGAAGTTTATTTTTTTCTCAAACTTCGGCGCACGGTTGAGTCATAAATTTTGACGCAGATTATCCTGATTCAACAGATTTTCATGATTTTTTATATGCGAAAAACAATCGAATATAAGCCGAGAAGCAGCGCAAAATCTGCGCAATCACTTGAATCATGATAATCAGCGTCGAAAACCTAAACACGTATTACTCCAGCAATTTACTCCAACAATAAAAAAAGCCTCAGAATGTGAGGCTTATTTGGGAGTTTTCCTGAGAGCCAACCAAGGGACTCGAACCCTCGGCCTGCTCATTACGAATGAGCTGCTCTACCAGCTGAGCTAGGTTGGCGTTTTTCCGAAACAGATTTCAAAGTTACGGAAGCGTTTTTTATTTTCCAAAACTTTTCTTTCCGTCAAACCCGTAGCACGGCAGCGTTCTTTGGCTCTTCAGCCTGCACTACGGGAATGTCGGAAACATTTTTTAATGCGCAGCTACTGCTGCTTGACCATTAGTCGTTGCGCCACGAAAACCAAGGACATTGCCAACTTCGTCAAATGCTTCAATAATACGGTCGAGATGCACTTTTTCGTGCGAAGCCATGTAGCTTGTGCGCATCATGCTCATATTCGGCGGCACACCGGGCGGAACAAAGGCATTCACAAAGACATTGCGGTCATAGAGTTGTCGCCAATACATAAGCGCATTTTCGAGCGAACCGACAATCACCGGAACAATGCCTGTTTGCGCATCCAGCACGTGGAAGCCTTTTTCTTTCAAACCTTTGCGAGCATACGCGGCATTGGCAACAAGTTTGTCCATGAGTTCCGGCTGCTCTTCCAAAATAGTGAGTGCTTCCAACGCCGCAGCACATGAGGCGGGGGTGGGGCTTGCGCTAAAAATCAGCGCGGGAGAATTGTGCTTGAGATAATTGATAACACGCTCCGGACCGCCAATGAAGCCGCCCAGCGACGCAAATGTCTTGGAAAACGTTCCCATTGTCATGTCGGCTTCAATGCCGAAATGGCTTGCCGTACCGCGTCCACCCTTGCCGATAACGCCTGTGGAGTGCGCATCATCCACCAAGACGCGAGCGCCGTATTTTTTCGCAACTTTGATAAGTTCCGGCAGATTCACGATTGCGCCTGTAACGGAAAATACACCGTCGGTGACAACGAGTTTTCCTGCTGTGTCGGGGATTTTCGCCAAAACGCGCTCTAAATCTGCCATGTCGTTATGCTTATAGCGCACGAAATCAGCAGTAGCGCCCTTTGCAAGCAGCGCACCATTGACGATACACGCATGGTTTTCTTTGTCGGAAATGATGTAATCGCCGCGCTGCACCAAGCCTGAAATCGCACCCAGCGCCGTTTGGTAGCCCGTGCTGTAAAGTAAGACCGATTCGTAGCCCAAAAATTTTGCAAAGCGTGTTTCCAACTCGTTGTGGAGGTCAATCGTTCCGGTCAAATAACGTGAGCCGGAGCAGCTTGTACCGTATTTGTCAATAGCACGTTTTGCAGCTTCGCGGACGCGCGGATGTCCCGTCAAACCAAGATAATTGTTTGAACCTGCCATCACGACTTTGCGCCCTTCCATCATCACTTCAGGACCTTCATTTTCCTGAACAGCCCGAAAATACGGGTACATATCCAGCGCTTTTACCTCGTCAGCACGAGTAAATTCAAGACATTTTTGAAACAAATCCATCAAGAACGCTCCTTGAAAAAAGCCGTAATAGTGCGAATAGTGCGGCTTCTATGAAATAAAAATTGTTATTGTCAAATGTCAGTATCCGCGAAATAGTTGATATGTCAATTATTGCGGGAGGAAGCGCAATATACGATTTGTCTTTGACATGAGAAAGTGCGGAATCACGTTTCGTGAAAATTCTTGGTTGGGGACAGTGTTTATATTCTCAGCAATGACTGTTGATTGTCCACGAATTGCACAAATCCTCACGAATAGCAAGCAAATTCAATGACACAAGCCACCCACAATTCGTGCCAATTTGTGTGATTCGTGGATAATTCTCGTTTTTGCGCATTACTGCTTTCCGGCAATCGCCACGCGAAACATTTCTACGCATTTACGGTCTTGCATCGTTACATACACCGTTTTTCCGTCTTTTCCGCCGAAGGTCAGATTACTGCAATCTTTGCCTTTAAGCGGGATTTCTCGGAGTAATTTTCCTTGCGGCGAAAAGACCGCAATCACGCCTTTTCCATAGCGCGTTACATACAAATTTCCTGCATTATCGCACTTCATTCCGTCTAAACCGAAGTCCGCGAAGGAAGCAAATAAGCGCTTTTGCGCGACATTGCCTTTTGCATCCAGCGAATATGCCCACACACGGCGCTGAATGCTTTCGTTCACGTAGAGCGTCGTTTCATCGGGGCTGCACGTAATTCCGTTAGTTGTTCCCATTGCGCTGTCCAGCAAGACCGTTTTGCCGCTTATTCCCAAACTATCAGGGTCAATGCGCCAAAGTTTTCCGGTGGAATCTTTCCAATTCGGGTCGGAAGCAAAGAGTACGCCGCGTGAGGTAATGCATAAGTCGTTGGGCTGGTTGAATCGCTCAGAGCGGACGTATTCACGAATTTCTTTGCGGCACGTGTCCAAAACCAAGATATTATGACCTTTGAAGTCGGCAATGTAGATTTCACCACGTTTGCCCATTCTGAGGCTGTTGCCGATGCTTCCTTTTGGCAGCGTTGCATAACGCTCCACGACTGCTTTTTCGGCACTTTTACCCTTGCCCGTAAAATTTTCCGTTTTGACCAAACCAATCGTGCCGTCTTGTTCGAGATTCACCACGAACAAGCGCCCGCGCCCATCTACAAGCGGACCTTCGCAATTCCGCGTAAATACCTGCTCCGCCGTTACATCACGGGCGATGTGATTTTGACTGCGGGCAAATTCCGTGCTGCATAAAAGCAGGATAGAAGCAAGCAAGAATACGCGATAGAGAGGCATATAGCAAAATGTAGTCAAGTGTGATGAAATCATGTTGATTGGCAGTGAAATCTACGACAATTTTTCTCCAACATATTTTCGAGCCAGCGTGAGCGTTTGAGATAAATGCTCCGTTTCTGAGACATGAAGCCGCACGAGCGCTTGTAATGAGGCTTCGTCGTCAATATCAATCCACACGGGAAGTTCATATACCGAGGTAAAATGCTCCGAAAGCGCTTCTAATGTACGTTTGTACACCGTGTCATTGCTGTAATCCGCGCCAAAAAAAAACGTGTTCTGAACTTGGGGTAATCCCAGCAAATAAAACCCGCCGTCGTCTGCACGTCCTATGACTGCTTGATGTTGGGCAACGTTCTGTTCCGCTTCTGCAAAGATTCTTTGCGGTAATGTCGGGCTGTCCGTTCCGATAATGAGCGCAGGCACAATACCACGCTTTTCAGCAAGCCGAAATGCCACGAGCATCTGCTCACCAAGCGTTGCGCCTTCTTGTGGAAGGATGTGCAGATTATCATGCGTTAAATTTCGCTTATTCAGCCACAACGACAGCTCTGAAGCACTTTCCGGCGGATACGCAAACAACAACGCTTCGTGTACATTACCGCTTTCCAAGCGCTGAAGCACGTTTCGCACGGTATCTTCCAACATTGCTTCGTAGAAGCGCAATGTCGTTTCATTACCCAAAGTCGCCGCAAGGCGTGTTTTGACGCGCCCCGGCGCAGGTGTTCGAGCAAAAACGAGATACGAGCATTTGTGATTCATAAGCGTTGCGCAGAAAGGTTAGGCTTCACTCGACTATCAAAGTGTCAATTTGAATCTTCAGTAGCACAGGCATTTTTGCCTGTGCGTGATTTGGTGCTGTTTGTAGGTTACTTCGCACAGACAAAAATGTCTGTGCCACTACATTGTTTGAACACTCTATTTCTTCACCGCTCCTCAGGATTTCGCAGCAAGATTGCGGTGGAGGCGCTTAATCGAAAGAATTTCTCGGAGAATTTGCCACGAATGGCGAAAACTCACGGTTGTACGTTCATCGTTATACCATTCAACGGGAATTTCTTCTATCTTCAACCCCAGCTTTGATGCGATGTAGAGTGCTTCCAAATCAAACATCCAGCCGTTGAGCTGTGCGCGGGAAAAGACTTTTTCTGCTGCATCGGAGCAAAAGCCCTTAAAACCGCACTGTGTGTCGGTGATGCCCGGAATAAATGCCGCTTGAACAAGCACATTCACCATTTTGCCAAGTTTTTCCCTATACCAAGGCTGATGTTTTTTCACCAGCGACGTGTCAATGCCGCGACTGCCAATACATACATCCACCCCTGCTTGCAAGCGCTCCAATACTCGCGCCGTTTCGTGAATCGGCGTTGAAAAATCGGCATCGGAAAAGATGCGATATTCTCCCTTTGCTTCCATCATCCCGCGCCGCACGGCTGCGCCTTTGCCCATATTACGGGGCTGCTCAAGAAGCCGTATTCGTGGGTCTTGCTCGGCGAATTTGGTTGCGACGGCGCTTGTTGCGTCTTTAGAGCCGTCATTGACAACCAAAATTTCCACCGTGTACGCCTGAGCAGCAAAGTATTCAAGCGCTTTGCGAAGCGACGGAGCAAGGCGCTCTGCTTCGTTGTACGCGGGAATAATAAACGACAAATGCGGCATGGAAGAGAAAAATAGTGTTACAAAGTCGCTTGTAAAGGGCGCTGTGCTACTGAGTGCTGCGCTAATGAGCGCTGTTCCATTTGTTCAAAAGCACGAATAAACTCCTCCGGCACAGCCATTGGGCGCTTTGTCGCCGGGTCGAGCGTAACAAGTTTTCCCGTGCCGTCTGCTACGAGCGTTTCACTCCCCGCAAGGAACATGGCGCATTGCATCACATACGAGGTTTTGCCTATTTCTGTAACCGCTAAACCGATGTCCAAAGTCGAAGGGAAGCGCACTTCACGGCGGAAATTCATCGTACAATTCACAATCACCTGCCATGCAGATTTGCCTGTTAAAGAATCGTGGTTGCTGGTTTCGAGAATATAGCGCGTCCGTGCAGCCTCAAAATAGGAAAAATATGCCACATTATTGACGTGTCCGTAAGCGTCTATCTCGCTCCAACGCACATCAAGCGTTGTCCAATGCTTAAAATCTTGGCGTGTGGGAAGATGCTTCATAGTGCTTGATAATATGCGGTGCAGAACGGTTTTTTGATTGGAAATCGTATAGAAATATTGTAGTTTTCTTGGGCAAGTTTCTTTGTACAAAAACAAAGCCGTCATTCTTGAAATGCAAATTCTCAAATCTTTGGTTTATGCAAACATCACAGCATTCCACACTTGACCGTATCACCTTTAATCCGGCTGTTTGCTCCGGTAAACCCACCATTCGTAATATGCGGTTTACAGTCGCACAAATGCTGGAACTTCTGGCTTCCGGCATGAATAATGAGGAAATACTCACCGATTATCCTTTTTTGGAAACGGACGACATTCAAGCCTGTTTGCTCTATGCAGCACAGATTGCTAATGCCAAATCGCTACTTCCATTGGCAGCGTGAAGGAACGGGAAATCATGCTGAAATTTTTGGTTGATACCCAACTTCCACCGCGTTTAGCAACGTTTCTTACCGAGCAAGGGCATGATGCCTTGCATACAACGTCATTTCCTGACGGTCATTTACTTCACGATGCAGAAATTCGTGCCATTGCTCTCAAACAGGAACGCATTATCATTACCAAAGATTCAGATTTTCACGATTATTATATGGCAAAAGGAATACCGCCTCGCCTCATTTATCTAACGTTGGGCAATATTGCGAATACTGATTTATTGCGTCTTTTTACGCAAAACCTCGTACCAATAATCACGGCATTTACTGACCATTCAGCGGATATTATCGTTATGAATCGCGCATACCTGCTTGAATATTAAACAGTAATGGGGCAAAAATTCTTTGACTTTACGATGCCTGCCGACGCTTCCAAAAATAAAACACCGGAATCCCCGACAGCACAATAAACAAGCCCGGATAGGTGAACTTCGGCTTAAAAATGAGCAGATTCACACATATCGCCAGCGCTGCCAAAATGTACAACGCCGGAAGAACGGGATAACCAAAGGCTTTGTAAGGACGCTCTACATTGGGGCGTTTGGCGCGAAGAATAAAAATACCGCCAATCGTTAAGATGTAAAATACGAGAATTGCAAAGACGACATAATCCAACAAATCGCCGTAGCTACCCGACAAACACAGCAAACTCGCCCAAACCGCCTGAATAATGAGTGCGTAGCCCGGAACATCGTTGCGGTTGAGCGTTCCGGCACGTTTGAAAAACAAGCCATCTTTGCTCATTGCGTAAAACACCCGCGCACCTGATAAAATCAAGCCGTTGTTGCAACCAAAGGTGGAAATCATAATCAAAATTGCCATCACTGTCGCTGCACCCGAACCCCAGACAACCGACGCAACAGCAGTACCAACGCGGTCTTCGGTGGCGAATTGAATGCCGCGCTGAATTACAGTTTGCCCATTCGGGTCGCCCACAAGCGGCAGCGTTACGAGATACGCGAGATTGGAAAGCAGATAAATTACCGTTACCAAGCACGTTCCCAAAAACAAACTCAGCGGGATTGTCCGCTTCGGATTTACCACTTCTCCCGCCGCAAACGTAATCGTATTCCACGCATCGCTGGAAAAAATTGAGCCGACCATCGCCACGCCAAACGCTGCTAAAAGCCATGTTCCCGAAAGCGTCTGTACACCAGTTACAGAGCCGTTTTCAAGGTGAGTCCACGAGTGTTTCCAAAGATTGCTGAGATTGCTCACAAGCGCTTCGTCATTCACGCCAAGCGTTAATCCGGCAAAAATCAGTCCCGCAATGCCGAGAATTTTTGCTACCGTAAACACATCCTGCACAATTTTCCCACCTTTAACACCGCGTGAATTCAGGTACGTGAGAACAATAATACTTCCAATAGCAAACACCTGTGCAGCTGAAATCTTGAAATCACCGAGCGTCACGAGAATGTTATTCGTTCCCAAGGACGGCAACAACACTGCCGTAAATTTCGCAAATGCCACCGCAACAGCAGCAATCATACCGGTTTGAATGACCAGAAACAGCGTCCAGCCATACAAAAAGCCCATAATGGGGCTGTACGCCTCGCGCAAATACACGTACTGACCGCCCGCTTCCGGCATCATTCCGGCAAGTTCGCCGTAACTAAGCGCTGCAATCAGTGTTAGCAAGCCCGTTGCAAGCCACACTGCCATCAGTAGCACGGGCGAGCCGACCGTTCGGGCAATGTCGGCACTGACAATAAAAATGCCCGAACCAACCATAGAACCAACCACAATCATCGTGGAGGAAACTACGCCTAATTCTCGGCGAAAATGTTGTTCCGGTGCGGGTTGCGGGGTATCGGATTGTGTCATTTTGTTAATAAATCAGTGGTAAAGTACGAGGTTTTGACACGGATTACGCGGATTACGCGGATTTTTTTGAATTTTTCCAAAAATTTTATGATTGATATAACAACTCCTGTTCCGCGAAAATCCGTGCCATCCGTGCCTTCCGTGTCCAAAATCACAAAAAAATGCGCTTACTTCTTCTGCTTCTCCGTAAGCAAATATCCAACAAAGTGATATAGCGCCGTCATATCAAGGTCGAGTGTCGTTTTTTCCCATTCCGGCTTGGGATTCATAGCCAATGCACCTGTTTTTGTGTCCAGCGAAGCGATGCGGGCAAAAGTGTCGTTGCGGGTGTTAAAGCGCATGACATCCACATACACAAGGTCTTTGCTGAGGCGGTGCGTAATGTCGTACCGCAAAACCCGCTTCACAACAGCCGTCAGTGTATCGCCCTGTTTTTGGAGCGACGGTATATTCACCCACACCGATAAACCGTTGTCCTGAATATAGCTCTGGAAGCGGTCTTCACCTTGCACGATGTAAGGAACAAAGTTCCACCGTGCGTCGCCTTGCGGTATGCCGCTTTGCGGTACGCCGCCTTGCGGTTGCATCGTTGTTTGTTCGGTAACAGTATATTGCGGAATGGGTTGCGATTGCTGCCCAAATGCAGGAAATGCAGTAAGGCAAAATGCACTAAGGCAAAACATCGCAGAAAACAGAGCCGGATAACCACAAAAACGGCGCATAGAATCAAGGGAATAGGACAAAAAAATTCTCACCATTGCAGCGAATACTGCAATAATTTACGCGGCAATATACATTCTTTACGCAACATTGCAAGCATTGGAAGCGCGAAAAATCACGCCCCGCCAAAGACCATAACCTTTTTTAACACCGCTTAACGCTTTTTTCTTCGGCAATCTCTGAAAATCCGCTAACTTTGAGGCTGCACTTTTTTAGTCATTAGTTCAGAAGTCATTGGTCTTTCATAGATGTGCGATAGCATCAGGTATAAAGCCATTTCAAAAGACGAATGACCAAGTAACCAATGACGAATGACTTAGTAACCAAGCAACCAATGACCAACTTACTCTAACCTATTCCCTCTTCTATGAACACAAAGCAACTCAACCGCGCATTTGCGGCGTTGGTGTTCGTGATTTCGCTCACGACGTATTTGATGACGGTGCAAAAGACCGTTCCGTTCTGGGACTGCGCCGAATTTACGGCAGCAACGGTATATCAACAAGTTCCGCACCCTCCCGGAGCGCCGTTGTTCCTTATGGTCGGCAAACTCTTTCACCAATTTATTCCCTTCGGCGACCCGGGTTGGCGCGTGAATTTGGTGTCGGTCTTTGCGACGGCATTTTCTGTGTTGTTGCTCTATTCGATTACCGTCATGGCGATTTCCAACATTCGCGGAAAACGCCCCGAAACCTTTGCTGAAGCGCTTGCCGTCTATGGTTCGGCAGCAGTTGGGGCGCTGGCGTTTAATTTCAGCGATACACTCTGGTTTAACGGCGTGGAATCGGAGGTCTATGCGGCTTCGACGGTCTTTGTGGCGCTGATTGTGTATTTGATGATGCGCTGGAATGAAGAAGCGGACAACGCAGGACATGAGCGATACTTGCTGCTTATCGCTTATCTCATCGGTCTTTCGACAGGTGTACACCTTCTCAGCGTTTTGACGATTTTTTCAATTACGATGGTCGTCTATTTCCGTAAATATCAAGTAACCGTGCGGAGTTTCGCGGTGATGACCGTTATTGGTTTGTTTGTTTTTGCGCTTGTGTATCCGGGTATTGTGAAATACTTCCCGGCACTTTTGGGTGGTGATTTGCCCTTACGTACTCCCGCAAAAGAATATCTTGTCAAAGACACACCACTTATGATTTTTGTGGCAGTCTTGCTTTTGGGCGGCGCTGTGTATGGTGTTTGGTATGGTCGCAAAAAATCGCACCCGATTATCGGTTTGGCGTGTAGCGCATTTTTGCTGATGGTTGTCGGATACAGCACCTACACGCAAATCCTCGTCCGCTCCAATGCCAATCCGCCGATGAATGAGAATGCGCCAACAAACCTCAATGCACTTGTTTCCTACTTAGGTCGTGAGCAATACGGCGATGCGCCGACGTGGCCCCGCCGCTACCAGCAAGAAGGCTACTTTGTGCAAGAATACAAAAAATACGGCGAGTGGTATCCACCAACGGTTGAACGCGCTGAACGCTCGGACGGAAGCGCTATTCCCGTTCCCAAATTCACGAAAGTAAATTTCGCCGGAGAAATCAGCTATCTTTTCAGCTACCAAATTTATCAAATGTACATTCGCTATTTCCTCTGGAATTTTGTCGGGCGAATGAGTGATATTCAAAATGCTCCTCCGGCGTGGTTTTCTGCCGATGGCGCGGATGTTATCAACTATGGTTCGGGCTATGCGTCGTGGTATCCGGTGCGCTTCTTTGCGCTGCCGCTTCTTTTTGGTATGCTTGGTTTAATTTTCCATTTCTCCCGCGACCGCCGCATGGCATTTGTGCATCTCATCATGTTTTTGATGATGGGCGTTTTGGCAGCTATTCAGCAAAACCAGCAAAATCCGCAACCCCGTGAACGTGATTACTTCTACGTCGGCTCGTTCATGGTCTTTTGTATGTGGATTGGTATTGGCGTGTACGGTTTGATTGAAAACCTCTTCAAAACCGATATTAAAGCCGTCGGAAGCATTGCTATCGTCGCAGCGGCAGTGGTGCTTGTACCCGTAAACATGGCAGTCGGCGGATGGCGTACACACGACCGTTCCGGTAACTATATGCCGTTCGATTATGCCTACAATATCCTCCAAAGCGTTGAAAAAGACGCGATTCTTTTCACCAACGGCGACAACGACACTTTCTCGGTGTGGTATATGCAAGATGTGATGGGGATTCGCCGCGATGTACGCATTGTCAATCTCAGCCTCGGCAATACGCTCTGGTACGTGAACCAACTCAAGAATCAATCACCTTGGGGCGCAAAAAAAGTACCGCTCAGTTTTTCGGATGAATCCATTCAGCAGACCGACGAATACGATCCCAGAGCGCTTTCTACACCTGTTGGCGGTGCAATGGAAACAGAAATCAGCGTTCGCGAAGAGATTATGCGCCAATATGAACAACCAAGCGGTCTTCAGGTGAATATGACGGAAAAACTTCCCGATAGCGTTGCTGGCAAAGTCCGCAAAATCAAGATAACCTTCCAAGGTATGCCTTACGGCGAAGAAGAAGGCAAGCCGCGGTTTGTTTTCCGCATCCAAGACCAGCTTGTGCGCGATATTGTCACGCAGACAGCTTTTGAGCGCCCCGTGTATTATTCGGGTTCGGTAGGCGGCGATGCTTTGTGCGGTTTGGAAAAATACTTCCGCATGGAAGGTCTTGCATACCGCATCTGTCCTGTGCCGCAAAGCACACCACGCGGCAGTCAGGTCGTGAATCCTGCTGTCATGGACAAAACAATTTTGAACGTTCTGCCCTTCGATGAAATTCACAATGAACCGCACTACGGCTTCAAATTGCGCAATTTGAACAACCCACGCGCCTTCTTCGACGAGACCAATCGTCATCCTGCCATTGCGAATTTCCGTAACCTCTACTTCAATTACTCGAACTTCCTGCTCTACGAAGCAAACAATCCGAAGAAAGCATCGGCGGTGCTGGACACGATGAATAAATACATCAGCGTTGAGCAGTTCCCCTTGTATTTCCCGCAGTATTACCAAATGGCACTTCTTTACGACAAAGCCGGTGCAAAGCCGCAAGCAGAAAAGTATGCGCGGAAAGCGGCGGAAGTTTCCGAGCGTTTGATGACAAACCCGCAAATGCTGGAATCCGACCCCTATTCACGTGCTTTCGACCCGCACATCGTCGCAACGGAATCGTATGAACTTATCGGCGAATTTGACAAAGCAATCGCAACGCTGCGCAAATATCAAGCCGCTATGAACAACGCACCGGAACTGCAAGTGCGGATTGATGAAGTCGAAATCAAACGCGCCGAATACAAAGGCGACCTCAAAAAAGCACTCGAAATTGCCGAAGGTTTAGTAACAAAATACGAAGCACAAGGCAATGAGTTCGTGAAGCAGATGCTTCCGGGTTTGCGTCAGCGCGTTACGTCGCTCAAGCTGAAACTCGGCATCATGCCTAGTGCGGCGGAAGCGGCAGCGGTTATGGATGCTGCGCAGCAGTAAGCCGCAAAACAAAAGACATTTTCACAAGCCCTGCCGAATACGTGTGTTTGAACACCTCTGTTTGGCAGGGCTTCGTGTTTTTCGGAAAAATGTTGTTGCGTATTGGGGAAGAATCCGTAATTTTTCCCACAGAGCATCATCGTTTTTCTTGATACATTCTCGACATTTCGACTTTCAGGTTTCGATAATCAGGTTTTGATAAACAGGAGGCAGTATGAATTTGGACGTATCGCTTATGTCCGGCGCAGGCAATACCTTCGTCGTTCTCGACAATCGCAAATACAAAATTTCCCTCGGCGAAGGCAGTGAACTTGCGCAAACGCTTTGCGCGGGAAACGGGATATTACCGCGCACCGAAGGGATGATGCTGATTGATGATGCACCTGCGGGTTCGGGGCTGCATTTCATCATGCAATTTTTCAACCCTGACGGCTCTTCGGGTGCGATGTGTGGAAATGGCGGACGCTGCGCGGTTCATTTTGCTGAGCGTAACGGCTTTTTTACCGCCACCAGAACACCGGAAGTGTGGTTTGCAGCGCCCGAAACAAAGTACAAAGCCGAAATCAACCGTATGCGCGGCTCTGTCTGCCTCTATTTTCCTGAGCCGGAAGAGATTGTGTTCCCCATGCTGCTCACATTGGAAGGCGGTATGAAACTCACGGCGGGGTATGTGAATGTCGGCTCAGACCACGCTGTGATTTGGTTTCCCGAAGCCGGAGGCGTGTTGCAATCGGGCTTTAACGGGTTTGATATTCAAAAGTGGGGCGCAGAGGTGCGCCATAACAGCGCTTTTCCGCGTGGTGCAAATGCGAATTTTTACACCATCGTCGGCGAGCAGACCATTCGCCTGCGCACCTTTGAACGCGGCGTGGAGGCGGAAACAGGCGCTTGCGGCACGGGCGCAATCTCAACGGCAATTATTGCTCATTTGCGGCACGAAATGATGCCACCCATCCACATCATTCCCCCAAGCGGCAGCGAACTGATTGTCAATTTCTTTTTGCACCACGACGGGCTGAATGATATTTCGCTGGAAGGTGCCGCGCAAGTGCTGAAAAATGTAAGTGTGGCGGTGTGATGGTAAAGCCGCTTACCATGCGCACAAAACCTTGAACTTGAATCAGGAGAATCCGCACCCAAGACTTCAACAGCTACTTTGCCCAAACAACAAAACAACAGAACACCAATCGGAGAACCTCTTGTATGCCTATCATTATTTCTGATGAAACACTCGAAGCAGCACACCTGAGCGAACAGGAAATGCTTCTCGAAATCGCTCTTGCCTTGTATGCCAATGAACGATTTACCTTGGCACAGGCTGCCACGTTTGCTAATCTGAGTCGTATGGAATTTCAGCACCATGCCGCAGACCGCCACATTGCTATTCATTACGACCACGATGAATATCAGGAAGACCGCCGCACGATTGCGCACTTGCAGCATTTGAGAGCGCAGGAATTCTGATGATTATTGTGAGCGACACGACCACCATTGCTAATCTTTTTGCGATTGGTCATTTTCATCAATTCTCTGAAAAAGCGCAGCAAAAATTCACCGCGCTTTTTCACACCACCTCGAAACACTCAAAACAACCTTTGAACAAGCCGACGAGCCGACACAAAAACTGCTTCGCAAAGAATTGAAGCAGTTTGTGAAGGGGTTGTAATGAAGAATGAATATGCGATAGAAGGAATTACTTCGTTAATTTCAATTTGACCAAAAACGCACCCGGGCGCAAAATCCCCTGACGCGGCATATCTTGGCTGGGAATGGACGTTCCCATAATGCTGCCCGCCGCCCAACCATTGACGTACAACGCATCTTCCTGCGGTGAAAGCCTGACTGTTACGCCCATTCCGCTTCCCATTGCTAATGCGCCTAAACACGAACCCGAAGGAGAATACTTTGCCACTAATGCCTGTAAGGACTCCGATGATAAGGAAGCACCATGTAAATCCACCGTGCCGTGAAATTGCCCGGTGATATAGGCGCAATCTTTGGAATCGGTTGTTAAGCCCATGCGCGGGGTGCGGTTGAGGGGAACATAGTTATCATAATCGGCAACAGCTGTAGGGAAATAGCGAATCCATTGTGTACCGGAGCGGCTAACTTTGGCAAGAAAATACTGCTTTTTGACATTGTCTCTGGCAAGGATATAGACTGCTCCACCCTTGCCGAGAGCTATTTGTGTGTCAGTGAGTTCTCCCGTAGCTTGGAGGCTGACAGGGAAGGTCTCGGTGAGCAGTCCGTTGGTGTCGAGACGGACGATGTTGTAGCCTGTTTGGACGTTCACAAGACTTTGTGTAGCGGAGGTGATCGGGAAGGGTGTACCTGCGCGGAGAAAGATGGTCGCATTGCCCGTAACGGTGTCCGAAGCCACATCGTAGGCGAGGTCGTTTTCCGGTCCGCCCCATTGATGGCGGACAGAAAGAGGGCGTCTATTTTTGTCCTGAAGTAGCACAAAGCAATCAGCTTTACCAAGTGTTGGACAAGCATTGTCAAAAATCGTATATCCTGAGCTATTGCCTATGGTAGGTCTAAAGCTATCAGTAAATGAACCAACAACCCACGATGAGTAATAATGATATTTATTGACAAAATTGACAAATTGCTCCTCTGCATAAAGTTTTTGCGCTTTAGCTATTGAAGGACCAAGTGCCTCCGTGCCATACGACCAAGGATAAGGCTCTTTATCTGGTAGTCCTGTATAGGTATTGTATTTGGTGTAAGGATTTGTCGTAATGTAGTCAAATGTTGTAAGGTAATTTCGGCTTCCATTAATAGGGTAATCTTTTAACAGCGCGAAATCACCTTTACCAGCATAATTTGCAACCACATCACGTATAACTCCTGATTCTGAACTAGAAATGTCAGAAATGAGAAGGTTGCCTTGTGCATCAAAAGTTTCAACGACACTTCGCAAGGATGAGCCTTCGTTTGTATTACCAGCAGAAGTGATATAACCCAAACTATTGATGTCAATAGCAATACCTTTCGTGGACTTAACCCACTCTAAAGAAGGGCTGAATACAGTTACGGCATCCGGTCCAATCGGAAATAAAAAACAACTTTCCAGCATCACAACAAAAAGTGCTATTGATGCGAATGATGTAAAACGAGAGTTCATAGGTTTTTGGAGAACATGAGAATATCGGTAAAAGGTTCAAAACTTTTGGTATGGCAGGAAACCTTGCTTTACCCCGCATACACAACCTTACCCTGCACAACCGTCTTCTGCACGACATTCGGCGAAGCACCATACACCAAACGCGCAAGGCGCTGTGCGGGTTCTTGGAAAGAACTATGCTGCGGTAATGCCTCATCGGGCTGACAAACGATAAAGTCTGCTTCTTTGCCGACGCGAAAATTGCCAACAATATCATCCAAACCCAGTGCCTGTGCGCCTCCCAGCGTTGCCAGCCACAATGATTCTTCTGCGCTTATGGCGGGCATTTCTTCCCCTCGGTGGAGGATATTCCACGTTTTGGAGCTTTCTGCCGCTTCTTTTGCTTCATTCAGCACCGACAGCGACGGACCACCCGCAACATCCGTTCCCAAGCCAATACGAAAGCCTTCAGTGAGCATTTGCCGCAGCGCCATCACACCACTTTGTAAAAAACGATTCGAGCAAGGACAATGCGCAATCGAGCAATGATGCGCTTTCAAGAGCATTTTTTCTTGCGGACTGAGATAAATCGAATGTGCCATAATCGTTTTGTCCGTCAAAATCCCGTAGGCATGGTACACATCCGTGTAGGAGGCGTGTTCGGGGAACAGTTCGGCAATATACCGAAGTTCAGCAGGATTTTCCGAAAGATGTGTTTGGATTCTGAAGCCTTCCGTCCGCGCCACCTCGCCTGTTTGTTTCAAAAGTTCCCGCGAACAGCTTCCCGCAAAACGCGGCGTGAGCGTGTAGAGCAAACGTCCACTCCCCGCACCGCTCCACGCTTTTGCGAGGGCAAGACTGTCGGCAATGTTCTTTTCGGACGAGTGCAAAATGTTTTCCGGCGCTCCGAAATCCATCATCGTTTTTCCCATACACACCCGCAATCCCGCATGGAAAGCGGCTTCAAAGGCTATGTCGGTAGCACGGCGGTGCGACGAACAATACACGGACATCGTTGTTGTGCCAAGCCGCACTGCATCGTAAAAAAAGCGCTGGGAGCGCAAATGTGCATATTCTTCATCGGCAAAACGGGCTTCGAGCGGAAAAATGTAGGTATTCAGCCAATCCAGCAATTCGCCCGTTCCAATCGCGGCGGCTTCGTACTGGGGTAAATGCACGTGCGTATCCACCAACCCGGGCAAAATCATCGCATCGCCAAATGCCTCTTCCGGTACGCCTTCAAACTCATGAAGCGCGTCAATCCTTGTTCCGACAAACTCTATCTGCCCATAATCCCCGACAACAATCGCCCCTTCAGGGATATATTCCAAAACGCAAACGTTGCCACCCGTGTTTTCGAGCGGATTGACAATAAAACCACTGTACAAGCGCATACAAACGTGTCCTTCCAAAAAATCTGCGAAGAGAATACATCAACAGGATAGCACTTTCGCAAAAACAAGTTGCAAGGGGCTAAAGCCCCTTGTTAAATAATGACTTATACCAATTTAAGTTAATAATTGTGCATTAACAATCTCCATAACCCAATCAGGACTAACAAGAGAGCGTATAATGTCATTGCTGATGCCCTCTAC
>JALONG010000038.1 GCA_025455065.1 Candidatus Kapaibacterium sp. | reverse complement strand
GTAGAGGGCATCAGCAATGACATTATACGCTCTCTTGTTAGTCCTGATTGGGTTATGGAGATTGTTAATGCACAATTATTAACTTAAATTGGTATAACACACGCTCTGCTACTCGCCCCATCCTACGGTTTCCTAACCGTAGAACGAGTTTGAAACAAGAAAAGGCTAAATTTGTGGCGTAACATTTCTACATTTATTGCTGCAATCCATGACAAAAGAACTCATCATTGAGCGGACAATTTCGGCTATCCACCAACTTCCACTGGAAAAAGCGGAGGAGATTTCCAATTTTGCCGATATTCTTGCCAAACGTTACGAAGAACACCAGCTACAAAGCGGTATTCAAGCCTTAGCGGTAGCGAGCGAGGCATTTGCTTTTTTGGATGTGGAAGAAGATTTGTACACCTTAGCGGACGCAAAGGAAGTGTATCATGGATAAGGGCGATATTGTTCTCGTTACCTTCCCATTTACCGACCTCAGTGGAAGTAAACTCCGTCCTGCGGTGATTTTGGCGAGTGTACAATCGGACATTACCGTTTGCTTTATCACCACACAAGTCGCCCTGCCTGAGCCTACCGACGTTGCCGTTTCACCAAACCAACATAATGGGTTACGCAAGCCTTCGGTGATACGAACCAGCAAAATAGCCACATTGGATAAGATTTTAGCCAAAGGACTGTTGGGAACACTCGACCAATCCGATATTGTGCGGTTAGACACCAATCTCAAAATTCTTTTTCGATTGTCATAACAATCACCCCATTTCTCAACTCCAACTATGGCAAAAAAACAAGTCCGCTCCGAAGCCACAACGGGGCTGTTTGGCGAAACCTCGCGTTTGCACGTCGTGCAGGCGCAGTTCCAAACAGCGCAGGAATACTCGTTTGAGGACTTGTTTGCGGGGTTCACCCACTGCCGCGCTCTGACCTATTCCAGCAGCCTCAGCATCATTAGCCACGTTGGGGCAATGACGCAGGATATGGAAGTAATTTTTGGGCGAGAAGATATACTGAACGATATGAGCAAGTTCTTGTATTATCAAGAACTTCTGGTAAAAGAACTTATGGACATTCTGAAGCCTACGGCGCTGGATGATGCGATGCGGCAGAAAATTGATTCGGGAGCAATGCGGTTTTTTGTGGTGCGCGAGATGATTTCTCACGAAAAAATGTTTTTGCTGGAAAATGCGGAATCATCCAGAAAGCGCATCATTACAGGTTCGGCGAACTTTTCGGAGCGTGCTTTTTCGGGAAATCAAAACGAAAGTTATATCGTGTTCGATGATGACGACGGCGCGTGGGATTTTTTCTCCGCAAAATATGAGCGTGTGAAAGCCTCTTCCACCATGCACATCGTCAAAGAAGCACTCGCCACCGATGAATTTTCGCTGGAAAACTTGCCTGTCTTTAACGCCTCGCAAAGCCCGTCTGTGCTTGAGCGTGAGGCAATCCCGCCTGTTATTCTGGTGCGCGATGCCCCGCCGCAACCGACGATTATCACAAAGATTATTTCGCAAAAAACACCGCGTCAGTACATGGATTTGAACCGTATTGTGGCTTCGGAGCGAGGTGTGATGCGTCTTGACCGAAAAGTTGCCTTGCAAGCTGTTCAGTACATCAAAAGTTCTTCGCGTACCGAAACGGAAAACCCCACCGAATATGTCAGCATTGATGCGCCTTCGGGGACGGTGATTGTTTCGGGAAAGCAAGTGTCGCTGGAGCCGGAAGAAAGTGCCGTTCAGCGTGATGTGCAGCTATTGTTGGAGTATTTTGACGGATTCAAGCATTTTCGCGGAAACACGATGCGGCTTATGCGAGATTATTTTACGTTTATGAGTTGGTTCTACGTTTCACCGATAATCTGCGACATTCGCAATGCAGCGCTGGCGCGGAATGAAGAGCCGTTTGAGTATCCGATTGTGGGGATTTTGTATGGCAAAAGTAATTGTGGAAAATCGCAACTTATCCGCACGCTGCTGGTTTCGATGTTTGGGCAAGAAGGTTTTTTGGAAAAAGATTGGTTCACCAAGTCAGCAATAGCGGGCTTGCGCGAGCAGAACAAGCGCTATCCGATGGTTTTCGACGACCTCGACAACACCCGCTTTAACAGCCACGCCATTGCGGTCATCAAGGACGATTACCTCGCGCTCAAGGAATACCCTGCTATCGTGCTTTCGATGAACGCCGACCGCGATACCTTTGAAACAGAAGTCCGCAAGCGGTGTTTGATACTCTACACCGATGCCTCGCTGCCCGACCACACGGGCGAAAGCCGCGACCTTGCCAAGCAGGTAAAACGTATCAAACGCGACCTTTCGACAGCACTTTATCGTGAGTATTTACGCCGTGTGCTGGATGCTTTGAACGAAGAGAAGCCGCAAGATATTGTCGGGTTTTCTTCGGGAATTTTGTGTGAAATTTTCAAAGAATACGCGCAGCGCACAGGCACAGAACTCCCCGCTTGGTGCGCTCCCACAAGTATTCAGCAATACAGCCAGCAAAAGCACGATAAAATCAAAATGGAACTTTTGGAGCTGCACAAATACAATCCCGATGCGTGGTCGGTGAAAGGCAATAAAATCGTACTGCGCCTTGACAACGACGCGCACGGTATCAGGCGTTTTGCGCGGGATATACCCGATTACCTTGTCAGTTCGCGGCGCGGCGATATGATTATTTTTTACAAGGACTATTTGGAAGAATTTTTGGAAGCCTCGTTTGGGGCGCAAGGCTTATTGCAGCGCCTTTTTCGGAAGTAAAACAATGACTTCTGGCATTGAAATTAGCTGCCCCGTCCTACCGCTTCCTAGCGGTAGAACGGGTTACCCAAAACCATAACAACCCGATATGATTTCCACACATCTCACCGAAACCCCGCTCGACACTGCCGCAATCATCGCCTCCGTCCAAAATGAGCGTTGCGGCGCGATTGACGTATTTATCGGCACGGTGCGTAACGAGACCAAAGGCAAAGCCGTTCTCAGACTGGAATATGAGGCTTACGAGCCAATGGCGCTCAAAGAAATGCAGTCCATCTGCGAAGAGGCGCAACAGCGCTGGAATGCTCATGCCATCACCGCGCATCACCGTTTGGGAACGATTGAGCCGGGCGGCATTGCGGTCGTTGTGGCTGTTTCCACGCCGCATAGAGCCGATGCTTTTGCCGCGTGTCAGCTTGTGATTGATACGCTGAAAGAGCGCGTTCCGATTTGGAAAAAAGAGGTCTTCGAGGACGGTGAAACGTGGGTAACGCCACACGCTTAAAATCAAGTATTGAGTTTTGAATGGTGAGTGCTGAGTTGAAGCATCTTAATCATTCACATAGCAGCACTGACAACTTTCGGAAACTCAACACTCATCATTCAACTCAACATTCAATACTCATCATTCAACACTCAACACCTCTACCATGCACCCTATTCTTGCCCAACACAACGCCTTTGCTATCCGTGAAAAAATCGGCATTTTCAAGGCGGCAAACAGCTACGATTTTTTTCATCCTGAAACCGGAGAAATGCTGATGCAAAGCACCGAAGAGGATTTGGGCTTATTCACCAAAATTCTCCGTTTTACCGATTTTAAGACATTCACGCCATTTGATGCAACGCTTCGAGATGCCGCAGGGCGAAGAGTTATCAGGGTTTCGCGGGGGATTTCATTTCTCTTTTCGCGGGTGGAGGTGTTCGATGAAAACGACGTGCGTGTCGGCGCTTTTCAGGAACGGTTTTCATTTCCACGTAAAAAAATCGAAGTGCTGGACAACAACGACAACGTAATACTTATGCTGCGCGGCAGTTTTTTTGCATGGGACTTTCGCTTTTTTGCGCTCAATTCCTTTGGCGAGGAAGAAGAAGTAGCGCGGATTTCCAAAGAGTGGGCGGGGCTTGCTAGAGAAATCTTCACGACGGCGGATAATTATTTTCTCGGCATCAGTTCTGCACTTGGAGCCACAAACCCCCTTAAAATGATGATTTTGGCGGCGGTGATTTGTGTGGATATGGTCTTTAAGGAGCGCACGGCGTAAGATTTAGAGTTGAGTGCTGAGTGTCAAGACTGTAAACGTATATTTCATCAGCGCGAGGGGCGAAACGCCTTGATAATCTCGTCGTTTGTCTCCAAATACGGCGCTCCAATCAAATCCAAACAATACGGCACAGCCGGAAAGACTGCATCCAAACACTCTCGAATAGATTTGGGCTTGCCGGGAAGGTTGATAATCAAGGTTTTACCGCGTATTCCGGCAGTTTGGCGGGATAAAATCGCTGTTGGGACGTATTTCAGCGACACACTCCGCATCTGCTCACCAAACCCAGGCATCATCTTCTCACAGACGGCTTCGGTGGCTTCGGGTGTAACGTCGCGGGGTGCGGGACCGGTGCCGCCGGTGCTGACAATGAGGCAGCATTGCTCATCGTCGGCAAGTGTTTTGAACGTCGCTTCAATACTCGCTCTGTCGTCAGGAATAAGCCTGTACACTGCTTCCCAAGGGGTTTTGAGATACTCGTTCAGTGTGCGGATAATAGCTTTTCCTGAAACATCCTCATACACACCCTCCGAAGCACGGTCGGAACACGTAACGATGCCAATTTTTGCAAGATTTTTTTTCGCAAGATGTTCCATTTATGCCCCTTGTGCTTGTTGGTTGAGAACATTGCGCACAAACAAGGTTCTATGCAGTCCGCACGTACCGTGCTGCAAAATCGCCTCGCGGTGCTGTTTGGTTGCATACCCTTTGTGCTGCTTAAAGCCGTACTGCGGAAATTCTTTGTCGGCAATCTCGCGCATCCATTTGTCGCGGGTAACTTTTGCCACAATCGAAGCAGCAGCAATGCAGTCAATGAGTTCATCGCCGCGCACAATCGTTTTAACATTCGTAAATTCCGTGCTGCGAAAATAATTCCCGTCAATCAAGATTTCATGCGACTCCAGAGCATATTTTTCCGATGAAGGGTGAAGAATAACAGCGTTTATTGCATGGTGCATCGCAATCATTGTTCCTTGTAGCACATTCACCTTGTCAATGGTTTGAACATTCGCCACACCAATCCCCACAAGCGCCGTCCCTTCTGCGTTTGCAGCCATAATGCGGTCAAAGATTTTTTCACGCTGTTTCGGGGAAAGTAACTTGGAATCCCGCAAACCGCTTGTGTCAAACTCTTCCGACAGAAAGACCGCAGCCGCCATAAGCGGACCTGCCAGACAACCGCGTCCCGCTTCATCTACGCCGATTTCTGCTCTGTGCGAAGGCATTGTTGTTGGTTTGTGCTTTTTTGCCATAAACCAATGAAAAAAGTGTATAAAAAACGAGACTCTGAGCGCCTCCGAGTAGTGCGGCACATCAAGAGTCTCGTCAATATGAAATATGAGCATTTCCTCCGAGCAATTACCTAAGAAATCAAGGTCATAAACTCATTGCGCTGTGCTTCGTTATGCGTGATAGAGCCGCGCACCGCCGTTGTAATCATCAGTGCTTTATCCTCTTCACTGTTCACGCCGCGAGCAATCATGCAGTAGTGGCGGGATTTTATGACCACAATCACCGCTTTGGGTTTCAAGAGCGTATTCAAATAATCGGCAATCTGTTCGCCCAATTCCTCCTGAATCTGCCCACGCCGCCCGAACCAATCCACAATGCGCGTCAGTTTAGAGAGTCCAATCACCGATTCGCCCGGAACATAGCCGATTGCACACGTCCCGGAAATCGTCTGCCAATGGTGCGAACAGACCGACATCACGGCAATTCCTTTGCTAATTACCAACTCATCCACGTTTTTCCTGTTCGGAAAGACCGTGCATTTGGGCGGTGCTTCATAGCGTCCACGAAAAATTTCATCTACCCACATTTTTGCCAGACGGTGCGGGGTTTCGCGGGAATTGGGGTCGTTACGGTCAATGCGGAGAATGTCGAACAGTTCCTGCATTTTTTGTTCTGCAAGCCGCTTCATTTCGTCTTTTTCCGCTTCCGCCAGCACAGCATTGCCGTTTGCATCGAAAAGACGATAGCCAAGCGAACTGAAACGTGGCAGTACATCTGCGCCCGGAAGTACGGGAAACGGCATATCGCCTGTGTCAAGGTCAATATCGTCATCAATCAAAGGGTGTTCCGCATACGGATGTTCTGCAAGAACAATGTCGTCGTCGTGGTCGTGTCCGCACGTGAATTTCTGCGCTGTTGCAGCTTGACCGCCTGCGGAATGACCATTGGTGGAATGTCCGTTTGTGGAATGACCATTGGCAGAAAACCCCTTTTTAGAATGCCCGTTCAGACCGTTGTTCACGCCTTTTCTGTAATTCATTCCCTCTTCGTTGTTTTTCATACCATTTCCGCCGTTTCATGGCTGACCGCAAAACGCTTGATTTTCACGGGGTCGCCGAAATATTCAACAAAATTGTTATCGGATTCAAAGAGTTTGACCGAATGTAACTTCCCGCTTGGGAGCTTGCGTTCGATGATTTGCCAAAACATCACGGCGACGTTTTCTGCGGTGGGAATAATCCCCTGCAAAAAATCCACGTCGTAATTCAAATGTTTGTGATCAACTTTTTCGATAATCTCCTCTTCGAGAATGTCCCGAAGTTTTTTGAGGTCAATCACATAGCCGGTCTCTTGGTCAGGCTGTCCCGCAACGGTAACTTCCAGAACGTAATTATGCCCATGACCGCGAGGATTATTGCACTTATCAAAGATTTCGTCATTCCGCGAATCATTCCATTCGGGATTAAACAAACGGTGCGAAGCCGAAAAATGACTTTTGCGCGTAACGTACACCATAGCGAGAAGCTGCCTTTCTGGGTGGTGGTGAAAAAGGTGTCGTTGAAAAATATTCTGTAACTATGTAGCTCTTCGACGCAGATTATCATGATTAAGCTGATTGCGCTGATTTTGAGCGGCTTTCGGGATAGTTTTCGGGTCGTCTTTTGTCTCGTACAATCTTGAAAATCTGTTGAATCATGAAAATCTGCGTCAAAGATTTGCTACCCAAACAAATACAATATTCTTTTCTTTACTTATCCACGAAAAAGCCGCGCCTCTATTGTGCAAATATTGTGCAATAAGCGGCGCGGCGTGAAAAATTACCGAATTTTTATACGAAAACCGCACTAAAAATTATAGCCCATTCCAACGGTAAAGCGAGGCTGCATCAGCCCTGTTTGGAGATTTTGCCACGCCAAATCAATTCGCACCGGAAGTGTTCCCATGATGTAGGTACGCAACCCTGCGCCAAAGGACATGAGCAAATCCCCACCTGCAAGACCGACGTAGCGGTCAAACGTATCGAAAATTGCACGAGGTACATTCAAACGAAGAGGATTTGTCCACGCGCTGCCCACATCAAGAAACGCGACGGCTTGCAAGCCGTAAAGGAGGCTGCTTAAAAACGACGAGGTGTTTTCCTGCTGCAAAAGCGGCACACGTACTTCGACATTCGCTCCGGCGAAGTTCCTGCCCTGCCCATCGGCAATCGCAAAGCCGCGTAGAGGCATGACAGGCTGCAAAAAGTATAAATCCTCTGCTCTGTTCAAAGGCAGAATTTCCGGAGCAAAGGTACGCCCCAAAATCATGTTTTCCTGCCCTCCGGCTAAGAAATTCTGCGGTGTATCGCCCAGATTCGTTCCCGCAGAGAGGCGTATGGCGACCGTTGCAAGATTTTTTACGGGAATATACTGCCGAAAGTCCGCAATAGCGCGAACAAAGGATAGCCCGCCTAAGCCCGGCACACCGTCAATCGTTACCGAACCGCGCATTCCGGCTTGCGGTCCCATATACCCGATTTCCGCATTATCCAGCACAAAGCGCAGTTCCGGCGCAACGATAAAATCCGAGCGATTGACCCGTGTTTGCGAACTGTTCCGCAGAGCGTTCATCACGGCAACTTTGCCCTCAAGCCGCATGGAAGCTGAAAGTGGGAGCATTGCCTTTGCCGAACCGCCCCAATAGGACAATACGGCGCGAACTGCCTCGCGTTGGTCCACAATCAAGTTTTCCCGTGCCGTGCGGAAGAGTTGAAACTCAAAATCTACTGTTTCGGGAAGATAGGTGTAGGAAAGCAGCGCATCGTTGTTGTTCAAATTCAGCAATACCGTTGCTAAATTCGCCATAGCGTACAAACGGTGATTTCCGGGAGCATCCATCCAGAGACCATCGGCTTTCAAACCGAAATTTCCCATGATTGTTGATTGCGAAACGGCTGGGCTTGCGGAGAAAAACGTGTCAAAGGTCGGCGCTAAATCCCATGTTACCAAGTTCAAATTGTATTCCACAGGCTGCGAGGGCAACTGCCCCGGCGTTGAAAAATCATTTTCCTCTACCGCTTGCTGCCGTGCGGCTTGTGCCAAAAGTTCGGGATTGGGAAGCACCATTTTTTGGTTTTCCAACGTTAAATCAACTTTCCCGTAACCGCGCAAGGTGTCAGGTGCATACTGAACGATGATACCGTCCGAAGGCTGTTGAGTTCCTTCTGATGATGATGGTTGTGCGGCGCGTCCGAGTGCTTTTTCCGCAGCAGATTCGCGCTCAAGGCTTTGTTTGCGGAGCGTTGTAGCGTTTGGTTCGGGGATTTTACGGTCGAGAGCAGCTTGCAAGGTGAAAATGTTCAGTCCGCCCTTTTTAATCGCTGAAAACGTCATACCTGCGCCGCCGCGTGTAAAGCCAAATTCCCTGATACCGCCTTGAATGTTCGTGCGCGGTGTAATGGTCTTTGCTACGAGATTGTAATCATAAAGATTGTACAAGCCGTTGCGGTCGGAAGAATAGAACAAGCGCTTGCCGTCAGGTGAAAGAGCCAGAGCGATTTTTCTTTCGGAGGGGGTTGTTGTCAGGCGTTCAATCTTTTTTGTTGCAAAACTGTATGCGTAAATATCAGTGTTTTGAACGGCTTGCTCCCACATCTGGACACTTGCCGTAGAAGAACTCGTGGCAAGGTTCGATGCGCGGTCAGAAAGGAAATACAGCGTTTTTCCATCCGGCGACCACGTTGGCTCGGCATCGGTAAACACATCATTGGTGAGTTTGGAGAGTTTTTTTCCGGCAATATCGAACAGGAACAAATTCGGTGATTCGTTTTCGACGGCAGACAAAGCAAGCAATTTTCCGTCCGGCGAAAATGCGAGTGCAGTGATAGTTTTGAGGGCGATTTCCAAGCGCTGTTGTGCGCCGGTGGTAGGATTAACCAGCATTACTCCGTCTGCCCCGTTTCCGCTCACGACGGCGGCAATCTGTGTTCCGTCAGGCTTCCACGAGAGTAACGATGCGCTTTTGGGGAGCATTGCGCGTGAGGCATTAAATTCTCGCCCTGTATTCAGCACACGCTCAAGGCGCTTAAATTTGCCTTCAAACTGCACCATTACTTGCCAAACGTCTCCTTGTGCCGACAGGAAAGCAAATTTATCACCATTTTTATCGCTCACGGGCGACCACACGGGATCGCTATTTGCCTGAGAGCCGTCTTTGTCGGTATCGGTGAGGCGCGTGGCGATTTTGTCTGCGTCTTCAAAGGAAGCGGCATCTGCGGTAAAAATATCCTTCATATCGCGCCGCCAAACAGCCGCGAAGCCGTCCAGCGTCAAACCAAAGGTCGTGCGAAAAGCATTTTCCAATGAGCGCAAACCGCGTAAGCGCGAAATCAGTTCCGAAATGCGCCCAGCACCGAATTTTTCACCAACATACCAAAAAAAGGCATGACCAATCGGGATGCGATATTGCTGTTCCAACGCGCCGAAGGTCGTAAAGCGGTCGCTGAGGAGAATATCGCGCATTGCCATATCCGTCTCTGCGGTCATGGAAGCGTCGTTGGCGACGTATTCCGCCAAACCTTCCAAAAACCACTCGGACACTGCAAACTCTCCGCCTGTTTTTTGCGGAAGCACTCCCCCGTAAAAGACCGTGTTCATCACGCCTCGCGTAAGTTCGCGGATGATAGAGCGCTTAAATTCGTACCAATCACCGGTGAAGCTAACAACCATGCGGTTTCGGTTGAGCGTGTTGATGTCGGAAACTCCCGCCGGAAGACTAACGGTACGGGAATTATCTTGAAGAGCATCGTAAGGTGTGGTATAGACAATCAGCACCATTTTATCGGTTATGGGAGCGCTAAAAATGCGCTGTAAGGGTTTTAGGGATTCTTCCAGCGTTATTGCCGCGAACCGCGCTAAATACGCGCCGCCTTGATGATGATACACATCAGCGCTGCGGGATTCCATCATTTTCCATTCCAAGGGTTGATACTGCGGCGAAAATGTGCCAAAACGCGGCGCTTGCGCTTGAAGGAAACCAAAAGCACTCATACCAACAAAACAAATGATAGCTATAAAGCGTATCAATACTACACGTACAGGTACATTCGTCGTTGTGTTTACTGAAAAAGTTTTCATGGAGGAACTCACACAAAAAAGTGAGAAAAAAGCACATCTTTTGGCAATGATAGCTACAAGACCAGCAACCATGCGCTATGTGCATAGAAAGAAGAACGGTTTGGACGGTAAAAAGTTACATACAATCACAGGAAAAAACAAGGGAATTGTCAGGTGAAGGATACAACAATAAGGCAGCAACAATCAGATAATTGTGGCGCAATGTGTTTTTGTGTTTTTCCAACAATAAGACGTGCGAGGGTGCGTCTGAGTTTACAGTGTTTGATTGTTGTTATTGTACATTTTTCAGTCTCTCTTCAAGCCCGTCATTAAATGTTGTTTGAAAACTATTGGTATTTGATTATTAACACTTTATGGAGTTTACACTATGAGAATATATCATCGGCTGAAACTTGCTGCTCTCGTGTTTATTTGCAGTTCGGCACTGTATCTGCAATCATGTGCATCTGTTGAAACAACACATTTCGTGGCTCGTTGCCCACCGCAAAGCCCAGATGCACGTTCACAAGAAATAGCGGAGATTTGTCGAAACGCGGGTATGGATAGCGTTACCATAACCACCGGACACAAAATACATCATGTTTTGGCAACAAAAAGGCACTGGCAATCCTTATTATTTCCTAACCTTCAGTACAGTAACTATGTTTGGTCAATTTTTATTCGTCTGGACACAATTATTGCGTTTCCGCATAGAACTATAACCGATGATGCCGGAACAAGGGCTACTGTACATTACAACGATACAACTTCTCAAGACCATGACTGGTATTGGAGCGTACGAAACAAACTGGCTGCCCTCTGTAATGAACAAACTCACTTTGTTTTACAAACGAATTTGTATGATGAGTATTACCAAGACGAATTGGATACAACCCGCAGAGAGCCATTTATTATTGCAACAATGCTGGAAGTTGCTCCTATTGATACTTCTCGCCAAGGACTGGAAATCACAGAGACAAAAGAAAATCGGATACCTTTTTTTGAAAACACGGAATTTGGTGCAATATGGGAATTAGATCATGCTTTGCTTACAGGGCTAGGTGTTTCTGATTCAGCGAAGATATTTGACCGCATACGACTATTTAAGCAGCAGAACGGCTTGGCGGTGGGCATGGGAAATTATCTGGTGGAAGCCCGAGAATTAGGTTTGGAACCTACTCTCAAACGTTTTGTTTTGAGTGAACAACACGTTCAAGCGCTCTCTCGTTCACTTGAAGGAAAGATTTATCACCCCAACAATCCCGTTCTCCTTCGTTCCGAACAGTACATGACAAGAGGAGAACGTTGGTACCTAGGCGAAATACTTGTGGATATATACTCTGCAAATGCTCTTCTTGCTCAACTTTTGCCTGAGTCTTTTCTTCTGGGGCGTTATACGGGACTTTTCCGAGGGCTGAATAGTTACCGAATAGCTGTTCCCATTCTCAATATGCTCGTGGGATGCGGATTAACGATATATGCAAACTCAGAACCTTGGTACACACGCCCGGTCTCGCTTATGCTCGCCGACGGTGCGACATGGGGAGTCCCTCAAGGAATGGCGCTTTGGGGGTTGTTTTCTGATGAAATTTCTCCTAATCTTTTTGCGATGCACTCTTTCGGCGTAGCTACAAGTCTTGTACGAACATACTTAACGCTACGATTACCGGAACTGCTCGGTTGGAATTATGCACAAACACTTGCTATTCAGGGTTCGGGTGCATCCGGCACGGCACTTGGAATGATCCTTCCGCTTCAGTGGCACAGACATTCTTGTCTGTGCGAGTATTTGTGCTGTTTCCAGAGAAAAGCATAAAAAAAACAATGCACAATCTTCAACGTAAATTGGTATTACTGCCCAAACCCAATCTTCCCCCAGCAGTCCTTTTCAATACCAAGCCAATACTCTGCCAATTAACCTCATGAGCGCAACAACGCTTGTTGGTGCTGCTTTGGGATATGGTATCGGTTATGCTGTCGCAACAAATCCCGAACGCCCTTTAACGGGTGGAAACGGCTACATTTTTGATGCAGTAAGCAAATTTGCGCTTGTTGCTCCTTTTACAATTCCACTTGTATCTGTTCTTCAACAGGACACAACATCACCTGAACGCTGGCGCAGTGCATTTACAGCAGGAATTATCGGGCAAGTAGCCGGGTATGGATTAAGTGCTTTATTGCTAAATGGGCATGATTTTACGTATCGGCAGGAAGTAACAATTCGCGGGTTTGCTGGTGCAGGTGCATTGTTGCCATCATTGAGTGCCCTGCTTATTGGTAGCATCACCAGATCCCCCGAACCTTACATTGCTGCCCCACTATTAGGAAGTATAGGATGGGGAATAGGATTTCTAATAAGTCTTATGAATGAGTTACCTGAGGCAAGAAGCAATTTTCTCCGTACAACTGCTCGGAGAAAGGTATTGGTCAGTAGTAGTTCTATGAGTAGTGCTGATATAAATAGCCCATCGTGGCTGGAAAGGTTTGTGGAAAGGACGCAGGTTGAAATTTCCCCGCTTGGTTTATTGGGAATCCTTTCGCCAAACGCAGCGTTTATGGGCTTGGGTACGCCAATCTTACAAATCCGCCACGCGATTGAGTAAATTGGATAATTTGCAGTGAAATATCAACCCAACAAAAAATTTCGCTTTGTGCGAAATCCTTTGTCTGTACTGCAAAATTTTTCGTAGATTTGTAATCTCAACCGTTTATACATCAACCACTCAAACAACGCATCCTATCTACTTTTTTCATCATTTAATCATTTCAGGAGTACTCACTTCATGAATATCCTCGTTGGTCTTTCACAAGTGCCGGATACGACGACCAAAATCGTCATCGGCGCAGACGGTAAGTCTATTGACAGCAAAGGCGTAAAATACATTATGAACCCCTACGACGAGTTTGCTCTCGAAGAAGCATTGCGCCTCAAAGAGAAAAACGGCGGCACGGTTACAGCCGTTACCGTCGGCGGCGATGGCGCAAAAGACGTTCTTCGTACTGCCCTTGCGTTGCAAGTAGATAAAGCAATCTTGGTTAAATCCGACAGCGCTGATTCTTTCGTTATTGCGAGCAATTTGGCAGCCGTAGCGCAAGAAATCAAACCGGACGTGGTTTTGTTCGGTCGCCAAAGCATTGATTTTGACTCCTTCCAAGTTGCACCGATGGTTGCGGAAATTCTTGATATGCCTTCGGTAACAATTACTTCCAAACTTGAGATTAACGGCACAAGCCTTAGCGCAGAGCGCGACATCGAAGGTGGTAAAGAAACCGTTGCTGCAAGCCTTCCGGCGGTGATTTCCGCGCAAAAAGGCTTGAATGAGCCGCGTTACCCGAAATTGCCGGACATTATGAAAGCAAAATCAAAACCGATTGAAGAACGCGCTGCATCTGCTTTGTCGGCACGCACGGAAATTGTCGGCTTGGAATTACCGCCCGCGAAAGGCAAAGGCAAAGTTCTTGGCGATTCCGATGGTGATATTGCCGAACTCGTGAAACTTCTCCACGAAGAAGCGAAAGTTATCTAACGTATTGTGCGGTAGTTTTTTAATCATATTGCTTTCATACTTCCCTTAATCTTCAACAGACTATGAAAATCCTTGCTTATCTCGAAACGCTCGACGGTGCGCTCAAAAAAACTGCTTTTGAGACGATTACCGCAGCACAACACCTCGCAAAAAATTCCGGTGGTTCGGTTGTCGGCATCATTATCGGTGGCGCAGACGCTTCGGGCGCAGGTGCTTACGGTTTGGCGGATTGCCTTGTCGCAAAACACGCCCTGCTTGAAAAACAATCCACATCTGCCGTTGCAGAAACACTTGCTCAAGCAGCAAAAGCTGAAAATGCTGATGTGGTCTTGCTTCCGGCATCTTCGACCGGAAAAGAAATCGCTCCGCGCCTTGCCGTGAAATTGGAAGCCGGACTTGCTCCCGACACTATTGCACACGAAGTTTCCGGTGCAGATGTCATTGTAACGCGCCCTGTTTATGCTGGTAAAGCACGTCTCAAAAGCAAAATTACGACGGCAAAAAAAGTCATCACCATTCGCCCCAACGTTTTCACCGCGAAAAAAGTTGATGCTCCTGCAACAACCGCAACACGTGATTTTGCGCCGAATTTGGCAGACAACCACGTTAAAGCAACCGTTACATCCGTCAGCCGCAACACCGGTAAATTGGACGTTGCCGAAGCGGACATTATCGTTTCAGGCGGTCGTGGCTTGAAAGGACCGGAAAACTTCCACCTCGTAGAAAGCCTTGCCGGTACGCTTGGCGCAGCTGTTGGTGCATCACGCGCCGTTGTGGATGCAGGCTGGAGACCGCACGGCGAGCAGGTCGGTCAAACAGGCAAAACCGTTTCCCCGACGCTCTATATCGCGGCTGGCATCTCCGGCGCTATTCAGCACCTTGCAGGTATGTCCTCATCGAAAGTTATCGTTGCCATCAATAAAGACAAAGATGCGCCGATTTTCCAAATCGCTGATTACGGCATCGTTGGCGATGCCTTTGAAGTTCTTCCGAAATTGACCGAAAAAGTGAAAGCGGTCGTCGGAAAGTAAATCATCGGCTACAAAGCGAAATAACTGCTCAATAAAAAACGCCTAATATCTTGTATTGTAAAGATGTTAGGCGTTTTTTTTGGTAGTGGATATAGAACAGCAATAGCTCAACACTTCCTTCGTGACGATTCGTGAAATTCGTGGACGCCTCCTCCAAAACCCGATTATATTGTGGAAATTTACCCCGAAAAATGACCATACCATATTCGATTTTCGGGGTAAATTTTAGGTTTAAGCAACGAAAAAATCTGAAAAAACCACGATTTGTTGTAGATTTACGTTTTGAGGGAAATTTTTCTCCACTGAGTCAATCGCAATAACTTTCTCCACTTTTTTCACTAACTAATCGTTCGCTATGAGAAATGCTCTTCTGCTTACTTGCTTTTGCGCCTTGTTTGCCGCAATGACCGCACCAAATCTTACCGCACAAGACCTTCCGCCCCGCGACACCACACGCTTTAAGAACTTAAAATTTCGCAATATCGGTCCCGCTATCGGCGGTAGAACCTCCCGTGCAGTGGGCGTTCCGGGCGATGCGCTCACCTATTACGCGGCGACTGCTTCGGGCGGTGTGTGGAAATCCACCGACGGCGGCATGAAATGGCGCTCAGTCATGGACGACCACGCTGTGGCTTCAATGGGTGCTGTGGCGGTTGCACCCTCTGACCCGAATGTGGTTTATGTGGGAAGTGGTGAAGCAAACCCGCGTGGGAACGTGGCTGCGGGCAATGGTATTTACAAATCCACCGACGGCGGAAAAACATGGAAACACGTTTGGAAAAGCATCGGGCAAATCGGCACTATCATCGTTCACCCCGCAAATGCTGATATCGCCTTTGCTGCGGTGCTGGGAAATCCTTTTGCACCCAACAAAGAGCGCGGCGTGTACCGCACCAAAGACGGTGGAAAAACGTGGGAGCGCGTTTTGACGAAAAACGAGGATACAGGCGCCTCGGATGTCTGTTTCGACCTGACAAACCCGAACATTCTTTTCGCCGGAATGTGGCAAATGCGCCGTAAGCCGTGGGATATGCAAAGCGGCGGACCCGGAAGCGGCTTGTACACTTCCCGCGACGGCGGCGATACGTGGCAGCAAATCACTCCCTTGAAAGCCGACGGCTCACCAAGCGGTCTGCCGGAAGGAATCATGGGTAAAATTGGTGTGGGCGTTGCTCCAAGTAATGGAAACCGCGTCTATGCGCTTATTGAGCATGAAAAAGGCGGACTTTTCCGCTCGGACGACGGCGGTGTGAATTGGCGCTTGGTGAATGATTCTCGCCCTTTGCGTCAGCGTGCGTGGTATTATTCCACCCTCACTATCAACCCCACAAACCCTGATGATGTCTGGTTTCCGCAAGTGCCGATGCTCCGCACATTGGATGGCGGGCGCACTATCGCTCGCGTGAGAGGCTTCCGTCATGGCGACCACCACGATATTTGGATTGACCCGAAAAACCCGCAACGCATCATCAATGCGAATGACGGTGGCGTAGAAGTTTCCACCGATGGCGGAAAAACGTGGTTTGCAGCCGCTATGCCAACGATGCAGTTTTATCACGTTGCGGTGGATAATTCCACACCGTACAAAATTTCCGGTGCTGCACAGGATTGGGGAACATTCTCCACACCGCATATCAAGTTGGACGGCGCGGGTATCGAAATTGCGGATTGGCATGGCGTGGGAGGCGGCGAAGCAGGACACACACAGCATCATCCGCTCGATTCCAACATCGTCTATGCAGGTGAATACGGCGGCGCAATTACCCGTTACGACCACCGCACACGCACCACACAAAATATCACCGTCTATCCTACAAATACTTCCGGACGCGGTGCGGAAGACCTTCGCTACCGTTTCCAGTGGACAGCACCGATTTTGATTTCGCCAAACGACCCGAACACGCTCTACCACGCAGCAAATGTTCTTTTCAAGACGACCGACGGAGGCAAGACGTGGAGCGCTATTTCAGGTGATTTAACGCGCAATGACAAATCAAAGCAAAAATGGGCTGGTGGTCCTATAACGGGCGACAATACAGGCGTTGAGACGTACTGCACGATTTTTGCCGTTACCGAATCCCCCGCGAAAGCAGGCGTACTTTGGACTGGCAGCGATGACGGCTTGGTTCATGTTTCACAAGACGGCGGTGCGACGTGGGCGAATGTTACCAAAAACATCACCGGTTTGCCCGAATTTGCAACGATTAAAACGATTGAGCCTTCGCGCACTGAAGCCGGAACGGTGTATGTCGTCGCAGAAGCCCATCGTTTGAGCGACTTCAAGCCCTATCTCTGGAAAACAACCGATTTTGGTAAAACATGGAAAAGTCTGAGCGCCAAACTTCCACAAGACCAATACCTGCACGTTGTCCGTGAAGACCCCAAAAAGCGCGGCTTGCTCTATGTCGGAACAGAACTTGGCTTGCAAATGTCGCCCGATGACGGCGCTTCGTGGCAGGCGCTCACGATGAACTTCCCTCCCGTTGCTGTGCATGATATGGTCGTGAAAAATAACGACCTTGTTATCGGCACTCACGGGCGCTCGTTCTGGGTTTTTGATGACCTTACGCCCTTGCGTGAAATGGCAAGTGGCGCTCCAAGCACTGATGCAGCCTTGCTTCCCGTCCAAAATGCTATTCGTTGGAATTTGAGCTATAATCGCGGCGGCGGTTTTGGTCAAATGCCGAACCCGCAATCGGGCTCAGTTCTGCACTACTGGCTGAAAAACAAAGCGAAAAGTGTGAAAATTGAGATTTTGGACGCAAGTGGCACGGTTATTCGCTCTTACAGCAACAAGCCTGAAGTAGAGCCGGTTTTGGCGGCCGGCGAATTTGGTGGACGTTCAAGCGACACGCTTTCAGTCTTGGCTGGATTGCACCGCACGGCGTGGGATTTGGAACACAAAGGCGCTGAGTTCATCCGCGACGGTCAGACCGACGGCGGTGATGTGCGCTCAGGTCCAACGGCTGCTCCCGGCGCTTATACCGTGCGCCTCACGGTGGATGGCAAAACGTTCACCCAAACCGCACAAGTGCTTACCGACCCGCGTCAAAGCATCAATCAAGCAGAACTCGCTAAAACACACGCTTTCACGCTTGCTGTGCGCGATACCATTTCCGCTATCACGCGCACCGTTACACAACTTCGCACGGTGAAAAAACAACTCGGCGAACGCTCCGAACTCCTCACAACAGGCGCAGACACAGCGAAATATGCGGCTTTGCTGAAATCTGCAAAATCCCTCATGTCACTTTGTGATTCCGTTGAAGGAAAATTGCACAACGCCACAGCGAAAATCGCGTATGATATTTTGGCTGGCAAAAACAACACTGGAGCCAAGCTCTATGCGGTTTTGGCGACGCTTTACGACGCAACCAAAAGCGACGAGCCGATTACGCAAGGCATGAGAGAAGTTTTTCAGGAGGAAGTGCAGAAGTTTACTGCTTTCCGCAACGAGTGGCAGAGCGTTTTGACGCGAGACATTGACGCATGGAACAAACAGGCAAAGGCGCTGGATGTGCCGCACGTGCTTGTTCCGACGATGTGAGGTGAGTGAAAAAAAGCCGTTCTACGGTTAGAAATCGTAGGACGGCTTTTCTTGATTAAGCGCACGCTTAAAACAACCACTTCTTATCATTCCAGGGCTTGACCAATGAAGTTTCCTCGTTTGCTTGCGGCAGAACCATTGCCGGATTTTCGCTTGAAAGTGCGATTTCAAGACGACACAGAAACCATCATTGATTTCAATGACCAGCTTTCCTTGCCCGTTATGCTGTCTATTGCTACGCCGGAGGCTTTTGCCCGTGTACGACTTGCGGAAACAGGTTCGTATTTGTATTGGGATGTTAGCGTTCCTCCAACGGAGCAACCGGATGCCAGTTCGGATTGGCTCTATCTTCAGAGGTTTTCGTTTGAACAACGTAAGGCGTTTGAAGAATGTTTAGAGAGTGGTGAAGATTGGAACACCGCAGCAGCACTACTTCTTCAAAGTGTGACTGTGAAAAATCCACTTTAACGGTACAAATCACATAATTCAAAAGCCGCCAAGTTGTGGAAACGCAAGCGAAAGAACTTGCTGCTCAGAAAAAAGTTGAACTCAAAGACGAAATGACCAAAGAACTTGTTACCAAAGCAGAGTTTCTTGGAGAGATGAAAGCATTGCGAGAGGAAATAAAAACTGTTGATACTCGCTTTCAAGGCGAAATCAAGGTTTTGCGAGAAGAAATGAAATCCATGAACCTCAAAATCAATTTTCTCATCGTCCTGATGATATTGGCGCTAACGGCGATGAACCCTGTTGTCGCGGAACTGCTCAAGAAGTGGTTGAAACTCTAGTATTTACCGCATCTTTCGAGACTAATTCTCCTAAAGCCGCTTCCAGCTTTGTGCGTGGGAAGCGGCTTTTTTTGAAATTTTGTGCAACCTTGATTCTACGCGGTTTTTGTGTATATTGTATGAGAATTTTCTGGTGTTTGTTCGATTACAATAAAACAACTTAACTGTCTCTTTTTGTAAAAAAATATGCCTAAATTTCTCTACATTATCGCAGTGCTGGTTACTGGAGTTTGGCAACCACTTCTATCTCAAAGTACAAATTCGGTCAAAAAAGGCTTAGATCCACAGAAGTTGCCATCTCAATATGTTCACAAGGTATGGCAAACTGAGCAAGGTTTGCCCCAAAATGCTGTTTCGGGTTTGGCGCAAACCCCAGATGGTTATATTTGGATAGCTACTCAAGAAGGTTTGGTGCGTTTTGATGGTTTAACGATGAAAATATTTGATAGGCATAATTCTCCGCTTCCTGCTAATAATTGCCAAGCACTTGGAATGGAAACAGATGGAACTCTTTGGGTAGCAGTTCAGAACCAAGGAATCGTTCAGATCAAAGATAATTCTTTTACATCAATGACTACCCATAATGGTCTTTCAGGTAATTCTATTCCTGATGAAGGCAGTATCATTGTGCCTGATCCAAGAGGAGGGATTTGGGTTGGAACATCCACGGCTGGTATCAATCATATCAAAAATGGTCGAGTAGTTCGCGTAATGACAACAAATGAAGGGTTATTAAGTAATCAAATAGGTGCGCTAACTTTCGATAGGGAGGGATTTTTATGGGTCGGTACAAATAATGCTCTTATGCGAATCAACACTCAAACTTATAATGTCAAAGAGTCTTATACCGCAAAGGATGGTCTGCTTAATGCGAGTATTCGAGGTTTATGCCAAGACCAGAATGCGAATATTTGGATAGGTACACAAAATGGTCTTCAGATGTGGAATGGTAAAAATTGGAAAACATTTAGCTCAAGTGATGGGATTCCTGCAAAAAATATCAATGAATTATTTTGTGATTCTCAAGGCACAATTTGGATAGGAACATTTGGTTCGGGAATCTATCGGTATTCACAGGATCATTTTGATTCCTTTACTGTCAATGATGGATTACCGACAAACAGTATAAATTGTTTTCTGGAAGATCAAGAAGGTGGATTATTCATTGGTCTTGTTAGTGGTGGATTAAATCGAATTTCAAATGGCTCAGTGTCGGTATTGGGTGAAAAAAGTTTTAATGACATTTGGTCAATACTTGAAGATTCAAACAAAACACTATGGTTTACCCTATTTTCTGAAGGGGTTGCCGCGATTCATCGCAATGGCGAATGGAACTATTTGAAAAAACAGAATGGGTTGCCAAGCAATAATGCCAAAGGTATTTATGAAGACCTTGACGGATCGTTATGGATCGGAACAATTGATCAAGGTTGCTGTCGTTTGATAAATGGTAAAATAACCGAAAAATATAGTACACAAAATGGGCTTATAAATAACAGTGTACGTTCATTTTTACGTGATAGTCGCGGAACGTTATGGATAGGTACCGACAGAGGGGTGAGTTGTTTGATTAACGGCATTTTCCATAATTATGGAAAGAATGAAGGTTTGTCAAACGAAAGAGCGCCTGTATTATACGAGGATAAAAGCTCCCAAGTTTGGGTAGGTACTCGTGAAGGTTTGTTTGTCTTCAAAAATAATTCGATAGTCCATTCATATACTCGTGCTAATGGTTTAACAGTTCCCGATATTCTTGCACTGAGAGAGGATAGCAACAATGTATTTTGGATTGGAACAGCCGAGGGCGGCATTTATCGCTTGAAAAATGGCAGTTTAGTAAATATCAATGTGCAACACGGGCTTTTTGATAATGTTATTTATTCTCTGTTGGAAGATGATGTCGGCTATATTTGGATTTCATGCAACAAAGGTATTTTTTGTGTTAAAAAATCTGACCTTGATTCCGTAGCAGACGGTAAACTTGCTCGTCTGCGCTGCAAAATTTTCGGTACTTCTGACGGTATGATTTCAGCGGAATGCAACGGTGGCTCACAACCGTCTGCAATACGCTCCTCTGATGGACGCTTATGGTTTCCTACCATCCGTGGTGCTGTTACTATCAATCCCAAAAATCTTTACAAGAATGAAATCCCACCAAAGATTATTCTTGAAGAAATTCGTATTGATGGTATTATTGATTCAGTAATTCTGCGTCAAAATGGTATTGAATTACCTTCAAGTACAGAAAAGCTAGAATTTCAATATACAGCAATATGCCTAACGGCAGCAGAGCGAGTAAAATTCAAGTATATGCTGGAAGGTTTTGATAAAGAGTGGGTTGAAGCTGAAAATCGCCGCACGGCTTATTACACCAATCTTCCCAAAGGTCGGAAATACCGCTTTCGGGTTATTGCTTGTAATAATGACGGGGTTTGGAATGAAAAAGGGACTTGGATTGAATTTTCTGTTAAACCCTTTTGGTGGACAACATCGTGGTTTTATGCTATTTGTATTATCATTATATGTAGTCTGGTCTATTTCAGTATTCTTTGGAGAACAAACCGTCTTCTTAAAAGAGCGGAGGCACTAGAAAACATAATTGATACACGCACACAAGAAATACAGAACCAAGCCCAACAAATCCAACTCAAAAACACCGAACTCTCGGAAAGCCTCGAAACCCTTCGCCGAACCCAAAACCAACTCGCTCAAGCCGAAAAAATGGCTTCTTTGGGAACGCTCGTCGCAGGTGTGGCGCATGAACTCAATACGCCCATCGGTGTTGCCGTTACTGCTGCTTCCACACTGCACGGAAAAGTACAAACTTTCGAGAATGAGTACAAAGCAGGCGGATTGAAAAAAAGCACTCTCGAAACCTTCATCGAACAGGCGAAAATCGGTGCCGACCTCACCTTACGCAATTTAGCAAGAGCCGCAAATCTGATTCAAAGTTTCAAACAAGTAGCTGTGGACCAAACAAGCGACAACAAACGCCGTTTTCACCTACACAAATACCTACACGAAGTCATCACCAGCCTTGAACCGAAATGGAAAGCCACGCAGCACCGCGTTGAAATTACGTGCGATGAAAACCTGGTTTTGGAGACGTATCCGGGCGCGATAGCGCAAATTATCACCAACCTCATTGAGAACTCCCTACTGCACGGTTTTTCGGAATTCACCGAAACAGGAATCATGCGCATCAGCGCAGAACAGGGTCCCCAAAGCAATCGTATTACCATCACGTATTCTGACACGGGTCGCGGAATTCCGAGCGAGATATTACCGCGTATTTTTGACCCCTTTTTCACAACAAAGCAGGCACAAGGCGGGACGGGGCTTGGGATGCACATTGTCTATAATCTTGTAACGCAGAAATTGGGTGGTGAAATCCATTGTGCATCGGAGGCAGAGCGTGGAACAACGTTTACGATTACACTGCCCGTTTAATTGTTATGGATCCTCTCCTGTTTGGTAAAGAACTTGCTGCACAGAAAAATGTTGAACTCAAAGAAGAACTCACTAAGTACATCGTTCTCAAAATAAGCCATTATTAAAAAGCAAGCATTTAAGCCGCTTTGGTTTTGTTATACCGCATAAATGCTTGATTAAAAATAACTACTTAAATCAAGAATGGCGTACTAAGGAAATCGCTACCAAAATAGAGTTTATAGGCTGGATGAAAACTGTTCGTGAAGAGATGAAATCACATGATGCATGGCTGCAAGGTGAAATACAATCCATTGATGTAAGATTAATCTCCACCTCCGCCGTCTCCGCCACCCCCGCCATCGCCACCATCACCTATGCCATCGCCACCCGTTGTCGCATCAACGGCATCCATGACGCTATCCAAAGCAAAGGTGAGGGATTCTAACGACATTTCCAATGCCTCGAACATTTCCTGCCGGCGTACTGCATCTTCCATCGCATTTTCAACAATATTGCTTTGAGGTTTGTGTTTCAAAGCCTCATTGACTGCCGTTTGGAGTGCATCGGGGTCTTTTGAATATCGGTTTGCAAAAATATAGGGTAACAGCCCAGCAGAGCGCACTAATCCAAGTAGCGTAAGCGTTGTTGCTTTCGGAATGGTTTCAGGGGCTAAGCATCGTTCTACATCGTTGAGAATTGACTGTTTGAGTGCGGTGTTTTGGAGTGGGTAGCGCGTTTTTGTGAATATCTTCCATGTTGTTTGCTTTGTTAATTTGACTACTTCCTTGGCAACTAGATTTTTGACCGCCTTACGATGTGGCGTGTCATAGCTTGTAAAAATTACCACCCAATGTTTTGCGGGTTTGGGTTTCTTGGATTTTTCGACCCGTGAAAGGGCTTTTGCCAAGACTTCATCATTCGGCACTATCCGATTCGGCAGCACTGTACAATTTCCATTTTCTCCGATAGCAATACAGCCAAGTAGAACCAAGTCCATCAGGATAGCAGCGCCAGAACAAAAGGCGCTTCGATTGACAATTTCAAGACTGTGTGGTAACCCTGTATCGTCCTGCATGGAAATAAGTTGGAACTGCTCATACAAATACATATGAGGATTCATAGCTTTCAGAAAACATATGGTGTTGGGGATGTCCCAGCTATTTGGAACGTGCTACAAATGCAGGATTTATTCATAAAAATTTACAACCTCACCTTTCAGTTTTTTGTAGAGCATTGCCCGTGCGCGGAAAAGGTGTGCCTTAACTGTTCCCAAGGGAATTTCCAGTTTGTCGGCAATTTCTTGGTAATCTAAATCGTCTTCGTGGCGCATTTGAATAACAGTGCGGTATTTTTCCGGCAATTCATCAATCGCCTGTCGAATAAGTTTTGCTCTTTCGCGGCTGTGCAAATCCACATCCGGTGTGGCGGAATCATCATAAATTTCGTATTCGACTTTGCCTTCTTTGGTTTCAATGGGTTGGTCTATGGAGAACGTTTTTAAGCGCTTCTTGCGCAAAAAGTCAATGCAGTGGTTGGAGGCAATCTTGTAAAGCCACGTCGAAAAAGCATATTCGTTATTAAAATTCCCGATAGCTTGAAATGCCTTGATAAAGGTCTCCTGTACGAGGTCTTCGATGTCGTTGGGGTGATTATTCATCATACGGCGAATAAGGCTGGTAATCGCACCGCGATACTTCTTTTCGAGAAGTTTGAACGCAGTTTGTTCCCCTGCCGTAGCGCGGCGAATGAGTTCCGCATCGTCTTGCCGCGACTGCTGCTGACGCTCTTCTTTGAGCCGCCGTTTTTGTTCGATGTCGTTTTGTTGCGAATCCGTTGAAATCATAGCTTTGGTGCGATTGTTGAGTAGTGGCACAATTTACAACCGCGACGGCATTTCACACAAAATTTTCTACATTTTTATTTCCACATTCTTCGTTTCGCTTGATTCTACACCATTTGCGTCGTGCCAAAAACCACGATTCCGAATGATATCGGCATAAAACCATGCACTTTCGCGTACAGTTCGGCGGAAATTATCGTCATAATCCACGTGAATCAAGCCGAAACGCGGCTCAAAACCAAGCGACCACTCGAAATTATCCAGATTCGACCAATAAAAATATCCCCGTACGTCCATTCCCTTTTCCAAGGCTTTATGAACTTGCCGTAAATGCTTACGGATAAAATCTTTGCGCCATTCATCATCATCAGTTGCAATGCCGTTTTCGGTGATGTACATCGGCAAGCCGAATTTCTTGTGCAATCGCTTCAAACACTTGTACAAACCCTTTGCATAGACTGTCCAGCCTGATTGTGTCAGGCGCTCTGTGCCTGTACGCCGGAAAGCACCAAAATCCGCATGAAGCAGATTTAATGCCGTTGCCAAGGCGTGTTTGGGCGAGGCAAACATCCGCACGTAATAATTCAACCCGATAAAATCATTCGAGTTTTTGATGTAATCGTGCTGTTCAAAAAATCCGACGGGAAAATGAATTTTTCCTGTTTGCAGCGCCTCCAAAATTATCCCGTTAAAAAACCAATCTGCCAATCGTGCTGCGAGTTTGTCCGTCCAAGATCCCTTGCGGTGCGGCGCAAAAACAGGTAAATGCACAACCAATCCCACTTGCGCGTCCGGAAAGCGCTCTTTAATGATGCGATATGCCTTTCCATGTGCTTTCAAAAGGTTTCCCACGACGCGAAATGCCGTTGCAATGCTCTTTTTTGCGGGAGGATATTCCCCGATAACGTAGGCAAAGGACGCATAGATATTGGGTTCGTTAATCGTACACCAGAAACGGATTTTGGTGCCGTATTCCTCCACCAAAAACCGCACAAAATCAAGATAATATCGAATATTTTCCGCTTCTTCAAAACCGCCCATTTCCGCAAACCAAGCGGGAATCGTAAAATGGAATGTGGTTACAAACGGCTCTATATCATGGCTGCGAAGCGTATCCAGAACACGATGATAGTGCTGCACGGCTTCTTTGTTCAGCACGGTAGGCGATTCGGGAAAAAAGCGGCTCCACTCGAAGGACAAGCGATGTGCGGAGTGATGCATTGCTTTCAAATCGGCAAAATCCTCTTCAAAGCGCGTGTAATGGTCTGCAGCCTGTCCTGATTTGTCGCCGTTTTTGATGCGCCCCGGTTCTTGTTCAAAATGCCACCACTGGTTGTGGCGATTGTTGCCCTCAATTTGGTGAGCGGAGGATGAGGCTCCAAAATGGAAATGGTCTGGAAAGCGCAAAAACGGCATAAAAACAGGGTTGGTGAGAAAAACAACCCTGCAAAAATAGAATAATTTTCGTGCTTGGGCAAACGGATTTCTGCGCAAACGCCGCAATCTTCCTGAGATTTTGTATATTTAATGTGCAACACTGATTCAGAATTATGCCATAAACTATGAAAACAGCCTCCAAAGACGAAATATTTGCCATGAATCTCTCGCTCGGAACGGGAGTAATTATGCTGGTTTTGAAATGGTCGGCTTACCTCATTACCGGCTCTGCTGCTGCGTTTTCCGATGCACTTGAGACGGTTGTTCACGTTGCTGCGGTGAGTTTTTCGGCGTACAGTCTGCGCGTGATTTATCGCCCGCCGGACAGCAATCACCATTTTGGGCATGACAAAATTGCGTACTTTTCTTCGGGTGCGGAGGGAGTATTGGTGCTGGGTGCGGGTGTTGTCATTATTTACGAAGCAGTCAAACACTGGATTTCAGGGATTCACTTACAGAAAATTGAAACAGGTATTGGTTTTTTGCTTGCAGCAGCTAGTGTTAATGCACTGTTGGGGGTATATTTGGTGAGATTAGGCAAAAAGCAAAACTCCATTATTTTGCTTGCAAATGGGAAGCACGTGTTAAGCGATGTGTGGACAAGTGCAGGAGCAGTGCTGGGTTTGGGCATGGCGTGGTGGACGGGTTGGACATTATTAGACCCGCTTGTGGCAATTCTTTTTGCACTGTACATTATCCGTGAAGGCGGCATCATTACACGCCGCGCAGCCGATGGGTTGATGGATGCGAGCAATCCTGAGTTGGAAGAAAGTGCGAAAAACGCGCTGGAAACCTTCTGCACCGCCGAAAACCTAAGTTTTCATCGTTTGCGACTACGCGAAAGTGGGGCGAAAATTTACATTGATTTCCATTTGCAATTTCCCAACGGGGTTGTAATTGAAGAGGCGCACGCATTGGCAACACGAGCAGAATTGCGCGTTGCAGAGGCATTGACACAATCGGCAGATGTTACGAGCCATCTGGAGTCGGCACACGCTAAGGGGCACGACGAGATGTTTGATTAAACGCTGAAAATCTGTATTTCAAGAAGAGATTTTTTCATAACTTGAAGCTGTTTTTTGCACTTCCGGCAGCACTGTACGGTGTTCCAACCCTTGATAATACGAGGCAGTCAATTTTTCGGATATTCACCCGTAATCAAATCACATTCGATTTCTTTCATTCTATGAACTATGAGCAAAAAGAAACCCTCAGCACCAAAAGTTTCGCCTTTGGCGACCATAAAATTCCGCGTTGATGAATTTTTCGCAAGTAATGATGCGGCTTCCGGTGATGCCTCGTCAATTCAGCAGCACCTTGATACGCTGACACAAGGATTAAAACCGGAACAGTTTTTTTCTTTTTTCCTTTATGCCCTGAAAAGCACGCCAAACAATGTTGTGGAGCATCTTCACAGCATTGTTCCGGCGTGGATTGCACAGCACAATTACACGAATAATCTGAAGCAATATCTGGTGAAAGAGGCGATGTCGGGACAGCGATACAGCGCTGCTGAAAATTGGCTTCGTGCGCTTGCTGCGGACATTTCTACCGAAGTTACTGCAAAAACACAAGCCGCATCAAATCTCTTCATTGAGGCATATTCTCATGCAGATTCAGAGTGGCAATCCTCTGTGGTCGGTTTTTGGTACACCGATAAGCGAAAGTACCAACAACACGGATTTAGTATCCTCATTGACCGCAACCCACCGTGGAATGGCGCGATTAAGGATTTTATGGTTGTGGATGCTCGCTCCGCAGATGGATTTAAGTCGCACATTCGCAATACGTTTAACGGTTACAACGCACCCAAAATCCTGCCCCGCACGGATGTTGAACTCAAAGAAATTCTGCTCAAAGCGCTGAACGATAGTAAAAAAGCGGGTATTCGCCTACCCCAAGACCTTAAAGAAGAAAAAGATCTGTTTTGGAATTTTCTGCAAATGCTCCCTTCTGACACAGGTACACCAAGCATTTCACGGGAAGAATATGATGAACAGTTCAGAATCGGCAGAAGTAATGCCGAGTTGCGCAAGTATGAAAACACCGTCGGACGGGAAATTATTGATGAGAACGGTAAGAAAGTCTTCATTGGTGCTGATTTCGCAAATATGATGATGGGTAACATAAGCGACGAAGAATTTCTGGCGTTACCAAAAGCGGAACAGCGAAATCTCATCTTGGATTCATTGGGGAATCCGGAAACAATGAGTACAATACAAGCAATAATGGATCGGGATGCAGAACTTGAAGAGGAGTTGAAGGAACTTACCACCGATGAGCTTTGGAAGCGCCTCCAAGATGCCGGATTTACCGATTCGCAGGAAATACTCCGAGAAAAAGCCCGTGTTTCTTACTCCAATATTGATGTTGCAATGGAGTACAGTGAAACCATTGATGCGGAAAATGATGAGGATGATTCTATACTGCTGAACGGCATACCAATAATGTGTTCGCGGCTTCTGCCTAATGTTCTCTTTGTCGAAGATGTTATCAATGCGGTAAATGAACGCATAGAGCGTTTGTACGAATGGTTTGAGGAAGGTGAAAACTATGTGGAGATGCTGGAAGATTGGGTGTTTGTGTGGGAAAAAGTGAAATCGTTTATTGAACAACGCAATGCAATGCCGGATGGCAAATCAATACATTCTTTTTTAGAACTTGAGATGGCTTTTGAACACTATAATTCGATGGAGGCTCTTTTTAGCGAGGACCTTACGGACATTACCGATACGATTCTGTACGACTACCCACGTCATATTCCGACACTAAAAAGGATGTTTGAAGAAATACTGGATGTGCTGAACACTAAAGAAGAAGAAGGACGTTTGAATATTTTATTGGATCTTGCTCAAATATATGCCTTCGAGGGCAATTCTACTGCAATGGAAAAGGTATATGGGGAAGCCGCTCATGAATTTCCGAAAAAATACCTAGTCTATTCCTGTTGGGCAGAGGAACTGGCAAACCCGACGAATGACACTCACACCAAAAATCCGACGCGAGCAATAGAAATTCTTCAACAGGGGTTAGCCGTCGAAGGCGTTGATGATGCGGAATATTTGGAAGAATTATTAGAAGACATTCGGCAGGAGGCGGGGCTGTGATTTCGGGGAACAAGTCTTGGACAGGCTTCTCCAGGCTGGGATTACTGATTGCGTGTTCAACAATACACGGTGAATGGTTACCACGCAATTTCCCGACGGTCTTGAAAAAATTTCCCCGTTAGGTGTGCATCTGCCTCTAAAGCAAGCCACAATGCGGTGTCTGCGCCTTGCTGCACAGTTCTCGTTGCACCTTGTCCACCCATTGCGGTTTTCACCCAGCCGGGACACATTGCGTTTACGGCAATGCCCTTTGATTCAAGTGCTGATGCGAGTTGGAGGGTAATTGCGTTCATGGTAGTTTTGGAAATGCAATACGCCGGAGCAAACGTACTTGCGCCGTGGGTAATCTGCCCACCGGAACTGGACACGTTAATAATGCGGCTTCCCCGCCCCATTATTGGCAGGAACGTTTGTGCTGTAAGCAGTGCGCCGACAGCATTAGTCTGAAGTGTGGAAAGCAACACGGATTCCGGTGTTTGGAGGATGGGTTGGGAGTGGTCAAGCAGGATTCCTGCATTATTCACGAGAATATCTAAACGCTGAATGTTCGAGGAAACAAGGCGAAATGCCTCACGAATACTCGCACTATCACTTACGTCCATTGGTACAAAGGTACAACGCATTTTCTCCCGAACAATCTGTGCTGCGGCTTCTGAGCCTGCATGAGGATTCCGTGCGGCAAGAAAAACATGAACACCGCGCAAAGCAAGCTGCCGTGAAATTTCCAAGCCGATGCCGTTGTTCCCACCTGTGATGAGGGCTGTTTTGGGAGTGGGGGCTGATTTCATGCGGTATTTGGTTATCATGTAGCCGTAATGGTGATTACTCAAACACCTCTTCAACAGGGATGGTGATACCAAGTTCAGAATCAACAAGGTCGCCTTCGCTGAAAAATTGAGGCTTGGACGTTGCGTGAAGCAGCATTACTCCTGCCAACGCAGGCAGTACCAACCACACCGAGCGCACACCCGCAGCAAAGTATTTATCCGCTTTTTCTTTCATCTCATCAATGCTTTGTGAGGGCGAGACGATTTCGACGCACAAAAGCGGCGGCAGTGACATTTCCGCCTCATTTTCATGCCAGTCGCTTGCATCTATCGAATAGAGCGCGATGTCCGGGACGAGTTTTTCCTTGCCCAAACGCAAAGAAATTTCAGTTAATCGGCGGTATTTTTTCTTATATCGCAAAAGCGCGTCAATCACATTCGTCTGCGTTGCAGCGTGTACTTTACTCGGCATTGGTTTTCCTCGTTCAAGTTCGTAATCGGTCATCTCTTCTACATCATGCACTGATGCGGCTTGGGCGGCAATCATTGTATCCATATCTGAAGTTTTCCAATGGTTTGCAATGTCAAATAGTTGCTGTAATCTACACGATTTTTTTTTGTTTTCAAAACTTGACTAAGTGAAGTTTTCAGTGCTTGATTTTATACGAAAGAAAAGGTATATTTGTTTTTACACAATATGGTAAAACATTTTTTCTTTGCTGAAAATTACTATGCACAAACGCTTTTTGATTATTTGCTTGCTGCTTTTGACCGGACTGACAGGATGTATGCAAAACTACGAATCTGTGGTTGTGCTAATCCATAACTCCCTTCTGCCCAAAGACGGTGAACACAGCCTGATTGTGCGCTTTTCTCTTGGTCAGGCGAAGGATAGCGTAATGATATTTCCTGTTGTTGGTGGAAGAATTGTTGGAATTTCGGAATACGTTGGTTTTCGCTATATCATTGATAATTCGCAAGAGGTTCTACTTCTCCGCCGTACCTTTTCTAACGGTGAACAAAGTGTGTTGCCGAATACCTCACAATCAAATGATAAACTTGAAAACCTTCGAGTAAACCTTGATTCGGTAACACTTTATCAAGCTAAATTTTCCCAAGAAAAAGAGAAACAAAACGACCTGCTTTACGAAGGAATAGGCATCCCAAAACAATATACGGAACTTCAAGCGCAATTACCATTGGGGTTTGATTCCACGCTCTATGTTCTCAATGCACACAACACAACGAAAGATACGTGCTTTATTACCTACTCAACGCAAGAGCTTACCAATATAAGACTGAGAATACCACCTTTTGGCGGGAATGTGCAATTAACAAGTTTTGTTCTCGTGATTTCGACCACCAATAAAGACCTCGGAAATGACGTGAAATCGTATCTGCCGGACATTTCCGTCATGCTTAAAGATTCCGCAGGAAAGGAAACAACCGTTTTTGAGCGCACCCGGCAACAACCACTTTTGCGCAGCGAATTGAATTATCGTTACACTCTTGGTTCCCGCCGAGCAAGCATTCAAGGGCAACAAGTTCATGGCTATGCCGAATATACTCTTCCAATTCGACGATAGAAAAAAACGTGAGGTTTTATGCGTCACAGAACAAATCTATCCTGTGTGATGAGGTACTACCTGAGGCACTATTTCAGTGCAATCATGCTGCTTGTCGTCGGTATGCTGAGCGGTATGCTGAACGGCTGTGAAGTTCTGGAAACTTCCGACACCCAAAACGTACTGTTTCAAATTCGGATAACGACAACAGGCGTTCCTGCTGCATTATTGCCAAACGATTCGTGGATAGTGCGGTACACAATAAACGACAGCACTAAGGAAGTACGCGCTCTATCTTTCGCAGGCGGAACATTTTTTCTGGCTGAAGTGCCTACCCCCGTGAGTGCCAGAACGGGACGGGTACTCGCCACACGGTACCCGGACATTCGTAATATCACAGTTACCCTTGGCAACAGAATGATGTATCAAGCGAACCTCAGAAATACGCCTTGGTTATGGCAAGATTGGACATTCACCAACACAGCGAACAATAATCGTTCTGCTTCGGAGATTGCCTATACGCTGGAACTTGATTTGACCACCTTTGCGGCATTGTTTATCGTTGAAAACCGCGACACGACAGCAAGTTACCGTTTTCGCTTTGGCTCAGAAGAACGCAAAGATACAACATTAACGATTCCACGCGGCTATGCGGCGCGTCTTGTGCAAAGGCAACAAGTCATTGATTTTGGGATAAATCTCCGTGACAGGTCATTTTCGCAAGAGCGCTTTTTCCAAAAGTATATGCGGAGTGAGATTGAACGCGGCGGACAATTTCGCACGATTCCCTTTTATGATTGGAATATTCAGAAGCGCACTAATGCTACGGAATGGTATATCCGGCATCAAATCTATCGCTAATGGATTGGTAATATTGGTTTGACGAAATAACGAATAAAGCCCGAATCGCAGAGCGCTATTCGGGCTTTTTCACGAGTTATGAGATTTACTTAAAACTGCCCAAACGCCGCATCCAACAAGGCTTCCTGCTCAAGATTGTGAACAGTCGTGAAGCCTGTTGCGGGGCTGGCGCTGGCTTTCCTGCCTGCGTAACGCAGGTTTTGGCTGATGAGCAAAAGTTCCGAAAAGAGCGGAGCTACAAACGACCATGCACCCATGTTCTTCGGTTCTTCCTGCACCCACACCACGTTTTTCGCTTGTTCGTATTGTTGCAAAATTTGGCGGATGCGTACTTCGTGGAAAGGATAAATCTGCTCCAAACGCACAATCGCTACATCCTCTGCGCCAAGTTTGGTGCGCTTTGCAAGCAAGTCATAATACACCTTGCCCGAACAGAACAGTACACGGCGCACATTTTCTGCTTTGACTGTTGCGTCGTCAATCACTTCTTGGAACGTGCCGCTCACAAAATCCTCAATCTTCGAGACGGCTTGCGGTGAGCGCAGCATACTTTTCGGTGTCATCAAAACAAGCGGCTTTTTGAATTCGCGCTTAACTTGGCGGCGTAAAGCGTGGAAAAGCTGTGCCGGAGTAGTGAAATTGCCGACAATCATGTTGTCTTCGGCGCAAAGTTGTAAAAACCGCTCCAAACGTGCGCTGGAGTGTTCCGGTCCTTGTCCTTCATAGCCGTGTGGCAAAAGCAGCACCAGGCTTGATGTTTGCGACCATTTTGCCTCGCCCGCGCTGAGGAATTGGTCAATAATCGTTTGTGCGCCGTTCATAAAGTCGCCAAACTGCCCTTCCCAAATCGTTAAACCTTCGGGACGCTGAACGCTGTAACCGTACTCGTAACCCATGACGGCAAATTCCGACAGCGCCGAATCGTAGATGTAGAACGGGTGCTGACCTTGTTTCACGCGGTCGAGCAAAATAAGTTCGCTTTCGGTAACGAAATCCGTCAAAACGGCGTGGCGGTGGCTGAATGTGCCGCGTGCAGCATCTTCGCCCGTAATTCGCACGGGAGAGCCTTCCATGAGCAACGAACCAAAAGCAAGCGCTTCGCCCATGCCCCAATCCAAGCCTTTATCCTGTTCAATCATCTCACCGCGCCGCTTGAGCAAATCCGCCAATTTCGGATGGACGGTAAAATGTGCCGGAACGGTAGAAAGTTTTTGACCAAGTTCTTTTACGAGGTCAGCGCTGATGCTGGTTTTGGAAGGTGCGAACATATCCACTTGTGCCGGCGGTTGAAGCTCTTTTGGTTTGGCTTCTTTGCTTGCGACAAAAGCATCATCCCAGCGTTGCTGGATTTCCGCGTAGATTTTATCGGCATCTTCTTTGGAAATAAGTTTTTCCTCAATGAGATGGTCGCGGTACGTCTCCGAAGCAGCCGGAAGCGTTTTGATTTTTTTGTAAAGCAAAGGCTGTGTGTATGCGGGTTCGTCAGTTTCGTTGTGTCCGTATTTGCGGTAACACATAAGGTCAATAATCACATCCTCACCGAAAAGCTGGCGGTATTCAATCGCAAACGCTGCAGCCGTCAGCACTGCTTCCGGGTCGCCGCCGTTTACGTGGAGAATGGGAATTTGCAGCATTTTCCCGATGTCGGAGCAGTAAATCGTGGAACGTGCATCTTCGGGCGTAGTGGTGAAGCCGATTTGGTTGTTGATGATGATGTGAATCGTTCCGCCGGTTTTGTAGCCTCGCAACCGCGCCAAATTGAGCGTTTCTTGCACAATGCCCAATCCCGCCATAGCCGAATCGCCGTGAACCAAGATTGGAAGCACCTTCGAGAAGGTTTTGTCTTGCATCTCGTCAATTCGCGCCCGTGCCATGCCTTCCACAACAGGGTTTACTGCTTCCAAATGGCTTGGATTCGGCGCAAGGACGACGTTTACTTCCGTGCCGCTTCTGGGGTGTTTGTATGTGCCGTGTGCGCCTAAATGGTACTTTACATCGCCCGAACCGACGTAATTCGGGTCGAGTTCATTTTGGAATTTTTTGAACATTGCGGCAGCCGATTTACCCATGATGTTGATGAGCGTGTTCAAGCGCCCTCTGTGCGCCATACCCATAAAGACATCGGTTACGCCGCGCTCTGCGGCAAATTCCAAGATTTTATCAATCGCCGGAACAAAAACCTCGCCGCCTTCGACCGAAAAGCGCTTCGAGCCGACAAACTTTGTGTGGATGTATTTTTCAAAGGATTCTGCTTCGACGAGTTTCGCCAAGATGCGCACTTTCTCGTCTTTGGTGTATTTTGCTTTGTTGTACACCGCCTCAAATTTATCCCGCACCCACGCTTTTTTGTCAAGTTCGGGTATGTGCATAAACTCCACGCCGATTTTGCTGCAATAGGTGTCGCGCAGAAGCGTGAGAATATCGCGGAGCGGAGCGCGTTTGATGCCTCCCAAACCTCCGGTATCGTACTCGCGGCTGAGGTCCCAAATCGTCAAACCGTAGTGGCTGATTTCAAGTTCAGGATAATAAAACGCCTGTAAACCAAGCGGATTTACGTCTGCGTAGAGATGCCCACGCACACGGTAGGCATTGATAAGCTGCACAACCTTTGTCTCCTGCTCCAAAACTTCCGCTTGGTCGCCGGAGAAAAAAGGATTGTTATTCAAATCCACCGTCCATTTGAACGGCTCGTAAGGAATATGCAGGCTGGCGAAAATCTGCTCGTAGAAATTATCTTCGCCCTTCAGCAATTCTTCGATATAATTTAGAAACTCACCCGATTCCGCGCCTTGAATAATGCGGTGGTCGTAGGTGTTGGTAATGGTCATCACTTTGCTGACTGCCATTGTTGCCAGCATTTGCGGCGCAAACGCCTTCATTTCCGAGGGGTAATCAATCGAACCCGCAGCAACAATCAAGCCTTGACCTTCCATAAGACGCGGCACGGAAGCATTCGTACCGAGCATACCGGGATTGGTCAGCGAAGCTGTTGTGCCGGAAAGGTCGTTGACATCAAGTTTGTTTACACGGGATTTTGCAATGAGCGAATCGTACTCGGTCATAAACTCTGCAAAGGTCATATTTTGTGCGTTTTTCACACTTGGCACAACCAAGCCTCGTGAGCCGTCTTTGCGCACGGCATCCACCGCCAAGCCCATATTCACCGAACCGCGCTTCACGCGAACAGGTTTGCCCTCTTGCCGCGCAAAACCGTCGTTCATATGGGGATATTTCACTAATGCCCTCACAATCGCCCAAGCCAGAACGTGCGTAAAGCTGATTTTCTTTTTACGACGACGCGCCAAAACACCGTTAATCACCGTGCGATTTTCCTCGAGCGCTTTGATAGGAATGGTGCGGACAGTCGTAGCAACAGGCACGTGCAGGCTTGATTCCATGTTCGTAACAACGCGCTCTGCCACGCCGGAAATCGGGATGATGGAATCTAAGGGACCAAGAGCAATTTTTGCTTCGGCTTTTGCCGGAGTCACCTGCGGAGTAGCTTGTGGTGCGGGTTGCGCGGCAGCATGACCATTCGCGGCACCATTGCTTGTGCCATTGGCAGCGCCATTTGTAACGGCAGGTGTAGCCGCGTGTCCGTTTCCGTTGGAATAGCTTGCAGCAGCGCTGCTGGGCGGTGTTGGAGGAACATTCTGCGCAATGGCATTTGGCAAGGAATTTGCCGGAATACCGAGTTCCTGTGCTATTTCGGCGCGATTTGCATCGAAATAGGTGCGCCAGTCCGTGGCAACGGAATCGGGATTGCGCAGATAGTCGAAAAAGAGGTCTTCGATAAATGCTGAGTTCATCGTAAGCATAATCAAACCTTTAAGGTAAAGTGTTGAGTGATGAGTTTTTGAGTGTTAAGTATGTTTCGATTGTAAGAGTGCGATGTGAACGCGAGTATTGAGGCGGGTTTCAAGGATTTTTTGAACAGGATTGCAGCGTTTGACGGCGCTTTCACACACATTTTGGCAGACAGACCTTGCAAACAAGCCAATTTCACAACTTAGGAAAAACTTTCGATATTTTCCAGAATTTTCCACATTTTTCCTGCAAAGGGCTAAAATACTTGATTTTTCGGCACTAAATGTGCAATTTTGGTTTGGTAAATTTCTTTCTCAATCGTAACTATTTGGCTCTTCGACGCAGATTATCATGATTAAACTGATTGCGCTGATTGTAAGCGGCTTTCGGGATAGTTTTGGGGTTGGTATTTGGATTTGAACAATCATGAAAATCTCTTAAATCATGAACATCTGCGTCAAAAATTTATGGTCTAAACAGTGACTTTCAATCCAATGTTTGGCAAACGATTCAACTTGTTATTTATGGCAACCCTAGTAAAACGCACTCCGCGCCCCCAAGTAGTTCCTATCGGCGAACCACGCATTCGTAACGGTGTCGTGCGCCTTTACCGCCCGAAGTATGACGGTTTGAAGATGTCCCTACAAGATTTTCTTGATTGGGAACCCAAACCGGACGGTTGGAAATATGAGTGGAATAATGGTATCGTCGAAGTTAATGAGGAATCTATGAAAAATACAGAACGAAAGATGGTACGCAATATCAGCCGTGCATTTATCAAAACTATGGCATTTGAACAATTTGATGCGGAATTGTATCCGGAAACAGACTGCGTACTTCTGAGCGGGCAAGTTCGTCGCCCTGATATTGCCTACTTTACACGAGAGCAGATAGAGGCTTCTGCGCGAAATGAGCAGCCCGTTCCCGCTTTTGTGATGGAACTGATTTCCCCCAATGACAAAGCCTATAAACTTGAGCAAAAACTTGATGAATACTTTGCTGCCAGTGTTGCTTGTGTATGGTACATTTACCCAAATTTGAAGCAAGTGAATGTTTATACTTCCCGAACTGCAGTAAAAATATGCCTTGATAAAACGCCTTGCTCTGCCGCTCCGGCACTGGATTTTACGATGACTCCCAACGAAATTTTTGCGTGAATTTTTTCCACAACCAATATGACAACTGCTATCACAAAGCCCAAAACCCGCTCTACAACTCTTCCCGCAGGCACAGCACGTATTCGTAAGGGTACGGTGCAGCTTTCGCGCCCGAAATACGACGGCTTGAAAATTTCTCGTCAGGATTTTCTTGAATGGGAACGCGAGCCGGACGGCTGGAAGTATGAATGGAACAATTCTATCATCGAAATCAATGAGCGCAATATGATATTTCAAGAGCAGTATATCGTTGCAAACATTCTTTCTGCGTTTAATGCCACAAAGCACTATCACAATGGGAATCATTTACTTGCAGAGGTGGATTGCGAATTTTCGGAAACTCTGATTCGCCGACCGGATATTTCGTACTACACCAAAGAGCAAATCCGCTTAGGTCGCTTAAATGCTCACCCTGTGCCGGAATTTGTCATCGAACTTGTCTCAAAAAATGATAAACTGCGGGCAATGCACAACAAAATTACGGAGTATTTTGCGCACGGTGTTCGGTGTGTGTGGTATATTTTTCCCGAAGAAAAGCGTGTGGATGCCTATACTTCGATAAAAAATGTACAAATATGCACGGATAATGATGTCTGTACAACCGCTCCGGTGCTGGATTTTTCGATGAGTATTCAGGAAATCTTTGCGTGATGGCTGTTTGTGAATGATGCTACGAGATTATTCTGCGTCCCGCACAAAATCTCGTTTTCCGCCACGCTTTTCCAACAATGTGATTTCTTTGATGACGATGTTGTGCGAAAGTGCTTTGCACATATCGTACACGGTTAAAGCAGCCACGCTTGCTCCTGTCAATGCTTCCATTTCTACTCCTGTCTTTGCGGTTATAAGAGTTTTGCAGGTAATGTGGATTTGTTGTTTTGCATTAACGGCAATATCTATTTCGCAATGCTCCAATGGAAGCGGATGACAAAGTGGAATGAGTTCCCCCGTTTTTTTGGTTGCCATGATTCCTGCAATAATGGCAGTTTGAAACACTGCTCCTTTCGGCGTGTGAAGTTCTTTTCCGCCGGACTTCTCTAAGGCTTGCAGAATCTCCTCCCCCACCTCCACAATAGCTTGCGCACGAGCAAAGCGCTTTGTAACGGTCTTTTCTGCAACATTAACCATTTGTGGGGTTTGTTCGGGGGTAAGGTGAGTGAATGACATAGGGCAGGAAGATAGGAAGTATAAATGCTGAAATTATGAAACGAACAAAGTCGGCACTATGAAGAAGATGTTAAAGCAATTTGGAGAGCCTGAAACGGGAGAAAAGCACATTTGACGCGGCTTGCATGGCGACGAACTTCGGCAAAGACAGCAAAAGGAGAATCAACGTCAAGAGCGGAATCATTGCCCTGCAAAAAATCAGATACCGACAACGCAAGGTTTTGTGCGTTTTCCAGAGATAAGCCTGTTATAGAGTCGGTCATAATTGACGCGGAGGCTTTCATAATCGCGCAGCCCTCACCTTGAAACGAAACCGCGTTTATTCGTCCTTGTTGAATATCGCAATACACCGTGATTTCATCACCGCAAAGCATATTGTGAACGTGAGCCGACGCTGTGTACTTGGGAAGAATCCGGTAATGGTGAGGTTTTGCACTATGCTCCAGAATTACACTTCGGTAAAGCGTTTCAGCACTTCCTGTGGACTCCTTCCCCACTGCCGCGTTACTCATCTTCGTCATCAATACCGCCCTCCAAGCCGCCAATACCCAAATGATATTTCACACATTCAACCACTTCTTTCATTTGAAACGGCTTGGTAATATAATCCACAGCGCCAATCTGTAAGCCCTTTTCACGGTCAGGAACGGTGCTGAGAAAAATTACGGGAAGTTGCGGAGCCATAATTTTCAGCACTTGGCACGTTTTGTAGCCATTCAAGCCTTCCAAAATAATGTCGAGGAGTATCAAATCCGGCTTAAAATCTTGGACAAGTTTTAATGCTTCTTCTCCCGAATGGGCAGAAAACACGTCAAATCCTGCATCGGTAAGGATTTGGCGCAGAAGTTTAACACTCATTTCGTGGTCATCAACAACTAAGATGGATTTTCCGTGCTTTTTCATGGTGTTTGATGTGCGCGTTAGGTGAAAAGAATCCAATATGTGAAAAAATTCACTTTTGGTGAAAGAGTTTTACAAAAAAATCACTTCTTTCTTATTGCTCATGCCACTGCCCCTGTAAAGCCTGATGATTACCGGTATCTTGAAGAAGAAACCGCCCTAAAATATGATGCAGTTTTTGTGCATGAGATTCCAATTCTTGAGCGGCGGCGGCTGATTCTTCCGCATTGGCGGCAGTTATCTGCACAACTTTGTCAATTTGTGAAAGCCCCAGTGTTATTTGATTTATTCCGGAGGCTTGCTGCGAGGTGTGTTCGTTGATTTCGCGCACTAAAACGGCAGTATCCGTAGCATGGCTGACAATGGTTTGAAAGCGCTCAGAGGTGATTTGTGTTTGAGCGAAACTGCCCGCAGCATTTGCAACGGCAGTTTCGATAAGCGATGTGGTCTTTTGTGCAGCTTCGGCACTCCTGCGAGCCAATGCCCGCACTTCTTCGGCTACCACCGCAAAACCCTTTCCATAGCGTCCCGCTCTTGCCGCTTCGATAGCTGCGTTTAAGGCAAGCATATTGGTTTGAAATGCAATATCGTCAATAGCTTTAACAATTCCGGCAATACTACTGCTCGAATCGTTAATTGCCTGCACTGTTTCATTGAGATACAGCATATCCTCGTTTCCTTCCTTTGCTTCGGATTGCGATTTTTCTGCTAAACCGACTGCTACACCCGCACTGGAAGCCGTATGCGTAATTTGTGATGCAATCTGGTGAACGGAACTGGTAATTTGTTCCAACGAAGCCGCCTGCTCAACGTTTCCGCTTGAAAGCGACTGACTTGCTTCAGCGACTTGACGGGCGCTTTGCAAAACAAAATTTGCGGTATGATTTACTTCGTGCATAGCGCTGTTAAGAGCCTCAAGCGTAGAGTTGAGGGATTCTTTCAGCAAAGCGTGGTCTCCTAAGTAATCTCCCTTCATTTGTTGCGTAAAATCGCCGTTTGCCATTGCTTGCAATGATTGGAGTGCCTCTTCAATGGGCTTCACTGCTGCTGCCAAAGCATTATTTGTTCCCTCAACCATAGACTTAAAACCACCGAAATATCCCGAACTGTCCGCACGGGCGTTCATATTCCCTTCTAAAGCAGCGTTAATGAGGTTTTGCTGGGTTGCAGCAAAGTTTCTCAAGGTATGAACAACTACAGCAAAAGAGGCTGAAACCTGCGCAATTTCATCTGTACCGCTTGAATCAATTTTCTCATCAAACCGACCTATTTCAAGAGATTTTGCACCTTGTTGAAGGGCAATTAAGCGCTCTCGAATGGAACGTTGAATAAACCATGCCAAAATGGTTACAAGTGCAATAACGACAACAGCACAAAGAACAAGAATCACCGTTTGCATACTTGTCCGATACTCTTCTTCGGCAATTCCTCGAACCTCTCCGCTAACGGCATCTGAGACCGCTAACATCGCATTGATGCCTTTGGTTGAACGTTCTATCCATTGCCCCGTCGTTATCGGGTATTGAACAGATTCCTCACTTCGCTGAATCGCATCGGAACTTGCATTGTAAATAAGTGACCGTGAAGTTTCGTAATCTGCGCGTAGTACCGACTGCATAGACGAAATTGCTTCTTTGATAGCAGGTGTGGCTCGAGGATGATTTGCAAAATCGGCAATAACAGCAATACTTTCCTCGACAATCCCTCTGTACCGCATGAGCATTGCGAGTGTTTCTCTTGGAATGGGTTTCTTACTTCCGACAACAACACCAAGGGTTGCCCTTTCACGCCCCGCATATTCGCTTGCGTTCAATACACCCGATTTGATTTGGGTATTGAGCGCTAAAATTGTTTCAATACGATTATTCGAGGAAAAAAGTGCGTTGGCAAGATTTTTTTCTGCCAAAATCAGCGCTGTTTGCGCAGCAACCCATTCGGTAATTTCTTGCTGAGAAACTGTTTCTTTTCCCAAGACCGCATCTACTCTGGTGCGGAAAGCATCGCGCTTCATGCGAGCTTTGGCTACTTTTGATGCTTCATTTTGCCCGATTCCCTGCTTCAAAACAAGCGTTTGCGCAAGGTTCCACGCTGAGTCTGCGTATAAATCCCCCTTTGTCCTGAGCGGTGGTATTTTTGCTCCTGTTCCGGCATCATCGGGATTTGCCAGTGCCGTTGCGGTGAAACCTCGCTCTTTGGCTTGTTCACCCGCAGCACGAAGGACGAAATCTGAAACCCTATTTGCTTCTTGTAACGTAGAAGCACGGTCAAAATGCGTGTACGAATTCCACAAAATTAGACCGATTGCTGCAAGAGCAATGAGCAATAATGGCAGCACCATAAGAGCAATTTTCGTTGCTATTCGTTGATTTTGCAGAATGTGTGAGGAAGTTGAGAGTTTTTTCATTGATATTTGGTAAAATTTAGCAATAACGACAATACATAACGTGATACATAGCCGATGATGTTGTGACGCTTCAATGCTACCAATATGCGAAACTTCTTGTGCAAGTGCAAGTATTCATGCACCCTTTCACGAATTTTTTGAGGAGTATTGCAGAAACACTTGTTTTGAGGAAAAAAAATGCGGATAATTGTCAAAACACTACTGCCCCCAATGTTTACAATTTCTTCCCGATAAACGGAAACATTGGTGTTTGTGTCCAAGCATTATTCTCTCTTCTTCATCTTCTTAACCATTATGTTGATACGCCCTGCATTGCAAACCTTCTCAGCACGAACCATTTGGGTTTTGCCGATGGTCATGATAATGTCCACTGTTTACTACCCTTGGTATGCCCAAGCACAAACCCCTTCAAATGCAGTATTTACGCCACTTTCCTGTGGACGCGCCCTCCCACCTACGTCTTTAGCTATTGATGCACTTACAGCAAAAGCTATACCTAAACCTCAAACGGTGGTGGATTATTTCCTCTTATTGCCGGAAGGTTATTTTACGCAATACGGCTCTACAGCTAGTTCGGTGAAGCATTTTGACACCAAAACACGAAAAACGATTCTGACTTGCTTCACCAGCGACACAGCAGCAATGCGGGGGGTGGACTTGTTCACCGGAGCGCTCGAATTGAAAAACAAATACCTCATCATCAACACACCGGAAAACAGCGAAGGATACTCGTTTTCGGTTGCCTTGTGGACATTGAAAAATAAAAAAACGCTGGTGGGGTTTTGCCGTAGGCGGTGGCAACGCAATGGAGCGGCTTCAGAAGTAGCATTTTTGACCTTTGAACAGAACCGTTGGACAGACGTAACGACGAAAGTATTCCCCGAAATCCCCATGACGACATTCTTTACGTGGAGCGGCTTAAAACAATACCCCAATTTGAAAGCACCGCTCGACATCGAACTTGCCCGCTCGGAACAAGCAATCACCGTCCATTTGGATATGCTCACTCTTCAGCAAATGCCGGAACTAAAACCCATTGGCACACGAGGATTAGAGAAAACCGTTCCCTTCCGAACTCTTGAAATGCGTCTTGTGAACGACGTTTTTATGATTACGAACAAGTATTGATAACGCGTTGCAAGACTTATACTCCCTCAAACACCTGCTCCAACGGGAGCGCTAATGCGGTGAGAACAGTTGATGCAACCACACGCGGACTATTCGGATTGCGCTCATCTTCCACATAGACTTCCTGCAAAGTGTAATCAAAACGTCCATTCGATTCGATGTTTACATACACCTCTACTGAACGTGTGCGAACGTCCACAATCCAGTATTCTTGCACCCCGCAGCGCTCATACACACGCATTTTCCCGCCTCTGTCTCGCTTCATCGTGCCGGGACTGATAATCTCCACAACAAGGTTTGGTGCGCCCATGATACCATCTATTGTAACAAGTTGCTTTTTGTCATTTGCAATAAACAACACATCGGGCTGAAGCATATTATATTCATCCAAAAACACATCTATCGGAGCATAAAATATTTCCCCAAGTTGATGTTCGGACACAAACGAGCGCATGGCAAACGAAATATTGCCTGAAATGCGCTGATGAAAGGGATTGGGCGCTGATTTTTGCACAAGTTCTCCGTTTAAAAGTTCATAGAAAAATGTATCGTCGTCATCGAACTCCATTGCACGAAATTCAGCAACGGTAATACGCCGTGCATTCTCTATCACATCAGGCGTGGAGGGCTGTTGAAGGATTGTTTCCATGTGCTATTTCCTCAGAATTATTGTTGTTGGTGAAGAAGGATGAAAATAAGGATTTTGCATCGTTTTTGAAATAAAAAAAGGAACACCGCTTGAGTGCGATGTTCCTTTGTGAAATGGTCTTGTAAACCGCTTAGATACTTGGGTCTGGCGGTGTATTTGCACGATTATTATCGCGTTCCAGCGCCGGATAAGGATAGAAATTACGATTACGCTCCGATTGGAACGAAGACGGATTCGGCGGTGCCGGACGACCAAAACGACGTTGGTCTTCCATGCGCTGCCCCGTCAGAAACAGTTCTACACAACGTTGGGCATAAATTTCGGTCAAAACCGCTTCAGCCGTTACGGCACCTGAATAGGCAGGCAAGGCTGCTCCAAGCCCATGCGGGTCTTGTGCACGAGTTTTGGTGCGGATACGGTTAATGTCCTCTACCGCCGCCATCAGATTCCCTAGTCGTGCATTGGCTTCGGCACGAATCAGTACCAATTCACCCAAACGAAAAGCAGGAATAGGCGCATCTACAGTGGCGAAATATGGCACAATTAAGTTATCCGCAGGCAAACGAGAAGCATTGCCAAGACGTGGGTTTGGACTCATAAAGAATCGTAGGCGTTGGTCATTGGTATCAAGCAGAGCAGTCGGCAAGCCAAAGAAATCACGCGGCGCGTAGCTGCTACCCGCTTGTACGATAGACAAGAAAATCGGATTGCGATTTTGCTGTGCATCAAACGTAAAGTTCGAGACGGAAGCGGCTGTTTGCGGTACGTTATTCACTGCGGCAATGGCATCAGCATTACGCCCAGCCATGATGAGAAATCGTGCTCGCATTGCTTGAATTGTCGTGCTGAGATTCAACCCACGCGCAAGTACAGTTGTGTTAAACTCCGCATTTGGAACAGTTGCCGCAATTTGACGCGCTGCATCGTCCAGCAAGCGAATTGCTTCGGCTAACACATCTGCTCTGGGGCGAAATGACGCGGGTGCAGCAAGCGTTCCCACTGCTGTCGGGGCTTGTTCAAAGTACATTGCTAAATGCCCCAAGCACATTGCTTTGTACAGAGACGCTAAGGCAATAGTGCCTGAGCGCATTGGTGGCGGTAGCTGAACATCGGTCAGTTTTGGAACATTACTCAAGATATTATCTGCCATGCCGATAACGCGATAAGAGCGCTGCCAAATTGCCAGAATGTCACCATTTTCTGTGGGAAGTACCGTACCGCCGACTTCTAAATCCAGCGGGTTTTGAAACGTGGTGGTCACAACCAATTCACGCGAAGTTACGCCACTGCGCGTAATATACGATTCCAAAACACCTGTACCGTTTGCCGCGTAAAATTGCTGCATTCCGATTGCCAAGCCGAGCAGACCTTCGCGGGTATTCAATACCTGTTGCTCCGTAGCGGCATTCGGATTTACATAGTCCAGCGAACAACCGGAGAACAATATGCCAAGGACGCACATTCCCGATGCAATCACTGAACGAAATGAAAAAAGAGATTTCATATTGTCAAAAAATAAATTGTTGGAGTTATATGTGAGATACCTTAGAATGTAAGCTGTAAGCCAAACGAGAAACTGCGCGGAAGCGGGACTTCTACAAAGTCGAAACCACGAACTGCTGTTCGCTGACCACCGGTGTTCACTTCCGGATCCCAGCCCGAATAGCGAGTAAGCAAGAAGAGATTACGCCCTGCCAGAGTCAATCGAGCAGAACGAATATTCAAGAAATTTTCGGGTGTAATCTCGTAAGAAATTGCCACTTCGCGCAAGCGCGTAAATGAACCATCTTCAACAAAATCACCCAGCAATCCGAACAGTGCTTGATTCCAGCCAAGCGGCAATCCACCTTGACGGCGCGTTGGGAAGTTATCGCGCAATTCTACGCCATACTCTGCCAAACCTCCATAATTTTGGCTCACACCCACGCGGCGCGTAAAGTTAAACACATCTTGTCCGTACATACCGTCAATCTGTACACGGAGTGAGAGTTTACCAATAACAAATTCATTGATAAACGACAAGGTAAAATCAGGGTTCGGGTCGCCGACAACTTTTTGTAATTGAATGCCCGACGGCTGACCATTTGCGTCGCGCTGCGGTGTAACAGTGCCGTCAGGGTTCAAAATACCGCGCTCACGCTGCGGAAGACCGCGAGCAGGATTGAGCCCCGTTGCTACCCCTGCTGCATTGCGCAAAGAATCAGGAGTAAGCAAATACGAGCCATCCGGATTACGCGCACCATAAAAAGTACGGAATACCCCAAGCTGCTGACCATTAACAACAGCTACCTGCCCGAACCCATCGGTAATTTGCAAGAAACCACCCTCAACGCCACTAATGACGCTACGATTTTGGTTGTAGATACCGGTAATCGTCCATTTGAAATCTTCGGTTTCAACAGGCACAGCGCGGACGAGCAATTCAATACCGCGACTTGTTAAAACGCCAACATTGGTAAGGAAATTCGTAAAGCCTGTGGAAGGAGCAAGAGTGCGGTTGAGCAAGAGGTCATTGGTAACTTTATCGTAATAACTGAACTCAATACCGATGCGGTTTTCCAAGAATGCCACATCAGCACCAATTTCTAATTCCGTTTGGCGTTCCGGTCGAACAGCCGTAGAACCTAGCTGTGTCGGGACAATCAAGCCCGGAATGCCGGAATAGTTCACGGGTGCGTAATTGGTAAAGCGAGTGTACGGACCAATAGCCGTCAAGCCACCTGATTGCCCCCACGCACCGCGCAATTTCGCCACAGGAATAATTTTACCCAATTCGCTTTCTTTCCAAAATTCTGAAATAAGCGCAGAGCCGCTCACTTTAGGGAAAAATTGGAAGCGATTCTCAGGTCCAAACACCGATGAAGCATCCATCCGAATTGCACCGATCAAGAAAAATGTTCCGTTAATATCAATACTTTCTTGAAGAAATGCTCCATAGAGAGCGAGTTCTTCACGGCTGTCAAGCAAGTTCTGCCCGATAGCACCACTGGAAGCAACGGAAGTAACAGGGCTGAGTTGTTCTGATTGCACACGCACCAACTCACGACGCTCATACTGCATCGTTCCGCCAAGTTGCGTGGTCGTTTTGATATTTTCCGACAAATCGGCGGTATAAACAATGTTCACATCATTATTGACTTGCCCAACATTGTAGATACCACGCCGCCCAAGACCACCCGGATAACCGGGCGTAGTGGTATTACGCGGTATCAAGGCACTTCCAAGTTGAGAATAGGTATCAAAGCCAAACGTGTAATTCACATTTAAGCCTTGAATTGGTGTGTAGTTTAGCTGGAAATCACCAATAAAACGACTTGTGGTATTCGTAAAATCAAAGCGGTCAATCGCTTCCAAAGGATTGGTACGAGTAACAACAGCCGGAGGGCTGAGTTGAGGATACACACCATCTCTGGGGCGAGGGTCAATGTTGTTTTGTGCAAAAATAAAGCCTGTAAGCGCACCATATGGCTCATTCAAGCCACCATTGGGAACTTCGCGCGAAGAACTATTCGTATAATTTACCCCCAGCGACGCGGTGAGATTATCACTCAACACCTGTTCAACCCGTACACGCGCACCAGCACGGTTGAAACTGCTACCCCGCACAATACCTTCATTTGCAGTTTGATTTGCGGATAAGAAGTATTTTGTTCCCTGACTTCCACCAGCTACCGAAATATGATTATCAACACCCCAAGCACGTCGGAAAATCAGGTCTTGGAGGTCGTAGCGTTGTACGGGTGTGCCGTCGTCATTCACTGCGACGACAGAATCAGGTCTTCCTGCACGCACCAAACGGCGCAGAGGCTCTTGATTCCACGCAATTTTTTGCCGCAAATCATCGGTATTGACGCGGGTTGAGAAGGTAACGGTCGGAGCGCCGATTGCACCACGTTTGGTGAAAATCTGTACAACGCCATTATTCGCCCGTGCGCCGTAGATAGCCGCCGCAGCAGCACCCTTCAAGACCTCAATTCGCTCAATGTCGTTGGGGTTAATATCTACGAGGCGGTTTTGTGCGTAGCCGCCCAAGTCCAAGACTTCGCGGGAATCGTTGTTAATGAGTACACCATCCACGATGTAGAGCGGGTCTGCACTACCGGAGAAGGTATTCGTTCCGCGAAGACGCACCGAAACTCCGCCGGCAGGATTACCGGAATTTTGTTGAATCTGCACACCGGCAACTTTTCCAGCCATCGCAGCATCAATCGCATTTGCGCCCGTCAGCTGCACATCTTTCGCGTTCACAGCGCCAATTGAGTTCCCAAGCGTCTTGCGGCTGGAAGCGGCAGACGTACCCGTAACGACGACTTCATCCATGCGCGTAATGTCCTCTTCCAATTTCACATCCAGCGAAACACTATTGTCATCACCAAGCGTGATTTGGCGACGGAATTGCTTGTAATTTATTGCCGCAACGACAACCGTATATTTACCCGGAGCAAGATTAGCGCTCACGGTGTAGTTCCCTTGCGGGTCGGAAACTCCGCCAAATGAAGTTCGGTCAATGCGCACCGTTACACCGCGTTGAGCGCCTTTTGCGTCTTTGACGGAACCCGTGATTTTGTACGCTCGTGTTTGTGCCTGAAGACTCACCGCCATAAGCAGTGATGCGGCACAGAGCAGAATTTTTCCCAACAAGCCTCGATGAATGACGGCTTTGGAAAATGGTAGAAATCGTTTCATTGAACACACCTTGGTTGATGAAAAAAATGGTGAGAATAGAAAAAGTTTATTTTTCAAGTGATGAGCGGTGGTTGAAGTTCAGGCGGAATATCTGGCACGAAATCGCTGCGTAGGCGCTCGTGCTGCCAGATTACCCAGATTTTGAAGGACGTAAAAGCAGAGGTTGGTTGCAAATCCTTGACGATTTGCTCACGGTGACGCGGCTTGCGAACAGGCGCAGCAACAAGATACTTCTGAAGAATACCCGTGAATCGTGTCAGTTCTTCGTAGAGCAATCGGCGCAAAACTACGGCTTCATGCGCTTTGTGAGAGGTTTTACCGAAATAGACATCACGAAGGAGGCGGACAGTGTTTGCTACCTCAATCTCGTCAGAAAGCGCTTCAATACACACTTCTTGCGACATAGGCTCGGCGGTGCATCGAATTTTTTGCGCAATTTGCGCATCCGCTTTCGTGCAATCAAGCAAAGGGATATACCCCGCCAACTTCGTATTGTTGCAATGGACGCAACATAAAAATAAATTCGTCCACTCGCAACGCAAGTCCGGGCGCAATTTCCGAGGTAAAAAATGGTCTATCTGAATATCGGTCAGGTTCGGCTTTTCACAAATATAGCATTTGTAGTGAAAATCTTGCTGTAATCGAAAAAGAGTGTCGCCACATTCGTAATTACCATTCGTTTTGCTCTTTTCTTCCTCCAGACACAAGGGCGGAGTCTGCTTTCGGAGAATTGTTATCATGCTGCCAAACTCCGCGAAAGTGCTATTTGATTCAATTTTAGCGCAAGTTCAGAAGAATATAGCTTTGGTGCGCCCTCAAAGTATGTTTCAAGTTCTTCAAGCCTTTGTAATTCTTGCCCCGTCAGGCTTTTTTCTCGCTTGACCAATTCCTCAAATTCCACGAGATATTGCTTGAGTTCTGCCGAATATTCATCCTGCCCAAAATACGCTTTGATGATAGCATTCACCGAATACGCTGATAAATCCTCGACTCGTTCATGATTTTCCAAATCAAAAACAACCGCATTTTCAATAGAATTTAACACAAATGGCGAGTGCGTTGTAACGATGAATTGGATGCGTGGGAAAAGGCGCATAAGAAACGGCAGGACAATTTTTTGCAATTCAATGTGGAGATGCGCCTCAATTTCGTCAATCAAGACAATTCCTTGCGCATTGTAGCGCCCGGCTTGATTTTCCATTCGCATCATCAGTTCACCCACAATTGAGAGTAATGCGGAGTAGCCATCCGACAGCTCATGAAACCCAATCGGTGCGCGATTTGTCAAGTGGATCTTGAAACCTCGTATTTCATCATCATATTCAAGCCGACAATGCTTATCGGCAAACACATCCTGCAAATTTTTCTCAAATTCTCGAAACCAGCTGTTAATTTCTTGAACTGCCTCCGCATCATTTTTCTCTTTCTTCCTCAAGCGCTCATGATCAAGACTATTCATGTATTCGGTCAGTAAAGAGCCGATTTTTTGGTCAAGATTTGGTAAATCTTCATTGAAAGCGTCTGTACGCCTAATGTTGTTTGTGTTTACTTGAAAACTTGCCTGACGTATTGCTTCAAAGTAGCAGACAAAATACTTCTTATCGACCAACAGTTTTTTCAGATGCTCATTATCTGCATCGTGAAGTTGAAACGAGACCGTTGCTTCATAGAGATTTGCAATTTTCACAGAGTTTACAAGTCCTTGTGACTCACCACGTACCATCTGAATTTTTTGATCCACTTGTTGCAAGCGGTCAATAGCTCTTAAAGAGGCATCATTCTCAACTTCCTGCCTCTCAAATAAAAGTTTATCGTATTTTGCCTCAATGGAATACGAGTGTAAATCGCTTTTCAATGTACGCAAGACACTCGTCTTCCCGCTCCCATTCCGCCCCGTCAGAATCAAATGTTTGCGCTCGGTTTCCGAAAGCAGGATTTCAACATTCTTCAAATGCCGCACATTGTCAATGGTGAGTTTCGTAATAAAAACATCATCATTTTGCGCGATAGTGTTCTGCTCTTGTGTCATGGTCTTGGTCAAAAAGTAGGTATTTACTTGCTGTGGAGCATGATTTCTCGCAGCGCCTGAGTATTGTCGTCCCGATAAAACGCCGCACGGACGGGCATTGCGAAGCCCTTGACCGTAAAACTTTTCACGGTGCCGCTTCCTGATTTTTGGATAAGGGTGTATTTGCCGCGCACGAGTTTGTACTGCTCAATCGTTTTGCGCTTTGGGTCTGCAATCCAGTATTCACGAACTCCGTGCGCTTCGTAATCTTCAAATTTCACGCCTCTGTCGCGCTCTTCCGTGCTTGGTGAAAGCACTTCCACGATGAAATCCGGTGCAGGAAATTTCATCTGCCCTTCGGTAAATTCATCGGCACGTTCTTTGGTAAAGAAGCAAATATCAGGTTCGTAGTCATTGCGCGTGAGCGAGATGAAGAGTTTTTCTACGCCAATCATGCCTAAATCATATTTGTCAATAAACGCAGAAAGAAGCGTCATCAGACGAATGCTTGTTTGATTATGTGCGAGTGTATCTTCTTTGCTCACCAACATTTTGCCATTGATAAACTCTGCCTTAATCTGTTCGTCCATAGTTTCGTAGAAGCGCTCTCTTCGTAAAGATTCATCCTCCAAAAAGCGCTTCAGTTCTTCCATGTAGGAATATATCTTCGGCGAAGCAAGTAATTGCTTTACTATCGGATTGCTTGTATGAAGAAACGCTGTATTCATCGGATAGTGGAGATTATTTTTTGAGAAGCATTTCCATTAAAACCTTCGCGCTGCCAACGCCAATTTGCTGAATCAATTCACGGCTTGTTTCGTCCCCTGCTTCGTAGGTAACAGAGGGTGCAAGCAATTCGCGGTCGAACCAGCGCCCGGAAGTCGCACCATTCGGCGTTCGGGGGGAATCAGAAATGGTTACTTGATAGGTCGGAAACAGCTTTTGCGTGCGTTCCAGCCATGTTTCCACAAATTTACTACGCAGGGCGGCTTTGTCATCAAACTGCTTAAATGCTGGGTTGGTGGCGTATTCGGCGCTATCACGGGCAGTATTCATGGGCGGATTGCTGACCGTGTAAAAAACATCGTGCTGCGTTGTGTGAAAATCCACCCCGAACACAAACTGCGTTTTGAGTGAATCGCGCATTTTCAATAGCGCATCACGGACGTGGCGGGGTTCGGGCTGGTTGAAATTATTCCAATCGCGGTTCAAATCCACACCATGCGCATTATGCCGCCAATGCCCGTTATCAACGCCATCAGGATTCACACACGGCGCAACAAAGACGCGAAACTTCTTCCGAAATTCCTGAGCAAGCGGCGTATCTCCGGCAAGCGTCTCGACAAAGGGCAAGAGAGCAAGCGTTCCCGTATGCTCGGGCGGATGCTGGCGGCTGACAATCACTACACAAGGCGCATCAGGACCGGCTTCCGTAATATCCAGACGAATAAGCGATTTTCCCAGCGAGGATTTGCCCAAAACGCTTTTTTTCACAAAGGGAAGTTTTGCTAGACCCGCACTCCACGCCTCAAAATCAGACGACGTAAAAAGTTCATGCCCAGAAACCCAGAGCGTATCGCGGTTCAGCGTCAAACGGAGCGTTGCTGATGTAGTCTCGCGTCCTGCACTGTCGAAATGCACCTTGTACGCCGCAGAATCAATATACTGCCACGAGCGCCAGTCAGCACTTGGTTTGCGGGATAGCTTTGGAACATAGCGGTGACGAGCTTCGGTATAGGTCAGTGTGAAGCGAATGGTCTTGGAAGGTGCTTTCGTCCATGCTTTGAAGGCATACCACGCGGAGTAGTTAATCGGTGCATTTTCGGGCGAAAGAACAGCGACAAACGTGGAATCATCAATCATTTTCACATCGTTGAGCCGTGCGCCGTCGAACTCATTTGAGAAAAAGACGTTTGCTCTGTCAAATGCAAAGGTTTGTTTTTTCTGATATTGTATTGGTTTATCGCTGGTATTGAGCGAACCCGGGGGGTCGTAGGAATAGGCTTTGGTGGAATCGCTTGAAAGGCGCAATCCCGCTTCACGCATGATTCCACGTGCCTTTGCAGAGGTTTCGGCAGAAATGGTTTTCCCTTCTGCTTTGGTTTCTTCGGTGGAAGAGGTTGTTTGCCGTGTGCCTGCGCAAGCGCTTAGAATCAGGCTTGTGGCTGCAAGAACAAGAATTGACAGTGGTGAACAGCGCATACAATCTAAATAAATGAGCAATAACAACGTTTACAAAACCATCACAATGACTTCACGAGCGAAACAACTTCATCTGCACAGCCCCAATTTACGGTATAGCCTGAACCACCATGCCCGTAGTTATGAATGACAGCGCACCCATCAGGCAATTTCTCGCGTTCCAAACGGATTTCCGTGCGTCCTGGGCGCAAACCCGCTTTGTGCTGAATAATAGTCGGATTGGCGAGCGCGGGCTCAATGGCTGCGCAGCGTGCAATAATGCCACTCACGGTAGTCTCATCAACACTGGTTTCCCAGTTGCCAACCATTGCAACACCGCCCATAATCACGTCTTCCGAGCGGGCAATCGTATAGGTGGCGTGTTCACTGTGTTCATCGGCTGCTTCAATCGTGATGGAGCGAGAAATTCCCGTGTTTTTCACGACCATAATCTGACCGCGAATCGGGAAAACAGATTCATCACCAACAAGTTTTTTCGCTTCAATGCCCGTACAATTTACAATCACGGTATTCTTCGCAGAAATATCCGCAAAGCGCTCTACTACGCCAACTTCTATGCTTCCGCCCTGCTCACGAAAACGATTCATCAAATACGGCAGATGCTTGTGCGGTTCGGCAATTGGTACTTCTGCGTAGAATCCGCTTGGGAACCGACCTTGGGGTAAATAAGGAAACTCCGCAAGAATTTCCTTTTCCGCAAGTGGGCGATATACTTCGACGGCACTGCTCCACCACGCATCATTACTTGCTTTATGAGGAAGTAATTGAAAAAAGCGCGTCATGGTAATTCCTGCTTCAGGATGACTGCGAAGGAGCATCATTTCTTGAAATGTGGCTTTTGACCAGCCCAAAATACGGGAAATTGGCTCCGCTTTGTAGGGAAACCACAGTCCACCCGCTACGTCCGATGTGGTGTGCGGCGGGAGTGTTCGTGAAATAATGCGAATGTCGGTGTACCCTGCTTCTTGGAGTTTTACTCCGCAGGAAAGCCCTGAAATTCCGCAGCCGAGAATAGTGATGGGCATATTTTAGGGGCGATAGGTGTTTCCAGAATTACCATCATTAAAACCTTTGGTAAAACCTTGCATAAAATCTTGAATTACCCCACTCATTGCTACTCCAATAAAGAGCAAAATCAAAGCCAGAGCCAATCTCCACGTCAATTTTCGGTTTTGCATAAAGATTTGGTAATCAAAAAAGAAAATTGCGATTGCAACACCCAAAAGCAAGTAAGCAATTTTTTCGTTTATCATTTTCAGTACCTTTCAATTACATTGCGAATTGTGGATTAGTCTTTGTTGCAACGACATGAGAATAATCTGGCTCATTGTCGCTGTACGCACGAGCCAAATTCTGAGAAGCCAAACGTAGCCAATCTTCACGCTCTTCATCCCGTTCTAATTGAGAAGCCATAAACTGAACAATATCATCAACCACATTTTGAGAAATAGAGCCTGATATCAAGGTAGATAAATACACCTTGGTCGTTTCGGGCGATGGAATATGGTGATTGCATAGATTCTCAGTGTATCGTGAAAAAATATTGGGAGAAACCGGAAAATATCACTTCAAAACGTTGCTCTATCAACTTTCGTATCGTGCATAAGCGCCGTAAAATCTACGTTTTCGCGTTTGTCGTTGGCATGAACGGAAAATACCTTGTGAATGCGGTATTTGAAGTCATGTTCAAACCGCGACATTTTATCAATGGCGGCGAGTTTCGCCTCTTTCGGAACAGCGTAGCGAGGCTTGTCGTCATGCGCCGAGCGAAGAGTGTTCAATTCCCAATCGCCGGTAATTGCCGTACCTTTGAAAATAACGTGCGTATCAGTCCAACTATGTTTTGGAGCATGAACAAGGTAGAGAGGCTCACCGTGCAAATCTAAGGTTGAGTGGTGGTCGAAAAAATAGACCTTGTTTAACATTCCGGCTATCCCTTCAAACCCTCGCTGTAAGTGAATTTCAGCTTGGGGAAAAGCCCCTTGCATTTCTCGTGCAGTTTTGGCGTTAAAATGGTCAATATGGGTATGTGTACAAAGGATGTATTTGACATCAATTTTCCGTTTTTTGCAGACGTTATATGCTTTCGTAGCGGGAGATTCCTGATGGTCAGTGCTGTAAGGAGGCATCTCAACAATAGCACCAACGCCGTTGTGGTGCAAAAGCCAACAGCCTGTGCCGAACCATTCAAAGCGCCCTAACAGCAATACCCCGTTACTCCATTCTTGTACTCGTGTCCGTTTAATCATGGTGGTAGGTTTGGTGAGAGTGGATATTTTCTTTGGTAAAATACAAAAAACACCGACTTTGTGAATGACATTTTTGAAGGAAATTGTAAATGCAACAGAAGCATTCACCGATGAATATTATTTCCTGAAAACACACGAAATGCTCATCAATGCTGATGGTGAGTTGTCTTGGAAAATTAGCCGTAAGTTTTTTTGAACAACTGTCATTGTTGAATTTTGAATCGGTAAAATGCCAATACGCCCGCACCACGCTTTGTGGTTAGCCAAGGACCATTGTAAAATACCGATGTACCAGTGTAGGTTTTATCCGGCAAATACGACACAGTTTCAGCAATAACGCCACTCCGAAGAGTAAGCACGACACGATTTGTGCTATTGATTTCGACACCCAAAATTTCGGCTCTCGAATCAAGAAACACCCCGCCATTTATAGCATGGCGACCACTTAGGGCAAATGCGTCTTTTAAGAAAAAGTATTTATCCAGCACCTTCACCGAATCCGTTGTTGAAGGAATGATACTGCTGAGTGAAGGAACAAAATCAAGCACTAATCGGGTCTTCGCTGAATCTTCAAAATAGGCTCGGTTAATGGTCGGAGAGATAACGTCAATGGTATCGGTTGAAGCGTAGTAATCATGCGCTACCGAAGCATACACAAGGTCGCCGAGTTGAAGAAATCCCGATTGTGAAAAATGACAACCATCGTAGCCTTCAACGCCGTTGGAAGCAATAACTGAAATTTTGGGCAATACCTCCGGAAAACGGCGCTGTTCATCGCGTATGTCGTTTTGGTCAAATTCATTGCATTGATTTTGGCGAATTTGAATAACGTGAATACGCTCAAACGCAGGATAAGCCTGCTTCCATGCTGCATAAAGCTGGGAAAAACGTTGCGTGTAGCCTAAGCCTGTATTCGATTCCCCTTGATACCAAACTATTCCACGGAGTTTCGCCGCAAGACCGGCATTTCTTGCTAAACGGTATGCCCTGTCAAAAATGAGCCTTCTGTCGCTTCCATAGGTAGGAAAATGCTCTTCTATGCTTGTTCCGCTCTCCGCAGCATGAATAGCACAGACAGGAATGCCCTGTTCTTCAACAATACGCTGGGCAATTCTGCCGCCGAGCGCTCCAATATGTCCCATGCTAAAGGGCATGACATTTGTTGCCGACATCGTTTGCCATAAGCGGTCTTGCTGTGTGTTGTAAGTGCGTATAAATTCTTGCTTGGTGGATTGTGGCACATCACCCAAAACCATGTTGGATTGCCCTGCAAAAAGGAAGACATCACCCGCAATAAGGCTGTCACGCGTTGCAATCATCGAATAACCACCATTGCCGAGTTTCAGGCTGAGTTTGAAGCTATATTCAGCACACTCAGCTTTAATTGGCATTGGCATAGAAAATTCTGCTTGCAGACTTTTTGTAGATGGTAGATTCTTCTTGTTTGTAGTGTGCTTTGGCGTGGTCTGCTTTTCCGCATTCTGCTGACCGATATATGTTCCCAACACACCTAACGAACTAAGAGGCGATTTCTTCTTTGGTTCAACAAATTTCAGAAGTATTGATTCACGATGTATTGGTTTCCCATTGCGGTACTGCTCCAATACGACCGAATCAGCATCACTCCGCCGAACCAGTCCGCGAAGGATAATTTGCGCAGAATCATTTTTGTCACGAGGAAAAAATTGCATGGAAACAGGAAAATCTTTCGCAAGAACGACTGAATCTGCGTTACAGAGGTATTCGGTAAATTTATCGGCGTTAGGAATACCCCATTCGACAGCTTTTCTGCAATCCTCACACCCTTTCTGCTGTTTGCCTATGTTGTATTGTGCAATCGCTTTGTACAAATACATCATCTCCATAGAGCGCATATTTACTTGTGTTTCAGGCAATGAGAATAAACTGTCTGCTTTCACAAAATTCTTTGCTGCGAAGGCTAGAATCCCTTCAAATGCAAGGCTGTCGGCTACGGTTGTGACAAGAAACGGCGGATGAAGGTTTGCAAACGAAGGTTTTAATCGCACAACTTCTTTGGCATCAATAAAAGCATCATCAATTTTTCGGAGAGAAAACCCCACCAAAGAGCGCATAAAATATGCCTCTGCAAAAGTTGGGGCTATTTCGATGACGCTGGAAAAATCCTCAAATGATGCTCGAAAATTAGCACTGGTGATAGCAAATTTATTTTGCATTGCAAATTGATAATTCAGCATCGCTCTTGACCACAGTGCTTGTGCTTCTTGGGCTTTTTTGGATAATTTCCCTTGCGCAAAGATAGGTTGCGCAAAAAACGTTATTGAAAGAGTACACCATACAACAAAAAGCAATACCGAATAAAGAAAACCGGTGGTGAAAAAGCTCATAATATCTAAGTTTAGCCAGTGAAGTGTTACAATGATAAATACGAAAGAATGAAATCTTGTCAATGCAATG
>JALONG010000082.1 GCA_025455065.1 Candidatus Kapaibacterium sp. | reverse complement strand
ATGGCAAAGAACATGGGCTGTGAAACAAGTGTTTATCGGCTAATCTACGCAACTTTATACAAATAAAATCACTAACCTTACATTTTGTCTATTTTGAATAGTTCACGTTCTTTACCAATATTTTTGCCGTGCAGATTTCCAATATCCACCACTGCGCCAAACGGTGTAAATATCTCATCAAACCGCTCAAAATCTCGCCCCCAATACACCATTGCACACGCCATCGGTGCGCCTTTGCCAGTGTCCAAGCCATTTTCGAGAAATCGAAGGCGTGTATCGTAAAGAAAGCAGATACCACGCGCTTTGGTAAACACATACTGCTTCCAATGGCTTGTATTTGCGGCAATCGGAACGAGTGCCAACACCTCTGAATCATAGGTGGAATGGGCATGAGCGCATTTTGCCAGCCAGTTCTTTATGGTTGTGCCTCGCTGTTTGTCAATGCCGCACAAGCGGATTGACGTAAATGCGAGGGTAATTCCACTCTTCTTTCAAGCCGTCATGCTTGGGCAAAGCAAGTTCAACTCGTGCGCCGACGATGGAATACTGATTAGAACAGGGGTCAAGGTCAATCGTGCCGCGAAACATTTCACGGACAGCATTGACGTATTTGCGCGGTGTTCCCCAATGCTGGCTGCCAGTGTTGATGGTGCGTCCTGCGCTCATTGCAACAAAAGCTGGTTACTTTCAATAATAAGTTGCACCGACTCTCGCAAGCTCTCGCGGACTTCTTCGAGGGTTAGTTCTTGGATATTTACGCCCGGAATTTCTTCGACATAGCCGATGAACCAGTCGTCGTGCCGTTCATAGACGGTGGTGAGGGTGTCGGTCATTTGCTCTTCCTTTCTCGTTGTGCCGCTTTAACAATAGTTTTTTCGAGGTTGTTCGGCGGAGTGAGAAACTTCTTGAAATGTTCGATATTTTCACGATTTAGGTGTAATTGCCCTTCGCCAACGTTGCCCCGGTGCTGTCCTGCGGAGAAATACGGACTTTCTGCCACTTCGTGCGAAGCCAGTACCCAATACTGAATAACATCTCGCCAAACAGCTATCCACACAAATACCTCACAACAGGCGGGTTTGATTTGCTGAAAATTCATATCAAATTGCTTTTTCGACGTGGAAGCAAGAGCCTTTTGCGGCAAAGGTGCATCGCGCTGAAATTCCACTGCTCGTGAGGCTTTAACTTCAATGCGAATATCTGGCGGCAAGAAAAAATCGTACTGCCCAGAGTATTCGGCATCAAGTTTTTTACTTGGCTTGAGTAGTGCTGGAACATGGTCTTTCAAATGTCCTTGCGCCCAGACTTTACCGAAGGTTCGAGGTGCAGTAATCTCAAAAAGTGGAAGATATAAATTCCGCTCAATATAGCTGTTCCGAAGGTCGTAATACTCATCCAACGTAAACACCTCTGCCGCTAAAAGGTGCGAAATAATGTATTCGTATTCACTGAACGGATATACCGATACCAATGATTCCAACTCCTCGCGGAAGGCTTTGGCATTGTGCAAACGGTCAATTAAATCCTGTAATTGTTGTTCGAGTTCTTCCATAGTATTTTTTCGGATTGGCTTAAAACAATGCTTCCTGAGCCGTTTCCGTCGGTTGGTGAATGTTTGCTAATTCTTGTAATGTACTATCACTCATAATCTCTTGCTCAAAGGGATTACCATTTTGCCACCCCGCTTTTCCTGTGGCACGGTACCGCTCCAAGCGGCGAATGGTAATCTCGCAAAATATCGGGTCAATATCCATCGTGAAGCACCGCCGACCAAGCATTTCTGCGGCTATCAGCGTTGTGCCGGAATGGGCAAAAAAATCCAGCACCGCATCACCCCGCGAAGAACTTGCCCGGATAATACGTTCAATACTTTTGAGCGGTTTTTGAGCATAGCAGCCATTGACGTTTTCTTCCATGCGGTAAAAGACTTGCTGCACATCCACCCAAACATTGCCAGCGCGTATGTTTTCGGACTTACTCCGCTCCATATTTTCTGTTTTTTCGCCGCCGACTTCTTTGTAATACCCTCGTAGAATCTTGGGAATATCGGTGTATTCAGCCTCGATGTTAAATTGCGGATTGCCCTTGATGTAGTAAAGAAGTTCTTGGCGCACCGCCATCCAGTTTTTCTGTGTGCCGTAACCACGCTGATTACGCATAGTGAGCAAACTACGAGATGCAAAGCCGCTTTCACGCATCATCAGCATCACATCGGGCAAGGGCTGATAGTGATTGTTTTGGTCAGCACCAAGCCAAAGATACAGCGCAGCATTGCTGGAAAGCGCGTCGTTGCTATTGTCCACCCATGCTTTGCACCAGCGCACAAACTCTTGCACGGAGCGTTCTTCAAAGGCAACAAGATTATACGGCGGGTCGTGAACGGCAAGCGTAGATTTTATGCCGCCTGTGAGCTTGTTCACGTGTTCCGAATTCGCCGCATCCATGCAGCCGACAGCGTGAACGCCATCCGTCCACATCTCGCCTGAACGTAAGCGGCAGAGCGGTAAGAGGCGGTCGCGGAGTTCGGATTGCTCGTCGAGGCGCGGGAGAGGGAGGTTTTTCATATTTTTTGAGAGACTAAAAAACGGTTACTTTCAATAATCAGTTGCACCGCTTCGCGCAAGCTCTCGCAGGTTTCTTCGAGGGTTGCCTCTTGGATATTTACTCCCGGAAGTTCTTCGACATAGCCGATATACCAGTCGTCGTGCCGTTCATAGACGGCTGTGAGGGTGGCGGTCATAGTGTTTCCTCGTGCTTTAGTTAATCAATGTTTTCATCGAAATAATCGTTATCAACGCGCTTGATATGGTAGGTCTGGGCGATGGAAACACCGAGATTGTATTCAATCATGAGTTCAGCTAGCTGTTCGCCGTCAATCAAAACCACTTTTTGTTGGAGATTCGTGGCATATTCTCGTGCTTCTTTGGAAAAGGCTGAGGTTGTGATAAAAACGCCTTTCTGCGCTTTTTGACCTGCCAAGGCACCCACGAATTTCTGTATTTCAGGTCTGCCGACCGTCGCATCTTTCCAGCGTTTTGCTTGCAGATAAATCATATCTAAACCGAGTTTATCCTCCTTGATAATGCCGTCAATACCTTCATCGCCGCTTAGTTTTGTCATGCTTCCTGCGTCAGGCAATGCACCGCCGTAGCCCATTTTTACGAGTAATTCAACAACCAAGCGTTCAAAGCGAGAAGGGGAGAGGTGAAGAATCCGCTCTTTGATTGTTACTTTCAATGAAGAGCGAATTTCTTGATATGCACGGTCGAATAATTCATCAGGAGATTGAATAGCCTCAATTCCTACCTTCTCTCCACTTGCGATTTGTACTGATTCTGTTGGTATGCTTCGTTTTCGAGCAGTGCTATACTCTGGAAATTGCATCAAAAACCTGCGATCAATTTTTTGCGGTGCTTCCTGAACAACCTGCTTCCCCCGATCAGTAATTTGGAGCATACCACGTGCGGGAGCATCAATCAGTCCAGCCATCTTCAAATCTACTCGCGCCCACCGAACACGGTTTTCAAATACGCCTTGAGTTCCACTTGGCAAACGTTGTTCGCATTCGTCTTGCGTTAGGGCAAAATGGCTTGATAAGCTATCAATGACATCACCGACAGAATGAATTTTTGCATCAGAAAGATGTTGCAACAAGGGTAAAGTAATTTCAAAAAGCACAGGTATAGCCATTACACCGCCTCCATCTTCTTCACCGCACCATTCCAAAGATTGAGCTTATTCCGCCGTGCCGCCGCTATCGGAAGCAAGGTTTTATCGGATTGCCGTGAGGCATAATCCATGCGGATTTTTTCGTATTCTGCTTTTACATCGGCGTTGAATTTTTCCTTTGTTTCAGGATTGATAAGGCTTCCCGCAACAGGTACAGCGCGGCTTGCGTCCAGAACGTGAACAACCGTTCCAGAATAATTTTGCGCAATTTTCACCGCTGTGTGCGTCCGCGATGTTGTTGCACCGCCAATGAGGAGCGGTTGCTTCATTCCGCGACGCTGCATCTCTTTGGCGACGTGTACCATCTCGTCCAAACTCGGCGTAATAAGCCCCGAAAGCCCGATAATATCAACGTTTTCTCTGATTGCAGCGTCCAGAATTTTATCTGCCGCCACCATCACGCCCAAGTCAATTACTTCGTAATTATTGCAGCCAAGCACCACGCCGACGATGTTTTTGCCAATGTCGTGAACGTCGCCTTTGACCGTCGCCATGAGGATTTTGCCATTGTTTTTTGCTTCGGAGCCGCTTAAACGCTTCTCTTCTTCCATAAACGGCATCAAATACGCAACGGCTTTTTTCATCACGCGGGCAGATTTCACCACCTGCGGCAGGAACATTTTGCCCTCGCCAAAAAGGTCGCCTACGACGTTCATGCCCTCCATAAGCGGTCCTTCGATGACCTCAAGCGGTTTGGCGTAGTTCTGACGCGCTTCTTCGGTGTCCTCGTCAATAAACTCCGTGATGCCCTTGATAAGCGCGTGTTTAAGCCGTGCGGCGACGGGTTCGCTGCGCCATGCAGCATCTCCTTTGTCCACCGCTTTTCCGCCACCTTCAGCTTTGATGCGCTCTGCGTAGTCCACCAAACGCTCGGTTGCGTCGTCGCGGCGGTTCAGCAGCACATCTTCGCAAAGTTCCAAGAGTTCTTTCGGGATTTCGTCGTACACGTCTATCTGCCCCGCGTTTACGATGCCCATGTCCATTCCGGCTTTGATGGCGTGATAGAGAAAGGCAGTGTGCATCGCACGGCGCACGGGTTCGTTGCCGCGAAACGAAAAGGAAATGTTCGACACACCGCCTGAAACCTTCGCTCCGGGCAGATGTTGTTTAATCCAATGCGTCGCACGGATGAAATCAACGGCGTAATTGTTGTGTTCTTCGATGCCCGTTGCGACGGTGAGAATATTCGGGTCGAAAATGATGTCTTCCGCAGGGAAGCCCACTTCTTGCGTCAAAATGCGGTAGGCGCGTTCGCAAATTTCAATGCGCCGCTCGAAATTGTCCGCTTGCCCCTTTTCGTCGAATGCCATCACAATCGTTGCTGCGCCGTATTGACGCACTTTGCGGGCATATTCCTTGAATTTTTCTTCGCCTTCTTTGAGCGAAATCGAATTGACGATGCTTTTGCCCTGCACACATTTCAAGCCCGCTTCAATCACACTCCACTTCGAGGAATCAATCATGATTGGCACTTTGGCAATGTCGGGTTCGCTTGCAATGAGGTTGAGAAACTTCACCATGACGGCTTCGGAATCCAACATCCCTTCGTCCATGTTCACGTCAATCACCTGTGCGCCGCTCTCCACCTGCCCTTTGGCGATATCGAGTGCTTCTTCGTATTTCTCCTCACGGATGAGTTTGGCAAATTTTGCTGAACCTGTAACGTTGGTTCGCTCGCCGACATTCACGAAGTTCGTTTGAGCGTTTATCTCAAACGGCTCAAGTCCTGAAAGGCGCATGAGTGCTGGGCGCACAGACGGTTTGCGTGGCGGTAAATTTTTCACTGCTTCGGCAATAGCACGAATGTGGTCGGGCGTTGTGCCGCAGCAACCACCCAACACGTTCACAAAGCCCGATGCAGCAAAGTCTTCCGCGAATTTCCCCATTGTTGCAGGCGTTTCATCGTAGCCGCCCATCGCATTTGGCAAACCCGCATTGGAATACGAACTCACAAAAACGGTCGAAACACGGCTCATTTCCTCAATGTAAGGACGCATGAGGTCGGGACCAAGCGCACAGTTCAATCCAACGGAAATGAGATTTGGTGCGTGATGCACGGAATTCCAGAATGCTTCGGTGGTTTGCCCCGAAAGTGTGCGACCGCTTAAATCGGTGATAGTGCCGGAAATCATGACGGGAAGCTGCTTGCCGCCAGATTGGAAAAACTCCGCAATGGCGAAAATAGCGGCTTTGCAGTTCAGCGTATCGAAAATGGTTTCAACGAGAATGACGTCCACGCCGCCGTCCACCAGACCGCGCACTTGCTCGGTGTATGCCTTCACGACTTCATCCCACGTGGTGGCGCGGAATCCGGGGTCGTTCACATCGGGCGAGAGCGAGAGCGTTTTGCTGAGTGGTCCGATTGCACCTGCCACAAAGCGAGGTTTTGCGGGATTTTGGGCGGTGTATTCATCGCAGGCCTCTTTTGCCAGACGCGCTGCGGCTACGTTCAGTTCGTAGGCGAGATGTTGCGTTTGGTAATCTTCCTGCGAAAGCGAGGTGGAATTGAACGTGTTGGTTTCGATAATGTCCGCGCCCGCTTCGAGGTATTGTTTGTGAATACCTTTGATGATTGCGGGCTGTGTGAGGCAAAGCAGGTCGTTATTGCCCTTCAAATCGTGCTTGTGGTCTTGAAACCGCTCACCTCGGAAGTCTTTTTCTTCGAGTTGGTGGCGTTGAATCATGGTTCCCATTGCGCCGTCGAGAATGAGGATGCGGTCGCGGAGCAAGGATTGGAGCGGGTGTTGGAGTGTGGTGGTCATGGGATTGGAATGAAAATTATCAAAATTTAGATGTCGTACAGTTCGCTAATATAGCGATGGATATGATTTTCTTTGGCTTGGTTATAGTTACCAGACGTTGAGATTTCATCAATAATGTCTTGCACCGTAGCAGCAATATCAGAAAGAACGGTATCAGATGGAATGATGAGAGGTATTTGTTTAATATAATTTGCAGAATTATTGGCGGTGCGATTTACACTGCGAATTAAGGTGTTACAAACAGGGGAATTAAAAAAAGCTAAAAGATACATGAGCATTTCCGAATTACTATCACGTAAAAAAACACCAACGATAGATTGATCAAACAGACGTTTCCGTAAGAGAGATGCCGTAATTGATGATGACGAAACCATTGGTACAGCAATTCCTTCACGAAAATAATATGAGGTATTTTGTAATCGTGATTTTTTGCTTATTCGATATTCTGTTACTGCTTCTTTACTCCAATTCATAAACCACCAATCAGGTTTGTGATAACGCATATTTCCACCTTTAACAAAAGGCAAAAAACGCCTTTCTCCTGCAAACCCGTTCAAGAGGCTTCCATATCGTTCCAATTCTTGCTTCTGTTCTTCTTCACCGACAATCATTTCTTTTTCCAGAATATCGTAGCGATTTCCTTTTGGGTTTTCAGAACTCCGGCGCAGAAAGAGTTTGTCATTGCCGGAGTAAAAGCCCGTAACGCAGTCGGCAACATCACTCACGAGCATTTGCCGCGAAGATTGAAAGTATTGATAAACTTTAACATCTTGGGTGCAAAAAAAACGATGCCCTTTTGTATCATAAAATTCTTGTTGCGTAGCCTCCAACTTCATAATGTGCTGAGGATATAGGCGGTCTGCCTTTGCTAAGGTAGATAAATCTTGCACGGAATGCAAGCCTTGAATAATATGCATTGAGTTTGATAAACAGGCTTGTTTATCGTTACATTTTTCTGCGGTAATGATACACAAATTAGCATACCCAAAGGAAATACTTGGGAAAAATGATGAAGGAAAAAGAACGATTTCGATAATTCTACTTTCTTTGAGCAAAGCGGCGCGTAGAGCAGTGTGCATAGTCAGACTCAAAAAAGTATCGGGGACGATGAATACCATTTTCCCAGACTCGCGTAGTAGTCGAAGTGCAAGAATCAGAAAAAGCGAATACGTTTCTTTGACATAGAAATCAGAAAATAAATTCTTTAAGTGCTTTCGTCGTTCTGGTGATTGCCATGCACCAAACGGCGGATTTGCTATGATTCTATCGTACACGCCGTTCGTCGAGGCATACCAATGAAGCTCGGTATCAATAAGAACATCCCGTTTGGCAATAGTAATCTGAGCGTTTTCACAATAACGTTCTTGAAGATAAGCAACTGCTTCGTGGTCAATATCGAAAGCATCAATCTGAAAATGAGTATCGGTGTATCGCTCTACGATCGCGTCAATAAGCGCACCTTTGCCTGCACTTGGCTCAAGAATACGCATATCCGGCTGAACATCCAGCATAGAAGCCATGTATTGTACAATCGGCAGCGATGTCGTATAGTACGACTGCAAGTGCTTTTGTGGTAGCACTTGGGCTATTGAGGTTGGGGTAGAATGAAGTGTTTGCATAGTTCTCACCAAACAAGATATTCAGTGAGAGAATGCTGGCGGAGAAAGTCCGTCATTGCAGGGCTAAAATCATCGAACCATGCAACATTTGTATCAATCCATCGGCGTATATCAAAACCCGAATACTCGGCAATAGCTTGACAGGTCTCATTGCCGCAATATGCTTCCCATAGCCCCGAATGTTTCAATGTCTGGAAATAATGATTATTCGTATGTTCAGCAGAGCGCACAAAGAGTAAGCAACGATAGTTTGACAAGAGATTGCGATATATCGCCGCTACCAACAATAAACGATTCGTGTTACCCTTCTCATTCGAGCCAAATCCGCTTTTGAAATCTACGTTGTACCGTATAGCATTAGACTCAAAATGCAAATCCAACTCTAGTTTTATATCGCCGGAAGTTACTAAAAGCCACACTTTATCATAATATAGTAGAAGCTCTTGTTTTTCTGCGGCTTGTAGCGGGAGAGATTCAATATATACCCGCACTTCTTGGGAAAGTAGCTTTTTGACATCAGCAAATAACGGTGGGACAAAAAGAGTGATTGGCTCAAGCGGGCATTCAAAACAGAGTTTGCAAAATGGCTCCCAAATCTCGCCGATACGACGTGAAAACGACATATAATCATACTGCCAAATCTCGTTCCGCCGCTCAAGCATTACCACATTTTTCGTGTATTGAATCAATAACATTACAGAAAGCAAGTCTTGCCGAGACCATTGTTGTTCGCCTGCTGTTTGTTTTAATGTTGCTGTCAAGCCATGTTCAGTTTTAGCCATTGATTGATTGAGTGCAGCACTTTGTTCACGGTACTGCGTTATTCCCAGTTCACGCGCAATTTCTTCTAATGACTCATCCGCTCTGTTGCGAAAAAATGTCAGAAGTGTAGATTTTTCTATTGTCGGTGTTAGTTTCATAAAGAGGCAGTTTTAAGAAAGTATCCGTTTGCGGAGCAAGGATTGGAGCGGGTGTTGGAGTGTGGTGGTCATATTGTAGTTTCCTGAAATGATGATTGTTCTTGTGCTAATTCGTATAAAAATTCCGGCGCGAAATCCGCACCGTTGTCCCATTCTACGGTCTTTGTATCGGGATTGATGCGGGCTTCGGCAAAGCGTTGTTTGTCTAAAAGAGGCGTGAATACTTCGCCGTAGAGTTCGTTCTGCAAATTAACGCGCAATGTTTCGTTTGTATTGAAGGTACATTCGATGACGTACTCACCGCAAAGACGAACAGAGGTGATATGAAGGAACATACTTACTCCAATGGGTCAATCGTAGTTAATGCTTTGTGATCACGTGCCAAAAGCCAATTTTGCCGCAATTCCTCTTTGTGCTGGTCGCTCCATTCAAAAATGAGGTTCTGGACATCCATATAGAGTCGTAACTGCTCAATCATTCTTTCCAACGCCCTTCACGTTTCAGACGTTCTACAAAACGAGACGGCGGGGCATTGCGTCGAAGCTCCTGAGCAATTTCCATCGCTGTTGCTATCTGAGTATTGATTTCCTCTTCATGGTCGGCATAATACGCCAACGCAGAGTACACCGCTCCAAGGGTGATATGCGGGTGCTGGAAATGCAGCTCTTCTGCACTCCAGCCCCACGCTAACTTTTGTGCGACAAGGTCGGTAACCCGCATGGTTGTACCTTCCAAAATGCCTTCTTCGCTGATGTGGGGATAGGTGAGTGTGGTCATGGTTGTGTTAATCCTTTTGATTTCGGTGGTGGTGTATTCAAATCCGCAAGAATCGCTGCTGCAAACCACAGCAGTTAAGCAATCTTCAGGCATACAAAAGCCGTCGTCCTTTGGGCGCGGGAACCGCATCGCCAAACTCATGCGCTGTTGCTATCCACAGCGCAATCGCCTCTCGAACATTTGTGAGTGCTTCGCTGTCGCTTGCGCCGTGTGCCATGCAGCCCGCAAGTTCTGGTACTTCGGCGATATACAAACCGTCTGTATCGCTCCAATAAAGGATAATTTCATACTTGTTGTTCATTTCGGTCATCGTCGCCTCCAAGATTATTGTTGATAATCATCGTGCGTACTTGACGCACTTGGTACGGTTTTGCGTGCTTGCCATCACGCTGAAGGTTGATTTTTTCCACTACGCCCTCTTTCCGAAAAATATGATGACTGCCGCGTACCCGTTCTTCAAAACCTAACCACAGCAAGAGTTTGCGGATGTCCTCAAATTCAACGCCAGCGTCTGCGTTTCCTCGCAAAACATGAAGAAAAAGTTTGTCGTATTTGCTCATAAAGTTTTATCCAAATATCGTCATCTGCACCAAACCCTCATCCGCCCAAAAAATACTCAATTTTCGACGGATTCAGTGCATCCACAACGCCGCCGTACTGCTTCACGGCTTGCTTGATGTGCTGCACCGTTTCGGCGAGATGGTTCATAATTTTATCCGTCGTGAAGCGATAGACCACCCAGCGCATATTTTGGATGTTCACATCGCGGTCTTTGTCGTAATGAACGTGTTCCGGCGCATCGTGATAGGTGTCGCCGTCGCATTCTATCGCCACATTCACATCTTTGCAAAAGAGCGCGAAATCAAGGTAAAAATGTTGTTTCTTCTTTGCCACTGTTTTCGACACCATGAGTTCGCGCTGCACCGGGATTCCTTCCTTCTGAAGAGCCGACCACAACTCCTCTTCAAGCGGCGAACCGTAGAAAAGATCGTTGTAATCTCGTGCGGCAAAAAGCCGTTCTTGCGTCGTGGTAATAAACGGATTGCGGCGCGGAATACGGCTCAGAATCGGCTGTGAAAACTGCTGCATTGCGGACATGGAAATAACGAAATATTCCTCGTTGGCGCGTGGATGGGCAGGTTCTGCGGGCAGTAGCTCAATACGTCTTGCTTTGGAAATACCGCTCACCGCGCCCCACCAGCGCACGGAATATTTTTCGCCCTCAAACGCTTTGGTCTGATACAGTGCAAGTGTTGTCAGCGCACCAGATTTTACGACTTCCGGCGCACTTTTGACTGGGATACGATACCAGCCCTTCTCTCGTGCGGTACGGAGGTCTTGCAGACGCAGAACCATCCCAATAAGCGTGTTTTTATGCGGTGTTGCTTCCATATTTATTCCCTAGTGCAAGCGCTCATTGACTTCTTCCAGACTAAATTCTTTCGGGTCAAAATCCTCGCCGCTCTCCAAACCAAGCCATTCCACGTAGGTATCATGCTCTTCGTGTTCGGGGTCTTTGAGAATTTCAATGAGATTCATATATCCCCACACGCCACCACAATCCTCCGGCGGACATGCCATTTTGCCAGCCGTGCAGCGCGGATACTTGGTTTTTGGCTCCGGCTCAAGAATTTTTTCTAGCAAAAGTTCATGCTCCCAGCCATCGCCAAAATCATACTCAAACACGCATTTCGCTTTTTCCTTCGGCAAAATCTGTGCGAGTGTGTATTTGCGCTCATCCAACGAATCCATTATATCGTCCGGATCCGGCATGGAGTAATAGGTATGCCCCACGATAAATTGGTGCAAATGAGAATTATACCAGCCCATTGCTTCCAAAATAATGAGTGCTGCTTTGTCCAGTTTCGTATTGCTTGCGATTTCAATACGTCGCCAAATCGGTGGCTTTGAGTTTTTGAGCGTTATCTTGAGTTGATAAACGCTGTTTGTTGTTGCCTTTGCCATAGCGCTTCGAGAAAAACAGTGAATAAATCGTTATGATACGTTCCTGCGAATAATTGCGGTAAATAATTGCCGTTCGGTGTCGTTGATAAAATCTATATGCGGATAAAACTCCAATGCCCGCCTGATGCCTGTTCCCCAGCCTTTGTAGGGCAGAAGGTATTGTGCGTTTTGCTGCAAAATCGGATTGCGAGGAATTGCTGTGCCAGCTTTGATGCTTTCTATTGTTAGCGAGTTGGGGAGCGTTCCGGGGCTGATGATTTCTATGCGGTCAGTGAAAATTGCAATTCTCACTTCAGACCGAATAAAATAATTTCGATGAACAAGCGCATTGACAACGAGTTCTTGTAACGCCTGAGCAGGAATTTCCCACTGAGATTGAGCATTAAAGCCCGTTCCAGCCGGTATCTTCCGCAAATTCCGCTCAAAAAACGACATTGCACGGCTAAATACTTCTGAGTAGTTGCCGTAGAGCGATGGCTCACTATCCAGAAATGTATCGGCTATGAGCGTCATGCCGGGCAAAGCAAGGCATTTTATCGAACACTCAGGGCGATACTTTTGTGGATACTTTCCAAGAAGCACAAGCCCCGCGAGCGTTAATGCCTCGCCCTTCACCAAATGTGCTTCTCCCAAAGCCTCTTCAATCGCCTTGTTGAGTGTTTCCCATGTACCTTCGTATCGTTTTTCGCACCAGCGATTCGCCTCTTCTGGGATAATTTCGGTAATAGAACTGCCCAAAACGACCATTTCATCAGCATAGAGCGTACCGCTATCCTGCAAAAGCCGCGCTATTTCTTCGTTAGCGGTAATGCGGCGTTTGTCGGCGGCAATTTTCATCCACATTGTGCCATTCTTGTCTTTGTAGGGCTTGTTCGATCCTTGCGGAACGGTAATCACCATGAGTATTTCATCACCAATCCGCACCTGTTCAGTTTCAATCGCAATCGGCGGCAGAAGATTGTTCGTTGCGGCGTGTGCGGCAATTTCGTTGTACTCGCGGATGAGCGCAAAGGTGAGACCCGAAAGCGCACCGGTTTTGTCGTTCACGCCCACAATCACGCGCCCGCCCTTGCCGTTAGCAAACGCCGCAAATTCTTGGCTCAGAGCGTGTGCATCGGTCAGGCGCTCTTTGAATTGAACGTGGCTGCTTTCGCCAAGTTCGATGATATCAAGAAGTTCTTCAGGTGTCATGCTCTTGCTGGCGATAGTTTACTAAACTGCTCCAAGAATGCTTTCAATTCTGTGAAGCAGGGGTGGTCGAAGTTCCAGAAACCCGCTTCGGCGGCTCTTCCTACCTCGCGTTGGAGGTATTCTTCGCTGTGCGCAATCGAAAGCCATGCTTGAATGCGGCGTTTTGAGAAATCCTTTGCCGATTCCGTAATGCTTGCTTTTGTGAAGAAATCGTCTGTATGCGTGATTCCATCCGTATTTGCAAGCGATTCCAAGCACAAATCTTCCAACATTCCTGCGTGGCGGTTGTCTGGCATGACAAACACACCAACGCTTGGCTTGGTATCGGAAAAGCGCGTCAATGCTTGCGGTTGGGGCAAGCCAACACGCTTCAAATCCGAACAGACGCTAGCGAAGGTGTTTTCGGCTGGCTTATCTTCTGCATCGCGGAGAATGCCGAGCATTTGCACGGTGTTGAAGTTGGGACGTTTCAATAACCGTTGAATATTGTCTGAGAATTTGAAACGACCGCCAACATCAATAATCTGGACATCCCCGATAGCCAACGTTGTCAGAAACGCCTTACAAAATCCCGCCTCATCTTTACCTTCAACCAAAAGCAGTTTTGACGAGGTGAGGTTCTCATTATTTCCTAGCTGTTGAAGAGGTAACTGCGGCATTATCGTAACTCCCAGTTATTTCCAATCATAATTCTCAAATCTTCCCCATCAATCTTCACCGCTCTATGCTCCTCGCCATCACGCTCCAAACGAAAGACGCGCACAATATCTTCACCAAACAAATTCGCTTCCTGCACCCTTGCCAATGCCGCTAAACACTCGTAGGAATGCGTTGTGGCGAAGATTTGGACGTTGAATTCTTTGGCGGCTTTGAGAATTGCTTCCCACAGTATTGAGAGAGTCGAATAATGTAAACCATTATCAATCTCGTCAATAAAAACTATTTCGTTCCTTGATGTTGCAATCGTGGCAAGAATTGATAACGTTTGCCGCATACCATCGCCCATAACGTGCAGAGGTACAAGGCGAGGAAGACCAATGTCAAATAAAACACTATCATTTAATCCTAACTGGATGCCGACAATTTTATCATCAACTTGCGAGAGAACCGAAACAATACTTTGAATAGATTTTTCAACGATAAGTGGGTGAAGTTTTTTGCTCATTCCTGCATCATAACGCCTTGCCGTAAGAACATTGCCATTACCTGAACCCAAACGCCCTCGTGCAGTCATATAGCCTTCGTCTGAAATATTATGTACAGCAATGGTTTCAAAAGGCTCTTCCGAAACTATGCCTTCTTGAGATATTTTGAAATCTTGCACAACACATTGAAGTATGCCGGACATTAATAAATCGTCAATTTTGCGCGAACTGTATCTTTGGCGAATTCGACTTTGTTCTCGCGGATTAAGATTTTCAAAATCAGTGATTTGTAG
>JALONG010000081.1 GCA_025455065.1 Candidatus Kapaibacterium sp. | reverse complement strand
CCGCTCCGAGAGAAATACAATGGGCTAAAGCCGCATTGTTACTTGATTCTTGTGATATTCCAATACAGTTTTCGTTTCCAACTGAAATCATTTAGAACCCACGAAATTCGACCAGTAAAAAAGGCTCTTCCTACCAAAGAAGAGCCTTTCGATGCTGCTTGTACCACTATCGTATTATGTCCAATCGTCCTGTAACCATCTCTTTTTCCGACTGCACTTTCAGCAAATACGAACCTGTTGCAAGCCATCCCACTTTGAAACTTGCGGTGTGCTTTCCGGCGCTTTGTACCTCGCTGAGGAGCGTTTGTACTTCGTTGCCGCGAGAATCAATGAGCGACATGGTAATAAAGCCGCTTTCGGGCAGCGTGTAGGTCACTTCAAATAACTCTTTCACCGGATTAGGCGCAATCGCTGAAAGCCTTATTGTACCTGACGTTGAGCTAATGAGCCGTTTTCCGCCTGCCACAGAAACGCGGTTCGTGTAGCGGAAAAGCGTCGTGTCTGGCGATTCTTCCACGAAAACTTTTCGTTCCCACGGCAACCGCGCAGTAGCGGTTGTTCCCCACGTTACTCCTGCTAAGTTGAGTTGGGTCGTGGTTTTGTTCCCTGCCACAGCGCGGACTTCAAAGCTGGCAATAACGGCGTTTCGCCCTTCCCAATTTGTGTTGAAAATTACACTGGCTTTATCAGCACCAGTCGGGTCAGGCACGGCACGTGCGCCACCGGACGTGTTCGCAAGCGACAAAACTTGCCTGCTGAATTGCACCCTTCCTGCAATTATCGGCTGCGACGCATTAAAGACGCTGCGGAGTTTTTCGTCCGTTGCTTCTTCAATAAACACATTCAATCGCACCAGCGAACCCGGCACAGCCGTATCGGGAACAGCGCGGACTTTCAGCGACACCGCCGCATCATCAGGCTTTGGCAGACGTGCAAAAGCGGTTATGCTTGTGAAGGAAATATCGGAAACACTCGTGTCTTTTGTACTGACTGCTATAACACGAATACCTGCACGGCGTACCCCTTCTTGGGTTGGAATGCAACGAATAAACACAAATCTTGACGAACTCGGTGGAATCTGCAAATCTGTTGCATCTAATAGGCTAAATGAATTTTCTAATGGAGCTCCTCGTACAGCCAAAATCTGCACTGCTTGTATTTGCATCGTGTGAATTTTACTCCGATTGATTACCTCCACATACTCTTTTCTTTCTCGCCCGACACGCACCGTGTCAAAATCCACCGGACGAATCGCTAAGGCGCTTCCGCGCCCTCGAAGCGCATCGTTAAACGTAATGGTGCGGTTTGTGCCGCCGTTGTCGCGGTAACGGACTTGCAAGGAAGCCAAGGTGGGCTCTGCCTCTGCGGGCGTAAATTCAATGCCGAGTGCAAGCTCGCCATTGGGTTGCAAAGTGGTATCTTTCACAATTCCCGCTACTTGTTCCGTTTTGATGCGGAACGAACTATCACGTGAAATCACGGCAATACCGTCCTGCAAAATCGTGAGTGGCGCACCGCTCACGTTGATGAGAACGCCGCCCGGAACATCGCGGTTGTCGGCAATCGTTGATTTCCCTGCATCCACAGTGCTGAATGCTAAGTCCACACCCGGCACAACAACCTTGAAATACGCCGGACGCATAGCATTACCGCTTTCCGAAACCGCTCCTCTGTCGGTGCGAATAAGCGCTCTGGCTCGCCACTCAAATTCCGCACCGCGCTCCAAACCGCGTAAAACGTAGGTAGGTTCGCCTGTTTCCGGCTGCGCAACGGTGTCTGTGCGGACGTTCACCGCCACACGGTTATCCAATTTCCACCACTGAATTTCGTAATCTGTCGCGCCTTCAATTTTTGTCCATCGCAGCGTTAAATTCGGGCTGACGTTAATTGCTCCCGAAGCAGGCGTAATCGGCTCCGGCGTACCCAAAACCATATCCACCGTTGCCACAGAAACCGTAACGGGCGCTGTTACGAGTGTGAGATTTGGTACGTGCGGATTTGTCGCACGGCAGAAATACACCCCGCTTGTGAAGCGTGTTGCGCTGTCCACACGGAAGACCGACTGCCTCCCGGCATTACCACGCACGGCATTGGAATCTTTGAACCACTGATAGACCGTGCTTTCACCGCCAATTCCCGAAGGCAAGACCAGCACTCCGCCACGCTCTAAGACCGTATCACGCGGCGAATCTCCGCGCATTTGCGGGAGATATTGAAACACACGAATCGGTCGGGCAAGTTTTGCCGCTTGTTCCAAACTGCCAAATTCCAGCATATTCCCATCAACGATGAGCGTATCCACAAACGTTCTCGTTAAATTCGGCAGCGCGGTAAAACGGTTGTTTTGCGCACGAATGACGCGCAAACGACTTGCTTGCGAGAGTTCTAAGGGTAAAGCGCCTCGGAAGAAATTATTTTCCAAGCTGACTTCTTGCATATTGTTCCACTGCACGCCGCTTGGAAGTTCTCCCGCAAAGCGGTTATTCCCCAGACGCAAGACCACAAGCGAAGTCCAAGTACCAAGCCCACGCGGCACTTCCCCCGAAAGGCTGTTATTACTCAGATTCAGTTCGCGCATATTTGTCATCGCAGCCCATTCGGGCGGAATGCTGCCTTCGATTTGGTTGTTGCTAATGTCAAGGTTTTGCAGCGTTTGTGCTTGTGTCAGCGAAGCGGCGTTTTTACTTGTTTGCGTGAGTGCAGTTCTCGTCGTGTTTCCGCCAAATTCACGCGGCAATCGTCCCGAAAGTTGGTTATTGTTGAGGCGCAGCTCCCTCAAATTCGGCATTGCTCCGAACTGCGGCGGAATCTGCCCGATAAAGCGATTATTGCTCAAATTCAGCGTTTCAGCGTTTTCGAGTTGCTGCACACACGTTGGTATTGCTCCGGTGAAGGCATTACTGCTTACATCGAATCGGCGTAAGCGTCGCCAAGCGCATAAAACCTCACCCGGAAGCGTTCCACTGAGTTGATTGCGACTTGCATTGAACTCTTCCAAGAGCGCCAAATTCGTAAAACTTGCCGGAATAGTTCCCGTCAAAGCATTGCCGAAAAGGTCAAGGGTACGGAGTTGCGTTAAAGCCGAAAGACCGCTTGGAATAGCACCTCGTAACCCCGCATTGGCAAGGCGAATAGCTTGGACGCGGTTTCCAACGATTTCCACACCACGCCACATCGTAATATCGGTTGTTCCACTCCAATTCAAATTGCTTGCCGTAGCTTCCGGCATCATGCGCAAAAGTTCTGCAACCCGCAACGAATCTGCTTCTAAGGATTCGGTAAAGCGGAAGGGTTCACGCGAAACGGCTTCTCCACTTGCGGCGATGAGACGAATAAGAGCAGTGGCTTTGCGGCTCACACCCGAAGGAACAGTAATTTGCAATGTCGTTGGCGATGTCAGTCTGAAGGTCGCAACAGGGCTATCACCCAAACGCACCATATTGACAATACTGAGATTTGCGCCCGTGACGGTGATAACCTCTCCGCCCGTACCGGAAGCAGGGCTGAAACTCGTAATGGAAGGTAATCCTCCGGCAAGATTTTGGTTAATTATCAGCCCCGTATTGGTGCGAAGCCCGCCGATGCTGGTCAAAACAAGGCTTCCTGCAAGCGGCTGGGTTGCATTGCCAATTCGCCCGGGCATCCGCACAATCAGGCGCGTTCCTACCGGATTGCCTTCCAAACGGAAACTTGCGTTTGTGCCACCAATCGTTACAGCCGTGATAATATCAAGGTTTGTGCCTGTAATCACGATTTCTTCCCCAACTGCGGCATCACGCGGTTCAATGGATACCACCTCAGGTGAACTGACAATCGTGAATGCGCGTTCCACCACAACCGAATTAAACGGCGCTAAAAACACCACCCTAACAGGCGAAGATGAAACCGTACCGCCCGTTCCCGACAAAAGATTTTGCTTGGGAAGCAGCATCGTTATTTGCCCCGACGACGACGTGCGGTATTCCGCCTTGCCGGTGCTGACGCTGGTGCGCAGTGAAATATCGGTGATAACGTTCAAATTTGAGCCTTGCACTCGCACTTCGCCGCCATTGGCGACAACCGTATCCATAAAATTTGTTACCGCGATTATTTGGGACAAATTCGTCATGCCATTTATCCCTGACGAGGAAGCAGACGATTTATAGGCAAACATTGTCGGCGTTGAAACCCGTACCCCGCCTGCGAATTGAATCGTAATCGGCACTTCCGAAGCCATGCGCGATGTGCGCTCCGGCACAATCACCGCAATCCGTGTGGAATCGTTGCGGGTGAAATTCGCCAAAGCAAACGCAGATTCCGTACCGAAGCGCACACTTTGCACAGCAACAAAATTTTCACCGCGAATGGTAACGATTGCTCCAGTTACATCGGTCGCGGGAGCAAAACTCGTTATTCTCGGCTCCGGCACAAAAACAACATTCGTCGTTGCTTGCGCCATGCCGACATCGGTATTGAGCCGTATTTGCGTGTTCGTCGAACCGCTTGCCGCTCCCGGAGGAACAACAAAGGAAATTGAGCCGTCGGGATTGACCGTAAAATTGGTGATGGTGATACCGCCAAACGTCAGCGTCGTTACGTTCTGCAAATTTTCACCCGTGATAGTTACCGTTGCGCCCGGACCTGCCGTCTGAGGATTCACCGACTGTATCACCGGAGCGGCGAGGAAGGTAAATTCGCTGTTGGAAGCCGTTCCGCCGTTTGGTCCGCCGATTTGAATTGGTCCTGTGCGCACATTGCCAACCGTGATACTGATGCCCGTCGAAGAAAGTACACGAAAACTGCCCACAGGCAGCGTTCCAATAGCAACGGAATTTATTCCCGTTAAATTTTCACCGATGACCGTTACAACTGTCTCTGCACCGCCTCTGTCGGGCGAAAAACGGGTAATTTTCGGTGTAAGCACCGGCGTTGTATCGCCCGGAGCCGCTCCCGCTCCGGCAAGCGCAAAAAACTGCTGCCCCGCGCCTGTTGGAAAACCGCTACTCACCACGCCCTGCCCCGCAGGAAGCGTTACCAAAGCGCCCCCGACATTGCGGTACGTCCCGGATTGTGTCGTGCCAAGGGCAACTCGTGTGCTGTCATTGAGATTTTGCCGAATCAAGCCGATTTGCGCACCGCTTATTGCGCCCGAAACAACGTTCAGCGTCCAATACTCCGTTTTGCTCAACGCACCAGCCAAACCAATGCCCGAACTTCCACCGGAAGCGCCGTTAAAGGCTTCAAGAGCCACAATCGGCGTAACTGTGCCTGTTGTAACACCCAAGATTGCCGCAGGAAGATACTGCACTCCTTTTCCAATCGGATACGACCAAATTCGCGGGTCTGCGGGTGTAAGGTTGTCCGGTAACTGCCGCGCAAGGCTTCCCACCACAAACGATGTCAGCGAACCGCCTTGTACTGCGGTGTCTGCGGCATTTGTTACGCGAAGAGCCTGACCATTCGGCACAGTCAGCGTTCCACCGTTCAAAATCAGCGAACCAGCAATATCTAAACTGCCCAAAAGAGCAACGTTTCTATTGTTTCTCTGCAAACGTAGTGTTCCCACAATGCCTGTTCCCAAGCCGTCAAATGCCAACGCACCATTCACCGCGCCTGTCCCTGTGATATTGATTGCGTTTGTGGCATCAGTGCCAAATTTTCCATTGCTTGCAAAAATTTCTCCTTCCAACGCAAGCCGATTATTCATGCCAAAATTCAGCACACCACCGTTAGCAAGTGTTAATGAGCCTTGTAGGGTTTTGGAAGCATTAAGTCGCACCGAACCGGAATCAATCGCTACTGAAGCGGACATCATCGCGGGAAACTCACGGTTACTCGTCAAACGATTCGCACCGCCGTAATACTCCAATCGCGCCTGAGAACCGAGATATTGTACGTCACTCACACCACTAACAGCGCCCGTGCCAACAAGCTGCAAACGCCCACCGTTATTGACGCGGAGCGAACCTTGAATATCCAAAGTTTGCCCGTTTGCAATCCTCAAAGTGGAAGCATTTTCCACTTGGAACGTAACCCCCGCACCAATCGTCGCCGAAGCACTAAATGGCGCTGTTCGTGCGTTGGAAACGATAAACGAATGTCCGGCACTGGTGAAATTCATTGCCGTGAGTCCACCGCCGTTTGGAAGGGTGTTCCAATTTGCCGGATTATCCGCCGGACCGCTTTGGTAGTAAAATTGCGATGTTGAAGCAACAAGCATAAACGATGCGGCACTGTTGCCTATTCCGGCAGGAGTTGTTACGGCAATCGGCATATTCAGTGCGCCAAGCGGCACAACGGCTGTTATCTGTGTCGGCGAAACAACACTAAACGATGCAGCAGGAACACCGCCGAAATCTACCTGCGTAGCGCCTGTGAACCCTGTGCCTGTTATTGTAATTGTCGAGCCGATAGCAGCAACCATTGGTGTAAACGAGGTAATTGTCGGCGGGGCAAAAAACGAGAATACGCCTAGCACCGCAGTTCCGCCCGGTGTTGTCAGATTCACATTTCCCGTCGCCCCGCCTGCTGCAACGACCGCCGTTACTTGCGTTGCAGACACAGGATTAAATGAAGCCGCGGGCACACCGCCAAAACTCACGCCCGTAACGCCGGTTAAATTCGTGCCGTTAATGGTAATAGTCGCACCAGAAGGAGCGCCTGTTGGCGTAAAATTGGTAATCGTCGGCGGCGCTTGGTTAATCGTCATCGAAAACGGCGTTGTATTCAGCATACCCGCACCGTTACTTGCTTGAATGGTAATGGGTCCAAATGTTCCGGCGGCTGTCGGCGTGCCGGAAATAAGTCCCGTAGCCGCGTTCAGGGTTAATCCTGTGGGAAGTGTTCCCGCAATGACGCTATAGGTCGGGCTTGGAGAGCCGTTTGCAATGATTGTGTATGAATACGGCGTTGCCAAATTCCCACTCGGCGGCGCTTGAGCGCTGTACGCCGTTGGAGCTATCAGCGAAGCGGAAATCGGAATACTCACCGAAACCGTGTTCACATTCCCAAACGCATTTTGCGCTTGAATAACGATTCCTGAAAACGTTCCTGCGGCGGAAGGTGTTCCCGAAAGTACACCGGAGGCGCTTAACGTCAGCCCCGGCGGTAATGTTCCGCCTACAACGCTGTAGGTGGGTGCAGGAAAACCATTCGCCGCAAACGTATAGCTGTATGCCGTCGAAAGCGCACCACTTGGCGGTGTCTGCGCAGTAAACGCCGTTGGAGCAGCATTAACCGTGATATTGAAAGGAGCAGAATTAACCGAACCGAAGCCATTGACCGCCGACAAGGTAACAGGACCGAACACGCCCGAAGCAGTCGGAAAACCTGACAATAAGCCGTTTGTCGTGTTCAATGTTAATCCCGGCGGAAACGCCCCGCTCACGATGCTAAACGTCGGCGCAGGAGAGCCGTTGGCAGCAAAGGTGTAGGCGTAAGCGTTAGAAACAATGCCGTTTGGTGGTGATTGCGCCGTGAAGGCTGTTGGCGCTGTTCCGGTGGCAGAAATGGTTATGGAAAATATCGCCGAATTTACACTACCCGCACCGTTACTTGCTTGAACAACAATCGGTCCAAATGTCCCCGCAGCCGTTGGCGTGCCGGAAAGCAGCCCCGATGCGTTCAACGTCAAGCCTGTGGGCAATGTCCCCGAAAGTACCGAGTAGGTAGGCGCAGGAAGACCGTTTGCCACAAACGAGTACGTGTATGGCGTTCCAACAACACCATTTCCGGGCGTTTGTGCCGAAAAAGCCGTTGGTGCGCCGTTGATGAGGATATTGAACGGTGCAGAAGTCAGCGTTCCTGAGCCATTGCTTGCGTTGAGCGTTATTGGTCCGAAACTTCCCGTAACCGTTGGTGTTCCCGTCAGTTCACCGGTAACAGCATTGAGCGTTAGACCAGGCGGCAAAGCACCCGAAGCAATGCTGTAAGTGGGAGCAGGAAAGCCGTTGGCAGCAAACGTGTAGGAGTAGGGTGTTCCGTTTGTGCCTGTTGCGGGGGAAGCTGCAGAAAAACTTGTCGGCGAGGAAGGTCCTCCGGCAATCACAATCGAAAAACTGTTGGAATTAACAGAACCCGCACCATTGCTGGCGCGGATAATCGTTACGCCGAATGTTCCCGCCATTGTCGGTGTTCCCGAAAGTTCGCCTGTGCCGCTGTTGAGCGTTAATCCGGGCGGCAGAACACCGGAAAATAGCGAATATGTGGGCGAGGGGAAGCCATTTGCCGAAAACGTAAATGTGTAGGGCGTTCCGACAACGCCACTCACGGGAGCAGCACTAAAGACCGTTGGCGCTCCGGCAATGCTTATGGTGGCTGGAAGCGAGTTAAACGCACCCGCGACATTGCTTGCGCGGATGACAATCCCACTAAACACACCCGCCGCAGTTGGTGTACCAAATAGCTGCCCCGTTGCAGCATTCAAGAATACTCCGGGGGGAATTGTTCCCGCAAAAAGGCTGTACGTCGGTGCCGGCGCTCCATTGGCTGCGTAGGAATAATTATACACCGCTCCAAGCGTCCCATTTGGCGGAGTTTGTGCGGTAAAAGCCGACGGGGCAACATTGACGGTGATAGAAAATGGCGCTGTATCAAACGTTCCCATGATGTTGGTCGCCCGAATGACGATTGGTCCAAAAGTTCCCGTAGCGGAAGGAGTACCGGAAAGTTCACCCGTTACGGCGTTGAGCGTAAGCCCTGCGGGAAGCGTTCCGGACTGCACGGAATAGGTTGGCGCGGGTAAACCGTTTGCCGTGAAAATATACGAATACGAAAGCCCAACAGCGCCTGATGGCGGCGTTTGTGCGGAATACGCCGTTGGTGCAACGCCCATTGTGAGCATAAACGGGGCAGTATCAAATGTGCCGAAGCCATTAGTGGCGCGAATGGTGTACGGTCCAAAGACACCGCCCACCGTCGGTGTTCCCGAAAGCACTCCTGCGGCGCTCAAGGTCAAACCCGCAGGAAGAGCGCCCCCTGTCTGCACGGTGTAGGTGGGAGTAGGAAAACCGTTTGCCACAAACGAATACGGTCCGTAGGCAACGCTCGGAACGCCTATTGGCGGTGTTTGTGCGCTGAATGCCGTTGGTGCTTCGTTGATGGTTATGGTAAACGGCGCACAATCCAACGCCCCACGAGAATTTGTTGCACGAACAACAATCGAACCCGACACTGCTCCAACACCTGTGGGCGTGCCGGAAAGCACTCCTGCGGCGCTCAGTGTCAAACCTGAGGGAAGTGTACCGCTTTGCACCGCGTAAGTAGGCGCAGGAACGCCGTTGGCAACGAAATTGTACGTGTAGGCAGAGCCGATGAGACCGGGTGTTGGTGTTGCGGCGGTGAAGGTGTTTGGAGCAAACTCAAAGGTGAATCCCCCAAGATTGGTTGTGCCTCCGGGCGTTGTTACGGTAACATTTCCCGAAGCCCCTGCTCCGACAACGGCGGTAATTTGCGTTGGCGAATCCACGCGGAACCACACAGCATTGACTCCGCCAAACTGCACGACCGATGCGTTATTGAAATTTGTTCCTGTGAGAACAATCGTACTTCCTGCCGCGCCGCCTGTGGGAAGGAAACTTGTCAGTGTTGGTGCGGGCTGCGGTGTGGGATTGCCATAGAGCAGTACGCGATTATTGACAAATTCAGAAGAAACAAGCACATTATCACCCGCAACAAAAGCCAGATGCCGCCCTTGATTCATGCCTGTTTGCGTCGTTGCGCCACCGTTTGTGGTGAAGGACGGCTGCCCCACAATACGGTCAGGACTTGCGCCATTTGCTTTTGCAAGAGCATTGTTAAAAACCAGAATACGGTTGTTGGCTACTTCGCTTACAAACAGGTCTCCCGCAGGGCTGACGACGACACCAAGGGGCTGATTCATCGTTGCCACTCCCGCGACATTTGTAGTAAACAAGGTTTGACCGAGTACACCGTCCGCATTAGCCCCGTTTGGCTTTGCTCCGGCATTGTTGAAACGGAGAACACGATTGGAAAAATAATCGGCAACATAGAGATTTCCTGCTCCGTCCACCGTTACGCCGTTGGGACCGCCGATGCTGCTTTGTGTGAGCGCTCCGGCACTAGTCGTGAAATTTGCTTGACCAAGCACACCACTTGCGTTTGCGCCGTTTCCAAGCGATATAGCATTATCAAATCGAATAATACGGTTATTAAAATAATCTCCCACCCACAAACGCCCACCTGTTTCCAAGGCAAGACCTGTGGGGAAATTCAGACCGTTTTGCGAGGTAGCAGCACCGTTTGCGGTAAAATTTGCCTGCCCCAAAACCTGCACTGCGCTTATTTGATTCGTCGTAACGCTGTGTGCTGCCGGAAAGCGCAACACGCGGTTGTTTCCTGCATCGGAAACCCACAAATCGCCCGTCGCAACATCCACCGCCAAGCCCGTCGGATTACTTAAACTACTCGCCGAAAGCCCTCCGTTATTGGTTGCGCCGCTCGTCATATTCGGTTGTCCGAAGACGATTTGGGCGGAAGGAGTATTGGCAACGACAGGATACGCATAGCGCAAAACCCGATTATTACTGCGGTCAGCGACATAGAGTTTGCCACGAGTAATATCAACAGCAACACCTTCGGGAAAATTTAGCCCTGTTGCAGTCACAAATGCCGGACTTGATGTAAAATTCGGCTGACCGACGACAAACGCTGCATTAAAGCCAAAACCCGTTGCACTGGACCCCGTTCCAATCGGTGTTGTAACACTAATCAAACCACCACCACCTAAGACTGGTACGGACGGAATCGTGATTTGCATCGCACTCACAAACGTAAATGGAACGGATTGATTACCAATTTTCACATCGGTTACGCCCGTAAAGAAATTTCCGTTTATGGTAATGCTTGTTCCGGCTTGTCCGGTTGCGGGTGTAAAAGTCGTGATAACCGGAGGCGTTAGGAAGGTAAAGCCTGCAAAATTGCCCGTCCCGGCAGGTGTGGTAACACTCACGTTTCCGCTTGCGCCGCCAGCCGCAACCACCGCCGTAATCTCTGTTGCAGAGATAATGGTAAAGGAAGCAGCATTTACGCCACCGAACTGCACTTGGGTTGTTCCGGTGAAATTCGTTCCTCGAATGGTAACAGTTGCCCCAGCAAGTGCGCTTGTGGGTGTGAAACTCGTCACGGTCGGCGCGGGGGTTGTAAATGTTGGTCCATAGACCGAAACACGGTGGTTGGACGGTTCAGCGACAAACATCTGCCCTGCCGGAGACATCAACACATTCAAAACATCGCTGATCCTTGCTTGTGTTACTGCTGCTGTTATCGTCGCTAAATTGGGCTGACCAATAACCGCGTCCGGCGCAGCACCGCTTGTTTTGCTATTAACATTCAAGTACACCAGCACACGGTTATTTAAGTGGTCGGCAACAAACAAATCCGTTCCATTGCTTGAAAGACCATGCGGAGCATTCACTCCAAGCAGCGAAGAAGGGTTATTCGCTATGTTCGTGGTCATTAAGGATTGCCCCAAAACAACACTCGCCGCCATTCCTGTTGTGTAAGGAGCGTCAAAACGCAAAATGCGGTGATTGTCGTAATCAGTCATATAAAGGGCTGTACCGACTATGGCAATATCAGCGACAAACCTTGTTCTAACAGCACTTGGAGCTACCAAATTATTAGTAAGAAAATCCGGAACACCGATGGCAATCGAAGCATTTTGGAATGTACTAAGCGGCGCATCAAAACGCAACGCACGACGATTGCTGATGTCCGCAACCCATATATTTCCTGCCGCGTCATGACGAGCAGAATACGGATTGAAAATGTTTTGACTGGAAAGCCCCGACGCATTTGCGGTCAAATTGGGTTGCCCAAGAACAACTGTCCCGGAAGCCCCATTTGATGCGATATGCGCAGAAGGGATCATCAAAACACGGTTATTGTTTACTTCGGGAATCCACAAATTGCCACTTGCATCAACACTCATTCCGAAAGGTCCGCTGAGACCTGTAGCACTTGTGCCACCACCACCATTAGCAGCACCACTTGTGAAATTGACCTGACCAAAGACAACCTCCGGTAATTGCGAATTTTGCGTAATGGGCAAACTAAAGCGCAAAACACGGTTATTTGCCCAATCAGCAACATACAATTTGTTGTTCACAGCATCAATAGCCAAGCCTCTTGGAGTATTAAATTTGTTGTTCAGCGTTCCGGGCGTACCTGTCGTGAAATTTGTCTGCCCCAAAACGTACGTAGCATTAAAGACAAAATTTCCCGCCGATATACCCGTACCATTCGGCGAAACCACCGTAATGACACCATTTCCGCAAACATTCGGCACCGTAGCAGTGATGCTTGTTGCAGAGCCAACGGAAAATGCAGCAGGAATGCCGCCGATAAGCACTTGTGTTGTTCCGGTGAAATTATTTCCCGTTATGGTGATTGTCGCTCCGGCTTGTGCTGCTGCGGGCGCGAAGGTGGTAATCGTCGGCGCGGGAAGAGGATTTGTGCCGATTGCAACACCACGAATATTGGCGAAACCCGTCGCCCACGCTTGATTTGCTCCAAGACCGGAAAGCAGTGAACGCCCGATATTTCCTGTGCCGGGATTCGACCAATACAAAAATGAACCATCGGTTGCTAATCCCACGGGTGCGCTACACCCCGAAACTATTGTGGTAACGCCTGTTCCCGTCGAGAGTTGAGCGCGTTGGATGGTATTACTTACTCCGGCTTGCGTCCAATAAAGGAAGTTGTTGGCGTTATCTGCAAGAAGCCCCCCCGGGCTGGTGAGTCCCGTGATAAACGAACCATTCAAGCCCGTAACACCGTCAATACTCACTCTGCCGATGGAATTAAAATTTGTGCGCGACCAGTATATCTGCCCGGCAACTTCATCAATCGTAATTCCAACAGGCTGCGAAAGTCCTGTATTGCAAAACGATTGATTTACGCCTGTTCCGTCAATGTTTGCCCTGCCAATCGTTGTAGAGCCGTAGTTTGTCCAATAAATGTGCGTTGCTGTCGCATATACGCCATTCGGCGAGGAGCAGCCCGTAATAAAGGTTGGATTCGGAGAAGTGCCGTCTGCATTAGCACGTCCAATCGCATTACCTGTCTCGTTTGCCCAATAGATGTAGGCTCCTCTGCGGAAAACATCTCGCGGGAAATTACCACTTGTCATGGCAGGGTTATTCGCCGTACCGTCGGTGCGGATTGAACCTATCAAATTTGAGGGTCCGCGTGAAACGTACACTGTCTGCACCGGAGGCGGAATGTAGGTGAAACCTGCCAAAGTTCCCGTTCCGGTTGCAGACACTGTTAGGGAAACTGCGCCACTTGCACCGTCATGAACAACAGCAGTCGCTTGCAACGCAGAAATTGGCGTAAAGGTTGCTGCTCCAACACCGCCAAAATTCACTGCAGAAACGCCTGTGAAGCCAGTTCCATTGATAGTAACGGTTTGTCCTGGTCCGGCACTCATTGGTGTAATGCTCGTAATGACGGGATTTGCCGGGGATATTGTTGCAAGTGCAGAAAAGACAGATTCTAAGGGTCCGCCAAATTCATATATTGCCTCTGAACTTCCGTACCAGCGATTGAGCCATGGAGAAACCGTAATATTACCGCAGTCCCCTAAATTTGTAAAAGTAAAAGCTGTTGATTCCACGCTGGTCGAAGCATTCCTGCGCATGATATTGGAATTCAAAGCACTGCGATAGAGAATATGATACGTGCCTGCTGAGTATTCGGCAATTCCCCACCGAAGCCAGTTTTCGCAAGGATACATGGCTGAAGCAATGCCCGCAGTAGTGAGTCCAGATACGTTTCCCGTTGCTATATCAATCACGTAAAGCGTCGAGTTGCTATTTTTCCATACAATAAAAAATCCCCGCCCCGCAAAAATAGCCGATTGGCTTTCCAAGATTATTGGCGTTGAGAGTGTTACTTGTGTTCCCAAGATATTCAGGTCTGCATCCATTTGCCGAATAGACGTAACGGTAAATGGTATGTTTACGCCATTGACAGGGTCGGATGAACCGTTCCAAAGTGTCCAAAGTTGCCCTGTTAATAAATCGCTAAAAATACCGTCTCGGCGTGGTAGCGTTAGACTGTTCACCGCTAAACTAAGGGGATCTAAACGAGCGGTGAAATTATCCTGCACACGATATACCCACGTAGGTGTGGCGGCAATTCCCCCTCGGTCATCGCCCGCCGTTGGTTCTATGCTGGAGGAAATAACGACAGAACTATTGCTCATGCCCGTAACCTGAAACGCAGCTTGGGCATTTGCCTTGGAACTACAGCAGATACAGTACAGTAGAGCAATGGCTATCAAACTGGCAGAAAACGATTGCTTCGGAATACGGGCATTGATGTTGCGCAAAGTCGCAAGCGTGATTTGGTATAAATAGCGCATAATTGGTAGGGGATGAATCATGGAAGTACCGAGCGAGTAGAGAGCGGATTTTGAGAAGTAACGAGTACAAAAATAAACAAAATGTGAGAGACTCGAAAATAGAATATCCCTATTACTATACAGTAGTTTTGACAGTTCTTTGCAAGCAAAAAAAATTTGAAAAAACCCGAAAGAAGCGCGAACTTTCAGGATTCAACCACGAACCTTTGAAAGGAA
>JALONG010000122.1 GCA_025455065.1 Candidatus Kapaibacterium sp. | reverse complement strand
AACACCGTCATCCGTGTTTTTGGCGGCAGGGAACCCTGCCAGTCTCTTACTACACCGATAATTCACTCTTTTGCTGTCCGAAGAATGGGGAGCACCTCATAGTACCCTGCCAAGGTGTACAATTTCCTGAACAATTATGATAGACAACACTATGGTCGGTTGTTGTATACGTTGTACAAGCATAATGTTGACTGCTAGGGTCTTGGCAGTTTGTGCCATCAGAACAATCAGGGAATGTTGCACCGCCACAATCTGCTTCTGATTTATGATCACAGGCAAAATTCCATGATATGAAATCACCGCCAATGCTTTTAATTTCTTTGGATGTTACAAAACTCTCGACTTGAATCTCCTCAAGACGCAATTTTTTCTTTGAATTTACCATTTCGGAAACTCCTAAATATATGAACAAAAGTAATTTGACACGATATTTGGCTAGCACAAATATCTGCTGCAAAACTACCCCGCCCCCCCATGACATTTCCAAATAAAAAATTCAAAACTGCACTTTTTTGTTCAATCTACTCTTTTTTCGCTAAAAGCCCGCGCAAAACTTCTATCCCTTTTTCCAGCACTTCGTCGCGCCCGGCGCGGATGCCGGCTATGGTGGGTTTGACTTCGACATCAGGGATAATGCCCACTCCCTGCATACTCTTCATCTTGGTATCATACACAATGTTGGTCGTAAATGAAATTGTTACATTCATAGGCAATGCTACATTGATAACTTCTCCGTCTGCACCAGCAGTTTGTGAGCCTACGACGAGTGATCCCGGAATTGTCCGCAGTGCTTGAGCCGTGAACTCGCCTCGACTTTGGGTATTTTCATTGACCAAAATAACAACTTTTCCAAAATATTCACGCTGCTTTCCGCAATAGAGCGGTTTTGGCAGCGAATGATAGCCGGGATATTGTAAATCAATAAGTGATATTGAACCGAATTGTGTGGGATGTGATAATCGGCTCATAAGATCATAGACGATATATTGTGGATACTTTCTGAGGTCAAATATCACACCTTTTTTATTGCTCAATATGTTCAATATTGTGGAAATATCAGTTTTGTTGATAGTACTTACGTCAAAATACGCAACCGTATCATTGTGAGCTGTTTCAAAAATTCGGTAAATCATCTCTTGCTTGGGTTTGGATACTTTTGGATTTTGAGAAGAACCTTCATGGCATTCAATGGTAATTTCCTTTATTTTTCCGCTATCGCTCAACATAAGTCGAGTTATTGGCGTATTGACGGATCGCAATAACCTTGCAACTTCTCTTTTTTTACTACCGATATTAGAAGCAGAAACCATTTCCCCTCGTGAGCGCAAGAGTGAATCAATAGACATACCATTTATTTCTTGGACACGCCACCCTTGTACACTCAAACTATCACAGCACAAAGCCTCCTTAATAACAACACCTGAATCAAGAAGGACAAACTTTAGTGGAATGCTGTATTTACCAAAAATACTTGATAAATCAGGCGAGATGACAGTCACGTGTGAGTCGTGTAAATGGGAAGTTAATTTCATAAAGAGCGTGATATATTCTGCATTCGAGCGAACACGCAAAAACTGTGGAATATATTCTACAAGGAGAGAGTCCCAATGCCTTGAAAAAAGTTCTTTATGAGGCGATAAATATTGTACAGCATTCCAGAATACAAACAATGATGCGAGGCTTTCAATTTTTCCAATTGTTGTTTGAAGTAGAATTGGTTTGAATTGTATGTCAGGAGCACTTCCCGATGTTCTATTGATGTAATGAAACGATTGAAGTGGTAGCGATTTCATGGGTATTGCTCGCATCTTCGTCCGTGTTAAAGAATCAATAAATGTATCGTCTATCCAGTGAAAATTTGTGTGGGACACTCTGTCTGAAATCTCAGGAGTATTATGTAACTGTTCCTGATATCGCACATAATCGGGAAATTTCTGTAATAAGGAATGACCTAGATTATTACCATACTCAAGGGAAGAAACAAGAGCGCTAATATTTTCTCTTAAAACATCATCCCATATTGGAGAAGATTTTGCTGTTAATGGTTCATAATATTGCAAAAAGCCCCAGAGTTTGCATAGATAATACAGCCGGACAGAAAGCGAATCTTGCAGAAACTGCCCACTATTTTTTGCGTTCTGCGCATTGATTTTGGTTGGTAAGAACAAAACTGTCACACATATCATTATCACAAAGGTAGTGACAATAAGGTGTAATGCTTTATGTTGAGAGTTGAGATTCATGGAGATACATAAAAAAGGAGTAATGAATACAGGTTATTTCATTACTCCGAAAGAATTTATCAAAATGACTTAACACTGAACGGCAGCCGGATCAGTTGGACCTTGACAACCGATTGTACAGGGGCCATCGCCCCCCATATCTGTACAAGGATGGTGACATGAACCGAGAATGATTGTACATTGTACAATCGAACCTCCTGTACCACCAATTAACTTTTCCTCATTGGTTGATGTTTGAAAACTATCAACGTTAATGTCCTCCAACCGCAATTTTTTCTTTGCATTTTCCATTTCGGAAACTCCTATAAAACATTGAACAAAAAGTAGTTTGACTTGGGTATTTGGCTAGCACAAATATCTGCTGCAAAATTATCCCCCCCATGACATTTCCAAAGAAAAAATTCAAAACTGTACTTTTTTTTGTTCAATCTCACGCCTCAATAAGCGCCATCACATCCAAATCCTTCGCCAACAGCGGCAACAATTCCTTTTGCGGCGAACCGCCCGAAACGATGATTTCTCCTTGCTCCGAGACGACAATATCAATCTCTGAGCGCAAGCCGATTTCTCCCGGAATGTAAATCCCCGGCTCAATAGAAAACGATGTCATTGGGATAATACGCCGAATGTCCTGCGTCTCGAAATTGTCTATGTTCGCGCCCGAACCGTGTGTTTCCGTCGTGATGCTATGTCCGGTGCGGTGAATAAAATACTGCCCGAAGCCTGCTTTTTCGACAACTGCGCGGCAAGCATCATCCACATCGCAGCCGCGTACCGCTTTCCCGTTGGGAATAGTCTCACGCAACAGATTGAGCGCAGCATCGCGTCCGGCTGCAATCGTGTCAAAGAGCATTGCAGGGCGCTCCGGTACTTGTTCGCCGAGAAATGCCATCCATGTAATATCGGAATACACACCTTGCGGCGTTTTGGGTTTTGCCCACATATCCACAAGCAGCACATCGCCTTGCTTCAGCGTGGCGCTTTGTTCTGCCGTCGGCTGGTAATGCGGGTTTGCAGAGTTTTCGTTCACCGACACGCTTGGCAGTGAGTAACTTGTCAGATTGTATTCCTCGAAATACCGCCCTGCTTCTTGCTGTACCTGATATTCCGTCACAGGCTTGCCCGCTAGCACGTGTTCGCGCACATACTCCAGAGTCCGCATCATGACTGTTCGGAGCAGCTTTGCAGTGGTTTTGTTTTCCTCAAATTGTTCGTTCGACCACACAGCCGAGTATTTCTGCACAATCTCTGCCGATGATTCCAGCGTAAACCCTTGCGAACGCAGCCATTCTACCGTTCCAGCATCCACCCACGATACAACGGGAATCGCATTATTCGGCGAATACTCCAGCGCAATGCGCTTTTTCCCTTGCAGAGCGCCTGTGATTGCGCTTTCCCAATCATTCCGCGTCGCATAGCGTATTTCCTTCGCTTGCACCGTGCCAAGCGTGTGAACTTCAATCCCATTCACAATTTTTATTACCTCACCTTCGGCAGGAATAATCACTGCCCAACGGCGTGAACAGTGCGTTTCCGGCTGCAACGCGAGCGTTTGCCAAGCAATCGGGTTGCTGTGGCGAAAATCATAGAGAAGCCAAGCATCAATGCCGTCTTCGCGGAGAATAGATTGGATTTTGGAAAGATTCATTGGGGAAAAGAATTGGTTACTTGAGAAAGGATAAAATGTTAAAGTATGTCTGTGTCACCGAAGCCTAATTTCATGCCGTAGCACAGATATTCCTGTTACCCGTATTAGCGTAGATGTCCCTATTACTCAATTACTTTAGTACCTAACGATTTTTCTTTCTCAAACGTCATATTCCAGAATCCCAGTTTTTAAGAGACTTGCAGAGAGCTATGACATCACGAGAAGGATTG
>JALONG010000080.1 GCA_025455065.1 Candidatus Kapaibacterium sp. | reverse complement strand
CCACATTCATCCTTAAAGATGATGACACCAAACGAATTTTTTACCAATTTTTTCGCGCCCTAGGGCGTTTGTCTTGTCAACCCTTTTTAGGACGACGCACATAGATGGCAATCTACAACTTTCTTCACTTATTCTTTCGTTATTCCTTATATTCTCATTGCTGTTATTGCTTCTTTGCTCTTGCGCTTCGGAGCGATATGTTCAGGGCAGGTCGAAACCGGAAATCATCGAAACGGGATATAATCTCATTCGTGCGAAGTTGAATAAACTTGGTGTTTTGGATAAGGTCGAAGTTTTTATGGATTCAAGTAGATGCACGCACTCCAAAGGTAAAAATTATTACGGCTCTTGGTTCAATGAACTGTTTGATATTGGCGAAGAAGAGGAGAGTATCAGCTATGATTATGTTCTGCAAGCAGTCGGGAAGCCGTATTTTAACTCGTGGGAACGATTTCATTTGAACAGCCCCCGGAATATTTATGAAGTGATTCAAGTAGAGTATTGGCAACACGGTATATCGTACCTATGCAAGGAGACCATTCCCGATACTGCATTAAACCGCGTTTGGATTGATTACGATTTTTTACAGTCTTTGAACCCTGATTTTGTGCCGATGCAGTTTGAAGAGGCGCTTGCCATCGCTAGAAAAACGCTAAATTTAGATACAACTGTGTCTTGTTTCAAAGCAGTACCACGATATGAAAAGCTGAAGCCGGATGATGATAAAGAAACCCCTATCTGGGGCGTAACTTTCAGGATTGTTCCTTCCGATACGCTCAGATTTTATCAGTTTGCGGAAAATTCCAGTTCAACGTGTCAAGAAATCATTGACGAAATAAACAAGTGGTGGAAAAGTTCAAAGCAATTTTATTACCATTCCCATGATTACCTCTTGGGGGTTAGAGTTCACGCCACCCACAAACGAGTTATTTCGGCATCAATTTACTGTACATCGTATTCAGATATAGGAATTGAGTTGCCCGAGGGGCTTCGAGGCGTTGATGTGGACTATCGCAATCGTATCCGCAAATGGAGTGGCGAAAACGCTGAATACTTGAAATCAATCTATCCAGATGACAAGTTCAACTATTTATGGTTTAGGTGATGACAACACAATTCTACCACAGCACCCGCTTCACTTCACGCTTTGCGTTGCTTGGGCGTGAAAATGCCGCAAAGGGTACTCTCGTTCTCATTCACGGGTTGTACGAAAATTTGAGTATTTGGGAAGAGTTCGCAAAGCCGCTCGCCGCCTCGTATCAGGTGCTGCTTGTGGATGTTCTTGGGCATAATCCCGAAGCGCCTCTCGCCCCCGGTACGCACGTCACCATGCGCGACATGGCAGAGGAAATCATCGCTATAATGCGACATTGCGGAATTGATACTGCCGTTATTGTCGGTCATTCAATGGGCGGAGCAGTGGCAATGCAGTGTTTGAAGCATCATCCCGAAATGGTACGCGGTATCTGCCTTTTCCACGCAACGCCCTTTGCCGACCCCGAAGAAGTCCGCGCAAGCCGCAATGCGACTATGGAGGCGATTCGTCAGGGTGGAAAAGAAGCAGCAATCGAAAGCCTTCTGAGCCGCGTTTTGCCCACAACGACAATAGAGAACCGCCCAGAACTTGTGAACCATTTACGGAGCATTTTGCGGCAAGTGCCGGAAAGCGGTATGATTGCTGCACACGGCGCTATGGGTGATAGGGAAGATACGTCGGAGGTGCTGACGAATACGGAGGTTCCCGCGCTAACGATTTTGGGAAAACTTGACCCGATAATTTCTATTGAGCGAATGTTGCCTGTTGTTACCTCGCCTCAAAAAGCGCTTATCTGCTTGCTTGACGGCGTTGGTCATACGGGGATGCTGGAAGCACCGAAAGAGTGTCGGGCGGCGTTGGAGGGGCTGCTGGCAATGGCTTTTTGACGGGGGAGATGTTTTTTGCAGTAAACCAGATTTGCGAAAAATTTTCTATCGAATTATTTCTTGAAAACAAGTGTGCTTTTTGAAGATTTTGCAAAAAATACGTTATTCATTACAAATACTGTAAATCACTTTTCGAGAAAGCCGAAAACCAACTTGATATTGTAAGTTGCTGCTGTGTATAGACTTGTCAGCATCGGGCGGGAAGAGTGAAAAGTGTGATTATTGCACGCTTTGTGAATGATTTTAGGAAAAATTCAATAACGAGGGGTGTATTTTAAAAATAATGCAAAAAAATAACTTTTTAGTTTGCATAAATTGAAAAATCTGTTAGTTTTGTTAGTGAGAGTTATTTGAGGTAAAAACGATGTTGCTTTTTCGTCGTAACATCTTGTTAGGGAAAATCTTAGCTTGTTGCTAGACTTCAGAATCACGCAAACAGTCCTTTTTTTTTAATTTCATGCTTCGGAGAGAGTTATGCGTTCCACAAACGTACTGCGTTCAATTGCGCTTGGTGTTATTGCTGTTGGTTTTATTGGTTTGGTATCGTCCTGTTCGGTTCCGGTTGGTGAGCAGGCATTAGCGCCTGTGGGTGAAGAAACGATAGCTGTGAGCGCAGGAAAAGACGGTGCTCAGTTGCAGAGCTACCAAAGTTTTATCGTGGGCGACCCTGCTGACGTTACGCGCACCACACAAGGCGGTACGGTGCTAATGGGTGGCGGTACAGATGTGGACGAGGCGTTTCGGTGGATGATTACGCGCTCCGGCGGTGGGGATTTCCTGATTATCCGCTCCACAGGCACAGACGGCTACAATCCTTACGTTTATACCGAACTCGGCGGCGTTAATTCCTGCGAAACACTGATTATTACTTCTCGCGCAGCCGCAAACGACCCTGTTGTCGAGCAGAAAATCCGTAACGCTGAAGCGGTCTTTTTCTCCGGCGGCGACCAAGCAAACTACGTTAATTTCTTTGAGGGAACGCGGGTTGAGGATGCTATCAACTACCTCATCAATACCAAGCGCGTACCTGTGGGCGGCACGAGTGCAGGCTGCGCAATTCAAGGACGCACGTATTTTTCCGCAATCAACGGGACAATCACAACCGATGAAGCGCTCCGCAATCCCTACAATTCCAAACTCACGCTCGGCAGAAACAACTTCATCAATAATGCGCTGCTTGATAACACTATTACCGACACGCACTTCAATAACCCCGACCGTCGTGGGCGTTTGATGACCTTCCTTGCCCGCATGAGCAAAGATTACGCTATTCAGCCTAAAGGAATTGGTGTGGATGAAGCAACGGCGGTCTGTGTGGATGCAAGCGGCAGTGCACGTGTCTATGGCACTGGAACGGCATTTTTCCTGCGTCAGCGTACCAGCACAAGTACGCCTGAAACCTGTGTTTCCGGTACACGCCTAGATTGGTTTCGCTCACGTCAAGCCGTTTCGGTCTATAAAATTAACGGCTCCACAAGCGGAGCAGGTCCTTTCAACGTTTCAACATGGAGCGGAAGCGGCGGAAGCAGCCAATTTTACTTCGTTGATAGAGGTGTGCTGGGAATTTCGTACTAAGATTGCTCGGGAATCTGGTCTGGACTGGGATTAGAGGGATTTATGGGATGAAGAGATTTTTCGGGTATTCCGATTTGCTGTACTTCTTGAATTCACGTTTTCAAACTTTGTGTTCGAGCAGTGAAAATGTTGCTCCAGAAAAATCCCATTCATCCCTAAAATTCCCAAAATCCCAGTCAAGAAAATTCACGGTAACCATAGCCAAAAGCCTCTTCTACACAAGGTGGAAGAGGCTTTTGGCGTTTTACGAGTATGGAAATTATGAGTTGTATATCGGCGCAAAGAGCGAGGTTGCAAATTCCTCAATCGTTGTCGGTGTGGTGCTTGCAGCATTACGGGTTTCGTGGTTAAACACACCGGAATTGATGCCTTCGGACATAACAACGAAAGCATCGGCAACGCTTTCCGATAAGCCGCCTTGCACCATGCCGCCACGGGCTTGGTCGAAAGGAAAAGTAACATAATTGAGGTCTGCCTTGCCGATAGCACTACCAAGTGCTTTAGTAACTTCTGTCATAGAATAGTCTTTAGGTCCTAAAATTGGCAGAACGGATTTTCCCGAAAAATCAAGAGCAAGAAGTTTGTGTGTAGCTACTTCCGCGATGTCTTTGGTTGCCACAAGCGGGAACGAAACCGAGCCGTCAATAGCACCGCCGTTTATTCCCATGCCTTTTATCATGCCGATATTCCCCAAAAGATTTTCAAAAAAGTACGACGGGCGAAGATGGAGAACATGAACTCCTTCCAATGCGTTCAAACGTTGTTCTTGTCGAGCTAATCCGGCAACAATGCCTGTTTTCTCTTCAGTATGACCGCCAACGCTGCTAATATTCACAACGTATTTGACACCCGAATTGGTAATCGCAGCAACGATAGATTCACCGATAGCATTTTGTTCTTTGGTAACATCCGCAACGGTAAAACCTGTGGAAATCATCACCAATACTGCCTTTGCCCCCGTAAAGGCTTTGGTTAAAAAAGCGCTGTCGTGTGCATCACCGGCGAAAACTTCTGCACCTTTTGCGGCAAAGGCTTGAAGTTTATCCGCAGAACGCGCAATGACACGAACTTTTTCACCTTTAGCCAATAGCGCTTCGGTTACTTTACTGCCAATATTGCCTGTTGCACCAAGAATGGTAATCATAAAAATTCCTTAAAAACGTTGAAAAAACATGAAAAAATTTGATGCTTCAAAAATAACCTTTATATTTGTTTTAGGCAAGTATGCACTAAAAAGTAATTAACACACTAAAAAGAGAGCATTTGACAAAATCAAGGAGTAGTGACGTATGAAATTTCAAATTCACGATAAAATTTTTTTCTGCCCGATGGAATTAACGATGGATGTTATCGGCGGGAAGTGGAAATTACTTATTCTTTGGCAGTTATCGCAAGGCACAAAGCGCTATGGCGAACTTCGTTCAGCACTGAGCGATATTACTCACAAAATGCTGACGCAGCAATTACGCGAATTAGAGCAAGACGGTATCGTTCACCGCAAAGTTTTTCAGGTTGTGCCGCCCAAAGTGGAGTATTCCTTGACAGAGACTGGGCAGCGCTTATCAATCGTCATGGGTGCGATGGCAGAGTGGGCAAGCGCTTTTCGGGTGGATGAAACTCCGGCAAAAGAGGTAAAAAAAGCGATGAAAGCCGAAAAAACGAAAAAACTTCACAACAAAAGCAAAGACAGTACATCGAAAAAGAATACTGACAAAAAAGCCTCGAAACGTAGCAAACAAGAGGCTTGAAACTTTTTTACTACTATCAAAACCATGACTATACAAAACAATACCGTCTTTATTACCGGCGGTGGAAGCGGCATCGGTCTTGCCTTAGCGCAGGCGCTAATTCAAGCGGGCAACACCGTAATTATCTGTGGGCGTAGTGCACAAAAATTAGAAGAAGCCAAGCAGCAAAATCCTGCCTTGCAGACGATTGTTTGCGATGTTGCAAATCCTCACGAAGTAGATGAACTGATGAGGAATCATGCGGCTTTGCTGGAATCGGTGAATGTGTTGGTTAATAACGCCGGAGTGATGAATGTCTATGAAATAGCAAACACAGATGCAACTCTGGAGCGCATGGAATCTGAAGTTTCGACAAATCTTCTTGCCCCAATTCGTCTTACAAAACATTTTCTGCCGATTTTACAATCCAAAAAAGAAGCTGCAATTATCAACGTCACCTCCGGCGTAGCATATTTACCAATGGCTGCCGCGCCGATATATTCTGCGACAAAGGCTGCACTCCATTCTCTATCGTTGTCGCTGCGTCATCAACTGCGTGATACCACTGTGCGCGTGTTTGAGGTTTTACCGCCGCTTGTTGATACAGCGATGCCGGGCGCATTGAAAGGTGAAGGAAAATCTATGAAAAAAGTTTCCCCGGAATCTGTTGCAAGCGAGATTGTAAGAGGCTTGCAAAAGAATATCGAAGAAATGCGTATCGGCGACAATGCGCTGCTCTATTGGGCAAACCGCTTTGTCCCTTCGATTGCGGCTGCACAGTTGAATAAAATGTAACACTCAAGAAATTTTCCGGCTACGTGTGAAATGTTCATTTACGGACACTTATTGTTCGTGAATGAACATTTTCGTTTTGCTCCTATACTTGAAAACCGCTTCAAATCTTGATTGTATGTCTTGGCACAGTTCTTGGAGAATTTTGAAAAAAAAAATCAACTGTTCACTGATTCCCTTCAAAACTATGTTCAGCAATTACCTCAAAATCGCTTTTCGCAATTTGATGCGAAATAAAACATATTCGATGATTACGATTCTTGGTTTGGCGCTTGGAATGGCGTGTTGTATTCTGCTTATGCTGACGGTGAATTACGAAAGGCAATTCGACACTTTCCATGAGAAAAAAGAGTCGTTGTACCGTGTCTTTACCAGAACGCAAGAAAGTGAGGGAGAGGAATTACGCACAAACTGCCCTTTGCCGCTTGCGCCCACCATGAAGGCGGAATTGCCCGGAGTGGAGTATGTATCGCGGTTTTCAAGTTCTCAACCCGCAACGGTGAAATACAATAACACTCCTTTTCGGGAATATCCGGTGTTTGTGGATGCCGATTTTTTCTCACTCTTTACGTTGAAGTTCCTGCAAGGCAGTCCTAATCAGGCTTTTCAGGATTTGCAATCAATGGTTATTGCAAAAGAAGTTGCCGATAAAATATTTGGTGAAAATGCCAATGCACTTGGGAAGCAAGTTTCTATGCAACTTGGAGGGCAGTTCAAAACGTTTCAGATTACCGGAGTTATTGATAATCTCCCACAAAATTCAAGCATGGAACTGACCGTATTGGTACGTTTTGAGAATAACCCGCAATATATCTTTGACAAAGACCGTTGGGATAATATCTCAACCGACACGTATTTTTCCCTCAAACCTACAACGACAATTCAAGAATTTGAGCGCACCTTGCAGCCTTTTACCGATAAACATTTTGCTGAAAATATCCAAAGTAGGAAAGATGCGGGTGTCAAGGCAAACGAGCGGGGGCATTTGTACGAACTTTACGGGCAGCCGCTTTGGGACTGGCATTTTGGGACAATGATTGATAAAACTAATTCTGCAAAAACGCCATTTTACTCGCTTATGGCGATTGCAGTGTTGATTATGCTTATCGCTGCAATCAATTTTATCAATCTTTCTGTAGCCCGCTCCATTACTCGTTCCCGCGAGGTTGGTATTCGCAAAACCGTCGGTGCGCAAAAAGGGCAGATTGTTTATCAATTTTTAGGCGAAGCATTGCTTATCGTCGGCATTGCACTTGTAGTCAGCCTTGTTGTCGCAGAGGCAATGCTGCCGTTGTACAATAGCCTCATGCGTCTCAAACTCTCGCTGTTACTGAGTGGAGGCATTGTCGAAAATTTGATGTTCTGGGGAGCGCTGCTTACGGTACTTCTGTTGGTTGGTGTTTGTGCAGGTTCGTATCCTGCGTTCTACCTTTCCCGTTTGCAAGCCGTTCACACTTTTAAGCCGCAATCACAAGGATTTTCAGCATCGCAGATGAGAAATATCTTGGTGGTGGTGCAGTTTTCGCTTGCCGTTGGCTTGATTGCTTGCACGATGATTGTGCATGAGCAAACGGCTTTTATGCAGGCGAAATCGCTTGGATTCAACCGTTCCGGCGTGGTGATGATACCCACAGGTGACGGCGCTAATGGCAATGCCACGATGGAGCGCTTCAAATCTCGCTTGACGGGGAATCCTGCCATTGTAAACATGAGCGTTGGTACAAAACCGATTGGGCGAGGTTTGGATAATTCTGATACGCGCAGCCATATTTCACGCGGATACAATGGTGGCGAAGTGAGTGTGGATGTGCTTTCGGTCTATTTCAACTATATCGAAACGTTGGAAATACCAATGCTTGCCGGAAGAACGTTTGATAAAGCGCATTTGAGTGTTGATACTGCTGAATCCATCATTCCGAATGAACTTGCAGCGCGGCAAATTTGGAATCTCATTCCAAAAGAAGAGCGCCTCAAACGCTCACAAAATGGTGAGTTTACGCCACAGGCAATCGTTGGTTTTTCCGTTCCTTCAACGGAGAAAAACGTACCGCCGATGACCGTGATTGGTGTTACGAAGGATTATCACGTTGAATCCATGCGCCGCAAGATTGCACCGACGATTCATGTGATGTGGTCGGGCAGTGAAAATTATATTTTTGTGCGAACAGGTTTGGATAAACTCAATGAAAACCTTGCTCTTTTAGAGCGTACATGGCGCGAAGTCGCACCGGATGTACCTTGGCAGGGTTCTATCGTGGATGATAACATCGCCCGTTTATACCGCAACTACACGCGGATGACCAATTTGACCATAACGGCGGCGGTGATTGCTGTTGCTCTGTCGTGCATTGGGCTTTTTGCGCTGGCTGCAATGGCGATTACTGCTCGCACCAAAGAAATCGGTATTCGCAAGGTTTTAGGCGCTTCGATTGCCAATATCATCGGGCTTCTTTCACGGGATTTCTTGAAACTTGTCGGGTTGGGAATTGTGATTGCTACGCCTGTGGCTTGGTGGCTTATGCGCTCATGGCTTCAGGGTTTTGCTTATCGCACGGAACTGAATGTTTTGGTGTTTGTTCTTGCCGGAATAATGGCGGTGGGAATAGCATTTTTGACGGTTGCAGGGCAGGCTTTTCGCGCAGCACGGGCAAACCCTGTTAATTCGCTCCGAAGCGAGTAATGTTCTCACGTTAGGAGTTATTCAACAGCTTCATTCTATTTCAGGAAGATTCAGCAAGGGTAGAAGGTCAATTCTGGAGAAATGTTCACGATTAAGCGTTGCGAGTGGAAGGTTATTGGCAATGCCAGTGGCAGCGATAAGTGTGTCGGCGAGAGCGATAAGTCTATTTTTCCTTTTCAGACTTTGCACGATTGTCGCCGCAACAAAGGCGCAACTGCCTGTTAGGGGCAAAATTTCATATGGAGCAAGTAGCTGTTTATGCAAGTTTCGCTTTTCCTCCGATGTCGCACCAATCATAAGTTCTGTAACGGTAATTGCTGAAACAACAATGATATAGCGTTGCTCAAGATGAACGAAAACTGCTTTGGATTTATCCTTTTTTCGGATAAAATCAATCAAAATGGAGGTATCAACAACGATAGTAGAGTTAATCATAGCGAGGTTCTTCCCAAGAATTAGCCCACTGATGCACTTCTTCTAGGGCATTCAAAGCATCATTATCATATTCTCGAAAGGAAAGAAGCCATTGGAGGCGCTCTTCGCGTGTTTGTTTGCGAGAATGCCCATTGTTTGCATTTGGCTTGACCAATTCCAACACTGCTAATTTTTTTTCTATCGGCAGGTGTTCTAAATGGCTCACGATTTCTTGGGTAATTGCATCCATAATTACTCGCGTGTTATTGAGTGGAATACCTGAATAAACTACGCTTTCTTGAGCTTTTATGCAAAAGTTTTTTCAGGGAAATTCTTGCGGTTCAAGTCCTGACAATAGTGAGAATTTTCCTTGAGCATTTCCCTTGCGCATGGTATTTTTCCGAAAATATTGTTTCACGTTTTGGAAAAATCTCATGCACCGTCTTTTGCTTCCATGCCTCGTAATTGCTTGCGTTGTTGGCAGTTCTTGTTCAAAAACCAATGACAATAAACCCAACGGAAATGCTGCAAAGTCCTCCGCTTCCGAGCAAAACAGCCCGTCATTGGCTCTGCGTCTTGATTCAACAAAGTATTTTTTTGAGGGAACGCTTGGCGATAAATCTCGCGTGAATGCGGAATTATCCCTTACATCTACTGCCATTGACGGAAGGTATAGGTATTACGCGGGGTCTAGGGCGCTTTCGCTTTCCGGCACTGTTCAAGCAGATTTGACCGTCCAGATGACGGAGCGCGATAATTTGGGGCGTGGTGGCTGGTCTGAAGATGAAAACCAAACAATATCGGGGCGTTTTATTGGTAAACTTGACAAAGAAAAAGGGACTATAAGCGGCACGTGGACTAGCAAAGACGGAAAGAAATCTCTGCCGTTTTTCTTGCAGGCTGTGGGAAATTTTGCGATGCTCAAAGACTCAAAACTTGATGTAAGCGTGGATTATCCTATTTTTGCGCAGCCACACTTTGCTGCTGTCAATGATACCCTTTCCACGATTGCAAAACGCACGTTCAAAGAATCTTACGCCACCGTGGATACCACCCGCAAAGAATATGAGCAAGAACCTGAGTTCAAAGAGCGTGCCGCAATGATTTCCGAACATTCCGCCACCAACATAGAATTTGCCTCCGACAAAATCGTCTCTCTTTCGATTTTGTCTGATTCTTACATGGGCGGGGCGCATGGAATGTACGGCTACGACGGTTTGACATGGAAAATGACCAACGGTGTGCCAACGCGCTTCAAACTTACCGACGTTTTCCGTGAAGACACGGATTTTCGTGCGCAAATCTCAAATCTGCTCATCAACAAACTCAAAAAAGAATCGGCTTCTAGTGTTGTTGATGGCTCTATTACGTCCTTTGTGGATGAATTGAGGAACGAAACGCTGGCGTACACAGTGCATCCTTCCGGTTTGACATTTTACTTTAATCCCTATCATGTTGCTTCGTATGCGGAAGGCGCTTTTGAGATTCATATACCCTGGAAGTCCCTTCAATCTGTGCTTCGTGAGGATGCATTGAAACAGTTTTTTCCTGCTCCTTAACCTCAGAATTGTAAACTCTATTTCTTGACTTTTGTCAATTTCGTCCCTGAATTTGCACTGTTTATCACATTCCCTGTAACTTTTCCGTCTCGTTTTCCTTATACCATACAAAACCGCACCGATGCTGCTTTGAATAGCTATCGGTGAAATTGTTGTACTATTTTTGTATGGTGAGTTATGCACGGAATAATTCATTTCGAGTTAAAAAAATTTGTCGAACAGTACTACGGAGGGCATGAAACATGGGATACACTCTTGAAAGGAGCAGGTCTTGAGGACAATGTGTATGTTCCGAGTGCTGCGTATCCCGATGACCATATTGGGCGCATTTTAACTGTTGCTTCTAAAACCACAGGAAAGAGTATTGATGCGCTTCAGCGAGAATTTGGGGAGTTTTTGGTGCCGGATTTAGTGCGTACTTACGGCGCATATATCCGTAAGGAGTGGAAATTGCTGGATTTTCTGGAAAATATCGAAGAGGCAATTCACGGCACAGTGCGCCGCAATAATCCCGGAGCCGCTCCGCCGGTACTGAAAATTTCTCGTGTTAGCAATAACGAGGTGCTGATTGAATATGGTTCTGCACGGAAAATGTTTGGCGTTCTGCACGGCATTTTGAACGGTGTTATCAAGCATTACCAAGAAAAAGTTCAGGTCAAAGAATTGGCTCAAAGCCCTGTGTATAAGCTCAGTGTGAAAGTTGCATGATAGATATGGTTTTGTAAGAATATCCGTTTTACCGCGCCTAAAAGCGGTAAAACGGATTTTTCTATTTGTAGATTACCGCAATTTTTTTCTTTCGCACACTTGTCCCCATTTCTCCGCTATTTGTCCCAAATTCTGAAACGGCGCGTATCTGCTTGCGTAGTCTATCATCTCCGTAGCAACAAATTACTCGGCTACGCAAATTTTTTACTGAAATATGGAGGGAACCATGAATAGCAAGCAATATTCCATCATTTGGAAATTTGGCAGAATTATCGGCGTTATTGTGTTTATTGTCGCTACATCAATGACACAAAGTCATGCCCAAACAATCCCCACACCTCGCACCAGCCAACGTGCGGAAGTGTCGCAGTGGATTGGTACGGTGAAAATCACTATCAATTACAGCAGCCCCAACGTTAATGCGCCTGACGGGGAAAATCGTACAGACAAGATTTGGGGCGGTGTTGTGCCATTCGGTATGTCAAAAAGCCCGCTTGGTGCAAATCTTATTCCTTGGCGTGCAGGTGCGAATGAAAATACAGTCATTACGCTTTCGCACGATGTGATAGTCGAAGGAAAGAAGTTGCCTGCGGGGCAGTATGCGTTGTTTATTGTGCCGGAAAAAACGGCGGATTGGACGGTCATTTTCTCGAAAAATAGCGGGTCATGGGGCAGTTTCAGTTATCAAGAAAGCGAAGACGCGCTCCGCGTAACAGTCAAGCCACAAGCCGCAGAAATGCACGAATGGCTTACCTACGAATTTACCGACCGAAAGCCAAATGCCGCTACTGTCGCGCTCTTTTGGGAAAAAATGAAAGTGCCTGTTCGCTTTGAGGTGCCAAATGTAAACGATATTTACGCATCGGAAATTCGTACTCGTTTGCGCAATTCCGACGGCTTTATTTGGCAAAACCACGCTATTGCAACAAGTTTTGTTCATACCAATAAACTTGCCGATTATTATCCGTTTGCGCTTGGGTGGATTGACCGCGCTTTGACAAGCCAACAGCCCGGCTCGGTAAATTTCAATACGCTGCGCAACAAAGCACAAATCCTGCACAGGCTGAACCGCCCGAAAGAAGCCGATTCCGTGATAAAAGTTGCCGTAGGGCAGATTGCGGCTACTCCGGGGGCAATTCTCGCCTACGGAACATGGCTTTTAGGAGAAGGGAACAAGGACGATGCGGTAACAGTCTTCAAACTCAATGCAGAAAAAAATCCCAACAACTGGGCATCGGATTTCGGACTTGCACGAATGCACTCGGCAAAGGGTGATTTCAAAGAAGCACAAAAGTACGCCGAAGCCGCATTAAAACAGGCTCCTGAGCCACAAAAGAAAAACATTCAAACAGCATTGGATAAGCTAAAGCAAAATAAAGACATGAACGTGTAATGGCTGATAATAGCTGAAACCAGTAACGGAGCGGGTTAGAGCAAAACAATCCGCTCTCCGTTACTGAGCGAATATTGAAACATTTCGGCACTTTTCTACGTTCTATCGGCTAAATCACAGTAGTTCAAGTGAATTGGGGAATACAATGCAGGTACTCATCAAAAAAAGTCTTGTGGCTCAGGTTGCATTTTCTGTTTTGCTCGTTTGTTTCGGAATGGCATATATCTTATCAGGCTTGATGATGCCGATTGTTTGTACGACTTCAAGCGTGATACGGCTCTTGCTTGGTGTTGTGCCGTGTTTGGCGGGTGGCTATCACGCATACTGCCTTGCTTCTAAGGATTATGTTCCTCACAAAGAGCGCGAGAGGCAAATGTACTATTGCTTTAGTCTCTATGCCGTATCAATCCTCATGGAAACCGCATTGTATCAGCTTTTGGAGTGTTAATCTATGCAACGATTACTACCGAACAGTATCATTGCTTTGCTCATTGGAATTAGTATTGGTGCGCTTCCTAAAGCCTTTGCGCAACAGGCAAGACCAAGCCCCGAATACGCAGCACGAAAAGCAAAGCAGCTTGCCGAAGAGTCAGTATTTGTGCGGGATTTGAGAACCGAAAACGCCTCTGGTAACGCTTCGCGCATTGCCTACCGCGACAGTTTGATAACCGTGTTTTGGTCAATCGGACCACAAGCGCCTGTGCATCTTCTGGCGATTCCGAACAAACGCATTCCAACGCTAAATGAGATGAGCAAGGAAGAATCTGCCGTTATCGGGCATTGTATCTGGGCGTTGAAACAGGAAGCAGCGAAAAGAGGAATTGCCGAAACGGGATACCGCATTGTCATCAACACCAATGAGGACGCGGGTCAGAGCGTTTTTCATGTTCATGTTCATTTGCTGGGCGGCATCCGCACGGGAGCAATGATAGAGCAGACGTGGCGCATGATGGATCGCGTTAAAGCAGGAAAAGATTCAACAGTACAAACTCCCTCGATGCGCGACTCGCTACTTTTCAAACTCATGGGAACATGGCATGGCAAAGGCTCGTCATTTGGGCTTCCGACGAATATTTGGATGCACTGGGAGCCGGAAATGCAATACCAATACATGAAACTTTCGTATCGCTTGGAAATGCGCCCCACTGACAGCACCAAAACGACGTTTGACGGCGAGGCGGTATATCGTCCATTGCCACAAACCGAACAGAATCGCGCTTCTCAATATTCTCAATATCAAGGATCATGGCACGATTCCGGCGGGGAACAACACGCAATCACCGCAACAGCACACGGAAACTCGCTTATAGCGGTGTGGGGCGTTCCTTCGGGCAAAATGGGCAAAACAACCTACACGCTTCTTGACCCGAAGCGTGTGGAAATCGTTGATTATTTCTACAAAAGCGATGGTTCGTGGAAAGAATTTAACCGCAATACGGTAGAGCGCGTTGTTCCTTGATATGTTCACGTCTTCAGGGCGTTTCAACATAGTCCCAAATTCATATATTTTTTCACACATTCCTTCAAGTCATGAAAAACCTATATTCTTTGTTCGCCCTTGCAATTTTGACTATCGCCGTTTTGAGCGCATGTAGCGTTCAAAAACAAGAATCGAAACAGTCAAACACCAATAATACCGCCAATAATGAAGCCATTGCCCGCCAACTTTTTGACCACTTCAATAAACATGATTGGCAAAGCATGGCGGCACTTTATACCGAAACCGCCGAGTTCAAAGACCCCTCGTTTGGCAAAGAAACCGTGAAGCAGACACGCCTACAGACCGTACAGAAATATACCGAGATGCAGAAAGGTATGCCCGACATCCGCGACAGTATTGTAGCGATTTACCCTTCAGGAGATAAGCATATTGTGGTGGAATTTATTTCCACCGGCACAGCACCAAATGGCGCAAAATTTTCTCTGCCGATTTGCAGTATTTTGACCATTGAAAACGGCTTCATTACACGTGATTTCACGTATTATGACAACCCGTAATATGAAACCAACCATTCTTCCATCGTATGTTAGCATTTCCACGCAAGTCATCAGAAAAAGCCTTGTGGAACGCCAAGAAATACCAATCTTAGGTGACCCACACAGAGGCGGGCAGAGCG
>JALONG010000079.1 GCA_025455065.1 Candidatus Kapaibacterium sp. | reverse complement strand
GTAGAGGGCATCAGCAATGACATTATACGCTCTCTTGTTAGTCCTGATTGGGTTATGGAGATTGTTAATGCACAATTATTAACTTAAATTGGTATTACTGATTGCTGCCGCGATTATGTCCGTTCCAAAGGATAATCTGACTGCTACATTTCCGTAGTATGGGTATGGATTTCGGTAATCATGATACAGAGGAGAATAAATGTTTCGTAGTTTGTTTACCAGATATATACAAAAAATCATGTATTTCTATACCGCTACCAATATCCCTTCTGGCTGCACTTACAAGGAGCGTAGCTGCTCCTCCAACAACAAGCGTATTCCCTCACTCATCATGCGTTCTTGAAGCGTGTCGGGAATGGTAATTTGAATTGTGGACATAGCAGAAATACTTGTTTGATCAAGGATTATTGTTCTTGTCAAAATGCGGAAAAATTTGCTCAGAATCAAACGTACAAGCAAAAAAGAATGCCCTTATCACTATTCGCCCTACCGCACTTTGCCTTGCACGAGAAGAGGAAGAAATCTCAAAAATCCCACGTAGGTTTTTCCCTGCAAATGTCGTATCTTTGCGGTCTTTAGTGGGTTTTTGTCCCTGAATTATTGTACTATTTTTGCAAGAGACCATGATTCAACTTGCCGTAAACATAGACCATATTGCCACGCTTCGTGAAGCCAGAGGCGGTATAGAACCTGACCCCGTAGCGGCTGCGGCTATTGCCGAACTTGCGGGTGCAGTCGGGATTGTCTGCCATTTGCGCGAAGACCGCCGCCACGTGAACGACCGCGATGTTCGCTTGCTCCGCGAGACGGTGAAAACCAAACTTGACCTCGAAATGGCGGCAACGCCGGAGATTATCGCTATTGCCATTGACACGCTGCCGGATTTGGTAACGTTTGTGCCGGAGCGCCGCGAAGAACTCACCACTGAAGGCGGCTTGGATGTAGCGAAAAATCTGGTGTATTACACCGAAGTTGTTGCGAAAATGCACCAAAACGAAATTGCCGTCAGCTTTTTTATCGAACCCTCCAAAGACCAGATAAATGCTGCTTCCACAGCAAGTGCAGACATTGTGGAATTTCACACCGGAATTTATGCGAATGCCCGCAATCCAAAAGAGCAGGAAGTAGAACTCAAAAAACTCCGCGAAGCCTCTGAATACGCTGCTTCGTTGGGACTAAAAGTAACCGCAGGGCATGGGCTGAATTACGTGAACGTGCAGCAAATATGCGCTATTCCCGAAATGGAAGAAATCAGCATTGGTCATGCAATTATTTCCCGTGCGGCGTTTGTCGGCTTAGAAACCGCAGTGCGAGATATGGTGCGGCTTTTGGAGGTGTATTCTCGCGGATAATCACACAACACGAAATATTTATTCCGTCAAAACCGCATCAACACAAGTTTCTCGTATCCCCAGAGCAATTCGCTCACTCACTTCTCCCTTTTTTCAATGAACACAATCGCTATTGTCGGACGACCAAACGTCGGAAAATCCACGCTCTTTAACCGCATTTTAGGGCGTGATGAAGCCATTCATGCGGAAGAATCCGGTGTTACCCGCGACCGCATCTATGGGCAGTCCGATTGGGCGGGATATTACTTCACCGTCATTGACACCGGCGGTATCGTGCCGGACAGCGAGGAACTGTTTGATATTGCCATCCGCGAGCAAGCTGCAATGGCTATCGGTGAGGCGCAATCTATCATTTTTGTTTGCGATGGGCGCACGGGCGTGACTGCGATTGATGAGGAAATAGCCCGCCTGCTCTTGCGTTCCGGCAAGCATATCACGATGGCGGTCAATAAAATGGATGACCCCAAACACGACGTGAATGCGTTTGAATTTGCGTCGTTGGGTTTGGGTGAACCCTTCGGTTTTTCGGCGCTTTCAGGGCGGAGCATCGGTGAGATGCTGGATAATGCCGTGATTCCCTTGACCAAAGGCGAAGAAGAAGAAGCTGATGAGCGGCTTAAAATTGCCATTGTCGGGCGACCAAACGTTGGGAAATCCAGTTTGTGTAATGCGCTTTTGGGGCAGGAACGCACGATTGTTACGCCCATTGCAGGAACGACGCGGGATGCGATTGACAGCGTAATGCGTTATTACGGCGAGGAAATTGTGCTGATTGACACCGCAGGACTCCGCCGCAAAAGCCGTATCAAAGAGAACATTGAAATTTTCAGCACCTTCCGCACTCAACGTGCCATTGAGCGCTGCGACGTTGCGGTGGTAGTGATTGATGCCGTGCAGGGCTTGGATATGCAGGACAAGCGCATTATCAACGATGTGGTGGATGCCCGCAAAGGCATAATTATCGCGGTCAATAAGTGGGATGCCGTTGAAAAAGACCATAAAACGGCGGATAATCTTGCCAAACAAATTCATACCGAGATGAAAACCGTAGATTTTGCTCCGGTTGCATTCATTTCTGCCCATTCCAAACAGCGTATTACCAAGATTCCCGAAATGGCAAAAGAGATTCAAACCCGCCGTACAAGCCGCATTGCGACGTGGAAATTGAATGATGAACTTTTGGAAGCAATCTCCCGTACACCGCCTCCCGCCGTGCGCGGACACGATTTGCGCATCAACTACATCACGCAAACAGGCACTGCTCCGCCGCTCTTCATCTTTTTCTCGAATCATCCCGAACTTATTCCCGAAGCATATAAGCGCTTTTTGGAAAATAAACTCCGTGAATACCACGATTTTACGGGCGTTCCCATCTCGTTTCTGTTCCGCAAAAAAAACAAATCACGCGAGGATGAGTAAGATTGTCCATGAATCGCACGAATCTTCACGAATTGCGGTGAAGTATATGGTTCACAAGATTCGTGGTAATTCGTGTGATGTGTGGATATGTGTTGTAGAATTGACCAGAACCTTGACCGATAACGATTCATGAACATCGCTTTTATTATTCACAATCAAGCCGAGACCGGACCGTATTGGAAAGTCTTGGAGCAGTGCACCGCTTACGTGAAATTGGGACACCAAGCCACTATTTTCGCCACGTCCAAGACCGAGCGCCGGAAAACCCGCATCGTTATGCGCGACGGCGTGCGCGTTGTGGAAGCGCCGGATTTGCTCTGGGGGAAATTGCGTCAAGGCGTGGACATCTGGAACGCGCTTCAGCGCTGCCGTTTGGCACGTCGTTTGCACAAAGAACAAGCATTTGACGTAGTTCACGCGGTGGATTGCCGCCCGAATGTGATTATTCCTGCGCTGTATATGCAACGCAGACTTAAAATGCCCTTTATTTTGTCGTGGTGGGATTTGTTCGGCAAAGGCAGTACGCGCTTTGGGAAAGCGTTTGCGATGACAGTGGGAATGGTCGAAGGATGGCTTGAAACGGGCTTCCGCAAGTATGCCGACGGCGCAACGACGATTACTACATTTCTCGCAAAACGGCTTGAGGACATCGGCTACCCGAAAGACCGCATCGAAGTCCATCACTTGGGCGTGGACACAAGCCAAGAGCCGCTTGAATACAGTGTTGCGCGTACATGGCTCCGTGAACAATGCGGTATCGGCACAGAAGAGCGTGTTCTCTGCTTTGCCGGAACAATTTACGATGCAGATTTTACGCTGCTGCTCAAGGCGCTTGATATTCTTCAAGCCCGCAACATCGCATATAAGCTGGTCTGGGTGGGTAAACATGTTATCGCCGATGATGTCTGCGAGAAATATCACATCCACCGAACAGGCATCGTGCCTACGATGGAGGAGGTCTATCGGTATTTTGCTGCTGCCGATGCGTGCATATTGCCAATGGAGGTAAACGACGCAAATGCGGCACGCTGGCACTCTAAAACGACTGATTATCTCAATGCCGGAGCGCCCGTCGTGCTTACGCCTGTGAGCGATTTTCCACGTTATTTTTCGGCACATTCTATCGGCTGGCTCGCTGAGTCCGGTTCGCCGGAAGACTTTGCCAAAGCGCTTGAAACGGCGCTTTCGGTGGATTTGGAAACGCGAACCGCCATAGGCAACAATGCACGAGAATTTATGCGACGCGAATTAGATGTGATGACGATTGCAGCGCGGGCATTGAGGTTTTATCAGCGATTCACGTCATCGTGACATTTTTTCATACACGAAAGAAAACAAAATGAGCAACCAACGCACAGCCCTTCTTGTGGGCGCAAGCGGACTTGTCGGCGGGCATCTTCTTCAGGCATTGCTTGCGGATGACGCGTATTCGCGGGTAACGGTGCTTGTGCGCAAGCCGCTTTCCACCTCGCATCCCAAACTTGTGCAAGAAACCGTAGATTTTGCGCGGCTTTCAGATGCGGCAGGAAAAATTTCCGCACAAGACGTATTTTGCACCCTCGGCACAACAATTGGCAAAGCGGGTTCGCAAGAGGCTTTTCGGAAAGTAGATTTTGAGTACCCGCTTCGCACGGCAGAAATGGCGCTCTTGCGCGGTGCGGAGCAGTATTTGATTGTTACGGCAATCGGCTCGGACAGCCGTTCTCCAATTTTTTACAGCCGCACAAAGGGCGAAGTGGAAGAAGCAATCGCCGCACTTGGGTATAAAACGTTTGTGGCATTTCGCCCGTCATTTTTAGCCGGAGAGCGCACGGAATCTCGCTTAGGCGAAACATTGGGAATTGCCTTTGGGAAACTTCTCGGTTTTGCGATGATTGGACCGATGGCAAAATATCGCGTCATTGATGCCGAAGTGGTTGCGAAGGCAATGCTCCTAGAAGCCAAGCGTAATGCGCCCGGTAAGCGTTTGATTGATTCGGATGAGATTCAGCGTATCTATGATGCGGCTTTTCGCACAGTTTAGAATCAACGGGACGCAGATTGAAGATGATTGAGTTGATAAAAATGATATTCACAGTCCGCATAAAACGTTACTTTTTGACACGTAAAGCAATCACCCTCAATCAAGATCATCATCTTCAATCTGTGTACTTCCCTTCATTAACAAAAACCTTCACAATTTTGTTCGCTGTTTCGTCTTTATTGCAAACACCCGTCAAAATCACGATTCTTCACAAGTTCGTTCTTGCATTATGACCGAATCCGGCAAAAAATTTAGTCTTTCCAAAGCAATGTTGCTGCTCTTGGACGTATTTACGGCACTCTTGGCGGTGCAGATTATTTTTGCTTTTCGTACTTCCGAAACCGTGATTGCCTTCTCGCGCAAAGCCGGAGCGCTCTACAAGACAGAGGCATTTATTTTTTACGCTATTGCAGCGCTCGCCATTCCGATTTTTTTTCGACTGAATAACCTCTACAAATACCGCGTCATTGCTGCTACCACAGACCAAATTCCGTTGATTATCAAATCGTATTTTCCCTTGGGAATGGTACTGCTTTTCTTGCTCTTTTTCCTGCAAGACCGCGTACTTGCTACGTCGGCACGGGGTTTTTGGTTGGGGTTCGAGATATTGGGTATTGTGCTGCTGAGTATTGAACGGGCTATCATTGCCGCATTGGTGCGGCGGCGGAAGTTTTTGCGGGATGAAGTTGTTGCGAAAAAAGTGCTGATTGTGGGTGCCGGTCATGCGGGAGAAAGTTTCGCATTGCGCATTTTGAACGACCCGGAGCTTGGCATCGAAAAGGCGTATTTCCTTGATGACGACGAAACGAAATTCGGCACAACGCTTCTCAGTTTCCCGATTTTAGGCAGAACAAACGATGTCATGCGCTCTGCGATTGATGTTGGTGCGGATGAAATTTACATCACCATTAACGCTATTTCGCGGGAACGGCTGTTGGAAATTATCGAAGAATGTAAAAAAACGAAGTTGCCCGTGAAGGTCTTTTCGCGCCATTTCCGCATTGTGCAAGGCGAAATGGAACCCAGCGTTCTCTCCGGCGCACTCGAACTGCCTTCGCAGATGACCATTCATCCGGGACTTGTCGCCAAGCGGATTATGGACGTATTAGCGGGAACAATGGCTTTTTTAGTGGCACTGATTCCGGGCGTATTTATCGCGCTGCTCATCAAACTCACGTCGCGCGGACCGGTGCTGTACACATCGTACCGCATTGGCAAAGGCGGTAAGCCATTCAAAATGTTTAAGTTCCGCACCATGCGCTTGAACGATGAAAGCGAACACCGTGAAATCGCCGAGCAGCGCCTTAAAGAAGGCGTTCATATGGGCAAGCCTGAAAACGACCCGCGCATCACGCCCATCGGGCGTTTTTTGCGGAAATACAGCATAGACGAGGCTCCGCAGATTCTGAATGTGCTGCGCGGCGAAATGAGCCTTGTAGGACCGCGCCCCTGCTTGGATTACGAATTGCAATACTTTGAAGATTGGCACAAACGGCGTTTTTTGGTGCTTCCGGGTTTAACGGGGCTTTGGCAAGTAACAGGGCGGCAGATAGACGGCTTAAGCCTCCATGACGCGATGATTTTGGACGTGTTTTATGCGGAGAATTTTACGATTTGGCTTGATATAAAAATTCTGCTCAAGACAATTCCGGTGGTATTGTTTGGGAAAAGTAAGGTATAATAAGGCTTAGAGACTGTTTTGATTTTCTTGCTGAGGCTTGTCTGCAAGGATAATTCCCCCAAACACAAGCAACAACGCGCTCTCTAAGACCAATGACGACCAAATCGCAATCTCCGCCGTCATTACAGTAAGGCTCACACAAACAGCCGCAAAGCTGCATAAACACAGGAACATTGCCCAATTTACCGCTCGTTCTTTCTGCCGTGCCAGCAAATAGGATTCCAAGACCTGCCCCAGTGTTTGCAAACAAAATATCCACGCTGCAATTCTCAAAAGCGGTGCGAGATGCAGAAATTTTGCCCCATACACCAAGCCAATAAGCCATTCTGCCGCAATAAACAATCCACCGCTTCCAGCAAGACCAATGACCAAGCCGATTGCAAGCGCTTTGCCGAGTGTTTCCCGTTTGGGTGAACGCACAAAATGTGGCAAAAGCACGTGAAAGAGCGCTCCCGGAAGCAATCGCATGGCAATCGTAAACCGCATCACTGCTCCGGCAATGCCGATTTCAAGCGGTGTAGAAAGCAACATAAGAGCGTAAATTCCGGCGCGGGACTGCACAATGGCTGTGGCTTGCATCATCACAAAAACCAAATGCGACCACGTGAGCGGAATACCGAATGTGCTGCGCACTTGTGTTGATGCGGCTTTTGAGGATGCACTTCTATTATGTTCCTGCTCTTGTAATTCCTTGCGCAACGCAAAAAATTTCGCCGCTTCTCCGGCAACAAAACACATAATTATTCCGCAAAGCAGCATCACAACTTGCTCCGGTGGCATTGTCCCGTGTAAATTGTCATTCTTCGCAACCGCAATCATCACCAACAGTACCGCCGCGCCGTGTGACGAAAGTGTTCCGATATTTTCCACGCGAGCAATGGCTCCAAAGCGCTGCAATCCGCGTAAGACTGCCGAATACGTCATTGTCATCCCGCGCGCGATTGCCCATGCGGCATAGAGCGCAAGCGGCGCGATTGTTAGCAACGTGGTCTGTGAAGATGTATTGTGTAAAGATGTACTCTGTAACGGTGTGCTTTGGAACAAGGCTACGGGAACAAGGAAATACGCCGCATACAGGAGAATAATGCACAAAAGTGCAATATACCACAAACGAAATTTTGCTGCTTGTGCCTGCGAAACAAGTTCCAATGCGCTCTCTGGGGCGGATGCACTTAAAAGCGGAAGACGTGTTTCGTAGCCCCAATCAATAATCGTCAGCAAAAGCAGCCCGAATGAAGCCGCAAAGGTGAAGATTCCGAGCGCTTCCGCACCGAGAAAACGGGTGAGAATAATGGGGAGAACCGTACCGCCCAAAAGCGTTCCGGCATGAACCGAAAGCAATGCGGCGAGGGATTGCAGGAATGACCACACAGGTGCGTCCTTATTCTGTTCCCACAAGATTTGGGAACTTCATTGCCAAGCGCTGTTTTTCGGTGGGAGAAAGCGGGTTCGAGGAAATTTCTAACGAGCGAAGTTGAAGGAGATTAGCGATTTCGTCGGGAAGCGTCGTGAGTTTGTTTCCGTTGAGCAAAAGTGTTTGTAAGTCCGTCAGTTTGCCAATATCGGAGGGGAGTGTAAGGAGTTTATTACCGCTTAACATCAGGGTTTGTAAGCGTCCAAGATTACCGATTTCTGCGGGGATATTGTCAATTTGATTATCGCTTAAATTCAAACTTTGGACATTTGCCAAAGAGCCGATAGCATCGGGCAGACGCTTGATTTTATTACTGCTCACATCCAACGTTTGCAAATTCGGCAAGGCACAAATGCTTGAGTCCAGCGTTGTGAGTTGATTTCCCGTCAGAACACAGGTTCTGAGCCTCGTCAAATCACGCATTTCGCTTGGCAGCGTTGTAATCTGGTTAAACCCAAGCGTGAGTAACTGCAAACTCTCACAACCGCCGATGCTCGCGGGCAGTTTGCTAAGACGATTAACGTTCAATTCCAAGCGCTCCAAACGCTTCAAAGAGCCGATTTCTTGGGGCAATGCGGCGATTTTGTTATTAACTACATCTACCACGCGCAAATACTCCAACGCGGCAATATCTTGGGGCAGCGCAGTGAGCTTATTCCCGACTGCCTGCAACAGTTCCAAGCGCGTACATAGCCCAAGTGGCGGTAGCGCGTTGAGATAATTGTAATTGACGGCAAGCGTTGTGAGATTTGTAAGTTTACCCACTTGCGGCGGCAAAGCAGGTAAGCGGTTATTGTTCACATCCAAAATCAACAAATTCGATAATTGACCGATTTCCGGCGGCAACACTGTGATTTGATTGGACATGAGGTGCAAGCGTTGTAATTGAGCGCACTGTCCAATTTCCGGCGGTAGCGAGGTTAATTTGTTATGCGTGGCATACAAAGAATTGAGCAAGAGCAGGTTGCCAATTTGCTTCGGGAGAGAAATGAGTTGATTATTGCTGAGGTTGAGATATTGCAAGTTCGAGAAATTCCCAATCTGCGGCGGCAGCACGGTAAGTTCGTTATTACTTAAATCCAGCACCTGCACATTGCGGAGTTGAGCAATTTCAATTGGAAACGTCTTGAGCTTCCGAAAACTCAAATTGAGTTTATAGACTTTCCCCGGCTCTTTCATCGCCTCTTTGAGCGAATAATAAATTTTTTGCTTGGCTAATGCTGCCGAATCCAGCACGATGCCTTGTGCCACGCCGACGGTCACGAGTTGTTGATTCGGTGCTTGAGCAGATGCGCTCAAGACCGCACCAATACTGAAGATTGTTGTGAGTACAACGGAAACTCTCCAACCGAAAGAGTGAGAGAGAGCGTTGCAAAGTGTAGTCGCATCCCAACAACGACGCTGCATCAATCGAACAAACACGGAAAAGCAAAATTCGAGCATCATCAACATACGAAATTGTGAGAAAGGAAGCGCAAGAGAGGAATTGCGACACTGCATCAAACGTTCAAGTTTACACATTTCACGTCACATAACCAAGCGTGAAAAAATGTATGAGCGAAATTTCGCTTTAGGCGAAATGAGTGCTGTATAGGGATTATGCAACAACAGCCTAAAAACAACAGTGCGTTGTTCATGTTGATTGGACAAATGAACAACGCACAAGTTTAATCGAAAGTCGCATCAAAAAAAGCAGTGCGGGAGAATTATGCTTCTGCCAACACCGATACAACGCGTTTTCCGTCGCGTTTGCGAGAGAAATTCACAACACCATCGGTCAATGCGAAAAGCGTGTAGTCTTTACCAAGACCAACGTTCAAGCCGGGGTGAGTAGCTGTGCCTTTTTGACGGATGATGATGTTCCCGGCGATAACAGACTGACCACCAAATTTCTTTACGCCTAAGCGTTTGGAATTGGAATCGCGTCCGTTTTTCGTAGAGCCGGCACCTTTTTTGTGAGCCATGACACTGAAGTCCTTTCTAAGGAAAAATTACGGTGAATAATCGAAGGAATTGGGAAGTGGTGAGGTTTACGCAACGGCGATATTACCGATTTGCACTTGTGTAAAGTGCTGGCGATGACCGTTCTTTTTGCGGTATCCTTTGCGGCGTTTTTTGTGGAAGACCACAACTTTTTCCGCTTTGCCGTGCGCCAAAACTGTCGCCGTTACCGAGCCACTCACTGTCGGAGCGCCGATGCGTACATTCGAGCCTTCGCCCGCAGCAAGGATAGTGGTGAAGGAAACACTCGAACCTACTTCTGCATCCATTTTCGGCACCGTGAGGACATCCGAAGGCTGCACACGGTACTGAAAGCCCGCGATTTCTACAACAGCAAACATGATAAAATGTATGATAAAGTGAGAAAATACTTTAGTTTACGTCGTTTGTATGCTCTGCACCTTTTAAGGTAGAGAACTACAAACTTAGTGCTTTTTGATATTTCTACCAAAATTTTTTCGTGGACTTCTGCGGAATTTTCTGCAATTTTGCTCTTTCTATGGCTTTGAACAAGCCTTCACCACACTTTTTCTAAGGGAACATTTTAACGGGAACGTTATGAATCAGCAACCGGACGCGGAACGGTCTTCCGAAAGGATTTCAACAGAAATTACGCCCCAATCTTCACCGCAACAAACGACACCTAACCCGCATCATAACTACTCTCGCTCCACATTCATCATTGCTTTTACGGCAGTGTGTTTGATTTGGGGTTCGACGTATTTGGGTGTACGCTTTGCGATTGAGACCTTGCCGCCTGTTTTGATGGCAGGTGCCCGCTTTACCATTGCGGGGCTGGTGATGCTTGCATGGGCGCGGCTTTCGGGCGCAGCTTATCCGACATGGGCAGAAGTGCGCTCGGCGAGTATTGTCGGTTTGATGCTGGTGACACTGTGCAATGGTATGTTCACGGTAGCGATGGGGCGCGTCCCTTCGGCTATTGGTGCGCTTGTGGCGACTTCGCTGCCGATTTGGATGGTGTTGTTGGATTGGTTGCGTCCGGACGGTAAGCGCCCTGCAAATGGTGTGTTTGCTGGTGTTGTCATGGGTTTTGGCGGTATTGTGATGCTGGTGCAGCCTTGGAAATATTTTTTGGATGATGCCCAAAGCAGCCAACACTTTGATTTTATCGGCTTTTTACTGATGTTTTTCGGGACAATTGCGTGGGCTGTCGGCTCAATTTATGCTCGGCACACCAAACTCCCCTCTGCACCCCGCATGAATACTGCTGTGCAGTTGCTTTCCGGTGGGTTGATTATGCTTGTTCTGGCGCTTTGTATCGGGGATTTGGGGCGAATCCAACTGGAAAATATCAGTTTGAAATCGTTTGTTGCATTTTTGTATCTTATCGCCTTCGGCTCTATTGCTGCGTTCAGCGCCTACGCATGGCTCTTGCAGAACGTTTCCACAGCGCTTGCTTCTTCCTATACCTACATCAACCCGATTGTAGCGCTGCTTTTGGGCGCAACGCTTGGCGGGGAGAGCATTACAGCGAATATGTTGATTGCAATGGTGATAATTTTGTTTGCCGTTGGAATTATTGCGAAATATCGTTCTGCGCAATAGCTGAGAAATTTATCCACGAATCGCACGAATTGACACGAATGTTGATGGGAAATGCTGTACGTTTTGGTTGAAAAAACGCGCTGCTTTCTGTTGATTTGTAAATCTTCATGAAGATTCGTGCAATTCGTGGATAACAATTATTCTTGAGGAAAATCAATATTTGCACAGAATACCAAAAAATCGTATCTTTATGGTTCGTCAAAAAAATACTACTCACTTTTGCTGCACGAAAAACTATGGCTAGAGATTCGCACAAAAAAGATTCCGCCAACAAGGATTATATCGTTAATCCCGTCATTATTCGTCTTGATTCGTCCGACAGAGGCAGCATTTACGAAGCAATTACGGCTATGGGCTTACGCGCTCGTCAAATCAATGACGACGTGAAGCAGCAACTTCAAGCCCGTATGCAGCATATTGACCCGCTTGAAGACGAAACTGAGTACGGCAATTACGACCAAATGCAAATCAGCAAAGAATTTGATAAAATTCCGAAGCCGACATTTATCGCTATGCGCGAAATTTTTGAACGCAAACTCTTCTACCGTGTTGAAGAGCAGATGCCTTTGCCGCCGCAAGATTATCCGCCGCAGATGTAAGACTATTCATCCGAAAGGCGTTGGAAACTCCAAGCCGTTGCACTATTATCACTGCGACGGCTTTTTTTATGCGGTAAACATACGATAAATGTATAAGAGAATTTGAATATGACGTGCGAAAACCGTATCTTTTCGCAACCAATAACTCCCTTTTTCACCAGACTCAATTCCTCATTGCGTGGAAAACAGCACCATCAAGCGACTTTATTACTCCATCAGCGAAGTGAGCAAACTCGTGGATGAGGAGCAGTACGTCCTGCGGTATTGGGAAACGGAGTTTGAGCAATTACGCCCACAGAAAAATCGTGCCGGAAACCGCGTCTATTATGACCACGACATTGAGGTTATTCGCGCTATTCAAACCCTGCTTCGCATCAAACGCCTGACGATTGAAGGTGCAAAAGAACATTTGCGTACAATGCAATTCTCCGAGCCGAAAATTGTCCACGAAGCCGCCTCCGAACACGCTTCTGCTGAGATTTCTCTGCAAAAAAACATTCCGGCAGAACCTTTTTCCGCAGAGATTTTGTCCGAAGAGGTTTTACCAGCGCCGCAAACAAATGGTCTGGACGATGAAGCACGATTTGAAGAGCCTTTTCAGCCATTAGCACCGCCCAATGATACTCACGCTTTTTCCGCACCGCATCTGAAATTCTCCGAAACTTCCGACAATACGCTGCAAACACCTGTAGCGCAACCCTCGCCAATGGAGGCTTTGCAGCCGCTTCCCGCTCATGGTAGTTTAAGCCAAGAGGCTTTCCCTAAGGGTGAACATGAGCAGGATGCAAACGGCGTAGGAACAGGGTTTACAGGAGATTCTTTTCATTCTTATTCTTCAGCAGCCGCTTTGACGGAGCAGCCATATAATACCGCCGTGTCGCTTGGTTTGTCTATTGCTCCGCCGGAATTGGCTTCCGCTCTTGGTGTGGCGAATGGTGCTGCTAGTGGCGAGGAACGATTCGGTGCCGAAATTATTGATAACACAATTCCCCCACAAGAAGACACTCTGCAACAACCTACGCCACAAGCCGCACCAATACTATCACGTGCAGAATTGCTTTCCATGCGCGATGTGTTGCGGCAAATGCTGGATATTCTCGACAAACCTCATGCGGCGCAGACTTCACAAGAGACAAGTTCAGAAACCACGATTTGATGCACTATTCGACGCATTTTTTTGATGCAAGTATGTTCCTCATTGACAATATTCTCGTTGATAAACAGATAGTAACAACGCCCTTTCTCTGCGAAACGAGCAAATGCAAAGGGGCTTGCTGCACGGTCAAAGGCGGACAAGGCGCACCGGTGCTGGATGAAGAGATTGAGCAATTAGAAGCGTCGGTAAAACCGGCATGGCAATATTTATCAGAGCGTTCCCAAACGGCAATTGCCACAAACGGCATATACGAAGGCGTTCCGGGCGAATATACGACGCGCTGCATAGACGATGCCGATTGTGTGTTTGTATTCTACGAAGGAGACGTGGCAAAATGTGCGATTGAAAAAGCCTATTTTGAAGGACACGGCACATTCCGCAAGCCCATTTCATGCCATTTGTTTCCCATTCGCATTACCGATTATCACGGTCCGTATTTGTACTACGACAAATTTGAGGAATGTGCGCCGGCGCTTGATTACGGAAAACGCCATGAAGTGCATATTCCCGAAGCCGTCAAAGAAGCCCTCATCCGTGCTTTCGGCGAAGAATGGTACGGAAAATTGAATATTCTTGTTCAGGAACATAAAGAACTAAGGCAGAATTGGTCATAGGTCACGGGTTTTAGGCTCTGGAAGCAAAGTTGTAAGATCCCCTCGACCAACGCCAACCCCCAAGCAACCAACCCCCACTTTTATTTCCAAAATATTATGTACGCAGGAATTGACATCGGCGGCACATCTATTAAATACGGCATTGTCGCGGCGGACGGCGAGATAAAGCAACAGGCTTCCACGCCGACCAATCCCACATCGGGCAAAGATGCGATGATTGACCAATTACAGGGCATTGTTCGCAAACTCAGTAGCGAAGCGGCATCTATCGGTGTTGGTTTTCCATCGGTGGTGAATCCGAAAGACGGCTGTGTGTATCACCCGCCGAATCTTCCCGGCTGGGGCATTGTGCCGCTTGTGGAACTTCTGCAAAGCGTAGCAACGGTGCCTGTTGCGATTGACAACGACGCAAATGTGGCGGCATACGCCGAAGCAGCATTGGGCGCTGGAAAGAATGATTCACATTTTCTCTATATTACGCTTGGAACGGGCGTTGGGGGCGGAATTATCGTGGAGCATCGGATATTCACCGGAGAACGCGGGGGAGGTGGGGAATGTGGGCATATCCTCATCAACGTAGATGCAGATCCGGAAGAAGGCGCATCGCTTAGTTTTCGTACTGGAACTTTAGAAGAAGCAATCGGGAGGCACGGGCTTATTCGCATGGCAAAACGCATCGCCAAGCAGCACCCCGAATCGCTTTTGCATCAGGTGAAAGAACTGGATGTGAAGGATATTTCCGACGCGGCAGTGCGCCACGACAAGGCAGCGCTGGCTTGTTTGGAACGTGCCGGAACACTGCTCGGATTGGGCTTGTGTTCGATGCTCGCTATTTTGGATATGCGCGTGGTTGTCGTTGGCGGCGGCGTTTCGCAAGCACACCCGATTTTTCTCGACACCGCCCGTCAAATGCTGAAAACGCGCTCCTTGCCGACGATTGCCCCTGAAGCGGAAATCCGTCCTGCTCGCTTTGGCAGCACTGCGGGGCTTGTCGGTGCGGCAATGCTGGGGAAACTACACTTGGGATAAGGGCAGAGGGAGGGGGATGAGGGAAGAAAAGGGATGAGGACACCATTCACGTACTTTTCGCTTATCTCGCTCAAATCCTCATAAATGCTTTTCTCTGGAAGCAGCATAAATACTCGCACAGACAAGAATGTCTGTGCCACTGAAGCCGGATTTTTTTGCACAGTTATCAACTCAAATTGGTATAACCTAGAGCCTGTCACCTATAACTTATTAACCTGCAACCGAATATGCTGAATTGGTTTTTGATACACGCACGGCTGACACAGAAATTTGCTGTGGCTTTCGGCACTGTTATTACGTTTTTATGCGTTAGCAGTGTGTTGGCGATTGTTTCCATGACGTTTCTCACGAAGAATATCGAAGAAATTTATGATGGAAATCTTGTTCCGATTACGCTTTTGAGCGAATTAGAAGACGTATTGCAACAAAAGCGAGTATTGGCGCGGGATATGGTTCTGCATGATGATTCGCTGACTGCAATCAAAACTGCGGAGCGTATTCGTACCTACCACAATACTGCCGATTCGTTAATCGCATTGTATAAACCACTTATTTCTAGCCCTCAAGAACAATCTGCATTTGACTCATTTTATCCTGTTTTTACCGTCTATCGTGCCAGCCGTGATAAAATCATGGATTTAGTCTTGTCAGGAAATAAATCCGAAGCATATGAAGTGATTTATGGTGTGACTCGCCAGAAGTCCGATGAAGTGTTTACGTTGGTTCGTCACTTAATTCGTATTAATCGCGAGCAAGCTGCTGAATTTGAGAAACAGTCTCTTTCGCGGAGCCGCATAGCAACGATTATGGTGATTGTACTGTCGGTTATGAGCCTGATAGTTGCTATCGGTGCGGGGCGTTTATTGAATTATTGCATCAACACACCGCTTCAGGAAATTACCGATAAAGCAAATAAAGTCGCCGCAGGGAATACGAATCAATCCGTGCTGATGACCGGACGCGACGAACTGGGGCAGTTGGGGCGGGCGTTCAACCGCATGGTTGCGAATTTACGCGACAGTATGACTTCCTTAGAACTCGAAAAAACAAGCGTTGAGAGGAAAATCGAAGAAGCCATAGAGCGCTCCGAAGCTGAACGGGAATACCTCAAAGAAAGTTTTGATGCTATGCTTTTCAGTGTTCAACTTTTTGCGGAAGGTGATTTAACGCAAGAACTCGCACTCCGCAAAGATGACACCATTGACAGCGACGAAGAAATGGCGGGGCTGATATATGGCTACAATGCTGCTGTGGAGAACATTCGCGGAATGGTGATGCAAGTCGCGGCGGCGGTTGAAATGACAGCTTCGGTAACACGTCACATTGCCGGAAGTGCGGAAGAAATGTCCGCCGGAATTGAAGAAGAGGCACGTCAAATCAGCGTCGTGGCAGAAACGGTGAGCCGCATGGCAGAAAGTAGCGCACAGAATACCCACGAAGCTCGCACCGCCTCGCAACAAGCCGCCGAAGCCAGTAAAGAAGCGCGTCAAGGCGGTGAGATTATCACCACAACGATTCAGGGCATTAACCGTCTCGCCGATGTTGTAACAACGTCGTCGCAGCGAGTTCGTGCGCTGGGCGAAAGCAGTAATCAAATCGGGGAAATTGTGCAAGTGATTGAAGAAATTGCTGACCAGACAAACCTTTTGGCGCTGAATGCCGCAATCGAAGCTGCCCGTGCGGGTGAGCAGGGACGGGGGTTTGCGGTTGTTGCCGACGAAGTGCGTAAACTTGCCGAGCGCACACAGCAAGCTACCAAGCAAATTAGCGCAATGATTAAGCAAATTCAGCACGAAACCGATGCCGCCGTCGGCGCAATCGAAGCCGGAACGCAGGAGGTGGATTCGGGGCGCACATCTGCAGCACAAGCCGCCGAAGCACTCAGCGCTATCATCAGCCGTATTGATGCTGTCTCGCAGGCGATTCGCCATCTTGCGGCAGACAGCGAAGAACAGACGAAAGCAAGCCGCGAAATTGCCATGAACCTCGATGGCATCAGCACCGTAGCCGAACAGTCCAGCCAAACAACAGGTGAAATTGCCCGCACAACCGAAGATTTGAACCAAACCGTTCAATCCTTGCAATCACTCGTGGGGCGCTTTACGCTTCGGTAGTTCTTTTGTCAAAGAATTTCAGGAATAGTGAGATACTTCCTAAAGTTGGGCAAAAATCCTATAAAGCACAGACAAGAATGAACTGTGCCACGGAAGTCGGCTTTTTCATTCAGAATAATTGATTCAAATTAGTGTTTCTCCATTTTAGTACCTAACGGATTTTGCTAGGTTTTCCAGAGGTTTTGAAAGAGTTCTTTGATAGTTTTGGCAAAGACGCTGGGCGAGAGTTTTTTACATT
>JALONG010000078.1 GCA_025455065.1 Candidatus Kapaibacterium sp. | reverse complement strand
AAAAACCAAAAACCAAAAACCAAAAACCAAAAACCAAAAACCAAAAACCAAAAACCAAAAACCAAAAACCAAAAACCAAAAACCAAAAACCAAAAACCATGAGCAAACCAATCTACGAACTCATCAACGAGTTACCGCAAAGCGGCGCGACGGTGATGTCGCTCAAAGCGCTTGATTACATCGTTCCGGGCGAATGGCAAAACATTTCCGGTTTTGAAACGATGATCACCGTCGTAACGGGCGAAACCGACCAAGGAATGATTCAGCAAATCGGAGAACGCGCAATCACGCTTTACAACGACCCTGCAGAGGGCTATCAACGCGCTGTGTGGCTGTACCAAACCGCAAACAGCGTCGGAGGCAAACTTGGTGCTGCTGCGCTTGCGAATAAAATCGGCGAAAGCGTTTCTTTCCTCAGTTTTCTCGAAAAAATCACGCCTAAAGCCGACAAAGCGCAAGCGATTGACTTTTCCATCAAAGTCGCTGCCGAAATTATCGCTTACGCAAAAATCAACGGTATTCCGGGTGACGGCGTAGCTGAATTTATGGGCGCTGTGGGCGATTACGGCAAAGAATCCATTATGCGCCTTGCGGCGCTCACCTGCTTCGACGGCTTGATTCCGCTCGGACCGGACTTTTTGCGCAAAATGGAAGAATTTATTTCCGGCTTAGTGCCGAATGACCTCAGCAGTAATCCCGCCTTTAGCGCTGTTTCTTCGATGATTCCGGGCGGTGATGTGAATGGGCAACTCGGCTTTGTACAGCAAGGTTTCAACAGCATCAAAGGCTGGATGGGCAATTTTGTTTCGTCCAAAGGCATTACGGCGGAAGGTGTTGTGGGCAGTTTGAAAAATTTCATCGAAATTTCGGATGATAAATTAGATTATGTCGCAGGATTCCTTGATGCCACTACGAACTACTTCGATTATACCGGTGTTCAGACCGTTGGTCGTCGTTTGATTGAACGCGCTGTGGCGGAGATTTAAGAAAGTTTGAAGAGTATTTCAGTTACCCCGTTCTATCATTGCACTCAAAGTATGCGGTAGGGCGGGGTGTTTTTTATTGCAGGAAGGCACAAAAAAATAGCGCATCACCAGTCTGCAAAGGCAGATGTGATGCGCTATGTAGGTGAGGGGACTTCGCGCAAACAGTCGCCTCTCTTCAACTGCCCACAAAAGCGGGATATGCGCTTATTCCCTCGTAGGTGTGCATTTCAACCAAACACACACGCACTTTCGGTATCATCGCTCTAAAAGGAGAAACAGATTTTCCTTCAAAGTCTGATGTAATTTCTACAACAAAAATACGGTATCTCTCAGCAATATCCTAGTGACATACACTCACCCATTTTTGAGGGTGGTGTCATGGAAAATTACGAATGTGTCATTGTTGGGAGGTATTGTTTCGTTCTTTCGGCATAGAATTTGGGGATAGAAGGCTGTTTAACAAAAAATCCGTATTTTTGTGTTCTGCTTTGAAACAAATGCGTTTTGGAGACGCGATAATGTTTCACTCTGTAACACTGTCTATCAACTTTCCCCTTTATGAAGCGCTTGTTTACTCATTTTCCTCACCAACACGCGGTTTCCCGACTGAATGTTACTTTTCTCCTTTTAAGCTGTTTACTTTCCCTCGCACCACAAAGGCTTCGTGCGCAGTGTAGCGCTGCTCCAATTATTGACAGTGTTTTTGTCAATAATCAAACAATCGGAAGTTCCGGCATTGCGGAAGGTGGAACGGGGACAAATATGATTGTGTATGGAAGAAACCTTAGTGGTGGCGATGTGGTTATTAGTGGTATTCGGCAAACACAGTATTTACGTGAGCAATCCAACGATAATCGCCTTGTCTTTATTCTTGGTTCCGGGCAGAATGGTAATTTATGCGTCTCAACGCTATGTGGACAAAGTAACTGTGTCGGTTTTCGCTTCCTGAGGGGGTGTGTTCGTCCGGAAATATACAGCATCACGCCAAACGTGATTCCATGCGGCGGAAACGGTACAACACGGCTGTATGTTGTTGGTGCTGCCTTAGATAATGACGTACAATATTTTCTGAATGGTGCAAGACTGAACAGAATTGGGCTGATTCAGTCCCAAGATTTTAGCACATTTCCTCCTGTGTCTCGAGACACAGCAATAGTAGAAGTTTCCAATGCCCTTTGTTTGAATAGCGGGCTTATCCGTGCGACAAACATGAATCCTCTTTGTGACACGATTACATCCTACGATGGACAATCCAGGTTTGTACGCTTCCAGACTGCCGCGCAGCCAGCACCGACCATTACAAATTTCGGTCCTCCTGAAGGTGGACCTTTGCAGGAAATTCGCGTTGAAGGTGAAAACTTGACAAACATCTCTTCCGTGCGTATTGGGCGAGCGCCTGCTGCAATTCTGAGTACAAATCCACTTATTATTCAACCCGGCGCGGGAAGCCGCACAGGGCGCATTGAAATTCAAACACTCGGCGGCACGGCTGTTTCCTCTACGGATTTTGTTTTTGTTGCGCCGCCCGTGATTACATCGGTTACACCGAACATCATCGGCGTAGGAACGCCTGTTTACATTCGTGGTCAAAATCTGCTCAGAGCGACGGTTAATTTTGGAGGAGTACAGCCTTTGCCGTCGTTCCAAAATCTCAGCGACACGCTTTTGATAGCAACCATCGGCACATCCGGCACCATTACTCGTGTTTATCCGCAATTACCGGCTTCCAATGTCCCCGTGAACGTTCAGGGACGTGGTGGCTTAACCGTAGCGCCGCAGCGTGTTGTCTTGGTAGAAGCGGAATACCGTCGCCCGATGATTTCGCTTCGCCCGACAAATGCACGTGGCGGAGCAAGCATTGATGCGGTGCGCCAGACATTGCTCCTTGCAGAGCGCCGCGCAACCTTTTTACCGCCGGAAGCCGCACAGACAGGCGATATTGCCATTATTCGCCAAAATTGGAACACCGATGTAACGGCGCGAATACGCATTGGATACCGCGACAGCGCTGGGCGTGAAATCACGGTTTTGCGCGGGTTTGAGATAACCAATGCGCAACGTGAAGCGATTGCCTTTCCCATTCCGCCTGTGGAAGCGCGTTTGCTGCCCTTTTTTCCACCCCGCGAAACCGTTACGGTGAATAGTCAGGTAAATGGTCTTTGGGGGGATTTGCTTCCTCGTACCGAAACACCGACGCGAGCCGATACGCTGAGATTCGGCGAGACGTTTATTCCTGTCCCGGGTGTGCAAAGCATCTTCGAGTTTAATCGTCTGGATACGTCCCGCATCAGTGTTCGTGCGCGGTGGAGTGATTTGGTCTTTCCCACAAACCCTGACAGAATCAATGCGGCAGACTTCCCCTACATTGGTCGTCAAGGTCGGCGCACGATGACGGTGGAATTGCTTTCATCGGAAGTGGATGAATACGATGTAGATCCGATAAACAATGTCGTGCGCGTCGTTTTGGATGATGCACCGATTGAAGCACCTTTGGTCGTCAATCCCGTTCAAGAGCAGCAAATGGCGGGGGGGAGTTCTGGGCAGGTCTTTATTGAAGCGCCTTCTATGCCCGGAACAGTTGCGCTGCGTGCAACACCCAATGGCGGTGTCATTCCAAATAATATTTTTTACGAAACAAACTATCTTCCGCTTACTTACACCGTGCGCTCGGATAATCCTGCAATTTTGACCGTCAGCCAAGGCACAGGCACGGCAGACTTAGGTTCTAAGCCGCTTGTGCGCTTCTCTTTTGCACCAACGGCAATTTCCGGTTCGACGGCTGCGGTGATAATTACGGCAAATAACGGTCGCGGCGGCACTGCCACACACCAATTCATCGTCCGTGCGCAGCAAGGCGCTCCGGTGATTACGGGTGTTAATCCGCCGTCGGGACGCACTGGCACAGTTTTAACGATAACGGGGCGAGATTTTGGCGCAAACCCGCGTGTGAGTTTTGTCGGGGAAAACGGCGCAAGTATTAACGCCACTCCGACGGCAAGCAGCGACACGCAACTGACGGTGCAAGTCCCACAAGGCGTAGAAACAGGGCGCATCAGCATTACCAACAGCATCGCAACGGGCGCTTCGCAAAACGAATTTGTCATCGTCCGCATACCGCAAATTTCCTCGTTTTCGCCCGAATCTGCCGCACAAAACGCCGAGATTCTCATTCGCGGAACAGGTTTTCGTGGTGCAACACAAGTGCTGTTCGGTGGCGTGGAAGCCGCTTCATTCCGTATTGTTTCGGATACGGAACTTCGCGCCGTTGTCTCAAATCGTGGCGCAAGCGGTGTGATTTTCGTACGAAACCCGCTTGATAGCGGGCGTTCCGAGCGCACGTTCACTTTTTTGCCTGCACCTGTGATTCAGTCCTATTCTCCCACAACCGCCGGAGCAGGCTCTACGCTGGTTTTGACGGGCTTGAACTTCACGGGAGCAGGCTTGAGTATTCAGTCGGTGCAACTTGGTTCACGCAATGTAAGTTTCAGCGTTGTTTCCGCTACACAAATGAACGTTACGGTGCCGGATTTTGGGAATGACGAAATGCGCGATTTGCCACTGCAAATCACCACGCAAGGTGGCTCTACGACAGCAACGACGCGGTTTACCTACGTTCCTTGCCCCAGCATTGACACATTTTCTCCCTCAAGCGGCAGCTACGGCGCAGTTTTGACCATCACCGGAACGGGCTTGCAAGCGGTTACAGGCGTGAATGTGGGCGGCGTTCCCGTGCTGTCGTGGACGCTTGTTTCCCCGACGCGCATTAGCGCTGTTTTGGGAAGTGTGGAAAGCGGTGCTGTGCAGCTTTTAGCGGGGCGTTGTATGGTGAACGCACCCGGACTTTTCACTTATCAAGCGCCGTCGCGGACGTTGCGTTTTGTGCTGCCGAATTTCCCCAAAATTTTCCCGAATGAACGCTTTGATGATTCGGTTACAGTCTTGAATCTCAGTTCGGGTGTTGTCGCCGGAAGCATTGGTTTAAGCCGCACCGACGGTAGTTTTGCGGTCGGAATGCCGAACAGTTTTACCTTGCAGCGTAATCAATCCGTGCGCCTACCTCTTAGCTTTGCACCGCGCTCCGGTGGTCAGAAAACGGCGACACTGAGCGCAACCGTTCAAGGCGCATCGGCAACGATTGATACAACCCTCAGTGCAAGTGCAGGAATTTGGCAGGTGCTTCCTGCTGATTTCGATACCGTGCGCACGGGGCGTTCTACCTTGAGAGCAGTGTACGTTATCAACCGCGATACCGCAACGGCGCGAGTGGAAATGGTGACAATGCCCAGCGACGGCGCGTTTCGCATTATCGGACAGCCTTTGCGCTGGCTTGGCAGAGGCGACACGACGGCAATTATTGTGCGCTGTCAGCCGACGGTCAGCCAACAGCGTTTGCAATCGCTTATTACCGTTAGCGGCAGTAATGATGACGCGAATGCACAAGTTTCCGCATTTGCCCGTGCGCCGCTTGCGAGCGATATTGCCCTTGAAGCCCGCATCACACCTGACCGCGATAATGTTGCTCCCGGGCAAAATATCACGCTGCGTTTGGAAATCACCAATGCACAAAATTTTGACCGCTTGCGTGGCAACGGCTACCAATGGCGTTCTGCATTGCGTTGGACGCATGGAACGCTGTTGGCGGCATTAAACAGAAACGCCTCGCAACCTCAACCGCAAGGACAGTTCAGTCTTGCGCGTAATTCCGAGCCGCGAAACCCTATGCAGCGCGTGAATTTGCCACTTCAAGGCTTGTCTGCGTCCTTCACACCACCCTTTACGATTGCCTCCATTCCCTGCGGTGTGTATTACAGCCGCGACAGCGCTTCGGCACTGGAGTTGGAGGAACTTGTGTTTACGCATCCCGACACGCGCCAACGAATTTTCGTCGAAGAGTCACAAAATGGCGCATTTGGGCGCTTTACCGCGCTCACGGGTGGTCGTCTCATTCAGCGCTCTGCAAGTGCCGCCGTTACAGTCATCAGCCCAAACCCCGCACAAAATATGGTTTCCGTGAAATTTAGCGTTCCGAAAGAAACAGCCGTGATGCTGAGTTTGACCGATGCACGTGGTGTGCTGGTGCAAACGTTGGCGGAAGGCTGGTATTTGAGTGGTGAACACAGCATCGAATTTGATGCAAGCACGATTCCAAGCGGTTCGTATATGATTATGCTCCACACCGAGCAGGAGAGAATTAGTCGGACGTTGCAACTTGTGCGGTAAACTTCCGCGCTGTTCGCTTAGAAATGTCATAACAAAAAAATGCTTCGGCACTTCTACCATGAGGATGTATGCGGTCTTCAGGGTATAGTGCCGAAGCAATTTTTTTTTAATACTTGTTCACCGATTGGAATCACGGAACAAACGTAAACACCGCCTGCCCTGAGTTTATCACGCCCGCAGGTGTGGTAACGGAAACGCTTCCCGTTCCGCCATTGCCCACAACCGCATCAATCTTTGTGTTGGAGATAACTATAAACGAAGCAACATTCACACCACCCAACTGAACTGCCGTCGCGCCTGTAAAACCTGTTCCCGTAATGGAAATTGTTGCTCCTCGGCGGGCTGAAGTAGGGGCGAAGGAGGTAATTGTTCCCGGACGAAGGATTGTTAAGCCGCGACTCAGGAACGTTCCGGCAGGCGTAACAACAGAAATTTCGCCCGATACAGCATTCGCAGGCACAACAGCCATGATAAGTGTTTCGCTTACAACGGTAAACGATGCTGCAGGAACGCCGCCAATTCGTACTGCCAGCGTCTGCCGGAAACCAGTGCCGTTGATAACGACGGTAGAGCCGACGGCTGCTGTTGTCGGAGCAAAACTTGTGATATAGGCGGTGGAGTGCCAACCGTAATACCGCCAATGGTAGGCGGCAATACTACCGTTGCATTTGATGAACCACGAGCGTTAATAACCGTTACAGTTCCCGTCGTTATTATTGTTTGCAGTGTTGCTGTAATTTGATTATCCGAAACAACTCTAAAATTTACAGGTGTATTATTCCATTGCACTTCCGAAGCACTGAGTAAATTCTGTCCACCGATAGTAAGCTGCGCACTGTACACTGAAGAACCCTGCACTGCGCCTGCAATAGACCAAAAAACGACATTAATAACAGGCGGCGCAGTAGGATTCTGAGAAACAGAGCCGTTTGTGGAGGAAATTGGCGTTGTTAAAAATTGCTGGGGAGAAATGGCGCTGCGAGGCGTGTTGAAGTCTGTGGAAGACGTGCAGGAATGCAAAAACACTACACACAAACTTACCAGAAAAAGCGCCGAAGCGTAGATTTGACGCATGGTTTAGACCTTTCAAAAAAATGAGAAAAATTTACAATCGAAGCGAAACACCGTAGGTAAAACCCAGTTTCGGTGAGGCATACAAAACGTTTTGATGGAAATACAAGAGCGCACTGCTTTCAACACCAATCTGAAATTGTGTACGTTCATCGGGTGAATAGGTGAGACCAAGCATCACGCGCCCATTTGCGCCTAATTCCGTGCCGCCCAGGACGCTATGCAGAAAAGGCGAAAAGGCTTTGTCGGGAAAAAACGTGTATCGGTATGCCAAGCCACCCCAAAGCAGCGAGGGATTCTGCACAATATCCAGCATTGGTGAGCCTTCCGACAATCTCGCCCGAAAACGCTGCAAATACGTCTCCTCGCTGAGTTCAATGCCAATGGCGTGATGGTCAGAGAGTTTCCAAAGCGCACCAATAGCCGTGTTTCTGAGAAATGATGCGGGATTCGAGGGAAAATCCATAGACGGCAGCGATGTCGAAACAATACGCCGTGCATGAACCTGAATACGACCGAAGAACGATTCTTCGGGTTTTTCCGGTGGCGTTATTGGCTCAAAAGGCTCTTGAATACGTGCTTGGGGAGAATCTTCGCGTTGCAGATATTCGCTTTGTGCGTTTTGCCTGAAATCATCGTTTATTTGTGTTGAAATAGTCGTGTCCGGCGTTGAGAAGGCGAGTGTTGATGCGCTGTTGATTGCGTCAGAATGATTCGCTGCGCTAGAATCGGTGCTTGCAAGAACATTCTCCAATGCCGCACCAATGCTTGTAATATGTTCATTGTTGGCGGGGAGATTTCCTTTCACTGCGTTGTTGGAGACTAAATTCCGGCGCTCAAAATTGTGATTTGCCGGTGCAATGCGCAAATAAGCAAGTGGGAATGCGCTTTTTGCGGCAATGATAGTTTGGGTGGTATTTGGTGATTGTTCGTTATTGATGGCTTTATTGCTCACCGCGTTATTCAATGAAAGCAAGACAATTGCCGTGATAAGCGATGAAACAAACGCTGTCAAAGGAGTGTTGGTTGTTACGCCTGAAGGCGCATGAACACTTGCGCTTTGAGATTGTGCCGAAGGGATTCTTTGAGCGCTTACATGAGAAAAAATACGCTGCGTCAAGGCGGGTGGCGGCGTTAATGCTCGCACATCCGCTTTGAAAGCGGTTTGGAGCGTTATTGCGTGACGGAGTTCATCTCGAATTTCCGCATTGTCGGCTGCAAGGCGCAGTAATTCTGCTTCCTCAGCCGTATCCAGCATCCCGTCAAGGAAATCGTATATTCGCTCTGTGTAGTTCATAGTCTGAAAAGAAGAACAATGATGATAAGCGTTGAATTATTGGTGTTTGAGTAAATCCTTGAAATAGGGCTGCAAAATGGCGCGTAGTTGCTGCTTTCCACGAAAAACACGGGTGCGGGCATTCACTTCGCTTGTTTGTGTAATTGCGGCAATGTCTTGGTACGAAAATCCGTCATACTCGCGTAAAATCACGGCTTCGCGGTATTCATCATCCAATAGCTCCAATGCTGACGCAACAAGTTTCGCAAGCTCTCCTGCCTCGTAAGCCGCACTACTGCTTGGTACGTGAACATCGTAATCTTCAAAGGAAAAGGTGATTTTTGTGTCGCGTTTTCGGTTCAAACAAAGATTCCGTACCGTTTGCATCAAGTAACCACCAACGTTTTGTACTTGCGTTCCTTCTTGTCCGCTCCGAAAAAATTTCAGCATTGCTTCCTGAAAAACATCCTCCGCCTGCCGAACATCGCCCAAGACACGCACACAATAGGCATACATACGGTGCCCGTAGCGGCGGTACAGTTCCGCGAAAGCGGCTTCTGCGTTTGCTGCATCGGTCAGGATGCCGAAAAGCTCTTCGTCGGAATATGTGTTCATGCGCTCTGTGGTTATAGAATGTTTTTTCATTCAATTTGCTGCTTCTTGTTTCGAGAAGGTACAACGAAGTGTTGATGCAAAGCACGTTTGAAGCGAAGGAAGCAACTGTGCGTTACAAAGAGGCAATGACACGCGAAGGAATGAATTGTTGCAAAAAAAATGTCAAGTGTGCGGCATAAATACAGAACAGCCTTCAACGCAAGATTCTATCTGCGTTAGAAGGCTGTCCTTTTTTCTCGAATATGCGAACATTACCATTTCCCAAACACCGCATCCAAGTGCTTCATCAAGTTGAGACGACGTTTGTAGTTCGTGCGTAAATCCAGTAAAATTTCTCCTGCTTTTTCATCGTCAATATCGCTTAGATGCTTGAGTGCTTCTGCAACATCTCTGTATGCGCTCTCTTCGGCAAGAGGAATTTTTGTTGCAAGGCGCTTCAACAACACTGTTTTCGCTTGCTCCCGTTCATGGTTAAGGCGTTTGATGGCAAAGGCGTAAATGGTGTGGTCATACAGTTTGCCTATTTCCTCAATTCTTTCCCAGCACTCATCAAATCGTTGCTCTAATTCCAGATAGCGGAAAAATTCTTCCGGGTCTCGTTTTTCCGCTATTGCCTCTAATTGTTGTAGCAATGCTGTTTCGCCGAGATGTTTTAGGTATTTGCAGATACTTTGCACCGTTTCTGCTTTGGCGGAAAGTTTGAGAACTTCCTCTGCACGGCTTGCGTATTGCTTCGGGGACTCTTTGAGTGTGGCTGCAAGTTCAAAGCGTTTTTTGAATAGTGCAGCACTCAAACTCTGCACATAACCAGCTTTGATGTGCTTTTGCAGCCGTTTGTCGAGTGCGTCAAAAGCATCGGCGGGGCGTTTCACGCGCTCATAAAGATTGGCAAGTTCCAGCGTTAGCTCGTTGCTGTGAATATATGTTGCAAGCAGCATGGTTTCTCGCTCATCGTCGTCGAGGTCGGGTGAAATTGTTTGGTAATCCAACTCAGCATTGCCGTCATACTTGTTCAAATGAATCGCCTTCAAAATTGCATCCTTAATGATAGGAATTTCCGCTCCCGTGTACCACTCGGCTTGCCGTTTTTCAATATTCATAAAGGCAGCGAAGCCCACCGAATCAAGCACATCCTGAATATCTGCGACTATTGCGGCTTTTGCTGTCGGTGGCACGGCGCGAAGGAACTGCACGACATATTCGTCAAATTTTTTTGATGAAAAGCCGTCATCACGATAATCATCGTAAAAATCACCTTCTTCAAATCCTTCGTCAATCGTGCGCATAATTGTTACCAACATAGTACCGACGCGCTCCGGCAGCACTTCCCACAAGCCGCGTACACGTTCACATTCCCGCAAAAGTTCCTCTTCTAATTTTTTGTTGTTGTGCCGTAAATAGTCATTATCAAATATCTTCCGAATGTTGTTCTCAGCAGCTTTCATGACCTTTTCAGCATTTTCCTTGCTCAACGAGCGCGTGAGAACTGTTCTACGAAAATCGGCGGGAGCGTGCTGTAATACCAGATTTTGTAATTCTTTCACAGAAAGTGATTCGACATATTCACGAAATTCCTTACTTTCCGCTCCAGGCGTTCCGGCGGTGATTACGGCTTTAAGCGGTAATACACCGGATGTTGCGGACTTTTTGTTTTCATGTTGTTTATTCTCATCAATTTCATCGTCATCCTCTTCGTCATCTCCTGCGTCCATATATCCGCGAATACTATCGCCTTCGTTTATCGCCTCCAACAGTACCGCAATGACGTGTTTACACGTGCCACCGTCGTAGGGACAATCACAGTCCGCATCAATGCTGTCACCTTCGAGATAAATTTGAATACCGTAAAACTCTGAACCGCTCACGGTGGCATCAAGGGTGTGACTGTCGGTGTAGGAAATATCTTCCACAGCGCCGCTTGCGTAATACTGCTCACCACGCTGATAAATGGTTGAGCCGACTGCACTGCGAATGTCAGTTGTGCGAATCTTTGCCAAAGCACGTGGGAGGCTGCTTTCAACAGTGTAGAATAGAGGCATAGTATGATGGAAGAAATTGTGAATGAAAGGCGTACAGAGGGCTTTACACCATGCCTGTACGCCTTTTTCAAAAAAAATGTGATGAAATTACTTCGAGCGCGGCACAAGCATTGCGCCGAAGAGCGAGTTTGATTGCCGTGTCGGATGTGGTGAACGCGAGGAATGAACACGTTCCCCAATCCAACCTCCTAAATATGTTGCGATGATACCAATGACCAAACCGCCGGCAATAACAGGCAATTCCAACATTCCCAGCGCAATACACACAATATCCACGTTGATAACAACCGTCGTAAATCCCGCGATTCCTGCTTCCTCGAAGATAATGCCGCGTGAACGCAGACCGATGATAAAGCCTGCCAAGAATAAGCCGATAACGTAGGCAATAAAATGTTCCATCAACTTGAAACCAAGGAAAATAACGAGTGTACTTGTTGTGAACATCGTCGCTGTAACGCCAAGAATGATACCGCAGAGCGCCCATCCCCATTCAACGGGTTCTTCGTTTACACCGTATTGGATTGTGCCGTGCAGTTTCTCGCCAGCCCAGCCGCCAAGCGCTGCCAGAACAATTCCGTTCATCAACATTACCAAGAGCAGCGTTGTTGTCATATCGTAAAACCCCCGCAACTGCATTGCCGGAAGGGCAAAATACAGAACAACACTCACCACAACTGCACTAATGGTCGGTTCTAGCAAATTCACATCTTTCGACACCAAACCCTCTAAAATTCCTGTTATCAGGAATCCCGCCAACACCGCCATAATCGGAAATGGTAACGCCGCAAACGACGAGCCGCTTGCATACGCCATAAGAAGCGTAATGAGCGAGCCTGCTACCGAAGAAATTGCCACACTTTTGATACTAAAGTCTTGCATAACTTACCCCGAATGAAAAAGATAAATAATTGTGAATTATGAATTTACGACGATTTTGTTGTATTTGCACTAAAAATAACACGATGTGAGGCAAGAAAAATTTCTGCCTAGTCCATTTTCCTGCACACCTCAGTCCCCGCCTCCAGCACTGATAAACACACATTTTCACAACTAATTTACACAGATTTCGGATGCTGACAAATGAAATATTCGTCAAGTTATGAACACACGAAGATTGCGGTACGATTGCTGCAATGGCAGTATTTCTCATGCTCTTTAACCAATCCCTGTTTTCGCTTGCGCACACCTCTTTTCTTCTGTAAATTGTCCAACTTTTCACGACACTTTTTCCACCCAAATTTGTTTTTCATGGGACAATCAATACCCTCTACACCCGGCATGAAAGCTACTCGCCAAGGCTTTGGGCAGGGACTTGTCGAACTTGGCGAGACAAATCCAAACGTTGTTGCACTCGGCGCTGACGTGAGCGGCTCAGTGCTTACATCCTTGTTCCAAGCAAAATTTCCCGACCGCTTTTTTTCAATCGGTATCGCCGAACAAAACGCAACGACCATCGCTGCAGGCTTGGCGCTTTCCGGAAAAGTGCCGTTTTTTGCGGGCTACGGGGCATTTACCACCATGCGCAATGCTGACCAACTTCGTATTTCGGTCTGTTACAATGAAGCAAATGTAAAAATTGCCGGTAGTCATTCCGGCGTTACCGTTGGTCCCGACGGCGCTACGCACCAAGTCTTGGAGGATTTGGCGCTTATTCGTGCGCTGCCCCATTTAACGGTGGTTGTACCATGCGATTATGAAGAAGCCCGCCGAGCGACGATTGCTATTGGCGAAATGCACGGACCCGCATATTTACGCTTTAGCCGCGACAATACGGCAATGTTTACCACAAATGAAACCCCATTCCAAATCGGACGAGCCGAGGTTTTCCGCGACGGCACGGATGTAGCTTTGGTCGCGTGTGGACTGCTGGTCTGGGAAGCGATTCAAGCCGCACAGGAACTCGAAAAGCGGCACGGTATCCAAGCCCGTGTGATTAACTGCCACACACTGAAACCGATTGACGCGGTAACACTTGTACAAGCTGCGAAAGATTGCGGTGCGGTGGTTACGGCTGAAGAACATCAGGTGCATGGTGGCTTGGGAGGTGCTGTGGCGGAAGTATTGGCGAAAAATTATCCCGTTCCGATGGAAATGGTTGGTATGAAGGATATTTTTGGCGGAAGCGGCGAAGGGAAAGATTTGATGCTGCGTTTTGGTATGACGTGGCGCGATATTTATGCTTCGGCGCTCACCGTTATTCAGCGCCGCGACGGTAAATTTGCTGGTAACGCCGTCCGCGCAGTAAAAGATGTTTCCGAATATCGTGAGGATTTGTAATGACAGATTTGTAACGATGACAATAACAGATGCCGTACTTTTCTGATGGTAGGCGGCACCGTTTATATGCCGACGTAGTTGTGCTGCCGCCTTTTGGCGTTGATGTATTTTCAAGGTTGTTGCGCTGTTCGTATAAAAAAACTGTATTTATGAGTTGTTCTCGGTATAATCGCAACCGATTGTGTTGGCAACTCGCCCTGCTTCTTCTGGTGCAGGGCGTTTGTCTCTTGGCGCTGAAACTGCCTCTTAGGGCGCAAACGCCCAGAGTAGATTCCTTGCGGGCTGTTTTGAACACGGCAAAACAAGACACCGTGCGAGTAAATACGCTCTTGCAACTTCTTTGGGACTTGCGAGTGATTGACCCTGTGCAGGCAATTTCTTTCGGTCGTGAGGCATTACGCATGGTGAAACCCGAATCCGCTCTTATATTTCCCCAAGACAGAACACTTCAAAAACGCGCAGAAATTTACCGATTTCTGGGTGTGGCATACCGCAACGCCGGAGAGTACGGCAAAGCTGCGGCGGAGGTCTATGCGGCGCTGGATATTGACCTGCAACGCGGCGACAGTCTTGAAATCGGACATTCGTATAACACGCTTGCCCGCATCTTTCTTCTACAAAAAAACACCGAAAAAGCAGCGTCCTTTGTTCACCGTGCCGTTGCGATTGCCGAGCATTTAGGTGATGAAAAACTCCTCGCTTTTGCGCTTTTTAACCTTGCTGATGTATATTTTGAGCGTGGAGATTACGCTCTTGCGCTTGGTACTGCCGACAAAGCCGTGAGCATACGCCGCAAACGTGGAGAAAATGGTTATGTGGCGGATATTTATTTGGCGATTGCCAAAAGTTTAGCGGTATTGAAGCGTTTCGATGAGGCTCAAACCTACGTCGAACAATCGCTGGAAATCTATCGTACACAAGGTATTCCCTATAATCAAGCCGTTGGGAATAACTCAATGGCAAAACTCGCATTTCTCCGCAAGCGTCCGCGAGAAGCAAGCGAATATGCGGTTGCTGCGATGCGGATAGCAAATTCTGTAGGGGCAAAAGCATTAGAGAAAGAAGCGGTAGAAATGTTGGCGGAGTGTTATGCGGCATTGGGTGCTTACCAAGCAGCGTTTACTATGAACAAGCGTGCCGATGAGCTGGAGGATTCGATTCTTTCCGAACGCGGGAGTCGTCAGCAGGCGCTGTTGGATGTCGAATATGAAACACGACTGAAGGAGCAGAAAATTCAGACATTTGAGCGAGAGCGTAGGAATAACACCCTTGCCGTCATCGTCATTGTCGTTCTTTTGACTGTTGTCGCCTTATTGTTATACCAACGGTACAGACAGCGCGAACTCATTAAAGCACGGTTCACGCAAGATTTGTTACAGCGTGCCGAAAATTTGGCGGATACCAATGACGAACTTCGTTTGGCACAATTAGACCTGCAAGAGAGTCATTTGCAACTTTCCAAAGCCATGCGAGAACTAGAATCTCGCAACGACGAATTACGCGACCTCAACCAAGAAAAGAATATGATTTTGGGCATGGTTTCCCATGATTTGAAAAATCCGATTGTGGCTGTGCAAGGCTTGGCGGAGATGATGGCGACTGAAGATTTTGCCGCCGAGCAGTACAAA
>JALONG010000121.1:907-5123 GCA_025455065.1 Candidatus Kapaibacterium sp. | reverse complement strand
TGTAAAAAACTCTCGCCCAGCGTCTTTGCCAAAACTATCAAAGAACTCTTTCAAAACCTCTGGAAAACCTAGCAAAATCCGTTAGGTACTAAAATGGCGCAATTTACCTACATTCTATTTTCCGACGCAAGCAAACGTGAAGGGTTTGAGGCGAAACTCACGCAAGTTCACGATAAATACATTCTGCCATTTTTGAAAACCTTCCAAGTACAGGGAAATGTAACCTATGGCTTGCAAAAGTTAGCAGATATTCACTTTGATTCTACCTTGCAATTCGACCGTGCAGAACGCACAAACAAAGCCTATTTGACCATCCTCGGTTTAGTTGGTGTGTTTATTGTCCTTGTAGCAAGTATTAACTATATGAACTTAGCAACAGCGCGGTCGTTGAAGCGTGCAAAAGATGTTGCGGTACGAAAAACTATTGGCGCGGAGCGTTTGCATCTTGTTGGGCAGTTTATAGGGGAATCGCTATTGCTGACAACTGTTGCTGTTATTGCTGCCGTTGGATTATCGGAATTGCTATTGCCGACATTTAATTCTATCACAGGCAAAATACTTCATTTTCCCTATGATGCTCAGTTTTTTGGGCTGTTATTGACCATTATCGTCGTTGTAGGGATTGGGGCAGGAGCTTATCCGGCACTGTATTTGTCGGGCTTTCAACCGATTGAAGTGTTAAAAAGCATTCGCTCTCCCAAAGGAGGAGCCGCTACAGTGAGAAAAATCTTAGTTGTAGTGCAGTTCAGTATTTCTATCGCCTTGATTATTGCGACTTCTGTCGTTTTTTTGCAAATGCGTTTTATGAAAGAACAAGACTTGGGTTTTGCGAAAGAACAAGTACTGGTGATGAAAGTGCCGACCCAAGACAGTACAATGCCCAACCGTTTACAATTGTTGAAAAATGAATTACTCAAAACAGGTAGTGTTACACAGGTAGCAAGTTGCTCAAGTATTCCCGGAACAGCCTTTGATCAAGTGTTTCATGTTGTTCAACAGGGGACTGCGCGAGAAGAGCGTCCAATAAACATTGTAGCGGTGGATGAGGAATTCCTGCCGATGATGGGCATAAAAACGGTTAAAGGGCGCACTTTTTCCAGGGATTTTCCATCTGACAAATCACGTGCGTTTATTGTAAATGAATCTGCAGTTCGTCAATATGGGTGGAAAAATCCCATTGGGCTTGGTATTGAGAACGGTTTAGACTATGCAGGCGAAATTGTTGGTGTCGTTAAAGATTTTCACTTTACCTCACTGCATAGTCCCATAGAACCGCTTGTTATTGTGCTTACAAAGAACACACCTCATTACATTTTGGCTAAAGTTCGTGCTGAAAATGTACAAGCAAGTTTGGCATCTATCGAAAGCGCGTGGCGACAGTTTTTGCCACGCTACCCGCTTGAATACTACTTTTTGGACGAACAGTTCAACAAGCAATATCGCAATGAAGAACGTTTGCAAACGGTCTTTATGTACTTTGCATCTATAACGGTGATTATTGCTTGTTTAGGACTATTGGGTTTGGCGGCATATACTGCTGAGCAGCGCATGAAGGAAATTGGGATACGCAGAGTGCTTGGAGCAACCTCTACGAGCATTATCGGGCTTTTATCGAAAGACTTTTTGAAGTTGGTCGGAATTTCCATTGTTATCGCAATACCGCTTTCATACTGGGCTTCGCAGCGTTGGTTGCAGGATTTTGCATTCAGGGTTGAACTTGGTGTCAGCGTTTTTGTATTTGCCGGATTGTTGGCTATTGCAATAGCGTTTTTGACCGTTGCAGGGCAGTCGTGGCGGGCTGCACGGCAGAATCCTGTGAGTTCTTTGCGAAACGAGTGATTTTCTCATTCAAATAGATAGAACATCGTCAAAAGTGCGGATGGAAATGTTAAGATTTGTTAAATCAATCATTTATTCGCACTTTTGCATTTTATGCCTCTCCGATTATTGATATATCAATTATATTTGTATCAAGTAACAGCGCTCATAAATAGATCAACTCACGCAGTCTTTTCCATACCGACTTTATCGTTGTTTGCTCACAGAAAAATTAACCCGTACCGTTATGCAAAAACTCGAAGAACTTGTTTTTTACCAACTCGAAAATGCTATCAAAGCATACCGACAATTTGCGCAAAAACAAATCACCAAAGCTGGGTTTGATATTACCATTGACCAGTGGTTAGTCATAAAAACTATTCAAGAAAATGAAAATCTTGCCCAGCAGCACATTGCCGAGAAAGTTTTCAAAGATGTTGCTTCAGTGACAAGAATTATTGAATTGCTTGTTAAAAAAGGCTACATCACAAGAAGCTTCCATCAAGATGACCGTCGGCGATTTGCCTTAGCCATTACGCCGGAGGGCGAAGCGATTGTTAGCAAGGTTCTGCCCATTATTGAGCAAAATAGAGCGCAGGCACTCGCATCTTTTTCCCAAAATGACATAAAGAAACTTCAATCACTACTCACTACTTTTACCCAAAACTGTTTATAGAATTATGAAAAATCCTCTGAAATCTGTCATGCTAACTGTTGTTGCAACAATAATTGTTGCAACAATCGTTGCACCGATTGCTAATGCACAATCCGTAAAGAAAACAATAAAACAGCCCTCCACAATCGAAATACCGTTTACGTTGGATAGGCACTTGATTGTTCTCAAAGGAAACTCTGGCAAGGGTACTGAAGAATACGATATTATTTTTGACACAGGTGCGGCCGTCTTTGTTCTCTCCGAAGATTTCGTGAGTAAACAGGGCTATGCACTGGTTGGGAAATTCAAAGGGATGAGTCCCGAAGGGAAAGAAATGGGCGAGAAATCTATCGTCAAAGTGGATAATTTTTCTTTCAAAAATTTCCCAATCTCTTCGGATGCAACTGTAGAGAAAAAAGAAATGATTTTCTCTCCAACTGCCGTTGGAATAATCGGTCTGGCGGCATTTGAGGGCTACATCGTGAGTATTGACTATCAAAACCGGAAATTGGTGCTGACTAAAGGAGTTCTTAAAGCGGGCAGAAATGTGATGACGTTGAATGAAAGCCCAATTTTAGAAGGAAACATCTTGCTTAATGGTAAGGCAGTTAAGGCACATTTTGATTGCGGTGCACCTTCGTTCATCAGTATTCCCGTACGATTGAAGGATAAATGCGCCTTCAAGACTGACCCTAGAGTTGTTGGGAAAGCAATGACCATAGGCGGTGAAATGGATATTTTGGCAGCGCAGTTTGATGGCACAATATCGGTCGGCTCTGTTACTATGAAAGACCCACAAATAGAACTGGTAACAGCGAATTTTCCGGCGGTAAATATCGGATATCGTTTCTTTATCAAAAACAAAATTCGTATTGACGTGAAAAGCAAACGAATGAGCATTGAACCAAATTCATAGGGCTTGAAATCAAGCGAGAATATTCAACCATTACATCAAAACAATGAACAAAAAACGCGCACTCATCCTTGTTTTGCTTGCCTTTCTCTTTGCCACCAATAGCATGGCTCAAGGTGTGCAAATGAGCGAAAAGCATATTGCTGAAGTTGATAGTTTGGTCGAAAATTTATCCCAAAATGATAGGTTTTCAGGAGTGGTGCTTATCGCAAAGGGCAGCAGCATACTGTATCAAAAAGCAGTTGGCTTTGCCGATAGACAACAGGGAAACAAGAACAACATCAACACCAAGTTCAATCTTGCTTCTATGAACAAGATGTTTACGGGCATAGCCATTGCTCAATTAGCAGAAAAAAAGAAACTGAATTATTCCGACAAGGTTGTAACGTTTTTACCAAATCTTCCCAAAAAAATATTCGGGAACATCACGATTGAACAATTACTAACCCACACCTCTGGGACAGGTGATTTGTTCGGGATTCCTCAATTTATGGCGATGAAAGATACCGCAAAAACGATTGCCTCGTATGTTGATTTGGGTAAAAATGAACTTCTCTCCTTCGACCCCGGTACAAAGTTCCAGTACAGCAATTATGGCTATATTTTGTTGGGTGCCGTCATTGAAAAGTTGTCAAAAATGAGCTATTTCGATTATGTGAAAAAGAATATTTTTTCCATAGCAGCAATGGAGAATACCGATAGCTATGAAACCGATAAAGCCAATTCCAACATGGCGATAGGTTATGCAGCACCTCCACCAGCGCTGGGGCTAGCACCAACACCAATGGGCGAAAAAATACGAAGAGAACCTAACACGAAATTTATCGAAG
>JALONG010000121.1:0-847 GCA_025455065.1 Candidatus Kapaibacterium sp. | reverse complement strand
CTCCTGCGGGTGGGGGGGGGTCTACGGTTATTGATTTATTCAAATTTTCTCAGGCGTTGTTGTCGGGAGCATTCCTGTCCGCCAAAAGTATAGCAACGATCACCACCGGTAAAATATTAATGCCGAAACCACCAATGTCATCGAATGCCAAACCTTTACCTGATGTGAAATATGGTTTTGGCTTCGGAGAATTGTACAAAAACAACATCCGAATAATAGGACATAACGGTGGAGCGCCGGGAGTAGAAGGGCAGATAGATATTTATCCCGATTTGGGATATTCCGTGATTGTCTTATCGAACTACGACAGAGCTATAAGGCCAATCATCAATCGTATTCAAGAAATCATAACAGAAGCACCGTGATTACCACTCTACCTTAATAGTGGCACTTTGAATCTAAGCGCGGTTTTCACCCATTTGGAATGCGAAATAAATAATACCAATTTACGTTGAGGATTGAGCATTATTTTTTCAATGCTTTTCTCTGGAAGCAGCATAAATACTGGCACAGACAAGAATGTCTGTGCCAGTGAAGCCGGATTTTTTTTGCACAGTTATCAACTCAAATTGGTATAAGAGCGCGAGTCAAGTAAAAGCGTGTTTTCGGCAGCTATTCTTCAGAACCGATTTTTTTTTTTGGGGAAAGCAAGGTTTGATGAGCCACAGAGGACACGGAGTTCACCGAGAAAAAGGTGTTGTTTAAGGCTCTGTGGACTCGGTGGCAGAAAAACCGTTAGGGAACTAAATACATTATTCTTTATTTAAGTAGTTATTTTTAATCAAGTATTTATGCGGTATAATAAAAACAAAGTGGCTTAAATACTTGCTTTTTAATAATGACTTAT
>JALONG010000077.1 GCA_025455065.1 Candidatus Kapaibacterium sp. | reverse complement strand
TTGTCCGCTTCGGCTTTGATAACCGCCATGACACTATCGCGGTGAATGCCGAGAACGTTCTCAATATCACGAATGCCACTATTGCGCATAGTCATCGGTACAATCAATGCCCGTACTTCGGGCTTCCATGCTCGGTAGTGATAGCTGGTTTGAAAACTGCGTGAGCAACGATTGCACACATACCGTTGTAGGTACGTTCTGCTTTTCCGTTGCGTTTTATATCTTCGCTGTTGCAGTCAGGACAGCGGGCGAGGATACTTTCTGTACAAGCCATGTCGGAAAACTACACCGTTTTCCTGATTTTTTTATTGATGTTTCCAAAAAAACGTGTGAGTCGTTTACTTTACGGCAACTCTTTTGGGACACGACCCTCTCTTCTATTCTAAACTTTGTGCGCTCATGAAAGACCTGAGTGCCTATATTGCCGAAACCGTACCGGTAAAGGTCTTCACGCTTACGGTCGAAGCTATCGTCGGTCAGGGCGTTTCATACTTTCCTGACGGTTACTCAGAGGCACTGGCTTTCTGCGTGTGGCGCTCGCGCAGTACATCCATCACACTTTCCAGCGAAATTCCTTTTGCTGCCAGCAATACCGTGAAATGAAAAAGTAAATCCGCCGCTTCGCCTTTGAAAAGGTCGTTGTTGTTATCTTTTGCTTCGATGACGAGTTCTACGGCTTCCTCGCCAACTTTTTGCGCTATTTTGTTGATGCCTCGTGTGAAAAGTTTGCTTGTGTACGAATCCGGCGACGGGTTAGTTTTGCGGTCAAGCACGATGCGCTCTAACTCATGCAAAAACGAGGTTTCCGAAGCAATGTTTTTTTCCTCAAAACACGTGTCAGCGCCCGTGTGGCAGACCGGACCGATGGGATTCGCCTTGATAAGAAGGGTGTCTTCGTCGCAATCCGCGAGTATTTCGACAACGCGGAGAAAATTTCCCGATGTTTCCCCTTTTGTCCAAAGCCGTGATTTGGTGCGGCTGAAGAAGGTTACGATGCCTTCACGCTCAGTTTTTTCCAATGCTTCAGCATTCATATAACCAAGCATCAAGACTTTATGCGTTTTTGCGTCTTGGATGACGGCGGGAATAAGTCCGTTTTGTTTGTCGAAATCAAGCATATGCCGCATAATACCGTAAAAATCTGTCTATGAAAAAATGTGTAGAAGTCAATTACGCCGAGCGCTTCGGCTTCCAAGCCCACAGCATCTGGCAAGCAATAGGCTCATTGCCACTTGCGTCGCTGACATTCACATTAACGAGGATCTCTCCTTCTGCGTCGTTTTGCGCGGCGCGAACTTCGTCCGAACTGAGGGTTGCGACGGCTTTCATTGCGCCGCTTGCTTTTTTCTGAAAATCCACGTGTAAAGATTTCACTACCAAATACTTATCATCCGGCACATTCATTCCCATCAAAATTCCCGTTGCAGACTCTGCAAGCAGCGTCATTGCTGCTGCGTGAACGGTGCCAATGTGGTTCTGTACCTTGCGGCGGTTTGCAAGCGTCATCACAACACGCTCCTCGGATAATTCCTCAATTCTTATTCCGGCAGTGCCGAAAAAAGGGACAATCCGCCCAAAGCTGAAACTGAGCAGAATCGTTCTCAGAGCTGGAGAGAACGAGTTCATGCGTCCTACGAGTTTGCTGAGTTTGTTTGGCATAAACGGGAATAGAGAAATGGTGGGGATTTGTTGAAGATTGTGTGTTTTACTCAAACGTTACTCTAATTGCCGCTTAAACGTCTGAAACTCCTCGCGGAGTGCCGCCAATTCTTGCCGTAGCGAGGATATTTCCTGTTCTAAAGCAACAATGCGGTCTGCATCGCTATTAGGCGCAAAGGCAAGATTTTGTGAGGCTTCGGTGAGATTGACTGCACCACAAAGCAGATGCGTAAATCGTGCTTCTTTCTGCCCTGTCTGGCGTGGAAGCCTTGTTACTAGGGGTGTTCCGGCGATTGCGGCTGCGGGGTGTTCGGAAGAAGAAAGTTCCGCTAAGACAGATTCTACCTCCGTTAATGAGCTAAAGGAGTGTATCCGCTCCGCACGACTACGCAATTCCCCCAGCGTTTGAGCGCCTCTGAGCAGAAGTTCGCAAAGAATGGCAGTTTGTGGTGCGGTGAGTTGAAATGTCTCAGTCATGCGCTGCCGATACTTCGGCACACGTGAGGCTCCGGCTTCTACTACTCGGCAAAGCGCCTTTTTTCGCGCCTCGTCGAAGGCTTGTGCGACATCGGTTTCGCTCATTTGCAAAACCGGGTCGCGGTTAGACTTTTGATTACAAGCCGCAGTCAAAGCGTTCAGCGTCATCGGGTAATAATCGGGCGTGGTGATTTCTTTTTCAACCAACGAGCCAAGCACCCGTGCCTCCTGCGGGGAAAGAAAAGCCCCCGTTTGGTCAGTCGGGGGCGTGGTATTGATTGCGGTATTGTCCATAATGTCCTGATGAAATTTTACCGAGCATACGCAGTAGAACGGCGTTCACGAACAACGGTTACGCGGATTTGTCCCGGATATTCCAACTCGTTTTCAATGCGCGAAGCGATGTTGTTCGCAAGGCTGTCCGCCAAAAGGTCATCAACACGCTCCGGCTCAACAATCACGCGCACTTCGCGCCCTGCTTGAATAGCGAATGTCTTGGTAACGCCGTCGAAACTGGTGGCAATGCCTTCCAACTGCTCCAAACGTTTGATGTAGCTTTCGAGCGATTCCCGGCGTGCACCCGGACGTGCGCCGCTAATGGAGTCGGCAGATTGCACGAGTGCTGCAATGGCACTTTCCATCGGAATATCGTCGTGGTGAGCGCCGATAGCATTGCAAATAAGCGGATGCTCGTTGAATTTCCGTGCCAAATCCATGCCGATAAGCGCGTGTGGACCTTCGATGCTTTTATCAACGCATTTGCCCACGTCGTGCAGAAGCCCTGCACGCTTGGCGGGAAGCGGGTCAATGCCGAGTTCGGTTGCCATTACGCCCGTCAAGTACGCCACTTCCATAGAGTGATGCAGCAGGTTTTGACCATAACTGGAGCGATATTTCATGCGCCCGATAAGGCGAATCAGTTCATTGTGCATACCGTGGAGACCAAGCTCCAAGATAGAATTTTCGCCGATACTACGGATTTCATCCTCAAGTTCTTTGGTTGTTTTTTCGACAATTTCCTCAATGCGCGTAGGGTGGATACGCCCGTCACCCATGAGGCGCTCCAGCGAAATTTTTGCAACTTCGCGGCGGAAGGGGTCAAAGCCTGAAATCAAGACTGCTTCGGGTGTGTCGTCAATAATGAGGTCAATGCCGGTTGCCGCCTCGAAAGCACGGATATTCCGCCCTTCGCGCCCGATAATCCGTCCTTTCATGTCCTCGCTGGCAAGGTTCACCACTGAGACCGTTGTTTCAATAGAGTGGTCGGAAGCGGTACGCTGAATTGCTTGAACGATAATTTTTTGTGCTTCGCGTTTGGCGTGTTCTTTGGCTTCGTCACGGATGTCCTTGATTTTTTGTGCAACCGCAGCACGAGCGTCGTTTATCATATTTTCCATGAGAAACTTTCGCGCATCGTCTTTGGACATACCGGTAATGCGTTCAAGCCGCAAGGTCTGCTCTTTGACAAGTTCTTCGATTTTGGCGTGTTCTGCTTCTGTGGTTTGACGCTTTTTTTCGAGTTCTTTTTCGAGTTGTTGTAATTGTTTTTCCTTGCGGTTAATAAGTTCTACCTTTTTTTCGATATTCTCCTCGCGGGATTTTACCTGCTTTTCGTATTGCTGCATCTTGTTTTTCTTGGTCTGGACGTGGTTGTCGTATTCCTGCTTTTTGTTAAACCACTCATCTTTGACCTCCAAGAGGCGCTCTTTTTTAATTGTTTCTGCTTCTTTGTCCGCATCGTCCACGATATTTTTTGCGCGGGAGCGTGCTTCGTTCACAATGCGGGCTGTGGATTTGTTCATAAGAAAATATCCTGCTCCCGCGCCCGCTACCAACCCGAGGATGCTAAGGATAATCGGCAATAAAGTTTCCATAACGTAGTGTTTATGCGAATGATAATGATAAGAGTGTGCTAAAATTGTTCAAATTTCAATCTACCGCCGCGGCGCGGCTGTGGCTCCGGCAAGAATACCGCCGTCAATGGTTAATTCAATGCCGGTGATGTACTGTGATTCCTCCGAAGCCAGATATACTGCGGCATACGCAACATCACGCGGCTGACCAAAAACACGAAGCGGAATTTCCGCAGAATGTTCCTGCAAATTCCGTTCCCTTTCTTCGCCTTCACCCAAAACCGCGTCCCACATCGGCGTAAGAATCGCAGCAGGGTGAATGGAATTGCACCGAATTTTGTATCCCATTTCTGCTGCGTAGAGTGCAACAGATTTCGTGTGATTCCGCACGGCTGCTTTGCTGGAAGCATACGCAGCAGCACGGGGAATGCCAACAATGCCGGAACGCGATGAGATATTGATGATGCTTCCGCCATGAGATTTCATCAATCGCAGAGCATATTTGCATCCCAAAAATACCCCGTCCAAATTCACCGCATGAACGCTGCGCCAATCTTCCAAGGTGGTATTTTCGGGGTCATGCGGAACAAATCCCCCTTCAAAGCCCGTAATTCCTGCATTATTCACGAGAATATCCAAACGACCGAAGGTTTTGGTAATCGTTTCGGTGGCGCTCTGCCACTCGTGTTCGTTACGTACGTCCAAGCGGAAATAGCGAGAATCAGGTGTGTGGTCTGCACAGGTCTTTGCAACGCTCTGCCCTTCGTCATCACGAATATCGGTAACAAGGACTGTTGCGCCTTCCAACGCAAAAAGTTCTGCAATGGTTTGACCGATGCCGCGTGCAGCGCCAGTGATAAGGGCTGTTTTGCCCGAAAGACGAGCCATAACGTAGCGCAAGAGGAAGGTTTCACAAAGCCCCAAAAACAAACGTACCGTACAGATTCACCGTATGAGAAGTCTAAATAAGAACTCTGGTCAGACACAGTGGGTAAACGCCTATCTATATTTTACTTCCACTGAACCCCGTTTCTCCAGAGACGCAAGGGCGATACCTTGAACTATGACCGGACGGAATTTCCTCCGAAGAGGTGAGGCCTGTAATTTATAGCGAGAGCAGAATTCCCTAAATAAGTAATTACAAGTTCTTATATAAGGGTCTGTACGGTGAACCGGTACGGTACGTTTGGGGACGGCTAAAAACGTGCCAATAGGAACGAAACTATATCAATGCGCAACAAATAACGCTGAAGGCGGTGGAGACGGCATATCAATCCGTCTTCGATGTACTACGATTGGGGTGAGGGTTTTCCCGAAGTCTGCACCGTTGCATTGTGCACCGTTACATTGGGAACGGCTGCGGATGCGACTGAGATACCGGAAGATTTTTCAGGTTTTTCGTTGGAATAAGACTGTCGCAAGTATGCTACCATTTTTTCGGCTTCCGCAGCAAGATACGCCTTGTCTATGCGTTGTTGCTGGCGGGTTTCGTATTCTTTTTCAGCAATGTTCAGTGCTGTGAGAATGGATAAGGTTGCGGTAGATTGTTCTTTGCTGATGCCTTGAAGTTGGCGGAATTGCGCGTCCACATTACCAGCGACTTCACGGACTTTCGTTTCGTCGTCGCTGCGGAGATTGTATTCATTTCCGCCGATTTTTACGCGCACTGTTTTGGTCATTGAATTTTTCGATGTCTATTGGTGTACTGCGGCTACTTCCTTGCGGGAAGTACAAACCGTTTCGAGGCACAATCTACATATTTTTCCACACTGTTTCAAATGGAAACTCTTGCGCAATGAAAAATTGTTCATGTATGAGCAACACTTGGCGTTATTTCTCTGTTTTCTACAATTCTTCTCAACACTCAATCTGCGTCCGTAGTTGAATTTCCTCAAGCACAGTGCTGACGCGCAAACAATCGCCCATATCGCCTTCATACACCATTGCTTTGCCGCTATTGTGAACTTCCCATGTCAAATCTTCTGCTTTGTCAAATGAACAGCCTGTTGCTTTGATAATTTGTTCAATCACCTCTTCAAAGGTGTGCCATTCGTCATTGTACAAAATGACACGGTTACTGAGTTTGACGGCAATATCTTCCTCTAATTCCGGCATATCTAATTCTGCCGGAGCGCCGGAAACCCATGACATTCCATGAGTTATAGACGAAATGATAAGGGTGTTTTTTACAATGATAAACGAGTTTTGCTCCGGCGAAAAACGTATTGATGCGGTGTTCATAGCAATACAAACAACAAATGAAACTGAGAAAAATAAAACTGAGAAAAGTAAAACAATGTGGTGATGCTTGAAACCTTACATCGTACCGTGATAACGGTCGCCCGCATCGCCAAGACCGGGCATGATAAACCCATGCTCATTCAAGCATCGGTCGAGAGTCGAAGTCAAAATTTGCATATTCGGGTATGCACCTTCTACCCGCTTCACGCCTTCGGGTGCGGCGATGACCGATACTACGACTATTTTCTTTGCGCCTCGTGCTTCCAAGCGCTCAACGGTTGAACAGATGCTGCCGCCTGTTGCCAGCATTGGGTCGAGAATAAACACTAGCGAATCAGGGCTTAGTTTCGGGATATTGCAGTAATATTCCTCCGTCGCAAGCGTTTCTTCGTTACGGCTTAGTCCAATATAGCCAATTCGTGCCTCCGGCATAAGGTCGCTAAATGCCTGCACAAGCGACACTCCTGCACGCAAGACCGGAAGCAACACCACATCATGCCCGATGTCGTAACCTTCGGTTTCTTCAAGCGGTGTTTCCACGCGGAAGGTGCGCATTGCAAGGAATTTCGCCGATTCTACGGCAAGCGCCGTGCCGATGCGTTGCATAGCAGCACGGAATCGGTCGGGAGTGGTGGTTTTGTCGCGTAAAAGTGTGATGTCGCGCCGCACAAGCGGATTATCCAAAACTGTCAGCATAGCGTAGAAAGGGATGAGGGAAAAGGGCTAAATTAGTTCAGATTGTCCGAATCCACCCACAAATCGCACGAATCTTCACGAAGGAGGAAAAGATTGTTTTCCGGTTGAGAGTGAAAACATCACAGTCTCAAGGATTCGTGCCGATTCGTGAGATTCGTGGACAAATTCGTTATGACAGCTTATTTCCCCGAAAAATTCGGGAAAAAGTACACGCCGACGCGAGGAACGGAAAAGACGAAACCATAGAGTTGGCGAGTGTCGCCGGGTCCGTATTGCTTTAATTCGTTTTGCAAACCCACGACCAAATTCGCACGGTATTCCGCGCAAGGATAAATCAAGCCGATGGGCGTTTTGATGTTGATGCCAATACCAATCAAATTCAAATGAAAGCCCAAATATCCTTTTGCACCGTCTAAATTGAGGTTATTCGTCAGATACGAAGCGCCCGCCATAAAGTAAAAATTCAAAATGTTCCAAGGATTGACGTTGTATTGCAAGGACAAATCAAACGCTTGGTGTTCATTCGGGTTGATTTGACGCGGCATACCTGTTCGCGGGTCAATCGCCGTAACAGCAGTGTTTCTGCCGTATTGATAGGATGCGTTAATTGCCCAATGATTCGACAAATACACCACCAGACTTCCGCCCGGTCCGAGAGCCTGTCCCTCGTAAGGGCTTGTTGTGCCGCGACTGTTAAAATCCGTCAGCGTGTTTGCGCCGAACAAACCCCCAACGCCGATAAGTTTCGGAAACGGATTCGGCGGTTCGACGTACTCGTCGTCGTCTTCGTTGGTTTGGGCAAATGCTTGGTTTGAAGCGGCTGCGAGAAATGTTGTGATGAGCGCAACGAGTATAACACTCAGGCGAAAAAACTGCTTTGCTGTTGCTGTCGTTTGCTGAAACACGTCCTGAAGCGGCATGGAACGGATTTCCGCGATTTTTTCAGCGACAAGTCCTACATACGAAGGCTCATTACGCTTGCCGCGATGCGGTACGGGAGTCATGTAGGGTGCGTCGGTTTCAATCATGATTCTATTCATTGGCACAGCAGATACGGTTTCGGAAAGAAGGGATTTTTTGAAGGTAATGTTACCGGTAAAGGAAACGTGGAAGCCAAGTTCTACGGCGCGTTCCGCCTGTTCGGGTGTGCCGGAAAAGCAATGCAGAACTCCGCGTAATGTACCGTCTTGTTCGTCGGTCAAAATGTTCATCACATCGTCATCGGACTCTCTGTTATGGACAATCACGGGCAGATTTTGGCGTTTGGCAATACGTAATTGCTTGCGAAAGACCTCTTTTTGCACTTCCGGCGGAGCGAAATTGTAATGATAATCCAAGCCAATTTCGCCAATCGCTCTTACGCGCTCATGACGGCTGAGGTCTTCCACCCGCAAAAGCGCTTCGTCACTTGCTTGCAAGGCATCGTGGGGGTGAATACCCATACCACAAACGATGCGTTCATCGGACTCCGCTAACGCTAAAACCCCGTCGAAGCGCGTCGGCTCAATGGCAGGAATAACCAAATGTGTCATACCGGCTTCAAAAGCCCGTTCCAATGCGGCATTGCGGTCGCTGTCGAACTGTTTGTGGTCGAGATGACAATGTGTGTCAATCATAGTACCTGCGGGAAAATGTTCCTAAAATAGTGAAGTGTCGTCTAGGTACGAACACAGAGGAACAGTGTTTCATCGGCTGTTATTGGTTCTTGGTTGTTGGTTTTTCGTTGTTGATTTTGGGCTTTTTGTTGTCGGCTGTTGCGGTTTTGCAGAAGTTTTACCGCCGGAAGTTTTGCTACCGGAAGTTTTGGTGCGCCGCGCTAAACGCGGTTTGTCGGTCATCCACGCAAAGCCTTTCAAACGCAAGGTTTGAAGCTGTTTTCGGGCAATGTGTTCGGGTATGTATTCTCCTTCAACTTTGCCACGCCAGACGATAGTTTCCATCTCGCCTTGGGAGAAGAGGATTTTGACGGTATCGGCGGCATTGCGGACAGCGCCGTCGGGTTCATTTTCGCCGTCGTCATTTTCCGAAGATGCAAAATACAAACTAAATGCTTTTCCTTCAGCAATAATTGAACGAAGTGTGTCTTTATTCAGCGAAATTATGATGTTTTCGCCTTGTAATTGGTCAATCCGTAGTGCCTGAGCGGAATCATTTTTTGTTGCCGAAAACGCATTACCGAAAGCATCTATGCGCTCCAGACGTTTTCCTTCCAACAGTACCAGAATCGAATCGGCGCGTAATTGTGTGGAATCAAGCCACAATCGCGGGCGTTCATTCGTGAGAATGTCGCTCTGAAGGCTTTCGTTTGCGCGTACCGTACCTGCTGTTTCCGAAACGCTTGCTTGCCTGATAGGTGCTTGCTCATTCGTTGTGTTGGGCGGTGATTGTGGCGGAGAAACTGCCGACAATGTACCTGCCGTTGCGGTGTTGGCGGTATTTGTCGTTGTTTGCAGAGCAGAATAGGGGAGCAAGCGAATACGGCTTTGCGTTTTTTCGTAAATCCCAACATCGGAGCGCCCTGCAAGTTGCCTCCTCGTGAGTTGGACATCGCCCGTTGCATGATATACTTCCGAGCTGTCCGAGCGAAATGCCTCCAGCACGTTACCTGTGATGCAGAGCGTATCTAAGCGCTTTTCGGGGAGTTCAACACTTGCATTTGTGGAAGAGCGTTTGTTTGCTGAAGATTTTGCTGAAGCCTTTTTTGTGGAAGAACGTTGATTCGTCTTCTCCTGAGCGCTTGTTTCGACGGTATCAATTTGGCTGACCATCGGCTGAAGGGCGCTTCCAAGCTGCTTTGTCATGCGAGAGTATTTTTCCGCCGGAATATGCACTAGCGAATCACCTTGCAACAACGCCGTAGAGCGCTTACTTGCGGCTGCGGCGTTGCCTGTGGCATAACTGTTTTGGCTTATGCGGTGATATTCCAGCGTGTCGCAGGTGATAGTGAGCGAATCATTTTCAATAGCAACATTCCGAAAAAAACGCGCAATTTTGCTCACGGTCGAATACCAGCCCTCACGCGCCGTGAGCGTACTGTTGGAATCCAAAAGCGTAACACCACCCGAACCCGAAATCTGCCGTGAAGCACCGTCATACCTGCCCTGTGCGGCTTTCATCGTTACGCCGCCTTGCTTCAAAATGACATTGCCAAATAGGTCAGCGCGGTTTTCTACCACGTAATGAATAGCGCGGTTACAGGTGATGTTTACCGAGCCTTGCGTCAAAACGACATTGCCGATAAGCTCTCGCACAAAGCCGTTTGGCGTTGCGTTGCCGATAAGTTTTTCGGCTTGCAAAAAAAGCGGTTGATTGGATTGAAGGTCGTCTGTTTGCTGCGCAAGAAGGTTTGATGCGATGTTCAGGCATAGTGCCGTACAAATCCACAACCAAAACGCACGAGAGAACGGTATATTTGTAGCGGTGGTGTTCGTATTCATCGCACGATTACTGCGATGATAGCGAGCGTTGTTTTTTTCTACGATTGTTTTTCTCGTCGTTATTTTCATACTGTACTCATGCGAATTTTGCACCTAGCTATTGAAAATTTTGCCGGAATTCCCATGCGCTTGGTGCGGGAAGAGCGCCGACGCGGACATGAAAGTAGGCTCATTACCTTGCTTTCACCGATGCAAAAATACGAAGAAGATATTGCTTTACGACTTCCTGCGCTCAATTTACCCTACATCAAGCAATTACGACGTTTGGTGCGCGGCTCTGCAACGCCCGAACTATTGAACAAACGTCATTCGGGAACGGTAAAAATCTGGAAACCCGCACATTTCCTTGATGCTACACTTTTTCGTTTGCGTGATGCCCTCTGGATGCCGCATATCACCAAGGCGCTGGAAGAATTGGGAGGATTAGAAGCGTTTGATATTATTTTTGCCGACGGCGGGCATGATTTTACGCGCTTTCCGAAGATTTTGGCAAAAACATCTGTGCCAATCATTACGACATACTACGGTTCGGATATGCGCACGCGCGGCTTGATTACAGGCGTTCAGGACAAAGCGCAACACACTTTCACCTTTGAACACGACCACACCCTGATTTTTCCACAAGCAGAATTTTTGCTTTACCCTTACGAAGCGCCTGAATATGCGCCTTTGACGGCATATCGCCCACCCGCAAACAATGAAGCGATTCGCGTGGGACACGCGCCCACAAACCGCGCCGGAAAAGGCACTGGCGAAATTCTCGCTGCATTGGAGCGCTTGAAAGCAGAGTTTCCCTTGGAGATAGTCTTGATTGAAGGGCTTCCACACCACGAAGCACTGCAATTAAAAGCCACGTGCCATTGTTTTATTGACCAAATCGGCGAACTTGGTTACGGCGTAAATTCGATAGAAAGTTTGATAATGGGTGTGCCGACGGCGGTAGAACTCATGCCGGATTTCGAGCAGTTTTTGGAACAATACTGCGGCGAGAAGCACCCGTTTTATCTATGCCGCAAAGCCACTTTGGAGGAGGATTTGCGGGCAATGTTGCGAGATAGTTCAGTATGGGAAATGCGGGGCAATCAAGGAAAAGCATGGGCAGAGAAGCACCATTCTGTGCGGTCTGTGGCGGATGTGATTCTTCAGAGGGCGACGGAGATTGTTCGGGCAAACGTTGATTAAGGCAGAAAAGCGCTTGAACGCTGAGGTTTCACAGTAGAGCTTTGAAAACATCATACCCGAAACGCAGCATCAATGCTGCAACGATACCCAAAAACACGACACGGACAAAACTGCTTCCGCGTAAAATTGCCATGTTGCTGCCCAAAAACGACCCTGCCATATTGCAGACCATCATCGGAAGAGCAATTTCATACCGCACAAAGCCGCCACTGATGAAAAAGAGCAGCGAAGCCGCATCAGCAATCACATTGACCATTTTGCTGACCGCCGAAGCATGAAGAAAGCTATAACCGATAATGCTCACAAAGCCAAACACCAGCAAACTTCCTGTTCCCGGACCAACGAAGCCGTTGTAAAAGCCCGTCATTGCGCCAATACAGAAACTTACGCCGAACAGTACACCGCCAGCATATCGCATCATATCTTCTTGCCCCAAGTTCTTCCGACGAAAGGTGTAGAGCGCTATACAAGCCATTAGCACGAGGATAATCGGTTTTAGTATTTGTGCCGGAAGCAAACTGGAAAGTTTTGCACCCAAAAAGGACATCACCGCCGCACCCACACCCGCCGAGAGTGCCACGCGCCAAGGAATGTCCACATTTCGCGCATACTGCACCGCCGCAACGCTTGTTCCCATGACCGATGCAAAGCGATTTGTGCCAATCACCGCAGGCACAGGAAAATGCGGAAATAAAATAAACAGTGCTGGAACCTGCACCAATCCGCCCCCGCCGACGATTGCATCCACGAAACCTGCGATAAATGCTGCTAATGAAGCCAGAGCAATGTCAATCAAAGGGAAATTGGGCATTATGTCGTTGTCCTACAAAGAGTTGTTTTTTGAAAATCGGTGTAGTTTGATGGAGCATAAGTAGATAGATAGTAACATTAAACATCATCAAAAATGCGAATTAAAAGTTAGAAATCAAAAATCAGCACAAGTATAGCAGTTACAATTCTTACAAAAGCGACCACTTGACGAGGTTTTTCATGCAACGAAGTCTATATGTTCCCGATGCGGTATTGGGTATGTGCCGTTATTCCATAATCCCTCGCAGATATGGATGGCCTATTTCGATGGCAATCTCTAGAAAAAAAAACCGTTTTTTCAATTCACACAGAAATTGTGTAATTTTGCATTCTTGGCAGTAAATTTTGCAGTAAATACTTATTCACATCTTTTTCGCAGAAAGGCGCTTTTTCTGAAGCAACGCGAACATTTTGTAATTCACAATTCTCACGAATGGCATAATCATTGCGTGTTCTCCTTGCAATGATTCTTCATTGATTTTTCATCGAACAGATTTTACGCCATTCCTATCACACTGCACATAATGTTCATGGTTCGCAATCTTCGGAAATATCTCGTTTTGGGCGCTACGCTTTCTGCTCTTTTCGCGCTTCTGTTTACATCATGCAAAACGCTTCCGCAACCCGTCAAAAACGGGCTTGCCTACTTTAACACGTACTACAACGCTAATCGCCTTATGGTGGATAGCGAGGACGAATTTCTGCTTTTCGATGAGCAAAACCGCACCAAACCTCGTATTCTCATCATTGACGAGCCGACTATCGTGGACGACAAACCCGATGACCGCGAAGTACCGCAGTTTATGAAATCGCTCATTGTGAAGCCGGAAAAGCTGGACAAAGCGCGTATTTGGATTGATTCAGTACTGATAAAAGGCTCGAAATTGCTGGTGCGGCACGGGCAATCGGATTTGATAGACCAAACATTGTACCTCATGGCGAAGGCGTATTTTTATCGCAGCGAATGGCACAATTCGCAGATGAAATGCCAAGAACTGATGGATAATTACCCGTACAGCCCGCTTTCGCCCGATGCACACTTGTTGTTGGCGAAAACGCTGCTTATGCAAACAAAATTTGTACAAGCCGACAAAGCACTGTTGCGGGCTATTGATATTTCATGGGGACAACACCGCTATGATGCGCTTTCGGAGGCATTTCGTATTCAAGCGGAAGTGGCAATGCACTTTGGCAATTTGGAAGAAGCTGTGAAGCCGTACAAACGTGCAATCAAGCAGGCAGACGACCCGTCGCAGCAATCGCGGTGGCAGTTGGAAGTGGGGTTGTTGTATTATCGGAAACGCCAATTTGGTGAAGCGGTAAACGAACTGGCAAAAGTAGCAGATTACGCACCCGACGCTTTAACACGCTATGAAGCGGAACTCTACCGTGCTTCCGCACTCGCGCAATTACGCCGTTTCAAAGAAGCGGAAGAATCGTTTCAGTACCTTCTCACCAATCGAAACTACGCAGAATGGCGTTCTTTCACCTACGGTGAGTATCTCAGCCTGATGCGAATGACGAATAAGGCAGGCACAGACAGCATTTTTGCAATGATTGACACGCTGAAACACACCGAAGCACCTGCGGCAGCGCGGTACAGACAAGCCTTGGATTTGTTCAAAAAAAGTGAGTACGAAGCCGCACAGTCAATTTTTGTGCGCTCGTTGATTGAGACCTTGCCGACGTATTTTTACGCCTCGCTCTATTCTCGCTTGCTTAGTGATTGGAAGGCACAATCCCCCGAAGTATTGAATACGCTGCGCTTTTATGACCTTCTGCGCGGTGACAGCGTAGCCTATAACAGTCCTGCACAAGACAGTGCGCGGCGCACGGCGGCTTTTACGATGTACCGCATGGGGCGTATTCACGAGCGTTTAGGCGTGGGCGATTCTGCCGCAAAATACTACCAAGCTGCCGTAGCAACTTGTCCCGAAGCCGACACGAACCGCGCTCGGTATCTTTATGCTGAAGCTGCATTAGCGGGATTAGACCGCAGAACAACGAAACTTGCAACCAAACCCGACCGCAGGCAAGATTCCATCGAAGCAGCAAAAAAAGTCTTGGTGGATTCGGTTTTGAAGGTGCTGGTCAGCAAGTATCCGCGCACTCAGCAGGGCATAGATGCACGTATTCGTTTGGGATATACGGAATATTTCGTGGTGGATTCGCTTGCGGATGTGATGCAATCGGCAGACCGTTTTCGTCAGATTAAGCAGTATGCCAAAGCAATGCAAAAGTATAACATTGTGGCACTGCGGCACGGAGACTCGAAACACGCTCCTCGCGCTCATTACGCACAGGGCTGGCTCTACGAAAAAGAGCTGGGAAAACGCGATAGTGCGGTCTTTTGGTATCAACGTTTGGTAGAAAAATATCCTACATCGCCCTTTGCGAAAGAGATAAAACCTTCATTGGAAGGACTTTTGGAGGAAAAACGCCTACAAGATTCCCTCAAAAATCTTCCGAAAATGCCGACCATTAGCGGCTCAACAATGGCAACACTGCAAACTCTCAGTACGGGTGCAACGATGAATAATGTTGGTACGACATCAAGCACTAATGCGACCTTGCAGGGAGATGTGCCGATGCGCAGGAGGAGATGATAGATTCGTGGCAACTATCAATTAGGGCATTCACAAAATAACCTAATTGCGGTCAAAGCCTTTGATAGATTCAGGCTGCAGCGCCATTCAAACCTCAAAAATACTACTCGAAGCGGTTCGTTATGTCCCGTCCTGAAAAAAGTTGACAAATTATTTCTCAACTTTTTTTTTCACGGAGCAGCTTATGCCGGAAAAACGTCGAACAGTGAAACGATACAGTG
>JALONG010000076.1 GCA_025455065.1 Candidatus Kapaibacterium sp. | reverse complement strand
GCAGAGAGCAAGGCTTCTAAACGCTGCGACCGAACCCGTTCCAGAAGATGGTCAAAGTTCTCAACGCTCACACCGATTATTTGCTCAAAGCGTTGAGGAGTTTGGCGTAACGATGCGCTTGAAAGCGGTGAGTCGGACAGTGTAGGCTTCATGGCGAAGAACATGGGCTGTGAAACAAGTGTTTATCGGCTAATCTACGCAACTTTATACAAACAAACTCACTAACCTTACATTTTGTCTAATAACACAGATAGTACCGAATAATGCTTTTGCAGAATCGGGAAAATCCTTTAACGAAGTGAAATTCGTTATCGGATGCCAATAAGAAGCTCATCGCCAAACGAAGTAATCTTAATTAGGACTTTCGCAAATCTGTTGGGCAAGGGGTCAAAACCCCTTGTTAAATAAATATTTAGCAACAGGGGGTCTTACCCCCTTGCTCTAAAGAATGCACTTTTGCGAAAGTCCTAATTTGGTAAAACCCTTCACCAAGCTCAAGGTAAGGGGCGTATTGATTCTCAACCTAAGACTGTTAAAGTGCTACCCGAGAACTTTTTGTCAATCCGCATCAAACGATGCTTCTCCCTTTCCTACTTCACGATTTATCCTTTATACTTTCCTTACTACTGTCCGCTATGACAAGACCCCGATTAGGTTTGATTTTTCTGATTGTACTTGTGGACATTATCAGTTTTTCGATGCTTGTTCCTGTGTTACCGTATCTTGCATTATCACTAGGGGCAAGTACCGAACAGGCTGGTTTGCTGACAGGATTGTATGCGTTATGTCAGTTCGTCGGAGCGCCGATTTTAGGGCGTTTGTCAGATACATTTGGTCGAAAACCAATGTTTTTGCTTGATATTGCTGCAAACATTATCGGTTTCGTAATTCTTGCTTCTGCAAACAGTTTGTGGATGCTCTTTCTGGCTCGGTTTATTGCCGGTTGTATGTCGGCAAATATTCCCATTGCCCAAGCGTATATCGCTGATATAACAACGCCGGAAAATCGCTCCAATGCTATCGGTATTCTAGGAGCAGCCTTTGGTTTAGGTTTTACCATTGGTCCGGCATTTGGCGGAATTTTGAGTAAATATGGTTACACCTACCCTGCATTGCTTTCCGCCCTTCTTTGTGTAGTAAATTTTCTGATTATCATTCTGTTTTTACCGGAATCTGTTCATAAACACAACGCAGAAGCACCTTTGAACGAGTTGGATGATAGGAAGGGTTCGCCCGTGAGAAGTTTTGTTCCTCCATCAAGATCACTCGTTGATATTTCTCTGATTCGGCGCATTGCAGGTGATTCTCGCATTGCCACACTGCTAGTATTTTGGGTAACGTTTAGCATCGCGTTTGCAATGTTCCAGCAAAACATAGCGCTTTTTAATAAACTCCACTTAAATCTTACCCCAAAAGAAACAGGGTTTATTTTCACATGGATCGGCGTACTCGTTTTTGCCATGCAAGCCGGAGTATTGCGATTGATGACCAAACGCTTTTCCGATGAACAGTTAATACTACTTTCCGCGCCATTGTTAGCACTTTCACTCCTCATATGGGCTTTCGCACCGTCGTGGTTGGTTTTAGTGTTGTTGCTTGTACCGCTCTGTTTTGCGGCAAGTACCCTCATTACCGTCATCAATAGTATGCTGACAAAGCTTGTAGCCCCAGCCGACGTAGGTGGAGCAATGGGCATTGCAGGAGCAATAGACAACAGTACTCGCTTCATCACAGCATTTTCCGGCGGTGTACTTCTTCAGCGCATAGGAACATTTGCACCCGGAATTGTAGCTGCACTGGTCATGGGGCTAGGAATTGCACTGCTTCGTGGCGGCAATACCAATCCCTCGATTGAACCAGAACAACAAACAACTTCAGAGAGACAACAAGGATAATTTGCAGAGGTTTTCTACTGAGGTAATTTTTTGAGGTACACTTTTGAAACACACTTTAGAGTTACTTTTCTGAATTACTCATTGTGCTCTGTCGCAAGCAAATACAACGAAGTTCAGTATATTCGCTCTTGAAACAAGTGAATTTGTAAAATTATTTCCTTACCTCCCCCTTCTCTCCACGTGTTAGGGCTTTAATATGGGATTCAAACCTAGCCTCGCCAAATGGGGACGAAAAGCCCGTAAGGAATGAAGATGTGAACAACAGGAGAACTTAGCTACTCGGCTCCAGATTGATGGGAAATGTAAGACGATTGAGTTCAACTTCCCGTCTTTGCCGACCTACTAAGCATAATGACAATGTAAATTTCATCTCAACATATTCTTTCGATTGGAGTTATGAATACTTTTTTTGTAAACGTTTTTGCCGGATACCGCCTTAAACAAGGCTCTATCAAGGCATTTTTGACATCCATCACAATTCTTTTGTTCTGCGGAACAGTGGGCTTAACGTCGCTATTAGCGCAAGGAACTATGCTCAGCGAAGAGCAACTCGCCAAAGAAGAAACATTTGAATCCTTGGCACGAGCGTTGGCAGAGCCTGAAAAAGTCTATAAACTCGACCTTACACGCAACGGTGTCAAAAAATTACCACCAAAATTTTCGACACTCAAAAATCTTCAAGTGTTGATTTTGAACCAAAATCCACTAACTGAATTGCCTGAAGATATTGGTAACCTCAAGAATTTGCAAGTTCTTTCCGCTTCTACGTGCCTTCTAAAAAAAATTCCAGCCAGCATTGGACGTTTGGACAGTCTTGCGGCACTTTCTGTCTCGAAAAACCCACTTTCCGCGCTTCCAAAAGAGCTTGGTAACTTAAAAAAATTACGTGTTTTAGACCTTTCCGGCACTCGTATCAAAGGTGAAGCTCCGCAGTTCTTGGGTTCATTAACAAATTTAACCGGATTATCGCTTGCGGATAATCAAATAACCAAACTCCCTGCTTCCATCGGTAAGCTGAAAACATTAGTGCAACTTGACCTTTCTCGGAATCAACTTTCTACTCTTCCCGAGGAAATGAAAAACTGTTCACTGCTCTTGGATATTGATTTATCGTTAAATAAGATCAGCACATTTCCTGATGCACTGACACAAATTCCTTTTGTCCGAAGCCTTATACTGGACGAAAACCCTCTGCAAACCTGGTCGCCGAAAATTTCGTTGATGAAAAACTTGCGAATGCTTTCGATTGTCAATAACAAAACGACAGTTTTTCCGAAGGAAATCTGCATGATTGATTCGCTCATGTTCTTGAAAGCAGCAAATAACCGCTTTACGGAACTTCCTCAAGAAATCGGAAAACTCAAGATGCTCCGTCTGTTAGACGTTTCGTATAGCGAATTGCCATCCTTGCCGAAGGAACTCGGAGAACTGAAAGATTTACGCACGTTGAATTGCGCTTTTAACCAACTCAAATCACTTCCCGATGAACTATGCTTATTGAGCAATTTGACATATCTGAATCTTTCGACTAATTACTTAACCTCTCTCCCGAAAAACATCGGCAATTTGACAAAACTAACCGATGTCTATGTAATTGGCGGTAATAAAATACCCTCTCAGGAAATTGAACAATGGCGAAAAGCTATACCCCAAGCATTCTTTGAATAATCCATTTTGACCATTAACGCCATGCAACAAATAATCCGGCTTGTAGCCCTTATTACTGCTTGTATGTTCTCATTTCAAGCAAAGGCACAGACTTCTTCTGCTCCCAATGATGAAATTCGGCAGGTTTTGGAGTTTCATAACACGGCTCGAAAAGAAGTCGGCGCACCACCCCTTGTTTGGTCTGAGGAGATTGCCGCATTTGCACAAGAATGGGCGAATTATATTGCCCAAAGCGGCTGTGGCTTACAACACCGCCCTTTCAACGGACGCTGGAAACAACGTTACGGCGAAAATATCTTCTGGGGTGCAGGAAAAACCTACACATTACAAGATGCGGCAAAATCGTGGTACAGCGAAAAAAAATTTTGGCGCGGTAGTGTTATAAATGGAAAAAATTGGTCGAAATCAGGACATTATACACAAATGGTCTGGGCAAAAAGCACAACAATCGGCATCGGTAAAGCGGTTTGCAAAAATGGCTCGACTATTATTGTAGCAAATTACGACCCGCCGGGAAATATGATGGGCGAAAAGCCCTATTGAAAACGTTTTCAATACAACGAAACCCCGTCAAAACAAGATTTTGACGGGGTTTTCTGTAACAAAAAGCCATATATGCCTTAAAGACGGTCGAAGAAGTTTTGTAGTTCAGTGCTTGATGTGACTTACGGTGGTTGTGCAAATCGAAGTAGGCGGCAAGCGCAGCGCGTACTTTAGCAACGGTATCAAAACTGTGCAAATATAAGCATTCATACTTGGCGCTGCGCCAGAGCCGCTCAATAAACACGTTATCGAGCGCTCTGCCGCGCCCGTCCAAACTAATACGAATGTTTCTCTTGGACAAGATACTCGTAAAGAGTGGGCTGGTAAATTGCGCTCCTTGGTCGGTGTTGAAGATTTCCGGCGTTCCGTAGCGTTCCAATGCTTCCAAGAGCGCTTCCCGACAAAACGAGCCATCCATGCTGTTGGATAAGCGCCATGAGAGAACGTAGCGGCTGTACCAGTCGATAATTGCCGTCAGATAGACAAAGCCTTTGTGCATCGGAACGTAGGTTATATCGGTACTCCAGACCTAACCGACACGCTGAATCGGGACATTTCTCAATAGGTACGGGTACTTTGGGTGCGCCTTGTCCGCAATGCTCGTGCGGGGCTTCTGGTACACTGTTTCCAAGCCCATCGCCATGGTTACTATGGCTGCGCATCAAGCGCCGAATACGTTCTTCGCCAACACCATGACCTTCTAAACGCAGATGAGCCGCCATACGGCGATATCCATAAAACGGTGTCGCCAAATACTACTTATCAATCAGACGCATCAACGCAAGGTTTTCTGCACTTTCCGCGCATGGTTCGTAGTAATAGATCGGGCAAGTTCCAAGAGTTCGTATTGCCGAACAACGCTTATCTGCAAATGCTCTGGCTCTATCAACTCCCGACGGCATTCTACCGAGAACTCGGTAAGCCTAGTTTTTTTACCCCATTCCAATTCCATTTGCAACTGACCGATATGGGCGTATAATACCAATTTGAGTTGATAACTGTGCAAAAAAATCCGGCTTCAGTGGCACAGACATTCTTGTCTGTGCGAGTATTTATGCTACTTCCAGAGAAAAGCGTTGAAAAAATAATGCACAATCCTCAGCGTAAATTGGTATAATTCCTGCTCTCGCTCGCTCTGTTGCTCCTGCTCTTTTTCTGCGATTGCTTATCGAAAACGCTTGCGGCACCTTCTTTCAGAAGACTTTTCCATGCGCTAATTTGCGTGGATTGCAGCTTGTATGCTTGACTGAGTTCAGCAAGCGTTTTATCCTCTTTCAGAGCCTCCAGAGCGACTTTTGCTTTGAATGATGCGCTGTGTGGGGTTCGGGCTTTAGGCATTGTTCCTCCAAAGTTTTGATGACAAAAATAGCACAAAATATTATCTATGCTACCTGTCCCAAAAAGCGGGGGCAGTTCACGGCGCGAAGCAGTTGCGGTAGGCTCTTGATAAAACAAAAAAAAGCCTTCAAAACAAGATAAAGTCTTGTGTTGAAGGCTTTTTCTTTTCAAACACCACAACATTTTACAAAAACATTCCACCCGATGCTTCGATGCGCTGCCCGTTTATCCAACCTGCTTCGGGCGAACACAGAAAGGCGACAATTCCTCCAATGTCATTTGCTTCTCCCACGCGCCCAAGCGCAGTCTGGCTTGCGAGGTAGCCCTTCATTTGTGGATTGTTGCGAATAGCCGCACCGTTAAAATCGGTTTCGATTGCGCCCGGAGCAAGGACATTTGCCGTCATGCCGCGTCCACCGATTTCTTTTGCCAAATACTTCGTAAACATCTCCACTCCGGCTTTCATCGAAGCATACAACGAATATCCGGGAACACAAAACCGCGTCGTTCCTGACGAGATGTTGATAATGCGCCCACCATCATTCATCATCGGGAGTGATTGCTGCGTAAGAAAATACACGCCTTTGAAGTGAATGTTGAGCATTTGGTCAAAGTCAGCTTCTGTTGCATCGGTAATCGGAATTGTTGCGCCTATGCCGGCATTATTCACGAGGAAGTCGAATTTGTCAGTATTCCAGAGGCTTTGTAATTGTACTGAAACCGCCTGTAAAAATCCACCAATGCCCGAAAGCCGCTCCACATCAAAGGACAAAGCAACAGACTTCCTGCCAAGTTCAGTAATTTCTGCAACGACCGCATCAGCGTCGGCGCGATTGCTTTTGTAGGTGATAATACTGTCAATGCCGCTCTTTGCCAAAGCCAGAGCCATGTTTTTGCCAAGTCCGCGTGAGCCGCCAGTGATAACGGCGATTTTTCCAGTTGGGGTATTCATATGTTTGTACCAAAAAAATGAAACAAAAGAAATTGCTTTGATGGTACAAAACTACGGCAGGAACGATGCAAAATTATGGTGAGAAGTTCAGTTTAAATGGTGAGGATTTCCGATAGTGCTTCCGTTCATAATGCGTTCATGGAAGAGTTTCTCTCGGAAAGCACGTGGTGTTATGCCTGCAAAACGTTTGAAAAATTTTGTGAAATTAGACGGGTCGTAGGTCATAATCCGCGCCACTTCAGTGATAGGCATACTTGTATCGGCAAGCAGTTTTTTTGCGACTTCGCACAACCGCTCCTCGAAAACATCGCACGGTGACCGCCCTGTAACGTGCTTGATGGTGTTGGAAAGGTGCGTGGGGTGAATGTGGAGAAGCTCGGCAAAATCACGTACTCCAAACATTTCTTCCACATTTCCTTTCTCCACCTCAAGCAAATGCGCATCAAGCAAACGATAGTATTCCGACATGATTTCATGCTGACGGGCGAGGATTGGTGCGGGTAAGGAAGCGGGCATTTGTTTTCTTGATTGATGAGAGAGGAAGAATTGCAAAAAAAAATCAGTACGAAAAATTGTTGAAAAAATTGGTGACAATCAAGAAGAAAGATTTTACATTGAGTTTGCAACTATTTTTCCGACTTGTGCGTTTTTCCGTATAGTTGTTCATCTGTATCACCAATTCAGCATCACCAATTCACTTTGATATGGCTCGCAAAACCCGCATAATTCTTGGCATTGTCGCTCTTTGTTTCCTTGTTTTTGGTGTCCTTCTTTGGCGTTTGGTTTCAGAAAAGCAAGATATTTTGACCAAACAAGCTGTAAGGCTCTTAAACACGCAATTTGTCGGAACATTGCAGATTCGTGAGGCGAAGATTACGCTGTGGAAACAGTTTCCGTATCTCTCGCTAGATGTGCGCGGAGTGAGGTTCTATGCGACCCGCGACACCTCCGAACAGCCCTTGTATGCTTTTGATGATGCCTACATCGGGTTTAACATCCTCGACATTCTCCAAGAACAGTACCGCGTAAAGCGTCTGACGATTGAGGGTGGGCATATTGATATTGTAAAATATGCAGACGGAAAAGTGAATATTTTGGAAGCAAAGGGCATCAAGACAAGTGCAGATGAGGATTCTACGGAAACAATCATGACGTTTGATATGCAGCAATTAACCCTGAAAAATCTCCGCGCCGCTTACCATGACCGCGCCGCTAAGAGAGACATTGTTGCAAGCATTGAGCGTCTGGAAACCGCATTCACGCTTGCACCGGAGCGTATTGGTGCAAATCTTTCGGCAGCATTGGTGCTGGATGTTGATACAAACGGGCAACATACATTTTTTCACGATAAGCACATCACGCTTGAAACCACGATTGACATTGACAAACAGCAAGAGAAATTTACCCTTGGAAACACGCGCTTGGGGGTTGAGAAAGCCATTTTTCAATGTGCAGGATGGCTCAACGCGAAGGACAGTATGAATTGTTCACTGGAATTTCATGGCGAAAAACCAAGTTTATTGACCTTCGCGGCTTTTGCTCCGGCAAGTATTCAAGAGGCATTGGAGCGGTATAGCAACGAAGGAAAGGTAACGTTTGACGGTTTTCTCAGGGGAAAACTTCAGGGCGAATTGTTGCCGGAGTTTCGTGTGGATTTTGCTTGTGAAGATGCGAAGGTGGTCAATACGACGGTAAACAAAAAAGTGCGCGATATTTTCTTTTCCGGTTTCATCACCAATGGCGCGGAACGCAGCATGAAAACAAGCGAGTTTCGCTTGCGGAATATCCGCGCAACGCCTGATGTGGGGATATTTCGCGGTGATATTGCCATTCGGAATTTCGACGACCCCTTTATCAATATGGCTGTGAACGCCGATTTAGACTTGGAATTTTTGGCGCAGTTCCTCGGTATAGAAGGATTGAAGCGGCTTAAAGGGCAGATTGTGCTGGATATGAATTTTAATGAACTGGTAGATATTGACAAGCCTGATTCTACCTTGCTTCGGCTCAAAGAAGGCATTGACAGCGAACTCAGTATCAAAAACCTGAGCGTGGAAGTGCCGAATTATCCGCATCCGATAACGAATATCAATGGTCATGCGATAATGAAAAAAGGGTTTCTGACGCTGGACGATTTGTCATGCACCATTGCCGGAAGCGATGTGCATTTTGACGGCACCTTTAGTGATGTTCCGGCGCTCTTTCACGCACAGCGCAAGCCTGTTGAAATAACGCTTAATGCGCTCTCCAAGAGATTGAACCTTCAGGAGTTGGTGGCGTTTGATTCGACATTAGCACAAACAATTTCAGAAGAAATTTCCGGTTTGGCAATTCGGATAAGTTTCCAAACCTCTGCCGATGAACTTCGTAACTTTCATTTCTTGCCGAAAGGCGAGTTTATTATTCATCACGTATCGGGGAAGTTCAAAAATTATCCGCATGAAATCCATGACATTCATGCTGATATTGCGGTTGATGAAAACGCGCTCACTGTCAAGGATATTTCGGGTATGATTGACAAAAGCGACGTGCGCTTGCAAGCGACGGTGGAGAATTATCGCACGTGGTTGGATAAAACGAGACGTGGAGAAACAAGTGTGCGGTACAATATTTCTTCGACGTATTTCTCTCTGAAAGACATTCTATCGTACGAGGGGCGAAATTACGTGCCGGAGCAGTATCGAAGTGAGGAAATTAAGAATTTTGCATTGGTGGGAACTTCAATGATGCGCTTTGATTCTACGCTCCGTTTTTTAGAAGCCAATATCGGCAAATTGAGCGGAGATTTCGCTTTGCACAAAATGAAACTGAAAAACGGTGCAGCCCGCTTCCACGCTGAAAACTCCTTGCTCACTCTCGACACATTCCGTGTGAATATTGGAGCAAGTGATATTGCCGCGAAAGGCGCGTTTCCTCTTTCCACAGCCTTGATAAAGGACGTTCCGACAAGATTAGAGATTGCTTCAGAACGGTTGAATGTGGATGAACTATTGATGATAAAGCAAAATGCAGTGAGCCTTGCAAAGCAATCAGCATTTAAGCAGACTTCAACCATGCAGACTGCAAGCAAGCAATCATCAATCAATCAAACGAGCATACCACAATCTGCGGCAAATTCTGACAGTGCGAATCACGCAACTGCCTTTAATATCTTCGCGGTGCCGTTTCCACAAGCACGTATTTCTGCGCTTGTGCGACAACTCCAATTTCGTTCTATGCGCATACAAGATTTCAAACTCGCCCTGCGCACTGAGCCGAATCATTCGTGTTACGTGGATACGCTGGATTGCCGTATTGCGGAAGGACGCTTAGGATTGCAAGGGAGATTAGAAGCCGCAACGCCGCAGAAAATTACACTTTCGATGAGTGCAGCAATCGAAAAAATACGCTTGGAAGCATTACTCGTGAAGTTTGATAATTTTGGTCAGGATAAACTCATAAGCGAGAATATAAGCGGCGTTGCAACGGGTTCGTTGAAAGGGTCATTTGCGCTGCACCCCGATTTAACGCCGATTCTGAGTAAATCGGAAGCACGTATTGATGCAATGCTGAAGCAGGGTGAAATTCTAAACTTTGCTCCACTGCAAGCAATGAAGCGGTTCTTTCGGGATAAAAACATGAATCGTGTGCGTTTCGATACTGTCAAAAACACCCTTTCACTCAAAAATGGTACACTCTCATTTCCAGCAATGACAATCAATTCTTCGCTTGGCTACATTGAACTTGCGGGTGAGCAGAATATCCAGCGTTCAAGCGGTTTTCAGATGGATTATGTCATCGGGATTCCCTTTGGTGTGGCAGCGCAGGCAGGGTTTTCAATGCTTTTTGGCGGCAATGCAAAAGACAGCATCCCGCAAGACCGCATAGATGCTATACAGTATCGCCCTCAAGGGAGCGCTGAACTGCTCATAAAAATGCGAGTGCAGGGAACTCCCGGAGCATTTTCGATTCGCCCGGGTGGGAAATAAACGCTTGAATCAAAGGGGAGATTTGGAGCAATACTTCCGATTGATTCAGAGAAAAAAAATCCCTATCTTACTGCTGTTTGATGCTCTACAACTTTTATTTCAACATCGTATGAGAACCAACAATTTCTGTGTAGCAATTTTCGCCCTTATTTCGTGCTTTTTTTTCGGTGAAATGCGCGTGTATGCTCAATTACCAGCCTTTGTTATTACTTCTGAACAGCCCGAATTTGGTGCCGTTCAAGATGGTAGATTGAATATTGTTCTTCGTGAGCGCCGCTTTACGATGATGACATATGATACATTGCCGCAGCGTGGGCGCATTGTTATTCGGCGTACTCGTGCTACCACGGCAACGCTGACGCTACGAATGGGAGTTTCCTACCAATCTGGAACACGCTTACTTCCTGAATCAACTACAGCAACGATGATGTTGCCTAATATTTTTACGGATGCAAATGGAAGAACGCAGCGTTTGCCTGCGAATGAACGACCAACAGCTGTGCCTATCAATAGTTTGTTCGGAGATTTGAACCCGATTTTTGTGGTTAATGGTGTGGCTGCGGGGCAGGTAGGCACAACATACACGCAAACCTATCAAGTGAGTTTTCCTCCCAGTGTAACCGAAGCAAGTATCGTGTGTACAGCACGGTGGAGTGACCAATCGTTTCCATCAAATCCCGGCAGACAAAACCCCCGAACCTTGTTTGTTGCGTTGCTTCCGGGAGAAGGGTATATCGTGCCTTCCTCTGGGTCATTTCAGGATTTTGCCCGAATAACCTTGGAAGACCCGGAGAATACTCCGCCGATTCTTTTGCCGCAAGGACGCAATTTTTGCCAAATGCTGGCGGTGAATGCCGCCGGAACAACGATTCCGCTTGAAAATACCCAACTCGACGCAATGGGAATGTCGCAAAGTTTTTTTTATGATGACAATTATGACCCTCTTTTGTACTCGCTGACCAATAGTAATTCGGATGCTTTAACGGCTCGCATTACGGCTTCAGACCAGCGTTTTGGCAATCTTCCGACATTGACGCTGAGTGCCAATCCCAATGTTCGTTCAACAATGGCAAATCTGGTCATCACCGCAATCGACAATCGAGGACCGGGGCAGGCTTCGACGGTTTGCCCGCCAATTAACGTAATTACCAGTGTTTTGAGAGAACAACCGATTTCGCCTGCTTCTCTTAGACCCAATCCGGCAAGCAATGAAGCGGCTTTGCGGTTTACACTTGCGCGTGCAATGGCTGTTCGGATTGAGGTTTATTCAGTGTTGGGGGAAAAACTCCTTGAGCGGGATTTGGGCTTGATTCCACAAGGCGAACATCAGCATTTCCTCTCGGTTGATACTCTTCCTGCTGGTGTTTTTCCGGTTCGCGTTATTGCCGAAGGGCAGATAGAATCAGTCTTGATGAGAGTTGTTCGGTAATGTTGATGAAAACACCATCAAGGGGAACTATAATCTACCTACGCCTGAAGGCAGTAACGATTTGTGAAACAAATCTATTCGCTAACATCTGAATCAAAGGCACTTTCGGGAAGAATAATCGTCGCACAAATGCTGCCGCATTGTTCAAGTGCTGCTCAATTTTGCACTTTGCGTCAATTCGGCGCGTAAAATTTTATGCCTTGAAAAGTCTATCTAATACCAAAAGTTTCTTTAGCAATGAACAAAGCCACAAAAATCTCTTCCATGCAGGATTCATACTCATTTGAAGGTGTGTTGGAGTCTTCTGCAAGCAAAATCTACCAAACGCACGTCATCGTGCCAAGCGAGATTGCATCAGCACTTCTGGCAAAAGATGTCAAGCGCGTCGTGGCGACCTTGTACGTCGGCGAACAATCACACGAGTACCAATGCGGCTTGATTCCTCGTGGTAAGGGGAAGACTGTGATTATGGTGAATAAAGAAATTCGTAGAATGTTACGCATTGACGCGGGGGCAAAAGTAACCGTTACTCTCCGTCAAGACGATAGTGAATACGGTCTGGAAATGCCGGAGGAACTAGCTGAACTTATGCGTCAAGACGAGGAGGGAAACCGTCTTTTTCATGCGCTGACCGAAGGCAAACAACGCACACTCTTATATGTCGTATCGTCGGTAAAAAAGTCAGAACGCCGCATTGAAAGGGCAATGGTTCTTCTTGATCATCTCAAAAAGCAGCAAGGAAAAATTGACTACAAAAAACTCTATCAGGAACTGAAAGTTTCCAATCGGTACGAATAATGTAGTGAGATTGCCACTGCCAAGTCTCCGGCAAAATGCCTACGCAATGCGTCTTCGTAGCACTTCCCACAGCGTTTTTTCTAGTAAAACACCGCTATTCTGTGCTTCTTCCTTAGACAAGTTGTGGTGGGCGCTCTCCAAAATATTGTTTGCTTTCCGTGTATCATTATTTGCAACGGCAATTGCTGCTTCTGCGCGTTTTCGTGTGTAGGATTTGACAAAAGGAGAATCGGGTGTTGCCTGAAGCCATTGCTCGGCTTGTTCAGGATTGTTGTGATAAAATGCGTGAAAAAAAGCTGCTTCTATAGTCAGCATTGGTTGAAATGCTGACGGGTATTTGTCCTTATAGGTAATGGCATAGTCGAGATGTTCGGCTGCTTGGTCGTAACTGGCACAATCCAGATACCGATAATAGGCAGTAATGTGAGCTGAAATATCATCAATCGTCCCGTCAGCAACGGACAGTGATTTTTTTACAAGTTCTTCCGGAATCTCTCGCATTGGCTTGTTGCTAAGTGCCATACCTGCAAGCGCTGAACTTGCTGCATACCGTTCCGCAACAGCATCATTTCTGAGCAGCATTCGCACACGCGCTCCATCGCTGAAAAAACCGTTACCGGACATTGGGATTCCTGTTATGAATGCAAGCATCAACGAGATTGCGCCGGTGAGCGCATACAAATATACCAACCATGATCCCCAATATTCTAATGTTGGTAACGATGCCCTCAGCAGAAAAGCCGTACCGAGCAAGACAATTCCCAAAATAACCGAAGCAATCGGACCACCAAGAATCATGCGCATCATGCCGCCACGAATATTGGTAGTATTACCTTGTGGAATACACGCTGCAATTCCGCCATACAGGGATAAATCTTTGTTGAGTGAAAACTCTAGCCGAGAAGCTGGCTTTGCTATGCGTAAGGGTCCGACGATGAATAAATAAAATCGAAATCCCGCCATTTTTCCTCCCAAAACGTGACCCCATTCGTGAAAGGCTATTGCTCCAACTATTCCGATGAGTGTCAAGATTGCTATAACGCTCAAGTCCAGCCAGACTGGTATCGTACCGTTCACGGTATGCTTTTTTATGGCGTTGGGAGCCAGTGTGAAAAACAATTTCATTCCTCCATAGCCGGCTAGACCTCCTATTATCATACTGAAAATCAAAGCCCATGAAATCTTTTGGGGTCTTTTCGGCTTAGTAGTGTTGTTTCTTGATGTTTGTGCGCTTTGCGCTGATTGTAGAGTGTCCATGGGTTCTGTTTGCTGAATGTGGGGAAAAGAGGCTGTTTCATCACCAGTGCGCTCATCAGCTCTGCTTGCTGCTCATACAAACGATGAATAAAAAAATTTGTTGCAGAAAATATCAATTTGCAGTAATCCGTGTATGAGGTCTATACTAACTCTGGTGAGATTCTGGTAAGAGTGAACGGATGCCAGAGCAAACATAGCGATAGTATTTATCCGTCCTATATTTTGCGAGGCTTGTAAAATGTGCCTGTATTATGTATTTTCGTTGTCATTTTTCTGGTGTAATCTGTATCAAAAAAACTGATAAAACCACGTATTATAGCGTTAATGTAAACTATTATCTTTAGCGTCAATTTGGGGCATACATTATGAGCAATTTGTCTGATAAAACCTTCTTTGGTTCGTTGTTGGATTTTCACTCAAGCCGCGCAATGTCTCTTTTGGCGCGGCGTATTGTTTGGTTTGGGCTTTATACGCTTGTCTTGTTGATTATCGAAGCAAAATTTCATTGGATACCGCTTAGAAGCGATATTATTTTCGCTTCACTTTTGGGAACAATGCTCAGTTTGCTATTGGTATTCCGCACCAATACTGCCTACGACCGTTTTTGGGAAGGACGTAAATCATGGGGAAGTTTAGTGATTCACACCCGGATTTTTGCCGCAATGCTTCATGGAATCTTGCCCAAAGCCGATAAAGCGAATCGAGAATTTTTTGCTCGGCATATTTCCGCATACACTTTTGCCACGAAAAATCATCTGCGCGATTGCTTCATTGCTGAGGAACTTACGGACTTAAACGAGCGTTTTGTGGAAGACTTGCAAACCTCCCAGCACGTTCCCAATGCTATCGGGAAAGCCATTTTTGCTCAGATGCAGTCGCTTTTTCGGAGTGGTATTTTTCGCGGTGAAGATATGCGCAATTTGAAGCCGCAATTCGATGTTCTGCTTGATACGACGGGCGTTTGTGAGCGCATTAAATTTACACCTATTCCGCCTAGTTACGGCACATACATCCGAGTTTTTATCTTCGTATATCTAGTCATACTACCGTTTTTGCTGATTGAAAAATACGAACTTTATACGATTCCTGCAGAAATGTTTGCCGGATATATTCTCATGGGCTTGGAAATGATTGCCGAAGAAATTGAAGAACCCTTCGGACTTGATTCCAACGACCTTCCACTTGATAAAATTTCTGCCACTATTCGCTCGAATGTGTTTGAAATTCTAGAAGTTTGACACTCTTGAAGTTTGAACCATAAATAGTTTGAAATGCAAGATTATACCAATTTACGTTGAAGATTGTGCATTATTTTTTCAATGCTTTTCTCTGGAAGCAGCATAAATACTCGCACAGACAAGAATGTCTGTGCCACT
>JALONG010000037.1 GCA_025455065.1 Candidatus Kapaibacterium sp. | reverse complement strand
GAGGGCATCAGCAATGACATTATACGCTCTCTTGTTAGTCCTGATTGGGTTATGGAGATTGTTAATGCACAATTATTAACTTAAATTGGTATTATACCAATTTGAGTTGATAACTGTGCAAAAAAATTCGGCTTCAACGGCACAAACATTCTTGTCTATGCGAGTATTTGTGCTGTTTCCAGAGAAAAGCATAAAAAAATTATTGCATAATTCTCAACGTAAATTGGTATTAGTTTTCAACATGGAAACCGTCTTCTCTGCCGATGCACAGCGATTCTTAATGCCAAACCAGCAGAGAACCTTCATCGTCAGCAGGTCAATCATGCCGTTGCATTTTCGACCCTGCACCGTGATGTGCTGGATTTGATGCTTGCGCCAGAACATACAATTGATGAACTCTTGGCGCAACTGACGATATTATGCCTGCAAACGCCCGTTCCACGGCGACCACAGCGCAGATTTCTGCGTACAAAACCAACGCCGACACAACAAGTCCGATTCTATAAATATACCAGCAAACCCGCTTCATAGCTTGCTGGGACGCTTAACTTAATAACATTGTCTCAAGCAAGTCCTTTTTACTCAACAATTTTTCAGGTGATTACCCTATCCTCTCAACTAATACTACTCCGTTTCAAACGCCTCTTTCCGCTTCAGCATGGCTTGGTGTCTGTACTTCAAGCGACGACGTGCCAATAACCCTTCCAAAATCGTCTTTACGTCAGCAAAATTCGTAAATGGATAATGCGGTAAACGCTGCCGATTACAATAAGCAGCAAGCGCTTTTTTTGCAAAAATAATATCGGCGTGTTCTGCAGCACAAAAATCCGAGTACCCATCGCCGATATAGACAATAAGCGCCTCCGGAGGCACACTCCGCAAAACATTGTTCCGCTTGCACGAAGCACAAAAACACGTACAAGATTCATCCCGTCCGGGATATTCGGGCATAAACACGCCGTCGTTGTACTGTAAACGATTGCAATAGCGCGGCACATTTGCTGCCCCTTCCCGCTCCAAAACCGCATCAATATACACATCGAAGCCGTCGCTGACAACCGTCAAAGGCAGCGCATTTGTTTGGCAAAAATCTACAAAGCCGCGAAAATACGTGTCCGCAGGCTGCTCCAATGCCCACGAGCGGAGGACGTGCAGCGTAGTCCCCGCATGAATCGAAGCCGCTAAACGCTGCCAGTATGCAGGAACAGTGAGCAGACCAGAGGTTAATTGCGGATAATACGTGCTGAACGCACCAAAAACATCGAAAATTTTGTCGCCTAAATCCTCAATCGTAATTGTGCCGTCGAAATCGGTAAAAATGTGTATTGGTGGTTTGAGCATAGCTTTGGTGCTTGTGGTGGAATGTGGTGCAGACTGTTTCTATCTCTCAAATTGTATCCCTCAATAACTCACCCCTCAATAGCAGGAAAATTCTCAAAAGCCGCGCTCATCGCGGGAAGTTTCACCACAAACTTTGCTCCTTTACCGACTTCACTTTCGCACCAAATATCGCCGTTCATCGCTATTGCCAGCTTTTTCGCAATCGAAAGCCCCAGCCCTGTTGAATGTTCGCCACCTGTTGGCTGCGCAGAAAGCCGCGCAAATTTCCCGAAAAGTTTCCGTTTGTCCTCGTCCGTTAGCCCCTGCCCTTCGTCTTGGACTTCGACGACAACGGATTGTTCTTGCTTGCGCAAACGCAAGAAGATACGCTTTTCCGGCGGTGAATACTTGATTGCGTTGGACACTAAATTATCCAAAATCTGAATCGTGGAAGATTTATCAGCAAAGACCATCGTGTTTTCCGGCGGAATCTCGAAATTTATCGAAATCTGCTTTGCTTCTGCCCGTCCGCGATAATCCGAAGCCACATACTGTGCCACTTCCGTCAAATCAAACGGAATCGGCGTTAGGCGCACAGCCTTGTTTTCGATTGCGTTCACATCCAGCAAATTTGTGATGAGGTCAAACATCCGCCCTGAAGCCATCTGAATATCACCGGAAAATTCTTCTACTTCTTCGGGAGCAAGCGTTTGTGCCTCTTCGCGCAGGACTTTTGCCAGCATGGAGATATTCGAGAGCGGGTTTTTCAAATCATGCGCTACAATACCCAAAAACTCGTTCTTTTCGTCGTTGAGTTCACGAAGCGACCTGTTCAAAAGCTCCATTTCCACACGCTGCTCTTCCACATCACGGTATGCCTGAGCGAGTTCGACATTGCGCAAACGGTAAATTTCTGATTCCTGCTTTGCCCGTTCTGCTTCGTAGGAGGAAATTTGTGCTTTAATGAGGTCTTGCTGCGCTTTGTAGTATTCGCGCCGCATAACGTTAAATTTTCCCACCAATGCAAACGAGAGCAAAACTACTTGCAGGAGCGAACCGATTTGAATGGTCAAATTGGTAAACGCATTGGACGGCAGCACACCAAAGGTTTTCAGCGTGTACAGCACAACGCCCGTGATAAACGCCACCCACGAGATAAAAAAATACTTTGCCGGCTCAAAGCCGTTTCGCCACTCGATTGCAGCGTTTATCATCAAAATCGGCGAGGCAATCATCGCTAAAAATGTCGTTATCCGAATACTCCATGAATACGGCAGAAACAGGGCAAATACTGAACTTGCCGCGAGAAGTGGTAAAAAAACGCGGTATAATCGCTCGAAAAACGGCGCATTTTCTTTGCTGTTCAGAAATGACCGCGCAAAAAATATCGCCCCAAACGTCGCAAAGCCCATAAACATCGGCAGACAGATATTTCCCCACCAAATTGCATCACGCCACAGATACTGAAACGACAATCCGTTGAGTGTAAATTGGTACATAATCTGCCCCGCAATAAACAGCACGTAATACAGATAATTCACATCTCGAATCCCCAAAAACAGCGAAAGATTGTAGAGCAGCATCACCATAATGGCACCGTAATACAACCCGATGATAATTTGCTCACGACTCAAATGCTGGGTAAATGCTTGTGCCGACCATGCGGCAAGCGGAAGATTCATCGAACTTGTCGTGCGAAAACGCAGATAATACGTGCGCTCCGAGCCGGGCTTTTCGTTCAGCGTCAAAACGCAGTTGCGGTATTCCGTTTCGCGCTGATAAAACGGGAAGTGGTCGCCCACACTTTTACTCACAAACACGCCGGATTCGGGAATAAAAATCGTAATCGAATCCAGCATCGGATAACCGATTTCCAAGAGCCATTCTATCGGATACGGCTGGCGATTCGCCACGCTAAACCGCACCCAATACGCGGAGAACGTAAATCCAAAAGCAGGAGAATTTTTCTCTGATTGCTTCCATGCGGTTTCCGGTGCGGCAAGAACGCTTTGAAGCGACATTGCAGCTGAGGCATCTTCCAAAATTTCCATGCGCGCTCCAAGCGGTGTACCGGACAAAAATTCTTGCGTCAGCGTTTGGGATTCGGAACGCGCATAGAGCAAAAAAGGCATAGCAACAAACCACACCAGAGCGCAATAACAAAAGCAGCGAAGGCGGTGACAGCAAAGGCGGTAATAGCAGAGGCGATAATAGCGTGAACGACAAGGCATTACACACTCTCCGATGAACACAAAAAAAATACGAATTGGTACAGTAATTTAGTCTTTGCTATGATAAAACCATACAAAAATATTTACGTCTCAGAAAAATGTCCGCGAATTGCACGAATCGCCACGAATCCTTGATGTTCACGGTAGTGTGCAAACAAGGAACATCTCGTAAATTCTTGATTTGTGAAGATTCGTGCGATTCGCAGATAAAAATTCTGCGAAACCTGACCGAATGTAAAAACGATATTGCGCCGTGCAAAACGTTTTGCGTATCTTTGCGCAGTTCCATTTTTTTATGTTCCAGATTCTGTGAGGGCTTAGATATGCGCTTGGTAACGTACACAACCGACCAAAGCATCAAACCGCGTTTAGGGCTACACATTCAAGAACGAATTCTCGACCTTGAACAAGGATATAGCTTTGCAAAAGCAAGTATTCATGGGCGTTTGGAGGCTTTGCCGTCATCCATGCTTGAGTATTTGCAAGCCGGAGAAACCGCACACCACGAAGCGCACAAACTCGAAGCGTGGTTTGCGTCGAATCACCATGCGGAAACTCCTCCGGGTGTGGCGCTGGAAGTCGCTTCGGCAGAGATTCTTTCGCCTCTTCCGCGTCCTGTTTCCATGCGCGACGGCTATGCGTTTCGGCAGCACGTCGAAACAGCAAGGCGCAATCGCGGTTTGCCAATGATTGAGACCTTCGACGAAATTCCGATTTTTTATTTCACCAATCACCTCAGCGTTACTGGCGGTGGCGATGTGGCGGTAGAAGATTTACACCTGCAAAATCTTGATTTCGAGTTGGAATGTGCCATCGTCATCGGCAAAGGCGGCAAAAACATTCCCGCAGAACGTGCCGATGAACACATCTACGGCTTTATGGTGATGAACGATTGGAGCGCTCGTGCGCTGCAAATGCAGGAAATGCAAATGAGCCTCGGTCCGGCAAAAGGCAAAGATTTTGCTACGTCCTTAGGTCCTTGTCTTGTCAGCAAAGAAGCGCTCAAAGACCGCATTATTCCTACACACAAAGGCAATCACTATGATTTACCCATGACTGCTTCCATCAACGGCAAAATTGTTTCACGGGGCAACGTTAAAGATATGCACTGGACATTTGCGCAAATCATAGAGCGCGTCAGCTATGGCGTGGAATTGCACCCGGGCGAAGTGATTGGAAGCGGCACCTGCGGAACAGGATGTTTGCTCGAACTCAACGGCAGCAAAGTTTTCGACCCGCCTTTGTGGCTAAATGTCGGTGATGTTGTCGAATGTAGCATTGACGGCATCGGTACGCTGACCAACCGTATCAAACACGCTTAAAGAAGGGATGAGGGCAAGAGGTATAGGGGCTGGTGAAAAAAAGCACATAGTATCGCCTCGAAACCGCTTCCCTGCTGAATTTCATACTTCATACGTTAATCTTCCCCCGTAGAACACCATTACTCACGAAATTGTTACTCAATTATGCCTGAGAAAATACAGAATTATACCGTTTCCGACCGCATCGGCACAGGAAGCACAGGGATTGTCCGCAAAGGGCGCGAAGCCGATACCAAAACTGATGTTGCCGTGAAATCGCTCTCGCCTGACCTCGTGCGCGAACCTGCCGTGCGCAAGCGTGTGAAAGATGTCAAAAAAGCGCTTCAATCCTTGCCGCAGCAAGAAAACATCGTGCGGGTGCTGGATATTGTCGAAAGCGGCGATACCGTTCATGTCATTATGGAATATGCTCCCGGACGCAGTTTGGAAACCGTTCTCAGCAAAAAATCTCGCCCAATGCCGCATGAAGGCGCGGTGCAGATTCTTCAACAAGCTATGCGCGGCGTAACAACGGCACATTCCAAAGGTGTTCTGCATGGTGGATTGAAGCCGAGCGATATTGTGATTTCGGGTGACAATCTCGTAAAAGTAAGCGGATTTGGCATTGCACCGATTCTCAGCAATGCAGCATTAGTGCGCTCTGCGGGGCGCACGGGCAAAATGGCGTATTTACCGCCGGAGATTTTGCGCGGCGAAAGCATTGACGAGCGCAGCGATGTGTATAGTTTGGGTGTGATTCTTTACCGCATGATTACAGGAAAAATGCCCTTTGCCGTTAATGAACGTGATTCCGAAGCGCGTTTGCGGCAAGCAATTTTGCAGCAACAAGCCCCCGACATTACCGAAGCAATGCCGGAGTTGAACATTCCGCCACACCTTTCAAACCTTGTGCGTAAGGCATTAGCAAAAGACCGCCGTGAGCGCCCTTCCAGCCGCGAATTTTCTCGCTTGCTGCAAAAAATTCACCCCGAAGTGCAGCGCCAACTCGACGCGGAAAAAGCCGCAAAAACACCGCCGAAAGTTGACGATTCCTCGCTTTCTCGTGCTGCGGGTACAACTGCGGGTGCAGGAATTGGTGTTGGAGCAATGGCAGCATTCGCAAGCGCCTTTGTTCCGCCAAAAGCGCCTACTGCCGAGTCTCAAACACCTGCTGCCTTGCAATTTCCCCCTTCGCAAACGCCGCCACTTGCATCGGAAACCAAGCAAGAAAGCACCCTTGCAACCAACGTATCCGAAACCAGCTCCGATTCTTCAGAAAGCGCTACGGAAAAACCACAAGAGAAGCCACAGGAAAAATCAGGCTTTGGAGCGCTCTTCAGCAAATCCGCCGAACCCGCTCCGCCGCCACCAAGCGCACCTCAGGTGTTCTCCACGCCGACACTAACCAAAACACCCATGCAGCTTGAAGTAGAGCGCCGTATGCAGGCTGTGAAGGCAGAACAGGAGCGCTCCGCGTTTGCGGCAGCCGCACAAGCGCCGCAATCGGACGAAAGCGCGTCATTCGGCAGTGCGGGAACGGATACACCGCCCTTGTCATCACCACGCCCTGCTCCAATGCCTAGTCCGGCAGAACTTCAATCGCGCACGGCATCGTTAGCACAACAACCTTTGCCCAATAAACCCGCCGAAAAAAATGAGGAAAAGAAACGTCGCTCTGTCCTACCTTGGTTAGTCGTCGGTGCTGTGGCGCTTGGAGGCGGTATTTACTACATCGCCTTGAAAAACAACAAAAGCGATGCCGGGGCAAATGCTAATTCCGCGCAACAAGAACTTTCCACCGAAGAGCAGGAACGCCGCCGCGATTCCATTGCCCGCCGCGTAGAAGAACTTGCACAAAAAAACAACCCTCAAGAAGAGCAACAAAGCGCCTCCAAAGCACAAACCACACCGCAGGCAACGACAAGTCCGACGGAATCAAGCGAAGCCCAATCTTCAAGTAAAACACAACCTGCAAGCGAAACTCAATCTTCAAACAAAGCAGAATCTTCAAATCAAGGGCAATCTTCAAGCAAAGCACAACCTTCGCTGACAACCGCAGAGGAAAAACCGCGTGTTCCCTCATCGGATGAATCAGCGCAAACAAATACCGCATTGCCTGAAAGCAAAAAACAGCGCAGCAATTCAACACCGGAACAAAGCACCCCAAGCCCCAAAGCCGCTCCCAAAGCCACTTTGAAGCCTCAGACTTCAACGGTACAACGTGCAGAGAAAAAAGTACCCCAAACTACAAGCAAACCGTCATCAAACCTTGCTTCGGATGCTACGCCCAAAACGCCTTCAGAAAAATCAACCCCCAAAGCCCTACAACCAAGCAACCAAGCTAAAAGTAACCAACCCCCAAGCCCTAAGCAACCAAGTAACCAAGTAACCAACCAACCAAGCAACCAAGCCAAAAGCGGCTCACTCGCGGAAGCAAATGCACAAAGCGTGGCAGAGCGCGAAGCCGCACGGGAGCGTATTCGCAAGCAATATGCTGACCACTTGAAGCGCAAAGGCACAACATCATCGGGCAAATCTTCCACAATAGCAGCAAATACGCCATCGGCAACTCCGAACATTTCGGAAAAATCCACGCCTGAAGCAATAAAATCAAGTATTCCGGCAAAAGACAAACCGCGCACAAATCGCGAGGATAACTACGCGCCTAGCACCAATCCCGTTGAATCACCCAATAAGGTGGATGAAAGCGCCGTAGCATTGGAAAAAGCAATGCGGGCTTCAAAAAAAATTGAACCGTTCTTGATTTTGCGCGGTCATGTCGGCAATGTGCGCTCGGTTTCTTTTAGCCCCGACGGAAAGACGATTGCAAGCGGCAGTGACGACAAAACGGTGAAAATTTGGGATGCTGCCACAGGCACGATTTTACGCTCCTTGCGCGGTCATTCCAGCGCCGTTACATCAGTTTTTTTCAGCCCTGACGGGAAAACGCTTATTTCAAGCGGCAAAGACAAAACCGTGCGTGTGTGGGATGCTGCCACCGGCGAGGCAATTCAACAATCTGCGGGCGTGTCATGCGAAGGCACTCCGGCGGCATTCAGCCCCGACGGGAAGTTTTTGGCAACCTCAGATAAACACAATATTAACATCTCGAAAGCACAGCGGTAAGTTGATAATGAGCGAGAAATATAGTTGTAGCCTACGCTCTGCGGGAGGCTACAACTTTTTTTATCCCTATTTTGCTTCTTCATCCCTGACGATTCCCACAACGTTGTGGAAAAGTTTCGGTTTTTCCACAGATTTTCCCCAATTTGCACACGCACAATGTGAGAAGTCCGTGCAAAAGTCTTGCTGAACACATACCCTTCAGGTGAGATTTTTTCAGCATATTGCGCTGTAATTTTACCTTGCACGTTTCTCCAAAACGTGCTTTGCTGCATCTTTCAAACACGTCACACCAAACAAGGCACAACATCGTGGCAAACTTCATCGAAGACACACGCCGTGATGGAGAAATTATCGTCTCTAAACTGACCGATAATCGTTCGCGCTCATCGGCTACTGCGAATGTTCTCCAACTCGCAAGCATCGGCGACAAAGTTCCCCCGCATTCCGGCGAGGCGGAAGCGGCTGTGTTGGGTGCAATTATGCTTGACCGCAATGCTCTTTCCAAAGCAACAGAGGTGCTGGACACGGAGGCATTTTACAAAGAAGCCAACCGAAAAATTTATGAAGTGATGCTTGCCATGTCGGAACGTAATATCACGATTGACCTTGTGTCGTTGGGCGAAGAACTGAGGCGGCGCGGGATGTTGGAGGCAATCGGCGGTACATACACGCTTCTGCAAATCAACGCCGGAACGCCGACCGCAGCAAATGTGGAGCATTATATTCGCATCGTGCAAGAACACGCGTTAAAGCGGCAGTTGATTGGTGCTGCATCAGAGATTCTTGCCCGTGCTTACGATTCCACAACCGATGCCCTGGATGAGGTTGATAGAGCTGAAAGCGACATTTTTCATATTTCCGAAAAGCGCCTTCGCAAAAGTTATATCGGCATGAACAAACTCGCCAAAGACACCTTTGCGACGATTGCTTCAATGGTAAACAAAGAAGCGCCACGCGGCACGGCATCAGGTTATACAAAACTTGACGACTTGATGATGGGCGGTTTTCATCGCTCGGATTTTGTGATTATTGCCGCTCGTCCTTCAATGGGAAAAACGGCTGTGGCGCTTTCTATGGCGCGGAATGTGGCAATGGAAAGCGGCGTACCGACCGCATTTTTTTCGATTGAGATGTCCAAAGAGCAGCTCACGATGCGCCTTTTGAGCGCGGAAGCCCGTGTAAGTTTGAATAAACTCATGAAAGGCGATGTGAAATCGGAGGAATTACCACGTTTGGCGGGTTACATGGACAAACTCGCCAAAGCACCAATTTTTATTGACGACAGCCCAATGCTTTCGATTATGGAACTTCGAGCTAAGTGCCGCCGTCTGAAAGTTGAGCAAAATATCGGGCTGGTGATGATTGATTATTTGCAACTTCTTCATGCAGCTATTGGCAAAAACGAAAGCCGTGAACGGGAGATTTCCGTGATTTCACGCGGGATGAAGCAAATTGCGAAAGAGTTGGACATTCCGATTGTGGCTCTGGCACAGCTAAATCGCGGCGTGGAAGGGCGTAGCGACAAGCGCCCGATGCTTTCGGATTTACGCGAGTCGGGCTCGTTGGAGCAGGATGCCGACGTGGTGATGTTTGTTCACCGACCCGAATACTACGGCATTACAACCTACGAAGAGGACGGCGCACCAACCGAAGGCACGGCGGAATTGATAATCGGCAAACAGCGTAACGGTCCCGTCGGCTCTGTCCGTTTAGCATATGTGAAAGAGTTCACGCGCTTTGAAAACCTCGCCTTTGGCATGGATGCACCGCCGGATTACAACACCAGCATTTCCGATTTTAATGCTTCTAAATTGATGAACAGCGACGAAGCGCCGTTTTAGGAAATTATGAAGTATAAATGTGATGTCCCGTCCTGAAAAAGTTGACAAATTATTTCTCAACTTTTTTCACGGAGCAGTTTGTGCCAGAAAACCGTCGAATAGTCAAGCGATACAGCGCTGTTTTCACGTAGCAAATTGTCGGTCAAATAATCTGCACAAAAAGCCCTATTTTGGGCGAATTTTCCGATGCTTTGATGAAGCACTGATGACACATTGATTGCATAGACACACAATTGTTTCACGACTTTTTAGAAAGAATCCCCACCATGAAAACCAAATTAGACATTGCTCGAAATTGGCTTCCGCGCTATACAGGCGCGAATATTGATGATTACGGTGATTACATTTTGCTGACCAATTTTCACGATTACGTTACACGTTTTGCTAATCAGTTTGGTTGCGACGTGAATGGAATCGGACGACCGATGCAGGCGGCAACGAACTCTGCGGGACTTTCCATTATTAACTTTGGCATAGGCTCGGCAAATGCTGCGACAATTATGGACTTGCTCATTGCTCGGCAGCCGAAAGGCGTGTTGTTCTTAGGAAAATGCGGTGGTTTGAAAGATTCCACCGAAATTGGACATTTTATTTTGCCGATTGCTGCGATTCGCGGTGAAGGTACAAGCCTTGATTATGCGCCGCCCGAAGTTCCGGCGCTTCCATCGTTCAAACTGCATAAATTTGTTTCCGATAAAATTTTGCAATATGAGCAGGAGTACCGTACCGGCGTTATTTACACGACAAACCGCCGTGTTTGGGAATGGGACGAAGAATTCAAAGACCGTTTGCGCCGCCTTTCCACGATTGGAATTGACATGGAAACGGCGACTGTGTTTATCGTCGGTCATGCCAACGAAATCGCGCGAGGCGCGTTACTGCTGGTTTCCGATATGCCCATGTTCCCCGAAGGCGTAAAAACGGAAGAGTCGGATAAAAAAGTAACTGCAAATTTTGTGGATTTACACCTCAAAATCGGCATTGAAGCAATGACCGAAATCGGCGAAAAAGGCGAGCGCATCAAGCATTTTCGCTATTAAACTATTTCTGCTCTTCCTGAATTTATACGAAATATCCGCACAGCGCCGTATCAACACATTGGTATGGCGCTTTGTCTTTATGCGGTTTTCGGTTTGTTGGTCAAGAACAAAAGCCGTTTTCTATCGTATTTTTGCCCGTTTTTTTGCAAATTGTAGCCTGATTACTACCGTTTACTTTTAGCAAAAAATTACTCACAACACCAGCAGTGGAGCGACAATGGAAGCGATTACTCTCGACGTATCGGCGATCGGCGGCTTGACGGATGATGAGTTTTTTATGCTCTGTGCATCCAACAAAATGCTTCGCATGGAACGCACCGCACAAGGAGAAATTATGCTCTTACACCCCACCGGAACAGGCTCCGGCTATCGGAATAGTGATTTGAATGCACAGCTAGCATATTGGAACAAACGCTACCGTCAGGGCATGGTGTTTGACTCAAGCGCAGGTTTTACTCTGCCGAGTGGCGCTGTTCGTTCACCCGATGCGTCATTTGTGCTACAGGAGCGTTGGGATGTGCTTTCGGAGGAACAAAAGGAAAAATTTGCTCCTGTCTGCCCTGATTTTATCGCAGAATTGCGGTCGAAGAATGATAGTGTTGAGTATTTGCAACACAAAATTCGTGAAGAATGGCTTAGGAACGGCTGCCGCTTGGCGTGGCTCATTGACCCGTTTGACGAAATCGTGTACATTTACCGTCAAGACAGCACGGAATCACGGGTAGAAGGCTTTGACAATACCGTCAGCGGCGAAGATGTACTACCAAATTTTATCCTCGAATTACACGATTTACGATGAAGGAATCATTATGACGACAGCTCTTGAATATACGCCGGATGTGGATATTGCGTCAAAAACCAAGCCGACAAGCACCTTGGCGGAATATATTACTATGCCCGACGAAGCACCCTATTACGAATTTATCAATGGAATCGCCCATTTTATGCCATCACCAAGCACATTTCATCAGCGAATTATCCAACGCCTCAATCGTAAAATTGATGCTTTTGTTGAAAGTAACACGCTTGGTGAAGTATTTACTGCCCCTCTGGACGTGTATTTAAGCGATGAGGAATATTACCAGCCCGATATGTTGTTTGTTTCCAATGAGCGAAAAAGTATCATCCAAGAACGCATCAAAGGCGCACCGGACTTGGTTGTGGAGGTGCTTTCGCCATCGAATGGCTACAAGGATTTAACCCATAAAAAACTGATGTACGAAGAGTTCGGTGTGCGTGAATACTGGATGGTCGAGCCGGATGAACGGGCAATAGAGGTTTTAGTTAATACCGATATGGGCTTTCAAGTTTTTTCCAAGGCACACAGGCGCGGTGAGGTCAGGTCGCAGGTTTTAAGCGGCTTCACGGTCAATCTTGACCAGATTTTTTCAGCGTAATTTTTTGTCTGTCCCGAAATTGTCCGCGTATATTCTTCGCTAAAGCAAGGTCAATACTGCGCCGGAGAGGATAGCTGCTCTGCTGCACCGACACCGCCATCGGTAATGTCGAATTTTCAGATGACAGCAGCAAGTATTTTTGCGAAATCATAACACAACACGACTATAACATCAATCACCACAATTATTTACAACATCAATGACCAACGAACTTCCTAAAGCATATTCCCCCACCGACACCGAACAGAAGTGGTATCAATACTGGCTTGAGCGAAAATTATTTGCTGCCTCCGACACTTCCCCAAAACCCGCCTACAGCGTTCTTATGCCGCCGCCCAACGTAACGGGTATGCTGCATTTCGGGCATATTTTGAACCACACCATTCAAGACATTTACATTCGCTGGAATCGCATGAAAGGCAAGGAATCATGCTGGTTTCCGGGAACCGACCACGCGGGCATTGCAACCGAATCGAAAGTCGTGCAGCAACTCCGCAAAGAAGGTTTGACGCGGCAGGATTTGGGGCGCGAGAAGTTTTTGGAGCGCGTTTGGCAATGGAAAGAGCAGTACGGCGGCATTATCTTCGACCAACTCCGCGCACTTGGTAATTCCAGCGATTGGGAACGCAATATTTTCACGATGGACGCGCATAGCTACCAAGCCGTTCAGGAAGTTTTTATCCAGCTTTTCGACGAAGGCTTAATCTATCGCGGTAAGCGTATCATTAACTGGTCGCCTTTGGCGCAATCTGCTTTGTCGGATGAAGAAGTGCAGTGGCGCGAGGTGAAAGAATATATGTACACGCTGCGCTACATCTTCGAGGACGATTCCACGATTGACCTCCCGCGCACACTCACGGAAACGGCAGAAGACGGCACAACGACAAAGCCTACCATTACTGAGCGTGTGAACTATCTTGCTGTGGCGACGGCTCGTCCCGAAACGCTGTTTGGCGACGTGGCGGTGGCGGTGAATCCCAAAGATGAGCGGTACAAACATCTCATCGGGAAACGAGTACGAGTGCCGCTTTCAGGGCAGTTTGTGCCGATTATTGCTGATGATTACGCCGACCCCGAATTTGGGACGGGCTGCGTGAAAATCACACCCGCACACGACCCCAACGACTTTATGGTGGGAGAACGGCACAATTTGGCGCTTGTGAATACTATCAATCCCGATGGAACGCTGAACGACCTTACGGGTGAATACCAAGGCGTAGAGCGCTTTGCAGCACGAAAAGCTATCGTGGAAACATTGAAAGCATTGGATTTGGTAGAAGAAATCAAAGACTACACGCATAACGTGGGCTACTCGGAACGAGGCGGAGAGCCGATTGAGCCATATCTCAGCGACCAATGGTTTGTGAAAATGAAGCCCCTTGCCGAACCTGCGCTTAAAGCCGTTCAAGACGGAAACGTGAAGTTTTATCCCGAACATTGGGTAAAGACCTACGAACATTGGATGAACGGCATCAAGGATTGGTGCATCTCGCGGCAACTTTGGTGGGGTATTCGTATTCCGGCGTATTATGCCGAAGACGGGCGTGTTACGGCGGCTCGCTCGGAAGCGGAAGCACGTAAGAAGCTGGGATTAAGCAATGACGCACCTTTGCGGTTAGATGATGACGTATTCGACACGTGGTTTTCCTCCAACATTTGGCCCCTTACCACCATGGGTTGGGACGGCACGAAATCTACCGCCAACACTGCAACCATGCAGAAATTCTTGCCCACAGACCTGCTCGTCACCGGTCCCGACATCATTTTCTTCTGGGTTGCGCGGATGATTATGTTCAACCTCAAATTTCACGGTGCAGTGCCGTTCAAAGATGTGTATTTCACCAGTATCATCCGCGATGCAAAAGGGCGAAAGCTCTCGAAGTCGCTTGGGAACTCGCCTGACCCGCTTCCGCTTATTGCGAAGTATGGCGCTGACGCGATGCGCTTCACGATGATAAACGCTGCGCCAATTGGTCAGGATGTGCGCCTCCAAATCAACGAAAAAACAGGCGATATTGAATCCCTCGAACTTGGGCGAAATTTTGCGAACAAAGTCTGGAACGCCGCACGATTCCTGATGATGAAGCGCGAGGAGGCATTTGCTGACCTCGACCCGATGCAACGCGCTTTATCAAGCAATGTCCTCAAAGATGAGGCACAGAGCCTTGCGGACAAGTGGATTTTAGCAAGGTTTCATGCGACGATTCGGGAAACGCAACAGCAGCTTGAGGAATACAAACTCCATGATTACTCGCGGACGATGTACCAATTCATCTGGAACGATTTCTGTGATTGGTACGTGGAAGTGGTCAAAATCCGCATGAATGCTTCATCGGACAAGAATTACAACCGCGCCCTTATCAACTTCGCTATCAATCTTTTCGACGGTGTTTTGCGTCTTTTGCACCCAATTATGCCTTTTGCAACGGAAGAAATCTGGCAAGCGCTGTCGAAACGTGACAACGGCACAAGTATTTGTGTTACCTCCGTGCCGGAAGCACCCACAAGCATCAACGAGGAAGCCTTGGAACGCTTTGGCAAAGTGCAGACGATAATCGAGCAGATACGCGCTCTCAGGGGCTTAATGAACATTCAGCCCGCAGAAAAACTTCCCGTAACACTTTCCTGTTCCGGCGAGGAAATACGCGCCTTAGCAGACGACCAAGCCGCAATTATTCAAGCCATGACTCGCGCTTCAGAATTGACTATCGGCGCTCCCGCTCATGGTATTCCTGCACCGAAGCCCGAAGGTAGTGTTTCTGCGCTTGCTGAGGGTGTTGAGATTTTCCTGACGGTCAAAGGTGCGGTAGATTTTGCGGAGGAGCGCAAGCGCTTGGAGAAAGAACTGACGCGGCTTGAAGGCTTTGCGAAATCGGTGGAATCGAAGTTGGCAAATGAAAAATTTGTTGCCAATGCCGCGCCGGATATTGTTGAATATGAGCGGCAGAAGTTGGCAAGCGCACGAGATTCTATCACGAAAATTCGGGCGAATATTCAGGAATTGGCATAAATCTAAGAACTGGAGAAATTTTATGAAAATATCGTAAATGCTTGCGTAGTCAAATACACCGCGCCCTCACCCTGAGCTTGCCCCAAGGGGTTCCAGATACAACCCTTCAACAAGCTCAGGGTTGAAGACCTAAAATTTTTCGTAGTTCTCAGATTGAATAGAGTAGGTTTACCGAAAAATGCGCATATCCCGCAAACACGCATAGAGCATGACAAACATCACGGCATATGTGGCGGTTGTGGCTAGAAGCGAGGAAGAATAGAATTTCAGCGCCGTACCGAAGGATTTTTTGGGAGAAATACGTGCGCCCTCAAAATTCACAAACGAGAACATTTCATCTATCACCAAGTGCGTGATAAAACCTACTAAAGCGCTGGCTGCGGCTGCATTTTTGATGAGTTGCGGAGAAAGCCGAAAGGCTTGATAAACAAGTGCGCCCCAAATGATTGCTGCCGGAATACTGTGGAACATTCCCCTATGAACGGAAAATTGCTGCATGAGATTTCGCAAGCCGTATTTCACCAGAACGTAGATTCCAAGCGCTATTAAGATAATCTGCGACGACGAAAATCGCCAAAAACCAAGCCCTTGCAAGACAAACACCGGCGCAAGAACACTCGCCAATCCAAATGCCATGTCGTTCGGACGACTGTTCGGGCTGTCAATATCGGGCAAAAGACTTCCTGCGCAAGCAATAATTGCACACGCAGCCGCATCGGTGAAGGGTGTATGAAGTTGATAATATGCAGTAGCACCGCTTACAGCCGCAATAGCTATTCCACCGCTCAAATGATGAACAAAATTTCCCATAACATTCCAAAACAGCAGAACAAAAACAATACGAAGCACCCGGAACCCGAGCAATCAGGCTACATACAACGAATAACCAAGTAACCAATGACTAAGCAACCAACAACCAAGTAACCAACAACCAAGTAACCATCAACTACCCTTCCGACAAAACCCCCGACATCTCCTTATGAATCCGCCCGTTTGTCGCCAACATCGTGCCTTTGTGCAGGTCGTGGGGAGCGCCGTCGTACTGGGTCATCATGCCGCCTGCTTCTTGCAACAACAGTTTTCCGGCTGCCACATCCCAAGAATTGAGGCTCACTTCCCAATATCCGTCAAAGCGCCCTGCCGCCAAATACGCCAAATCAATCGCTGCAGAACCCAAACGTCTGACGGGAAGCCCCATGCGCACAAAGCGCGAAAAATGGTCAATGCAATGGAGCGGATTCTCCCACGCATTGTAGGGAAAGCCCGTAACTAAGATAGAATCGTCGAGTTTTTCGGTCTTGGAAACAAAAATTTGCTGCCCGTTCAAAAATGCTCCACCACCTTTTGTTCCTGTGAAAAGTTCACCCGTCATCGGGGCATAAATCACACCGCAAAGCAGTTCTCCGGCTTTTTCCGCACCGATGCTCACGCAGAAAATCGGAATGGAATGAGCAAAATTCACTGTTCCGTCCAAAGGGTCAATAATCCAGCGCACAGTTTCTGCGGGTGAGCCTGTTGCACCACTTTCCTCTGCAAGAAAAATGTGGTCAGGAAATGTAGATTTGATGCGGGATATGATGAGGTTTTCCGCTTTGTGGTCGAACTCGGTAACGAGATTATGCCGACCTTCTTTGTTATCAATCCGAAACGACGTACCAAAGCCTTCTTTGAGTAATTCTCCAGCTTCCAAAGCGGCTTTTTGGGCAATGTCTAAAAGGTCTGCGTAAGGGTGCATGATGATGTTCAAGGGATAAGGAAAAAAGGATAAGGGCTGAGGGAAATTGATTGAAAGCGTGTATTTATGAGGCTTCAGCAACCAAAAACTAAAAACTAACCTCCTCACCGTTTATGTTCTTCACGAGCAAATTGAATATAGTCCGTAACCGCCGGAGCGCCGCCATTTTGACGAACCAGCGTCGCCACTTGCGCGCGGTGGTATGCGGAATGAATTGGGAAGTGCGTAAGCATTTCCAGCAATGTGTTGTTGTATTCATTGCCAAGCGTGTTTTTGTAGCTGAAGGAAAGCGCTTGGAGGTCGCTATCGGTCTTGTTTGCGAGGTATTCTTTCCAAAGAGTATAGACGGCGGGAATACGGGAACGAATTTCGTCCAAGGTCAGCACACCCCAGACGGGAAGGGCTGTTTCGGGCTTTCCGCTCACGCGAGCGTACCAGATGTACTGCGCTGCGACGACGTGTGATAAGAGTTTCACTGCCTGTGCTTTGCCGTCGGACTCCTGAAGCGCTTCAATGCTTGCGAGTGTGCGATTATTCGCCCAAAGCGTGTAGTCTAATTGGTCGAGAAAATGAGTAATGGTCATGGTTTCGGGATGTTGTGTTGGTAAAAACGATAGTTCAAATACCCTTCAAAACTTTAATCACTTCATATGCAGCATTGATGCGTTGCGCCTTGTCGCGGGCTTGATTTTGTGCGGCTTGGTCAAGATTGCTCACGCGGTCGGGGTGGTATTGCAACATGAGTTTTTTATACTGCTTTTTGATGTCGTCAATGCCTGCATTTGCGGGAAGTCCCAGCACACGCAACGCCTCTTCCAAGCCCATTCCACCGTGCTTTTGCGGTGGGGCTTGACGCTGTTGCTGGCTTTGCTGTTGGGAATGGTGTTGCTTTGGCTGCGGGTTTGCCGCTTCATCAATCATACGCTTCAGGCGCTCATCTTCCGTTTCATAACCACGATGCGATGTGCGTCCCGTTGCGCGTTTTTTCAACTCTTCCAAAATTTTGGGGTCGAGTTTGGAATAATCAGGGTCATCATGCGTGAAATCATTCACGTAGGATTCACCGAAGCGGCGTAGTCTGTCCCAAAGTTGTCCCATATAATTTCAGTGTTGAGTGATAAGTTTTGAGTGTTGAGTTCTAGTATTGAGTTTTTATGCGGGTTACCGACGTTTTTTGCGAAAATGTTACCGTAATTTCTCTTTAATTTTATCGCGGAGAAACTTCGCATAATTAAGGACGATTGCGGGATTTTTGTGTTGCAAATCGGCTTTGAGATATTCGCGGTAGGTGCGCGAAGGATTCCCGAAACTGTTGCGGGCAGAGGTGAGTGGGCGTTCAGCCACAATCACGTCGGAAAACGCCCATTCTATGCGGTTTTTGAGACGATGATAATGTTCGTAGTCCATTGCATAGCGATAATCCATACTGAACGTGCCGAATTGTTCCCACACGCGGCGGTGGTAGTATATTGCCTGATGAGCCGTTGGGAGTTTGTGCGACAATATCGCAGGCGAACCGACAATTTTTTCGGGATGATGCTCAAATGTCAAACGCGCTTTGCCAAACACTATGTCGGCGTTAGGTTTGGTGCTGAGTGCAGCAAATAAGCGGGAAAGCGCATCGGGCGAAGCAAAATAATCTCCGGCATTCATGTAGCCGATAAAATCGCCTGTATGCCGCGTGATTCCTTTGTTGAAGGCTTCCGAAACGCCACTGTCTTTTTCGCTCACCCACCACGTAATGCGGCTTTCGGGCGCTTCGGCATACTCGCGGATGATTGCGGGAGTGGAATCCTTTGAGCCGCCGTCAATGACGAGATATTCCAAGTTCGGATAATCTTGCGCTATAACGCTTTCCAGCGTTTTTCGGATAAATTTTTCGGCGTTAAAGCTAATCGTTACAACGGTAACTTTGGGTAATGGTGCTTGTTGTTGAGTCTGTTGAATCATAGCGGTAAAATTGTTATACACGCGAAAATACGAATTTACCGCCGATTTCAGCCCTACAAATTCCTACAAATTTTAGCCCAACAAAGTGAGGAAAATTCGCTATATTCGGCGGATATTTTGGTAAACAAACGCTTTTTCGGGCTGTACCCCGAAAACGCCGCTCTTACCTCATTCTTCCTCACTGCCACTCGTTACTCCACAACGCATGATTACGGTTCTGATTTACATGGCTTTGGCTGTTTTGACAGTCTTTCTTGCAATTACGCTCTACAACTACTTCACAGCACCGATGCTGCGCGAAGTCCCACCGCCGCAAAACCCGCAGCAATACGCCTCTAACCCGCTTGTTTCGGTGCTGATTCCGGCACGAAATGAAGCCGCCAATATCGGGAACTGTTTGGCAGGGCTTTTGGCGCAAAGCTATAAAAACATGGAGATTATTGTTTTAGATGACCATTCCGAAGATAAAACCGCAGAAATTGTACAAGAATTTGCCAGACATTATCCCAACATTCGCCTCGTCGAGGGCAGACCACTTCCGCCCGAATGGACGGGAAAAAACTGGGCGTGTCAGCAACTCAGCGCTGCTGCGCGGGGCATGATTTACATTTTCACCGATGCCGATAACACCCATTCTCCCGAAGCTGTTCACAACACCGTTCGCTGGATGCAGCGTTACGACCTCAGCATGATTTCTGCCTTCCCACAGCAGCAAACGCAAACATTGCCGGAGCAGCTTGCCGTGCCGGTGGTGGATATGTTCGTTTATGCGGGGCTTCCGCTTTGGCTGACTTACACCTCGCCTTACCCTTCGCTTGCAGCCGCAAACGGTCAGTGGATTGCATTCACGCGGCAAGCCTACGTCGAACTTGGTGGGCATTTGTCGGTGCGTCAGCACGTGGTGGAAGACGTGGAACTGAGTAGAGCGACCAAATCACGCGGCTTGCGCATGATGACCACTGCCGGCACCGATACTGTTTTCTGCCGGATGTATCAAAATTTCGACCAAGTATGGACGGGATTCACAAAAAATCTGTTTGGTTTGGTGGGATACAGTGCTATTGGCTTCTTTGCGCTTTTGACGCTGCTTTTTGTGGCGTGTATTTTGCCGTATTTCACCGTGTGGTTTGCAGATTTTCGTTGGATTTCTCTTGGTGCAATAGCGCTCAACCTCGTACTGCGACTGCTTATTTCGCTCAAATACAAACACCCGATTCCTGTGAGTGTGGTACTGCACCCTGTGAGCATTGGTTTTATCATTGCCATCGGTATCAATTCGTTTATTCGCGTAAAACAAGGGCGCATTGAATGGAAAAATCGTGCAATCAATACGTCTGCGCTCTTGAAAGATATTTCGCTGGAATAAACACAAAAAACTCCATCACCGTCGAAACCCCGCCGTTCAACGAAATACACGACAGATTCTTCTTCCTAAAACTACAAATTTATGCAAATACATGAGTTTGAACGCGGCTTGCAAGGTCGCGTAGCGATTATCACCGGAGCAGCCGTCGGCAACGGACGCGCATTTTGCGAACGCCTCGCCGAAGAAGGCGCACACATCGTTATTGCCGACATTGCTGACGCAAGCGAGACTGCGAAAGCTGCGGAGGCTATCGGCGCGACGGTTCTCAGTTTGAACGTTGATGCAACCAATCCCGACGACGTACAGAAGATGGCGGCGGAGGTAATGAAGCGCTTTGGGCGGATTGATATTCTCGTTCACAACGTCGGCAAATACGAAGAAGAGCCGTTTGAATTGCTTTCGTTTGACCAATGGCGGCAAATGTTGGATTTGAATTTGAACAGCCTTTTTCTGACAACAAAAGCCGTGCTGCCTGCAATGAAAGAAGGGGGGTTTGGCAGAATTATCGCTCTTTCTTCCGATACGGTTTGGCTTGGAACGCCGTATTTAACCCATTATGTTACCGCAAAAATGGGTGTGATAGGTTTTGTGCGTTCCCTGGCGAGTGAAGTCGGTAAATACGGCATCACTGCTAACGCTATCACAGTTGGTTTAACAGCTATTCAACGCCCCGAACAAGGCGGGCGGGTTAGCAGTTCAATTTTGGAGCATATTCTTCCTTCGCAAAGTGTGCAACGTGCCGATGAACCGCATGATATTGCGAATGTTGTGGCATTTCTTGCGTTGCCCGCTTCAGGTATTATCAACGGACAGGCGCTGAATGTTGATGGCGGTGTGGCGCGGCATTGAGGAAGGTGCTTAGGTTCAATGATGAAGTTAGGGCTGCAAATGTTAAAGGATGTTAAAATTACCAACCGTGTTTTTCTCCTTATTACGAAAAAGTGAGATTTTACCTGCCTTTGAAGCTCTTTTCTCAAAAAAAATCGTGCGCACTTTTCCTGCAAAGAAATTTCCTGTGCCGTGTCTGTATGATTGTAACACAGGATTGTTTCACTTTTTTGATGTGATGCCATGCCTCGTTTTTGGAAAGTACATTCCTACAAATTTTTCCTTACTGCTTGCCGCTCCCTGCTGCTAGGCGCATTATTGCTGTGTTCTCCCGCTTTTTTGCAGCGTTCATCTGCGCAAGAAAGCGCACCCTCTTCGCCAGCGAATAAAGAACCTGTGCCGTTTTTGCGTCATCATGTGGGAATGGGGCTGAGTTTTGCCGGTGGTACGCCGACATTAGGCGGAAATGGCGCTATGCTGTCTGCGCTGTATGGCTATTCGATTACCCCGATGATTGAAGCAGAATTTTCGCTGAATTATCTTGGGCGAACAAATTCCCCAAGTGTACAAGGTACGCATTTTGCAAACGGCTGGACAGGTGATATAACCTTTATGTTTCGGCTTTTTGATGCTTCAGACAGATTTCGTATTGGTATTGGACCGTCGCTGCTTTGGCAGGGCTTTACAGGCGGTGGCGGTAGCAGCACTGACCCCAACGGCACAACACATTTTACTCCGATGCAAGCGTATGAATCTACCTCGCTTGGCGGGAATCTAAAAGTAGAGTATTCGTTTCCGCTTAGTCAAAAAATGGATTTAGGGCTGCGAGGTCAGATACATCTTGCGACTGAGCCATTTTCGGGTGTGCCATATATGCCTAATTCTGTAAGCGGTTCTGCGGGAATCGGTATTTTTGTGCGCGGCGGTTGGTAATAATGATGTCGGTTTTGTTTGACTTTTTTCCATACAAATCGAATATTTTTTGATAATATTTTTTTCATTGAACACTATGGTACGTTCTCGATTTCAAGCCCTTTTTTCGGTATTGTTGTTCATAATTTCCACACAACTTTTTTCGCAAGAAACCTCGAAAAGTGAGCAGAACAGTACCCCACAAGACTTTTTTACCTTTGGTCTAAGCTACAATCAACTCAATGCCGGCGGACGATTCACTCGAGTTCGCTTTACGCCAATGTTTTCGGCATCGTATTCGCATAAATTCTCACCGATATTAGATGTGGAAGCAACGGCAAATATCACTGGGAGTTCTAATACACAATACGGTATTTTCGGCGGTGCAGGAATGACAAGTACGCTCACTGGCGATTTGACGGCACTGTTTACGCCATTTGCAGGGCAGAGTAGCGGTCTGGAGCGCTTGCGCATTGGTGCGGGGTTTTCGTTGCAGAACAACACTCTTTCAGCAACAGCACCAATTCCTTCAACGTCGGGATTTGAATTGCGCGATGTATATTCGTCGTATTCACAATGGGGAGCGCATTTGAAGGTAGATTATCTTTTCCCGTTAAGTGCAAATGTAGATTTGGGTTTGCGCGGTCAAGCGCATATTTTCGGACCATCAGCCGGAATGATTGGCAATTATCCCGTCATTTTTACACAGTCCTATACTCCTCAACTTAGCCTTGGCGGATTCATCCGATTCGGGTGGTAAATCTGTGAGTCAATAATTCCGCATTGAGTGGAATTATTTGCACAAGAAAAAGCAGGTAAATTGACAATCAAAAATGAACGCGAACCCATGCTTTGCGGCGTTCTTCACTTGTTTTGCTGCACTTACGTTCTTTGGCAGTCTTGATTTTGTCGAAAAAATTGCGTATATTGAGGGCTTTGTCAAAATTTCCACGTATCGGCTCCGAATACAATATATGGCAAAACCTCTAAGTATTCTCTTTGTCGCAAGCGAGATTTACCCGATTGCGAAAACCGGCGGTGTGGCAGACGTAGCATACGGGCTGCCTCTGGCACTGCGCGACCTCGAACATGATGTTCGCGTGATGCTCCCGAAATACGGCGCAATCAGTGAACGCAAAAACAAAATTCACGAAATCAATCGCTTGAAAGATATTCCGATTGATGTCGGTTCGGTGCGTGAGTTTGCTACCGTTAAATCTTCTTCTATCGTCAATACGCGCACAAAAGTGCAAGCCTATATGACGACGAACAAACCGTATTTCGACTCGAAATGGGGCTTGTACAGCGACCCCGAAAGTGGTGCTGAATATGAAGATAATGACGAGCGGTTTATCTTTTTTGCTCGTTCCGTTATCCAAACCTGTACATTGCTTGGCTGGATTCCACAAGTTGTTCACGTGAACGATTGGCACACGGCGCTTGTGGCTGCATATATGCGAACAATTTACGCACAACAATTCAAAAATACCAAAATTGTTTTTACGATTCACAACGTCAGCAATCAAGGAGTTTTCTCGCTGAAAGACACGTTTCACAAAACAGGTCTGCCTGAAAGCGCATTGGAGAATTTGAAGCATAAAAACAAACTCAATTTTATGAAAGCCGGCATTATGTATGCCGACCACATTACAACCGTGAGTAAAAGTTACGGTGAGCAGCTTTTGAATGATGCAAAACTCACCGACGGCTTAAATACGCTTCTCAAAGCCCGTAAAGATGTTTATACGCCGATTATCAACGGCATTGACACGACGATCTGGACACCGGAAAAAGATAAACTTATTACCAAGCGCTACACGGTTGATACGATTGATAAAAAAGAAGACAACAAAGAAGCCTTGGTGAAAAAATTCAATCTTGACTTCAAGCCCGAAACTCCCGTGATTGCTATGGTTTCGCGCCTTGTCGAACATAAGGGCTTTGGCTTACTAAAGCAGGCTGCCGAAAAATTGTTCAAGGAAAATATACAGTTGGTTATTCTTGGTGAAGGCGATAAAGAGATTGAAGAATGGCTTTTGGCAACAATGAAGAAATATCCGCAAAAAATGAGCGTAAAAATTGGCTTCGATGAAAACCTTTCGCACCTTATGGAAGCCGGTTCAGATATGTATTTGATGCCTTCGCTCTTTGAGCCTTGCGGTTTGAATCAGATGTATTCCTTTGCATATGGCTCTGTACCTATTGTTCGGGCAACAGGCGGTCTGCAAGACACGGTACATGAGTTTGACGCAACAAGTAAAAAAGGCAATGGATTTGTCTTTGAAGAATACAAAGCAGCCGATATGCTGGAAGCCGTCCAGAGAGCGCTTGAAATCTACAAAGACAAAGCACTGTGGCGCAAGCTGATGAAAAATGGTATGACCGAAGACCATTCATGGAACAATTCCTCACGCAAATACGAGGATGTCTATCGTAAAGTTTTGCAAATTCAAGCGAATGGTAAGCATTGATAGCAAGCATTGAGCAATCGAAGATTTTATCGTAACCTTAACGGCAGATAGTCAAAGTGCAAGCCTCGGTTTGCACTTTCTTGTCTGAAAACCAAACCACCCGAAAACCTCGGTTTTTCGCGCTTTTCACGTGAGTTTTTTCGCACACACACTTTCACTTTCGATAAATTTTTGTGGCTATTTTTCATCAACGTAATGTTTGGCTTGTCGGTATCCGCTTTTATCTTCTCGGTATCCTCTGCCTTTACACCATTTCCTGTAACGACCCGCCGGGTCCTGTCGGTGCGGGAACGCTGCCGAATGAGAGTTTGAATCTTGTTACGGTGAGTTCCGATACTTTGCCGCTTATTACCGGTTCCCTTGTAGGGCAGATTACACCGAAACTCACGCAGGATATTTCCACTCCAGCTTTTACCTCTCCTGCGTTTATCGGTGCTGCCGTGATGAACGATATGCCTTCGTCAAAAATAACTGCAACAACGTTTCTCAGTTTTAACCCGCAAAGTCTTACTGATAGCGCTCGTCAAGCGCTTTATGGCAACCTTCAGCCAAATGATATTGTTTCGGCTTCACTCTTACTTGCACCAAGTACCTTTGTTTTGGGCGATAGTCTTGGTCAGTTTTCTCCTTTTCGTGTTCATGCGTTGAATCGCCCTTGGTACACGGACAATCTTCGGAATACCATTTACCTTGAAGACCCCGCACTTATTGGGCAGCAAGTTGGCGTGTATCAAAACACCGTTGGCAATCGTATTGACGCTTCGCAGAGTTTGACAAGAAAACTCCCTATTCCCATTACAGACAAACAGCTAATAATTCGTTGGTTACAGGCAAATGAAGTTACATGGCAAAATGTGGATGGTTTGGCGCTTGTTCCCAATGCAGCACTTTCACGCACGATGTACGCACACACGGGGCTTGCAAGCGTTATTGTGAGAATCAAGCGCCAAAGTGATTCTGAGGAAACGAGAGTGGTTTTTAATCAATTTGCTCATGCAAGTATCGTCCGCGCGGCGTTGCCCACAAATGTTAATGAATCAATCGTTGTGCAGGGTGGCGCGGCATTGCGGACACAACTTGCGTTTGACCTTTCAAGTTTACCGCCCTTTGCTGCTATTCACCGTGCAGAATTAGTAATGCCTGTTGATACAGTTCGTTCAACAATCAGCAATCAGGGTTTCCCGCGTTCTTTGCAACTGTATTTTGAACAAACGGCATCCTTCCCCAGCGTGAGCCGTCCTTTTGAATCGCGCAGAAACGTCGTAAATCCGCCGTCGGCAGTAGGTTTTTTTGATAATACTACCGGCACAGCGCGGTATATTTTTACCGGACAATTAACGACTGCTTTTCCTAATTTGAACACTGTTGTCGAAAATATCGTCAAAGAAGGCGGTAAACAGCGCCTGATATTGCAACTGCGCCCCGAAACAATTATCAATAACGCTGGTCAGGCTATAATCGCTCGTTCTGATGAAGAACAAACCACTTCGCGTATTGTGTTTTACGGCTTGCGTGAGCAAAATCCGCAGTTCAGACCACGCCTTGTCATTACTTACTCGCGGCGCTACACTGTCCCGCGTTAATTGCAGCCTCACCCACATAGCATTAACAACGTTCCATGAATTTATCCCAACGTTCATACCGCATATTCCCGCTTTTGCGAAGAGTAGTTTTTTGCTTTGCAGTTGGAATGGCGTTTTGTTGCGGCTTTGCAGACCGCTCTTTGCTTTTGGCACAAGCGGCGGGCGGCTCGAATTACAGTGCATTCGGGTTTGGTGATATTTTGGAAAGCTATGGCGCGACATTTGATGCGGTTGGCGGTACGGCAATCGGCGCAACATCACCGTTTGCGGTGAATTTGGCGAATCCTGCCGCATGGAACGCTGTGCGTTCAACCCGCTTCCAGACAGGCTTTACGTTTCGTCAGTTTTTGAATACTGATGCTCAAGGCACGACTGCTCAAAATGGTGGGTATTTGCAAGGTTTTTCGGCGGTGTTTTCTATTGACACAACACGCGGTATTAGTGCGGGGTTTGGCATTGTTCCCAAAAGCAACGTGCAATATGCTTACCGTGTCTTACAAAATGCCGACGACCCGAACCGCAGCACATCAACGTTTTTTCGCGGTACAGGCGGCATGACCGCGTTGTATCTGGGCGGCGCGTTTCAGATTTTACCGAAACTGCATTTGGGCGTTATGGCGGAATACAATTTCGGTAATTTGGAAGCCAACGTACAAACCGACGCAACAAGTTCATTGGCACAAAGCCGCACCATTATTATTGATGCGCTTTCGGGCGGTTATGGTAAACTTGGTTTACAGTATGTCGGTATTCCCAATTTGACCATTGGTTTGACGGCTGCTGCGGGCGTACCGATGTTGGTGAATCGCTCTGCAAACTACAAATTTTCGGGAGCGCTGCGCGATACGACCGTGAATGAACAATTGGAAGCAGCAATGCCCGTAGAATTTGGATTGGGACTTGGCTATACGATAAATCGCGTTACCTTACTTGCAGATGTTTGCACGAAAGATTTTTCTGCGTTGAATTACCGTGTTCGCCGCGACGACCTCGTTTTTCGACGCTCCAACCGCGTAAGCGCAGGTGTTTCTATCGCAGGAAGCACGGATTACACAGCATCGTTTTTAGAAACGCTTGGATACAGCTTCGGTGCGGGATACCATCAGCAATATCTCCAATTCGGCGATGTTGGTATCAATGAACTCTATGGTTCGTTCGGCGTACAATTACCTGTGGCACGGCGCGTTATCTTCGACCTTGCCGTAACGGGCGGCACACGCGGTACAAATACTCGCGGGCTTAGTCAGGAACTTTTTGCACGGTTTAGTTTTTCGGTAAATGTTGGCGAAATCTGGTTCCAGCCATTATTCCGCGAATAATGTGTTTGGAAATTTAGCAGTGCAAAAACAAGTTCATATCTCGCTGAAATGTTGTTTTGATTAGGTTTTCGCGCAAGAAGCGCGTATTTTTGTGGCGCAACTTTTTTCATGTCCATTCTTTTGCATCAATGAAACGTTTTTCTTCGCTTTTTCTGCTTGCTATTGCAGCACTAACCCTCAACTTTACGGTTGCATCGGCACAAGATGACAAATTGAATCAATTTTCATTTGAAGATGTCCCGACGGAAGAAGCGAAGCCGCCGTATTTTGCGGTTTCCGGCGGATTTATCAGTACATGGCTTTTTGCGAATGTAGCAGATTTGAACACTTTAACAAACAGTGTAGTCGGCGCAAATTTTAACTCGCCTTTCGTTCTTCTTGGCGGCGAAGCCTTTGCCGCAATCGGCATCATTCCAAATGTCCGTGTAGGAATTATGAGCATTGGTGGTACAAACACACTACAAAGCGCTTCAGCAGGTTCGCAGCCAACTCGTCAAGCAGAATACTCCATCAATATGCTCGGGTTGAGTCTTGATTATGCGTGGACACCCTTCAAAGGTTTTTCATTGATTCCAGGTGTGCGTGGCGGAACAGGGGCAATTAACTACGAAATCAGCCAAAGTGCTTCGGCAACACAAGCATATCCAATTTTTCCGATTGCCTCCACGTCAAATTCTATGCGCCGTTTGCGCTCGAATATGCTTTTTGTGATGCCAAATTTGAACATCGAATATGCCTTCACTTTAGTTTCAATGGTGCGTTTGAATGTAGGATATAATGTTTCGTTTATGCAAGACTGGCGTGCCGATAACGTTTCGACGATAACAGGTGTTCCTGCAAGTATCAATGCAACGGGTTTAACCGCACAAGTAGGCTTGTTTGTTGGCTTGTTCAACAACTAAGCGCCTATTGCAGAAAAGCAGAACAAATGGGCTCATAGCTCAATGGTTAGAGCAGCGGACTCATAATCCGTTGGCTGGGGGTTCAAGTCCCTCTGGGCCCACAAAAAAAACCAAGCCGTTTGTTATACTGAGGTTTAGATAAAGTTCTCCCTGCACGTTTGGTGCAGGATAGCAACAATGGTCATTGCAGGGGCGCAACAATGTCACGATGAATCCTGTTCGGTCTTTTTCTGCCCTTTGTAGATGACCGGAATCGGTTCTTTTCTCGGTCGTCTGGTCTGCCAGCCTTGGGATTTACCTCGCAGTCGTGGCTTGCCCGAAGGTGTGCCGACTGCCAACAAAATCGCCGCCATGCTCTGCTTGACCCTTCTCCGGGTAATGGGGGATTTTTTTTTCTGCCAAGGATGGCGTACCAGATGTGGACTGGTTCTAAATGATTTCAATTGGAAACGAAAACTGTATTGGAATATCACCAAGAATCAAGTAACAATGCGGCTTTAGCCCATTGTATTTCTCTCGGAGCGGGTGCAAGGGGTTGAAGCCTCTTGTTTCAAAAGCCGCACCAAACCTTGCTTCCGCAAGCGGCTTATGGTGCTTCCCAACTAAAATCATTTAGAATCACAAAAATACAAGCGTCTCAAACGCAAGTAATGAAGCGCTCTTTGTAACAAGGGGTTCAATACCTTACTTCACTAATTATCACCGACAAGGGGCTGAAGCCGCCTTGTTACAGGCGTGACTGAGGAATAATGCAAAAGTATTTTTCCAACTAAAAACCAAGTAGAGCCACTTTTGTTTCCAACTGAATCCAACTAGAACCAAAAAACCTTGCAAATATTTCTGCCATTTTTGAGTAACAAGACGTTATTTAAGAACAATTTAAGCGCTTTTTCAGGGACGACTACTTAGAATAATTCAGTTCATACATAATATTCAACTGAAATACAGTTTACTCGCGTTCAAGCACCACTACGAAGCCGGAGACCGCATAATTGCTCGTGCGGGGAAGCCCATAACGACGGATTCCGGTGCAACATCTTTCACCACCACCGCAGACATTCCCACAAATGCTTCGTTGCCGATGGTTATCCCGTTCAGAACGGCGCTGCATGGCGAAAGCCAAACACTTTCGCCTACGCTCACGCTTCCGGCAAGCATGGTTTGAGCAGTGATTTGGGTATTGCGACCGATTTTGCAATTATGCGCAATATGAACGAGATTATCAATTTTCACGTTGTCGCCCACGACTGTATCGTCAAACGTTCCTCGGTCAATGCACGTTCCCGCACCGATTTCAACAGCATCACCGATGCTCACACCGCCCAGATGCGCGATTTTGAACCAATCGCCATTTTCATCTTGTTCAAAGCCGAAGCCGTCTGCGCCAATGACGCAGTTGCTGTGCAATATGCAATTTCTCCCAATACGCACACCGCGATACACCACCGAACCCGCATAAATTCTTGTTCCGTCGCCAATAAACACATCGTCTTCAATATATGCCGCAGCAGAGCAGTAAATCTCGCTTTGGCTACCGTCGGGATTGGTATGCTGCCTGAAAGCAAGGTTTTGTGAGGGTTTGGCAAAGAGGTGCGAAAATTTTGCGATTTGCAAACGCGGTTTCGAGGTGAGAATGTAGGTTTTATCGGCTTCAGGTGCGGAAAGCGGTAAATCGGTGATAATCACCGAAGCGGGACATTGCTGCAAACGCTTCGCAGAATCTATCTTCGCCGACATTGCGAAGGTCATACCGCCCGGGCGGGAAAAATCGCCTGAAAAGGGGGAAATATAGGAAATTTCACGTTGGTCATCGCCCAAAATGTGTGCGTCGCTGACAAAAAAGGGGCGTAAATTTCGGAGGATGTGCATGAATTTCGGAGTAGATGCAAGGTTCGGAAAAATGCTGCGAAAGAAAGATTTATGCTATGTTCAGCAGATGCGGTGTGCGTTCACGGACTTCCGAAAGCAAGTCTTCATCAAGCATTGCGTCTTGCAAGGAACGCGCTTGCGCTAATTGCTCAAAACTCAGATGCCGTGCGCCTTGCAAGTTCGCGCCTGTTAAATCCGCACCTTCGAGTTTGGTGGCTTCAAAGTTTGCACCGGAGAAGTCCGATTGAACAAGGTCGGCATTGGAAAGATTCGTGTAGGCGAGATTGGTTTCGGCAAGCATTGCGCCCGAAAACACTGAGCCGGAGCAGTCTGCATGGTGGAGTTCCGCACCGAAAAGAATTGCTCCGGCAAAATTACAATTCCACATTGTTGCGTATTCCAAATTTGCTCCCGTTAAATTTGCATTGTCCAGCATTGTACCGGGAAGATTGGCGTGAGAAAAATTCGCTGCATCCAAAATTGCATCGCTTAAAATCGCGGAGGAAAAATCGGACTGCTCCGCATTAACGCTGCTCAAATTCGCGCCGCTTAAATCCGAACTTTCAAAGTTTGCTTTGAACAAATTCGCTTCCCACAAATCTACTTTGATGAGTTTTGCGCCCGAAACATTCGCCTCGCCTAAATTAGCACACATCATCTTTGCATCGTTCAAGATAATTCCCGGCATCATCGCTGAAGACAAGTCTGCGCCTTGCATTTTCGCCCCAGCGAGGTTCGCATCCCAAAGATTTGCGCCCGATAAATTCACTTCCGACAAACTCGCCTCGTTCAAATAACACATCCGCAAATCAATCTTGGAAATGCCGTATTTGTTGAGTCGGCGGACGTTCCCGGTAATGCGTTGCTTTGCTTCGACACTTTCCAATTTGCGAAAGTCATCAATTTCTTCCTGATATTTTTTCTGCTCAAGCCGCTTCTCGCCTAGCCTATTGAGCCAAAGCATCAAAATACCCAAAATCAAAATATCGAACAGCACACCGTGAATTTCGCTGATGAGATTGATTTGAAAATTGCGGTCGCTGTAAACGCCCTGCCAGAGCGAAATGCTGATAACCACACACGCCATAATGCCCAAAATAAACGCCGCAATACGAATCGGGCTGGCAAGAATATAATTTTGCCACCAGCCGGGACGCTTCATTGCACGGAGTGTTTTGTTTGCTCCCACAGAAAAACGCCTCATGCGTTCATTGCTTTCTGTGCGAACTTTCTTCAATATCCGTTTCATAGTCCGGCTTTCAAAAAAGAAAACGTGAAAAATTGTGAATGGGAATCACTGCGCACAATGGCGATTTCATGCGGCTTGGCAGTGTGTGTGGCGCGAATGTGGAACTTTCATTTTCTCAGTCGCGCTAAAATTAGCAAATTGCCGTTTCGTTGTCAATTATTACGGCGCGTTCCGTGAAATAATTTTCGTTCGACAAGCACCTTTCGCTTGATAAACACCTTTCTCGCATAAAAAAGTTTACCTTGTAGCTTCAGCCATGAATCACGCCCGAAAACGATTGTTTATTTTCTCAGCGCCAAGCGGTGCAGGCAAAACCACGATTGCGAAACACTTGCTTGCAAATTACGATTTTATGCGGTTCTCCATCTCTGCCACTACACGGCAGCGCCGCGAGAAAGAAACGCATGGGAAGGATTATTATTTTCTCAGCGCGGCAGAATTTGAAGACGCTATCAAACGCGGTGATTTGGCAGAGTACGAACAAATTTTCGGGAATTATTACGGCACACTCAAAAGCGAGATACAGAGCGCTTTGGAAGCCGGAAAAAGCCTTGTGTTCGATATTGACGTAAAAGGCGCACTGAGTTTGCAACGTGTTTATCCCGAAGAATCGTTGCTGATTTTTGTTGCTCCGCCAAGCATGGAAACACTCGCCAAGCGGCTTTCCGAGCGCAATACCGAATCCGCAGACCAACTGAAACTCCGTCTGGCACGGGCAGAAATGGAAATGGCAGAGCAGGACAAATTCGATGAAATTATCGTCAATGACGACCTCGAAAAAGCCTTCCAAGAGGCACGAAACCTTGTTGAGCGGTATGCGCGTTGAATCGTAAGCCTCTTTCCAAGCCCCTCACGAACAAATAGAAATTCCTTCGTATCTGTTTAGGTCAGAAATTTTTCGACGCAGATTGTCATGATTCAACGGATTATCATGGATGTTCAAACGCAAACAATAACCCGAAAACAATTCTGAAATCTGAGCAATCAGTGTAATCATGAAAATCTGCGTCGAAGAGCTAAACAGCTACATTCCTTCAACTAACCAGATACAATGAGCCTTCAAACCCAACTCCAACGCCTCAAAGCGCTCGGCTTCAAAAAAGCCCTGCAAATGAAATGGGAAAATTTTCTTTGGACAAAACTCTTTTCTTTCGGTGAAATCTTCGGTCTGAGCATCCTTCCGGCGCATTTTTACAGCCCTGTGCCGGACACGCGCATTTTGCGCAAAACGATGAAACGCTGGAATGCCCCATCAAGCCTTGCCGGAGTGAATATCTCCCAAGAAGCGCATGAAATCTTCCTCCGCAATCTCCAGCCTTTCAGCACGGAAACCGCTTCGCTGCCCAATTACCAATCCGTAACGCAGCAAGGCTTGGGCGAGGGCTATTCCGAAGTGGATGCGCACACGCTCTATCTCATGCTCAGGCACATCAAACCCAAGCGGATGATGGAAGTCGGTTCGGGCGTTTCGACGCTGTTTGCCCTTGAAGCGCTGGCTAAAAACGGCGCTGAAGGCGCGGAAAAGCCGACCATTACGTGCGTTGAACCCTATCCGCGTCGAGGCTTGCTGAAGTTAGCCGATGCCGGAAGAGTGCATCTTATCAAGGATTTTGTGCAGGATGTTCCCGTCAAAACGTTTCAAGAACTCGGTGAAGGCGATGTGCTGTTCATTGATTCAAGCCACGTGCTGAAGTTGGACAGCGACGTGCAGTATTTGTATCTGGAGGTTTTGCCACAACTCCAAAAGGGCGTGGTTATTCACATTCACGATATTTTCTTTCCGTTTGCAACGCCGGAGCCGGAAACGTGGATTTTCCGCCAACATCAGTTTTGGAACGAATCGCCGCTTGTACAGGCGTTTTTGGCGTTTAATCCGGCATTTGAAATTCTTTTGTGCGGAAGTTATCTTCACCACACCGCACCAAACCTCATTCGACAAATCATTCCCGCCTACAACCCCAAAACATCATTTGCCGGTTCGCTCTGGCTCAGAAAGGTGCAGTAATGGTGCGATTGCTGGAAAGTTTGCTGGAGGGCATCGGGCGCGGTGTGCTTGGTTTTGTGAGCGAGATAGGGCGTTTGGTGATGCTTTTGGGCGCGATTGTGCGCTATACGCCGAGAGTTTTCAAAGACCGCAAATTGGTTTTGGAACAGATGTCTATTGTCGGTGCGGACTCGCTGCCGCTTGTGGTCTTGATTGGCGCGTTCACGGGCGCTATTGCTGCTTTACAGGCAACAAATTTGTTTGCAAAATTTAACCTTATCGGCATAGCTCGCCCCTTTATCGGCGGTTCGATTGCAACGGTCGTGTTTACGGAACTTACACCTGTTTTGACGGCGCTCGTTATTGCAGGGCGCGTAGGTGGTGCAATGACCGCACAACTTGGCACAATGCAGGTTTCGGAACAGATTGACGCACTGGAAATGATGGCGATTGACAAAAACCGCTATCTTTCCATGCCGCGTGTTATTGCGGCGCTGACAATGATGCCTGTTTTAGCGGTGTTCTCGAACATCGTCGCCATAGCAGGCGCATATTTGCTGACAAGTTTGAAGTTTGATTTTTCCGTACAGATGTTTTTTGATTCGATTCAGCGCTTTTTTAGCATTGGTGAAATCGCCATAGGGCTGATGAAATCGGCAATCTTCGGCGGTGTTACGGCGCTCATCGGTTGCCACGTCGGGTACATGACCGAGGGTGGCGCGGAAGGCGTTGGGAAAAGCACGGTGCGCTCCTTTACGCTGTCGGCGGCTTCAATACTGCTCTTGGATGCGATTTTTGGGGGAATTTTGTAATTGAGTTTGTCATTGAGGCGGCAATCACGGATGCGGATATAAGGCTTCTTCAAACATCTGCACACAAACACAAGGATACATGGGGTGTTCAGCCGTTGCAATGCCGATGCTGCGGTTACGCGGATTCAACAGATTACCCCGATGACCACGCCCCTGTACGCCATCATCCAGCAACAGCCCCACAACAAGTGTTCGTGCTGATTTAATCCCATACCCGATATTTTCCCCCAACATTTTCCGATAAAACGTATAGCGTTCAAGCCGCGTGTGCGGGAGCGAACCGTCTGTGCCGCGATGCCCGTATTGTGTGTGTGCGGCTAAATCTTCCGCATGGTCAAATGCCGCTAAACGCAGTGGTAATGCGGTTTGTAAGGGCGTAAGATTAGGCGAATTGATGAGCGTCTGCACGAGTTCACGCAGCACCATCATTCCTTCGCGGGGCGCAAGAATCGGGGCATTGTGGATAAATTCTTCTTCGGCGATTGGGATATAGTTTTTCGGGTTGGAGCGCATGAGATTGATTTCTTGCAAAATGGCTGAATCCAATGCGCTCATTGTTATACGGCTCGCTGTACGGCTCGTCGTACGAATCACTGCACTTGTCGAAAATACGCTGTCGCAAAGTGTTTGGGTGAAATGCTGAAAGCGCTGAGAATACCTGCTTGCATGGCGCATATCCTCACAGGCGCTTTGCACCTTGCCCCCATACCACCGAACAACGCCTCTTCGCTCCCAAGCCTCACCATTACTCGAATCCCGCATAATGAGCGCAGTATAATCCTCGTCCAAATGCGTCCATTCGCCAAGTTCCCAAGACAACACCAAACGCTGCCGTCTCGCATCCGCATCATCACCATCGTAAGCAATGATGCTGTCCAGAGCCGTTTTCATTGCTCGAAGATTTTTTGCCGACAAAGCGTTGTTGTATGCCGTTTTGAACGTATTCGTGCTGCGCTGTGGCGATTGACACAATATTTGTTCAGGCAAAAGCAGCACCGGCAGAGACATTGCAAAGCATATCCCCAAAAATTGTATCATGGCAAGAAATATAGTGAGGTGAACGTTGATTGTGGAGTGCATAGCTGCGTTGAAGTGCTGTTTGCAAACTGTCAAAGAGGAAATTTTCAAACGAGGAATAATCAATTCCACAAAAAACCAGATTTCAAGCCATCTCTCAAACACTCTTGTCTGCGCAGTACAAAAAATGTTCAGATTATTATCGCAAATCAGTATCATGCTCAAATCGTCCTTAATGCAGCACAAATCCTGATGTGCTTGGGGGAAACGGTTGTGATTCCTTTCAGCGAACAAGTAATCCCCACGTTGCGCTAAAAGGATGAACACTTGATGCAGAGCCGCTTTCGTCCACGATTGGACGACCTTCATTGTGCCAGCGAAAAATTCCTCCTCGAAGATTGTAGGAGTGCTGTATTCCTGCCTGTGCGCAGACATTCTGCAAGCGCAAAAGCGCATCACTGCTGCGTTTCCCGACTGAACAGTACCACACGGCTTCTTTTCCGCGAAGAGTGCTTCCAAAACGGCGCGTAAACTCTTCGGGAGTGATGTCCGGCGGACAGTGCAGAGCGCCTTTCAAGTGGCTTTGGTGAAACTCTTCGGCGGCGCGGGTGTCGAATATCAGGATATTCTCCCGACCAGATTCCATGCGCTGTTGCAGCATTTCGGGGAGAATTTCATCAACAGGAGCAGAAAGCGCAACAAGCCTTTCGACAAGGCGTAAGGCGGTATTTTGCAGTGCCGACTGTGGAACAAACAGCAACACAAGGAAAGACGCGGCACAGAGACACGCGATGATAAGCAGTGGTTTCATTGTTTGGGTGTATCCGATAGAATTGTGGAGAAATAGTTTCCACGAATCGCACGAATGTACACGAAGTACCAAGATTGCCCTGTCTTCGTGCCGATTTGTGTGATTTGTGGATATTTTTTGTAAGACCTGACGTTTTAGATTTCGGTTATTGTTGGTATAGCTGATTCTGCGGATTGTTCCTGAAACGCCAAAGTATCAAGCGGGCTGACCATCTGCACGGCGCTGTCTTGGCGGACATGGATGTAGCGCTCGGTGATTTCGGTGGTGGAATGTCCCATCACTTCGGCAACTTTTTTGATGTCGTAACCGCGTTCAATGAGCGAGGTTGCAAAGGTGTGGCGGAAGGTGTGCGAACTTGCTTTGCGCGTGATGCCGGCTTTTTGAACAGCCTCACGAATACAGCGTTGGACGTGGTTTTCATGGATATGATGCCTACCGGTGCGCCCCGTGCGTGGGTCTTTGGAGAGAGATTTCGAGGGAAAAACGTATTGCCATTTCCATTCGTCACCGCGATAATTTTCGCCCATCGCATTGGGCATAAACGTAATTCCAAAGCCGCCCGCAAGGTCGAGGTCGTGCTGCGCTTTGACGAAAAGCAAATGGTCTTTGAGTGGCTGAACCAGACTTTGGGGAAGCATCGTGCGGCGATTTTTCCCGCCTTTACCATCAAAAACCAGCACTTGCAAGCGCTCGAAATCTATATCTTTCACGCGCAAGCGTAGTGCTTCCAAGAGGCGCAATCCTGAACCATACATGAGCTTGGCAACCAACAAAACATCGCCTTTGAGCAGCGCCAAAACCCGCATGGCTTCGTCATTAGTGAAGGAATCGCGGAGGTTTTCTTGCCGTTTGACATACTGAACATTGGGGGAAAAATCGGAGCGTTCGAGAACGGTTTTGTAAAGAAACGTCAGCGCGGCAAGCGCTTGATTTTGCGTTGATGCCGCAACATTGCGCTCGGAAGCAATGTAGGCAAGAAACTCTTCGACGTGCTTCGCGCCAAGGTCGGCGGGGTGCTTCATCTGGTGAAATTTGATGAAGCGCAGCGCCCACGAGATGTATGCTTCTTCGGTGCGAAGGCTTTTTTGCTGAAGCCGAATTTTGTTCCGAAAGGTGGTCAAAAACGGCGAAGTAGCTACGGAATAGCCCATGAAAATCCCACAAAAAAATAGCGTGAAAAAACCAACAAAAATGTTTGGATAAATTACCGATTTGGGCTTATTTTACCAACGATAATTCATAAATTTAGAGTTCGGCTGGTTAATCTTGGGGACTGCCTTACACAATATTTACTCAAGAAAACGAAACAAAGGAGTTCGGTGGGGTGCTTTAATGCCTACCTCAACCAAGCTAATTTTGTCGCCAACAAATAAATATTCTTTTTGTATTTTCAAATCAATAAATTATGAAATTTGATTGGTCTGAAGAGTTGCCGTTGAACTGCCCTCCTTCGCAGGCGAAAACTGCCAATAATGAAGTGTTTTATAGACTCTGTAACTATCCTGTTAGTGATAAAGACTTCTTATCACATAGAGCCTTATCACCTACCAAAGTTTTTTCTGTGTCAGAATGTCAAGCACGTTCCCTCTCAATCATGGACACGCTTGAATCTGCTAAAAAATTACTATTGTTACCCAGTCTAAAAGGAAAAAAAATCGTAAAAATTCACCTTATTGAAGAAAATGGATTAATTTTACAAACTGGTAAGCCAAATCATTTTTCTTGGTGGAAAAGTCAAAACTTTGATTTTTCCACTTGTCCAATCGTTGGATAAATTATGCGATTTGAATTGAAAATTACAAGAACATTGATTTATTATGATACTCCTCAGCTTTTTCTTGCGCAAGATAAAGTTGGTACTCTATATTTATGTCTATTAGTTGATGATTCAAAATATTTAGTGGTTTCTATCTCAAAGAATAGACTATTTGATTTTGAAGCTGGGAAGATAGATTTAAGAAGTTTATTTGAGCTACCCGAAGCAAATGTGTGGTTTACAACCAATGAATATACAAATAGTTTTATTGTCGTTCAATTTGCGGACTTTGAAATAGTTCCAGAGGAGTATCTTCCTGAGCAGGGCTTCTTTTTGGAACAAACTAACGAAAACGAGGAAATAATTGCCGAGGCAAAAGAAAGGAATAAACCCATTGTTCATCTTTCATTATCTGATTCAAGCAATGAGCATAGTATTGATGCTTATATTCTAAGTGATTTCGTCAAGTTATTCCAGAATTGGGTTAAGCATATATTTAAGAAAATGTTACTAGCTGAAAATAAAAAAGAATTTGATTTTACCCACAACTATAATTTACGTGTTTTTGCAACCTCTCCTGGCTCATTAAATATTCATCTTGAAAGCAATGCTACACAAGATATTTTTGGTACCGCAGTCATTGAAACAGCACTAGCCAAGATTGAAGAGGTTACTCAAAATTTTGATAACTCAGAAAATTACATTGCAACATTAAAAACTATAAAGGGTCATTCAATTAGCGCTTACAGGAAAATAATCGGCAAAGTGATTGATGACAAAATTAGACTTAAATATCAATGGTATTCTTTGAGTTCGGATAAAATTCATCAGGGCGAAATCAATCATATTTTTGCAGAGAAAGTGCTTGCGATACTAAAAATACAAGACGATTTAAGTAAAGAGATGAAAGAATTCTCTGGCTCCGTTAAACAGGCAGACGTAACAAAAGGTAATTGGAGAATATTACATGAACCTGAAAATAAAGAGTATAGCGGTATTGCAGCAAGCAGTAGGATACTAGATGGTATTACTTTAGAAACTCAGAAATATAAGTTTATTTGTGAGGAAAAAATTTCTGTCGATAGAGTAACTGAGCGTGAAAAAATAGAGTACTCTCTAATTAGTATTGAAAAAATATAATTCACTCTCACGTCGCCGAACTGGTCGCTTCCGGCGACTGTCGGAGTCTTGGCTTGCGTCTGACCAGTTGCGGTATCTACGGGCTTTCTACCATCATTGACCATTCTACTCCTTTCTCCGACAGCGCCGGAGCTAAGAGTTCAGCGGGTTAGGCAATCCAAGTTTATGATCTCAATAATTTCTTATTTTATCACTTAACTTTTAATGTACAAATGGATATAGAAATGTTCTCTCCCTGTGATTACGTTCAAGACGTAAATGGAAAAATGATAATTATCAATCCTTTTGACCATTACCAAATTCCGCAACTACCAATTACTTTGCCAAGTATTTGTGTTGTTGCTCGTATTAGAATTCGCCCATCAGACGGGAACTCTATGTCGATTGGTATCAATATTTTAGATCCTGAAGGTAATTCTACTCTACAAGAGCCAGCTGAAATGATTGCAAACTATCAAGTTCCGCCTGGTAGCGAAAGTAATGCCTTCAATATCCCTGCTTTTTTGCTTAATGTTTCCCTCAAAAGTTATGGTCGTTATTCGGTTATCTTAACTGTCAAAGGTCAAGAGATGCGAAATCTCCCACTGTTTGTCACTAAACCTGTTGAAAACTAAAAAGTAATTGATAATGTGCTTTTTGCAATCAATCTAAATATATGGTGCAGTTATGAATAAGAAACTTATAGCGCTTGCCATTATCTTGATTTTTGTCACAGTCCTCGCTTATTCCCCGATAGGTGAAGGGTTGGCTTTATTACTAAAAAGTAAAGGTTCTCGTAATGCAACCGTAAGTTATAGTGATACCACTATTTCCAATAAATCAATAAGTATTTCCACAACAAATCAGGAAGATACTCTTTCTACAAATCCAAGTGTTCCGGCTGTTGAGTATGAACAATACTGGGATACAACTCATTCTGAGTACATTGGCAAAATACCCTCAAATGTTAAGGAAGAGTATCCAGATGAATCATTCAAATTTGGCGCAAGAGTAGAAAAAATAACGATTTACGAGTATGTTCCAAAGATACTTTTCTTTGATGGACCTCATCATATTGCTGGTCTAAGATTATGGTATGTCAATGATAATGGTGAGAAGTTTTCCTCTTTATTCGGAGTGGGGTCTACCGTCAAATCAGACCTCAATTTGCGAGAAGGAGAATCTTTGACTAGTATCTTTTGCACTACCATAGATTGGGTTAACAAAATAAAATTTACTACAAATATGGGTGAGAGTTCTGTATATGGAACTGCTGAGGGCGGTACTTCTAATACATCACCAGAAAAATTTGCCCAGGGTGAAATAATAGCATTCACTTGGTATGATGATGGTGAAAAGCTACTGGCTATTCGACCAATAATGCAGACTTTGCGAACGAGAAAAAAAATTCCGGTAACAAATAACAGCCCGAGTCTAACATATCCGCCCTCAAATTACAGGCAAGAAGACCCTGTTCCAGGAAGGTTAAAAAACTAATTTCAGCAATTTGCATTGTGGCAAGTTATGCTTCATTTGCCTGAAAGTGCCTTATTGTTGGTTGGCAATATTTTCCCACATTTGCGTTTTCGTGCGCCAAAGTTGGGTGCATCCCGTCTAGCGTCGCCGAACTTGTCGCTTCCGGCGACGGGAAAGCTGTTGGCTTGCGTTCGGGCGGTGGTGGTATTTACTGGCTTTGTGCAGTATTTGGGCTTTGTACCCATTTCGTTTCCCGCGCCGGAGCGGAGAGTTCGGCTGGTTAGGCGCTCGGATGCTTGCGTGGCGGGCATAACTTTGTTTTTATCAACGTTTTTTGCTGAGAAATTCGCTATGCGACTCCCAATAATGGTTATCGGTGTTTGCCTACTTTTTTCTCATCTTGTGTTTGCCGCACAGAACTTGAATTCAAGAGATAGTTTAGAAATGCAAAAGAGTGAGAATCTTGATGCTAATTCTCGACAAAATAAAAGACAATTTGGGTTTGGAGCTACGTTTGACATAGGTCCGACTTTTCACGTGTTTTCATCACGGCCTTTTTTACTTTCTGGTGCGGACTTCAATTTCATCGGATTTGATTCAGAGCTAAAATTTAATGCTTTTGCCTGTTCGTATTCTATGTTTGTTGATTATATAGAAGGAGATAATGTTATTCGAGGAGGATTGGGATTCAAAGCTGACTATGGCACGTATGAGTGGCGAGAGCCTACAAGACTATTTATTACAAATATGGCTGGGAATCAAGTAGAGGTAAATTTGCCAATTAAACGAGAGCTATATTACAGTGCATCATCTTTTGTTGTTGGTGCTGGTTTCAAGAGAAAGTTATTTGGGGCATTGTATGGAGAGATTGCGGTTGAAGCGTCTTTTGTACTGGAACGCAATTTTCAATATCGAGAATATGTCAGCAATTTTTTGCCCGAAGAATATGACGGTTCCCTACCAGGACTTCAAGGTCATTTTCATGGTATTGCAGGAATATCATATGACATTCCATGTCGGATTAACAAAGAAACAGCATACATTTTTGCGCCATTTATACGTTATTACTACGCTCTTTCATCAATCCATACGATTGCGAACTGGAAGATTAGTCGAATTGGCTTTGGTGTAGAGATACGGTTTTAGGCAAGTACATCCTCTCTCTGCCGCTTCCCGTCTAGCGTCGCCGAACTTGTCGCTTCCGGCGACGGGAAAGCTGTTGGCTTGCGTTCGGGCGGTCTGCTCCTCTAAAACCTTTGTTCCAATTCAACCTTTCTACCCATTTCATTTCCCGCGCCGGAGCTAAGAGTTCGGCGGTCGTGGATTCAATTTGTAAGTGTGAATGTTCTACAACAGAGAAAAGATGCGGTGTTGAGTAAATTACCTGCGAAGAAATAAGCAAATTCTTTGCGTGGTTAATTTGCAAATTATTGCTCATCAAGTCAGCGTCTAAGGCACACCTAAACATCACGTTTCGCAATTACAACCTGAGTTCAAGTTGATCGAGAAAATTTTTATCTAACTTTCAGTTTACAATAGTCTGGACATTTTTGAAGAGCCTAGGTTTTATGTGGGTTTCAAGCCACGTTGTTTTTTACTCGAAATCTAGGTTTTATGAGGCTTCCGGCGAAATTTTTAGAGAGCCGTAGCAAAAATGTCCAGACTATTGAGTTTATAGATTCGCGATTAAATCTTCTAAAATTGATTCCTTATGTCCTTGAATAAAATAGTACTAAGTTTTCAAATTGCAGTTTTGTTATTATTGTTTACTGCGTGTAGCAGCCCTTATTATATTGGTCTTGATACAAGTAAATGCTATTGGTACCTCAAGAACAAAGAATTTCAGTGGCAAAGAGATACGAGTACAAATGTCTATTACTATACAGAGCAAAATTCTTGGGCTGCAAAAAATATTGAAATTATCAAAGAAAAAACTGAAAAGGAATTGGAGAAGATAAAAGAGTTAAGTGGATTTCCAGAGTGGAGACCACATAATGAATATAGCAATAATGGCAAAATTGATTATTTCATTCCGGCAACAAAATCAAGGGTCATTCTTTTAACGGATGCATTCCCACATACAAACTTTGGAGGTCAAGATACAGCAGGAGGATGGTCGCCTGATGGTATGCTAATTGTTCAATCAATTAATGAGCAATATTTTCCAACAGCCTATTATCCATTAGCCATAGCAGTTATTAGAGCCATTGATGAAACATTTTATCCTCAGTATTGGGTTTATGCTGGAGTAGCGAGCTATCTTCAAAATCATTGGCAAGGATATAATATTGATGAAATTGCTGCACATTATTTAAGAAAATACGATACTGAAGGTCGGTTTATTGATATGTACAAAAGTTATATTGATTACCGTTACTACCCCATTGCGATAGAACTTGATCTTACACCAATCTTTGGTAGTTTGTTTAAATTTATTGCAGAAAAAAGAGGCAAGGTATATCTGAAAGAACTTATTCGACTGAAATTTACTAGGAAAGAAATACTAGAGATTGAAAAAGAATGGAAAAATTCTCTGTATGAGAAATATGCGCAATCATTGCAACTTGAATTCAAGTATTGGCAAATTGTCGAAAAAGGGAACAAATAAATAAAAAATGGTATGTTGCGTTACAAGCAATATTGTTGCTTGGTTTTCGGTGCGTTGCCACATTTGCGGTTTCGTGCGCCGTTGGGTGCTTCTCGTCTTGAGAAGCCGAACTTGTCGCTTCCGGCGACGGGAAAGCTGTTGGCTTGCGTCTGACTGGTGGCGGTCTTTACTGGCTTTGTACGGTGTTTGGACTTTGTATCCATTTCGTTTCCCGCGCCGGAGCTAAGAGTTCGACTGTGTAGAGCTCCGATGCTTGCGTGGAATGACTGGCATTTGCTTTTGTGCCTGATTTTGCCTAGTTTAGGCTTAATGAAACCCAAAGTCTATATCGAAACCAGCATACCGAGTTTTTACCATGAAACTCGCACCAGCAATGCAGCCGTCGCACGACGTGAGTGGACTCATGAATGGTGGGAAGAGAAAAAACACCTATACGATATCTACAGTAGTGATGCGGTTTATGGTGAGTTGCTTCTTGCTCCAGAACCCAAAAAATCAAAGTGTTTGGAATTTGTCGAGCCGATTGAGTTTCTGGAAATAACGAAAGAAATCATCACCATCGCAGAAGTTTATGTGCAACACAAAATTATGCCCGCAAATGCTTTAGGTGATGCAATGCACTTGGCTGTATCGTCATTCTATCAGTGTCATTTCTTATTGACGTGGAATTGTAAGCATTTGGCGAATGCCAACAAATTTGGACACATTCAACGAATCAACTCTATGCTTGGTTTGTATGTACCGCTACTGATTACCCCACTTGAATTATTAGGAGTAGAGCCATGAAGGATGACCCAACATTGCAAGAGATATGGGATGCCCGTCGCAAGATATGGGAAGATTGCGATGGTAATAGCGAGAAATTACTTGAATATTATCGTCAGTTACAAAAGGAGCACAGCCATAAAATTGTCCGTTTTGAGCAGGTGCAGTATGAGGTAGAAGAAGCATAGTATAGCTGTGCGAATGGCTTCTCTTTTTCATTCAAACGCGGTCAAAGGAAAGGCAATATTTCTCCAATGCACTGCTATTGTTTGCAGCGCTGTCGTCAAAGTTCGGTGCTTCCCGTCTAGCGTCGCCGAACTTGTCGCTTCCGGCGACGGGAAACGCCTTGGCTTGCGTCTGACCGGTTGCGGTATCTATCGGCTTTGTGCGGTGTTTGGGCTTTGTACCCATTTCGTTTCCCGCGCCGGAGCGGAGAGTTCGGCTGGAGAGTTTAAAGGTACTTGCGTCATAGTTTTTGCGTCCTGCCGAGCAGATAAAACCTTGCGTTGTGGTCTTTAATTGCTCTGTTGTATAGATTGCTATTTCTTCTGATACTCATTTTATCAGTTTTATCCACTCACCAAATTTTCGTTGTATGAAAACCATTTGCTATATCGTACTAATCTCTTGCCTTTTTACAGAACATTCTTTTGGGCAACAAAAAAAAGTTCATTACAATTCGGCTTTTGAAACTGAAAAACATGGTTGGTTTCAGAAAAGAACTCCTAATGAAATTGATAAAAACATCTGTTCAGTATCAACAAAAAAAGGTCAATATTTTGTTAGCTCTGACGTAGGAGCTTATATACCTTTACCAAGCAGGATTTCTGAGGTGTTTGATAGTTTAGAGACAGCAGATCTTGATTTTAATTGGCAATTAGACCAGTCATATAACAACGATAGTTTGCTATTAGTATTTGAGATTATTACAGATGGAGGTAAGGCGATGAACAAAGTTAGGCTCGGAGTTCAAGGCGTTATTTCCTCTAGTTATTTACAAGGTAAAATATTTTCTCTAAACCCAAATAATAATAACTATGATATTGGCGTACAAGTCAAGGACAAAAAAGTACCACTGTATAGATCAAATTCCATACGTATATCCAAACAATATGGATTGTGGCTGCTTTTTGTAAACGGAGAAAAAATTGTTGAGTTCTTTTATCCACCAGGTGTTGGGGAAATACATTTTCATCATTTTGTAGTCTCGGGCGGCATACACAATTTCACTAATTTTGTAATTTCTTCCAAGCAGGATGAAACCTCTTCATTAAATATGCTTGAGAACCAAGATATACTACCAACAATTAGAGTGTTATTAGTAGGTGTGGAAAAATATGAAAATGAAAATGTACAACCTTTACGTTATACAGTAGATGATGCTCTAGCAATGTATAGATTTTGGAAATCCAGTAAAGGTGGAAAAATCAAAGAAGACAATATTATTTTGTTGAGAAATGAACAAGCTACAATCAGGAATATTTTGAAAAGTGCCGAAAATTTGTTTAAAAATTCAAAAGCCAATGATTTAAACATAGTTTACTTAGCTGGTCATGGGGATTTTCAATATTTCTTAGCAGTAGATCAAGAGCTAGCGTATGAATCTTTAGTTGCACTTATCAATGAATCGCAAGCAAAAAATAAGTTGTTTATTGTTGATGCTTGTAGGGTTGATATGAAACCGAAAGAAAAAAAACTTTTGTTTCCTAAAGAAGCATTGGCAAAAATGTATCAAAAGCTAGGAAGTATTGATGATAGACCTGGCTTTCTATTCTCGTGTTCTGGTAATGAAATGGCACAAGAAAGTGAAGAGATTGGTCACGGTATTTTTACACACCATCTGCTCAATGCTTTGAATGATCGAAATGTTGATTATGATAATGATAGGATTATTACAATCAGAGAAGCATACACGTATTTGCAGCAACAATTTTCTATTTGGAATAATGGTAAGAAATATCAACAACACCCTTATTTGAGCGATGAGGTACGTTTGGGGTTCCCACTTGCGAATTATTGATTAAATGTTGAGTGCGTCCCGTCTAACGTCGCCGAACTTGTCGCTTCCGGCGACGGTAAAGCTGTTGGCTTGCGTTCGGGCGGTTGTGGTGTTTACTGGCTTTGTGCGGTGTTTGACCTTTCTACCTATTTCGCTTCCCGCGCCGGAGCTGAGAGTTCGGCTGTGCAATTTCTATAAAAACAACTGTATGAAGAACAGCATCTTACATTCGTTTGCCTTGTGTATTAAACTGGTTTTACTATTCTCCTTAGTCGCCTGTGATTTGACCAATCCGATTAACGTCGGTTCGCAAGACTATATTCCTTTGGCTGTGGGCAACCAATGGGAATATACGAATGTTCACACTCGTTTTGGTAGAACTCCGAATGGTCCTTACACGGCTTCAAGAAGCACATATATCAAAAACGAAATTATTGCTGCAAAAAGAAAATCGGATACAATTGATGTTTTTACAATGGCATCTTCCTACGGAAGTCTAAATAGTCTTGGCTTCTACGATTGGTCTTATGACACGACAACTATAGAAAGAACGCCGAGTACAATCTACGATTTACCAAGAACGGGTAAGGATAGTATTCTTACAATCACAATCTACCCTGGACCTGGTTATGCCAAATATAAAAAAGGGGTAGGTAGGATAGAATCTCAAACTTCTGGCTCCTTCCATATTACGGCAGGAAATCAAGGTGATTATACTTCAAGAACTGTACTCACAAAATACACGGTAAAGTAACAACAGGCTTTGTTTCTTGGTTTGCGGCACGTTACCACATTTTCGGTTTCGTGCGCCGTTGGGTGCTTCTCGTCTTGAAAAGCCGAACTTGTCGCTTCCGGCGACTGTCGGAGTCTTGGCTTGCGTCTGACCGGTGGCGGTATCTACGGGCTTTGTACCATGATTGACCTTTCTACCCCTTTCTCCGACAGCGCCGGAGCGGAGAGTTCGGCGGGATACCCTCCGCCAAAAATCTGGTGACTGCACTTGTGGTTGGCGTTGGTTATAGAAGTGACAAAAGAACAGCGTAGAACCGAATTAGTTTTGTCTCGTAGTATTTGGTATTTGGCAGTATTTGAAACATTTTTGCACGATTAAAATTTTCTTGTTTACCAGTTTAGTATGCGATAAATTACAAATCTAGTGTTTTTATTTTTGATTGTAATTTACACAACCTTGTCATGCAAAACGTTGATGTTTTTCATTTTAATGAGCAAGAGCCTAATTTTGAACAATTAGCTGTTCCTAACGGAATCAATAAGTGGTTCGCAAGAGATTTAATGCACTCATTGGGCTACGATGATTTTACCTCTTTTCATAAAGTCATCAATAAGGCGGTTGCTGTTTGTACATCACTGGGAATATCTGTGATGGAGCATTTTACCCAAGTTGAAAGAGTTTTGGGCGGTAAAAATGTATCAGATTTCAAATTAACTCGCTTTGCTTGCTATTTAATTGCAATGAATGGTTCTGTTAAGAAGCCTGAAGTAGCAAAAGCCCAATTATACTTTGTAACGATAGCAGAAAGTTTTCGAGAGTATTTTGAACAGGCTGATAATGTTGAGCGTGTACTTATCCGTGACGAAATAAGCGAGCGTGAATCTTCACTCACCGGTGTCGCAAAACAGCATGGAATCAACAATTATGCGCTATTTCAAAACTCAGGGTATAGGGGAATGTATAATATGAATTTAGGTGAACTAAAAAAATACAAAGGATTAAATGAAAGTAATTCAA
>JALONG010000075.1 GCA_025455065.1 Candidatus Kapaibacterium sp. | reverse complement strand
ATCAAAGCCGAAGCGGACAAGATACCTGTCGAGCCGCTACCGACAAAGAAACAGAAGGTAGCAACGGCAGAACTTGATGAGTTCTGGTCATTTGCCCCACAGCTCAAAGGCGAACCAGCGATGGACATGGTATGCCTGGGATGTACGCAAAAAACGCATCTTGGCATATCAGAATGGTCGCCGTACAATGCTTCATGCAAGAAATTGTGCGATGAATTGTTTACTCGCTATGACATCAGACGCTACAATACCGATGGCTGGAAGTCGTATAGCAAGATGTTACCACCTTCGAGACATCGTATCAGCAAAAAAGGCACACAACGCATTGAACGGCAAAACCTGAATTTTCGGACGCACATCAAACGGCTCAATCGTCGAACGATATGCTTCTCAACATCAGAAATCATGCACGATGCGGTGATAAAACTCTAGGTGTACTGCACCAATTCAAGAAAGCAACACTTTTAGGACACGACAAAAAAACAATGCTTTGTGCTGAATTTGCTCTAAACGGCTCATTCAAATTTATCTATTCCCTTTCGGGTGACAGAATCTATCGTTATCTATCGTTGTAGAGACAAGGCATGCCTTGTCTCTACGTTCAAAACCGCCAAATAATTATGCAGTTTTATCACCCGAAAGGGAATAGCTTTCAGTTCCTATTACACCTCAAACTGATATGATTCTCCATGCTGCGGAATGGTGATGTTGATGTCAGGAAAATTTGCTTCCACCGCAGAGCGCATAGATTCTGTTGCGGCGGGGTCTCCATGTACTAAAAAGAGGTGATTGGGCTTTGTAGCAAAAATATAATCCAGCAACTCATCACGCCGTGCGTGGGCGCTAAAGCGAAAACGCTCCAATTCACAGGCACGAATAACGGTCTTATTTGCCATCGTAAATTCCACATCGCGCTCGGAGTGTAAAAGCGCATAGCCCGGAGTTGATGAGTCTTGATAGCCCATTACGCCGATACCAAAATTCCGAATCGTCATCCAACGCTGTGCGAGTTGGTAAGAAGGGCTTCCTTCGTTCAGCATCCCGCTTGAAATAATGACGATGGAAGGCTCGTTAAAAAATTTCCCCGACATCATCGTTTCGTATTTCACGTAGGTCAGAGGAATACTTTTGAGCAAAAATCCAGGTTCTTGGCGTGGAACGGCTTCGGCGTAGCGGTCATAAATTTTGGTGATGCGCTTGCTCATGCCGCCTGTGAATATCGGCATTTTCGGGATGCGCTCCGCTTGACGCAGTTCGTGGACAATTTTCAAGACCTCCTGCGTTTTTCCCAGCGCGAAGGTCGGAAGCAGCACCGAGCCATTTTGGTTGTAAATGTGCGTGATAAATTCCGCCAAGCGTGTTTTTTCCTCTTCGTATCCATGCGGGTTTTCCTCCGCTCCGTTGGTACATTCAATGATGAGACAATCCAAATGATGCTTGGGAAATGATGCGCCCTTCAAGAGTGCTTGCGGTGAAAATTTCACATCGCCCGTGTGCATGATTGCTGCGCCGTTTGCTTCTACTAACACTCCCGCAGAGCCTATAATATGCCCCGCATCGTGAAATGTAAGCGTGAGGTCTTTCGGGGCTGTGAGTGCAGCACTTGAGCCGTATTGTGTGTCATCAGTGCTAAGGGCAACGGGTTCGTTATACAGCACAGCATCAAAAACGGGAGAAAATTTATCAAGCATGGCAGGAGCATAGTATTCAAGCGCTCCGGAAGGAAGTTGTGTCGTTGGTTCGAGATTAAAGAGTTTAATCGTATTGCGAAGCATGATTTCAACAAGGTCGCGTGTGGGGCGCGTCGTAATCATGCGGGCGTGGGGAAGGCTTTTGAGCATATACGGAAAACCGCCTAGATGGTCGGTGTGAGCGTGTGTCAGCACGAAACTGTGTACGGGGCGGTCTCCCAACACCTCCACTTCCGGCAACGCCGCTCTGTCGCGTCTGCGTGGGTGCAACCCGGCATCAATCACCATGCCGTGTCCGTTGATGTTCAGATAACAAGAATTTGCGCCAATTTCGCCTGCGCCGCCCAGCATCATAAGTTCAATAGTCATTCGGTTCTGTCTCGCGTTCTCGTTGTTGATAGTATTGTGTTGTGTAGTGCAATAGTTCGGACATTTGAGTAGAATACTTGCACAGACAAGAATGTCTGTGCCACTGAAGCCTGATTTTATGCCGTAGTACCGACATTCTTTTCTGTCCGTTTCAAAATGTCTGAACTATTGGTAGTGATGAATGTGGAATTATTGCGGCTGCCGAAGCATCATTTTGTAACGCTGCGGATTGTGTAAAATCGCGGCTGCCGTCGTAATGTCAATGTCGTGATTGAGCGTTTTACCGATAACAAGGCTACGTGGGTAAAAGCGCTCCAGTATTTCTTCGTACAAAACAAAACTCACAATTTCGCGCTGGCGCTCCAATTCTAAGGTTTGTTCTTTAGCGAGTTGATTTTTTGCTGCCGTGATATGCGTTATCACCGATTGGCTTCCTGCCTGATTTGGTGAGGTTTTGAGCAGTTTTTCCAAATCATTGAGTTTGCGAAATGCAGGGCTTTCATAGGTAAATTTCGAGCGTTTCGCATACCCGACAAATTGGTCGAAAATGCGTTTATCAACGGTGAAATTTTCGGGTAGCGACGAGCGATTTCCTGTGTATTCATTCGCAAAAGTGAATACCGTGCTGCGTTTGAGGAGTTCATCCACGATGTCGGCTTGCGCTCCCACGACAACAACGGTATCGGGCATAATACCGCTTACATCCCGCACCGTGCGCCCGTTCTGGGTTTTGAAGGTTTTGTTGGTGTCGGCATTGGATTTCACAATACCGTGCCGACGGTCGTTGTAATCAATCTTCTGAATACAGCGCCCCGACGGAGTGTAGTATTTCGCTGTTGTCATTTTGAGCGTCGCGTCATATGGCAGCGAGGAAATCGTCTGTACAAGCCCTTTTCCGAACGAACGTTCTCCGACAACTACGGCGCGGTCAAGGTCTTGTAGCGCTCCGGCAACGATTTCGCTGGCGCTGGCGGTGTTGTCGTTTATCAAGATGGCAAGAGGAAGCGTCGGCTCTAAAGGCGGGCGGCGCGAATAGTAGCGGCGTTCACTGTCGGCAGCGCGTCCGCGTGTAGAAACAATCTGCGTTCCTTGCGGGACAAAGAGTTCGCAAATGCCAACGGCGGCATCCAGCAATCCGCCCGGATTTTCGCGTAAATCCAGCGTCAGACCTCGCAGTGAGGTTTTCTTGTCGGTGGCTTGTTTTTGGAGTGCGATAAGAGCGTCACGGACTTCGGCGGGTGCGTTATGTGTGAAGCGCTCAAGGCGAATGTAGCCGATGTCGTTGTTTGTAAGACCGTAAAAGGTCACGTTTTTCAGCGTAACTTCCTGACGCTGAAGCGAGATACGAAGCGTGTCGCGGACACCTGAGCGCAAAATGCGCACCGTAAGGCTTGTGCCGGGTTTGCCGCGTGTAAATTTGCGGAGTTCATCCGAAGAAGCATTCATCACGATTGTCGAATCAATCGCATAAATTTTATCGCCAACCCGCATTCCTGCTTTCTCCGCAGAACACCCTTCGGTAATGCCGACAATCGTTACGGCACTGTCCAGAAGCGCTGTTGTGATGCCGAGTCCGCCATACACGCCCGTTGTGATAATATCTACTTCTTCGTTGTCTTCGTCAGCGATATAGCTTGTGTAAGGATCGAGATGTTTGACCATTCCTTCGATTCCTGCTTCGATAAATTCTGCGGGGTCAATTTCGTCCACATAATTATTCGAGACTTGGCGGAAAAATTCGCCAAAAATCGCCAGCGACTTCGAGATTTTTAGATACGCTGCGTTATCGGAAAGCGCCCGAAATCCCCATGAACTTACGCCCAGAACGACCAGAAGCGTGATAATAAGGGCTATACGCTGATATGACACCTTGAACTTTCGCATGAAACCTTGCTAAGAATTGACTAAATTGTTATCCCTTATGACAAAATATCCGCCGTCGGATTGAGCAAAAACTCGTGAATTTTCGATAAATCCTCGTTGGAAAGAAATTTTCCGATAGCATCTACCAAAACGCTCAGTAGCGAGGATTTGTAGGTTAAAATCATGTTTGCTTCACCTTTACGAAACACTTGATAATTGATTTGCGTGTTCAGCATTTGCCATTGACTTTTCATTTCGATGTAAGCTAATGCAACGGAAATGAGTAGTTCTTCTTCCTCTTCATCGCCAACGTCGTCTGCGTGCGCGATAAATTCGTCTCTCACGCGATACACCCATTGGTGTAACGTGCTTTTGTCTGTTTCTGAGCCTTCTTCAAAAGACTCTAATGTTTCTTTCCATTGAGTGTCAATATCGGTATGGAACAGAACATCGCGTAAGTTTTTTGTATTCAAAATAATACTCCTCATAGCGTTATTGATGAAATCTGTGGTGATGCTTTAATATACGGAGACACGTTCTGCACAGTGATTTAGTGTGCATGAAGCCTTGATAATACGAAATTTTCCTGATTTAGCCACAGGAATAAAATTCGGAGGGGACAAAAAACGGTATGAATAGGCAGTGCCAATTCATACCGTTGAGAAAATATCGTTTGTACACGAGTATTTATGAGAGTTTTGCTTTCAGCGCACTATCAATCGCGTCCAGAAACTCTTCGGTGTAAAGATAATGCTCGCCGTGATTCACCTTGTTGCCGTGAATACAAACAGCCAAATCCTTCGTCATTTTGCCGCTTTCGACTGTTTCCACGCAGACTTTTTCGAGTGTTTGGCAAAATTTGATGAGATCATCGTTACCGTCTAATTTTCCGCGAAATTCAAGACCGCGTGTCCATGCGAAGATAGATGCAATAGGGTTTGTCGAGGTGCGGTTGCCTTTTTGGTGCTCGCGGAAGTGGCGTGTAACCGTGCCGTGTGCTGCTTCAGCTTCCATAATTTTTCCGTCCGGCGTAATAAGCACCGATGTCATCAAACCCAGCGAACCGAAGCCTTGGGCAACGATGTCGCTTTGCACATCGCCGTCGTAATTTTTACACGCCCAGACAAAATTCCCGTTCAACTTCAGCGCTGAAGCCACCATATCGTCAATGAGTCGGTGTTCGTAGGTGATTCCTGCGGCTTGGAATTTCGCCTTAAAATCTTTCTCGTAGATTTCTTGGAAAATGTCTTTGAAACGTCCGTCGTACTTCTTCAAAATGGTGTTTTTGCTGGAGAAATAGAGGGGCCATTTTTTTTGCAATGCCAGATTAAAGCAGGATTCAGCAAAACCACGAATGGATTCTTCGGTGTTATACATTGCCATTGCAACGCCGTCGCCTTTGAAGTTGTAAACCTCAAAGGACTGAGGTGCAGAGCCGTCTTCAGGAGTATAGGTAATGGTCAATTTACCTTTGCCTTTGGTGTGAAAGTCCGTTGCTTTGTACTGATCGCCGAAGGCATGACGACCGACGCAAATCGGCGCAGTCCAGTTCGGCACTAAGCGCGGAACATTGCTGCACACAATCGGCTCACGGAAAACCGTGCCGTCGAGGATATTGCGGATTGTGCCGTTGGGCGATTTCCACATTTGCTTGAGGTTAAATTCCTTCACCCGTGCGTCGTCAGGTGTGATTGTCGCGCATTTAATCCCCACGCCGTATTTTTTAATGGCTTCGGCGGCTTCGACGGTGATTGTATCTTCGGTACGGTCGCGGCTTTCGATGCCGAGGTCGAAGTATTTGATTTCTACATCCAAGTATGGGAGAATGAGTTTATCTTTAATAAACTTCCAAATGATTTTGGTCATTTCATCGCCGTCGAGTTCCACGACGGGATTGGCAACCTTGATTTTATTCATAAATGCGCTAAATGATTGATAAGGGAAAAGATAGATGAGTAATTTGTCGAAAAATTGTGAATAGCAATGACGGCGTAAGAATGTGCAAAAATACACATTTCCAAACCACTTCAAAATGCTGAAATGCGCAAAAATGAAGAAAAAATTTTTGTCTTGCACTTTCCAAACAATAAGCGTTTATGCGGATTCGTCTTTGCACTCAACTAACTCAGTCTAAGCGAAAATCCGTTCAAAGCGATTCGCCTCCAAAGGCGCATGAAATCTTGCGGAAAAGCGCTTGATTATTCACTCTTTTTTTGGAGTTGCAGCATGGCAAAAGTTCCCATTACGGTCGCGCACGGCGACGGCATCGGACCGGAAATTATGGACGCAACGCTTCGTGTTATCACCGAAGCGGGTGCGGATTTAGCGATTGAAACCATTGAGATTGGCGAAAAGGTCTATTTACGCGGCAACGCAGCCGGCATCGAACCGCAATCGTGGGAATCTCTCACGCGCACCAAAGTTTTTCTCAAAGCGCCTATTACCACGCCCCAAGGTGGAGGTTTTAAGAGTCTCAACGTGACGACGCGCAAAGTCTTGGGCTTGTATGCGAATGTTCGCCCCTGCGTCGCTTACAACCCTTACGTCCGCACGAAACATCCGGGAATGGATGTGGTGATTGTCCGCGAAAATGAAGAGGACTTATACGCCGGCATCGAACACCGCCAAACGGCTGATGTGTATCAATGTTTGAAACTTATCACCCGCCCCGGCACAGAAAAAATCGTGCGGTATGCCTTTGAATACGCTCGTGCCAACGGGCGCAAAAAAGTTACCTGCTTTGCCAAAGACAACATTATGAAAATGACCGATGGCATTTTCCACAAAATTTTCGACGACATCGGCGCAGAATATCCCGACCTCGAAAAAGAAATGTGGATTGTGGATATTGGCGCGGCAAAACTCGCCGACACGCCCCAAGCCTTTGACGTTATTGTGATGCCGAATCTCTACGGCGATATTTTGTCGGATGTGGCAGCACAAATCGCAGGTTCTGTCGGTCTTGCAGGCTCATCGAATATCGGCGACCACTGCGCAATGTTCGAGGCAATCCACGGCTCTGCACCACGCCGTGCTGGACAAAATCTTGCCAATCCGTCAGGTCTGCTTTTGGGTTCGGTCTTGATGCTTACTCATATTGGTCAAAGCGATGTGGCTGCGCGTGTCCATAATGCGTGGCTTTCTACGTTGGAGCAAGGCATTCACACCTACGACATTTTCCAAGACGGCACAAGCAAACAAAAAGTTGGAACGAAAGAATTTGCCGATGCGGTTATCAAAAATCTCGGCAAAGTACCGAACGAATTGAAAGCTGTTGATTACAGCAATGCCAAAGGAATGGCGCAAATTAACGTTTCCACGCCTGCAAAGCCGAAAAAAGAACTCGTTGGAGTTGATATATTCTTGGATTGGTCAGCAGGTAAACCTGCCGATTTGGGTGCAATTTTGACCCCGATTACCGCAGGAAACCTGAAATTGAACGTTATCAGCAATCGAGGCGTAAAAGTGTTTCCGGGTGGTATGACCGAAACCTTCTGCGTGGACCACTGGCGCTGCCGCTACACAGGCGAAGGCGGAGCAATTAAGCATGCGCAGATTGTAGAACTCATGCAAAAACTCGTTGCTGCGGGCTTGGACGTGATAAAAACCGAGAACCTCTGCACCTTCGACGGCGAAAATGGTTTTTCTGCCGTGCAAGGAAACTAAGGAAAGTGTGAAGTATAAACGATGAAGTGTGAAATGAAGAAATATAGTATTTAAGCACTCTTGAGGTGTTTTTTTTATTTTTCTTCATCCTTTTATTGTTCATCATTCTTCAACATTTATTACCCGAAAAAACTACAGTAGCGGCAAAACAAGGTGGTATATAAACCTTTTTTTGCCGCTACTTGTTTTGTTAATCATCGGTCGAACGTTGGAGAAATTTCGTACTGTTTACAGTGGTTTTGACAGTTCGTTGCAAGCAAAAGAAATTTGAAAAAACCCGAAAGAAGCGCGAACTTTCAAGATTTTACCGCACCACACCTGTCTTGCTCGTTACCGATTTTTTTTCTCGCTTATAGCAACGGGTATGCCAAAGCAAATACTCCGGTACTTGAATCACTCGGTTGGTAGAGGGCATTCGACCAACAGGGTACTTGCAGCGCTCAACAAGGAACCCGCGTCACTCCAGAATGCTCTCCAGAGGCTTGGTCTATTGTTCCCTTCGCCATTGCTTGGGTTTGGGGCAACAATATCCCGAAAGTTCTGGGCAATCTTAATTTCTCAATTCCCTCGCAGATATGCTTCCATTCTGACAAAAACTGCTCAAATTACTGTGATTTATGAGCTTCTCAACGGCTTTCGGATGACTGTATAAGGCGAGTTAAAGAAAAAATTACTGCCCTTTCCACAGGGGCATACGCTTTTCCTTAAACGCCGTCATCCCTTCGCGGGCATCTTCGGTTGTCAGCAGCAAATAAAAGTTCTTGCGCTCATATTCCAAGCCCATTTCAATACTGAGGTCGAATGATTTCAATACGGCTTCTTTGCCTTCGCGCACCGCAATAGGCGGCATGGCAGCAATTTCTTTTGCCATATTCACAGCGCCGTTGAACCACTCCGCCGCAGTCACAATACGCGATACCAGACCCGCTTCATATGCCTCTTGTGCGGTCATATTGCGCCCTGTTAAAACCATATCCATCGTGCGTGCTTTGCCGATAGCTTTGGTCATACGCTGTGTGCCGCCTGCGCCCGGAATCAAGCCAATCTTAATTTCCGGTTGACCAAACTGAGCCGTTTCCGAAGCCACAATCATATCACAGAGCATCGCCAATTCGCAACCGCCACCAAGCGCGAAACCGCTTACTGCCGCGATTATCGGCTTTTTGATATTGCGCAAATCTTCCCATGCGGAAAAAGGGTTGCGAATCATCATCTGCACAGCCGTCGAGGTGCTGAGTTCGCGGATGTCCGCTCCGGCAGCAAAAGCACGTTCATCGCCGTAAAGAATGATGCAACGAATAGCGGGGTCTGCATCGTAGGCTTGCATAGCGCTTAAAATCTCAAGCATCGTTTTTGTGTCAAGGGCATTCAAAACTTTCGGGCGGTTGATTTGAACTGCTCCAACGCCGTCAGCAGGGCTGGAAATGAGGATATTGTCGTATTGCATACAAGCAAAAAAATGGGTGAATAAAAATTGGGTAAAAAGAAATTTGGTGATGCGTTGTGTAAACTCGTGATAAACAATCGTTGTAAACACTTGTGATAACGCGAAGCGCTGCCAAGTTAAAAAAGAAAGTTTCCTTTGCAAAAGAAAAAGTTGATATATCAACAAAAAATATATCAACGATTTTTTCATCACGTCAAATCGGCGAAAATCATTTCGTCAAACCAATGAATCTTTTTGCAGTTTGCAGTGTCTAATTTCCAAAACGCCATTCCAACGCGCATTTGCAGGAGAACAACCAATGAACCCCCAACACACAAACAAACCCGGACGCTTGATTCCAAGCACCATAGCGCTTGTATGCCTGCTGGCCTCGGCAAGTATCTTGCTCACATCATCAGCTCCTCAGCCCGCACAACATCTTGCTTGGCAAGCATCTTACACCTTCCCCTACAAAAAAGCCGGATTCACCGACCGCCAAGCAGCAGCGTATTTGCTTGACCGCTTCGCCTTTGGTGCGCGTCCGGGTGATGTGGATGCACTGGTGCAACAAGGCTTGGAACGCTGGTTTGAAGAGCAGTTGGAGGGTAAACTGCCTGAAAATGACCTGAATACGCGCCTTGCAGCGCTTACGCCGCTCACCATGTCCAATGAAGAAATCGTCAAAACATACCCCAACGCAGGTTTTGTGCTACGCGAAGCCGTGCAAGACGGTGTTATCGGGAAAGATGCCTTGAACGGCGAGAAGAATGAGGCAACAATGGAAAAACCTGCCGACGACAAGGGCAAAGGCAAGCAGGAATACCGCGCCAAACTTTTGGAATACGCAAAATCCAAAGGCTATCGCCAGAAAAAAGAACTTTATGGCGCTATGTATGCACAAAAACTTTTCCGTGCCGTGTCCTCGCCGAATCAACTCCGCGAGGTTTTAACGGACTTTTGGTTTAATCACTTCAACGTTTCGATTACCGATAATCAAGCCGACCAATTTGTGATGAGTTTTGAGCGCGATGCGATTCGTCCTAACGTCGTAGGCAGTTTTCGTGCGCTCTTGGGAGCGACGGCGAAACATCCTGCAATGCAAGCATATCTCGACAACGCGCAATCCAGCGCCCCTGACGGCACTCCGACAACAATGTCGCTTGCGCTTGACACGATGCGCAATGCGCCCGGTATGAAAGGTGCGATTCAGCGCCGTTTGATTGATTCTGGCATGGCAAAAACCGCACGTCTGCGCGATTCTCTTGTGGAAAAACTTCCCTCTGAACTGCAACCACGCAAAGGAATTAACGAAAATTACGCCCGTGAACTCATGGAACTGCACACACTCGGCGTTGATGGTGGCTACACGCAAAAGGATGTTACCGAAGCCGCACGGGTGCTGACCGGCTGGACGCATATCCCAATGGGGCAACGCGCAAACCGCCTTATGGAGCGCCTTCAAGAGCGTCCAGAGCGCACAAAAGCACTTGGTTACGTGCGTGAAGGTGATTTCCTGTTCCGCGCCGACTCGCACGATGCAACGGCGAAAACCGTGATGGGGACTGTGTTTCCGGCAAGTGGCGGCAAAGAAGAAGGCGAGCAGCTATTGGATATGCTGGCAAAACACCCTTCCACTGCGAAGTTTATCTGCACGAAAATCGCCCGTCGGTTTGTTTCCGACACTCCGCCGGAGCAACTTGTAAGCCGCATGGCAGCAGAGTTCTCAGCATCAAACGGCAATATCGCTCACGTACTTCGCACACTCGCTCAATCAGAAGAATTTTGGAACGGCGGCAAAGAAACACTTGCAGCAATCCCCCAAACACCGCAAGAAACCTCACCAAAAGCGAAATCATTTCAATCCTCCAAAACCAAGCAACCAAGCCCCAAAGCCCAAGCAACCAAGCCCCAAGCCCCAAGTAACCAAGTAACAAAGCAAACAAGTAACCAAGCCCCAAGCAACCAAACCACGAACAGAACAAAAATTAAATCGCCGTTTGAACTCGCCGTAAGCGCTCTCAGGGCGATGAACGCAGAGATTGTGCGTCCGCGTGAGGTGTTGGAATGGATTCGGAACATCGGACAGCCGTTGTACGCTTATCAAGCACCAACGGGCTTTCCTGACCGCGCCGATGCGTGGATAAATACGGGTGCGCTTTTGGGGCGGATGAATTTTGGCTTAAATCTTGCCTTGGGAAGCATTGCAGGCGTAAAATTCGACCTTGCGGCGCTCAATCACAACCACGAACCGCAATCCCTCGACGATGCGCTTGAAACCTACGCCCGCTTGCTTATGCCGGAGCGCAATGTGCAAGAAACCGTGCGCCTTTTGAAACCTGTTTTAGCAGACCCTGCATTTGCCGAAAAAGTGAGTGCTGAAGCGCTCAAAAACGGCAAAACATCCGCACCAACACTGACACGCCCCAATGAACGAAAAATGCCCCGCGAGGAAGATTCCATGCGTGACTTGGATGATGCCATACACGAAGGCGCGGCAAAACCCGAAACACCGCCAGTCGGCATAAAAGGCAGTGCTTTGGCTCAGGTAGTCGGTATTATCTTGGGTTCGCCGGAGTTTCAGCGCCGATGAATAATGAAGCGGTTTTTTCTCGGTGAAAAGTTGCATACCGTCGGGAAGAATGGTATTTTGATGGTTGTTATCACGTTCTACATTCTTTTCTGCACCATTCTGTACCATGCACCGACAGCCACTACTCTATCTTTTGGCGGCATTTCACCCTGCAAGCGAGTATGAGAGCCGTATTCGAGATACGATGACTCGTTTCATCCATGAGCATCATAATTGCTTCATGCGGGAACTGCTCATAGGTCACATCACAGGCTCTGCTTGGGTTGTAAACAAAACGCTTGATAAAACCTTGCTCACGCATCACCGCAAACTTGACAAGTGGCTGCAATTAGGCGGTCATTGCGACGGCGACAACGATGTTTTGCGTGTCGCATTGCGTGAAGCTGTTGAAGAATCAGGCGTGTACGATATTGTGCCGTTCAGCCATGATATTTTCGACCTTGATATTCACGAAATCCCTGAACGCCGTACAGCATCAGGTATTGAACCTGCACATCTGCATTACGACGTGCGGTTTATGCTTATTGCCGATGATGCTGCGCCGCTCGCTATTACTGCGGAATCGAAGGATTTACAATGGGTTTCGCTAGATGATGTTGCAAGGCTCACACAGGAAGAATCCATGCTCCGTATGGTCGCCAAAACTCGCCACTCCAATCGGCATCTGCACTAAGAATAAATCTTGAAAACAGCATTGAGAATAATATCAAGTACAAATGATGAAGTATTAAAATGAAGAAACCTAGATTGAAAGCGGTATTCAAACACTCATATTGATATGCTGTATCCATTTTTTTTGTGCACCCTTCCTTAAATTGTCTCCTCAACGAGCAACCACCTAGTACACTGTTTTGATAAATTTTATACTTTCCGGCTGTCCGATTCTTATCGGGCTGTCGGATTGACGTAAGCAACAATCGGACAGTCCGCCCACGTAAGAACGTGGAAGCAGACAGCCCGAACTATAACAATCAACTAAACAATGTACTGGGCTCGTTAGTGGATTGCCCGTTTCACAGATGTTTCTCTACCATTGCTTCAATTGTAAAAAAGCAAGATTTCCTTCGTTGAGCCGCGATGCTTCACTACTCTACCCAACACTCTTCTCCATCCTTCAGACGGTATCGGAAAGACAGACGATATCGGAAAGAACACGAGATTCTGTGTTAGGTGACATACTATTGTGTAAAAGAACACTCTTAGACCTATTAAGAACGGAGCGTCTCTTCTATCCAAATAATTACTGTCCAGAACCTTGCCTCATATCACTCAATTTTGGCTAACAGCATAAACAGTCGAATCCTCAACAGTTGATATATCAACTTTCTGAATATTAAATGAAAAAATTGTCATTTTTGTTTTTTTTCTCTTGTGCGAACAAGGGTTTTTGTAGATTTGCACCCAGAAAATAACTCAACAATTTGTATCACTTTTTTCTTTAATGGAGCGTTTTCCATGGCTAGTTTCAGCGGCAATATCTTTACCGACCTTCTCAATATGCAAATGGAAGTCGTGAAAAAAGCAGCAGACGCAGCAGGCGAGGTTCTTCCCGCAAATTTGACCGGTAACATCACAACAATGCTCGGCGACCTCGCAGGAACAGTCGCTACGACAATTAACAACACAGGCAGTTCCTTCACCGGATTCGCCAACATTGGCAGCATGGGTGATGATGCAAAACCCGCACAAGGCTTCCCGTTCAACATGATTCCCAATATGCCCGGCTTAGGCAATATGCCGCAAATGATGGGTAATATCACGTCGCTCTACGAAACATGGAAAAACCTGTACAGTTCGTGGATGGGCGCTATGGGGCGTGTTCCAGCAGCTATGTCGGATATGGTCAGCAACGGCAGTGTGGTTGTGGGTGCGGTGAATAACCTAACCAATATGGCGCAGACCTATTTCAAACTCTCCGAAATGATGTCGCCCGTTATCAAAATGGCGGAAAATACTGGCTTGACACCGGAAATGCTCCAAAAATATCTCAGCCTCGACGAATACAACAAAATTATCTCGCAAGCCTTCAGCTTCCCCAGCGAAGAGACGATGAAGCAGTTTACCGACCAAATCAATATGCTTGTGGGATATTTGGGCGGTGTTGGGCAAATCGCAGGCACAAACGTTGGTGAATTGACACAAATGTCCGCAAAAGCGCTTACAGCCTTCTCGCAAGGTAAAGTTGATGATGCGGCAAAAATTTATGTGGATATGATTGACAGCATCCAAAAGCCCGTCAATCCTATTACCAACATGGTGTTTTTCGGGCGTGACCGTGTTGCGATTGAGCTTCTCCAAGAAATGCTCAAATCCTACGTTCTTTTTGCCGCTCAATACAGCAAAATGCAGCAAATGGTCTTCGGCGTTGGCAAAGACGCACTTACGGGCATGACAGGTTACATTATCATGCAAGCCAAAGAAGGCAAAGCACCGCGTACCTTCGATGAATTCTTCCACATTTTTGTTGGTGCAAGCGAAAAAGCGTTTGATGTTCTTTTCAACAAAGAAGAATATGCGAAATTGCAAGGTGAACTCGCTGTTTCGGGCGCTCGCGTGAAAGAGCAAACCGATAAATTCGTTGAACTTATGATTAGCGAATTGCCGATTGCAACACGCTCCGAATTGGACGAAGCATACAAATCTATTCACTTCCTCAAAACCCAAGTTCGCCGCTTAGAGCGCAAACTTGCTGAACAGGAAGAAGCAATGGAAGCTGCTCCCGCGAAAAAATCCGCTCCGAAGCCAGCAGCGCAGCCTGCTGCAAAACCCGCAGCAAAAACAGCACCCAAAGCATCCGCAAGCAAAGCTGCTCCGGCGAAAAAACCCGCAGCGAAAAAACCCGCAGCAAAGAAATAATGGCAGCACCACAAAGAGGCATTGCATAGCAAAAATTGAAATAAGGGTTCATTATTACGATGTTGAAGAGTTTTAACCTTTCTTCGCATCCAAACTCAACGGAGCTTGATAATGAACCCAATTTCAATCATTGCAGACGCAACGCTTAATACGAATATCGTGCTTTGAAAGCGAAAGGTAATTTCGGGGTTCGGTCGTCTCACAACAACATAGAATCAATAACAAGGGTCACAGTGCATTGAGAGATACAACCGCAATTTTCGTACCCATATTTCAAGTGCTTACAACGCAACAGTATTTGTTTCTCAAAATCCGAAATTATGCACGATGCAGTCACAAAACTCTCTGTGTACCGCACCAACTCTCGAATGTAACTACTTTTAGTACACGACTCAAGCATTTACGCCGCAATCAAGACTGACCGCAGCAATGCGGCACGTTTGCTGCTCAATCATTAGGGCAAACGGCACTGGTAGCACCAACCACTTCAAAGCTAAAGCCTTGACCGTCCCCATCCACTTCAAAAGGGACATCACAATAGGGTCTGTACACTACGGCTCAGACAATAATGTTTCCCGCAACAACAACACGCCCACTCACAGATAAAGTGCAGCGCCAATAGCACATACAACCCTAGCACAAAGAGGGATACTGTCATAAGCGGACGGTTCCGCACAAAGGCTTGGGATTAGGCAAAAGCCGAAGGGAATTCTTGCCCAGACAAACACTGCACTGGCGCAAATTTGGGCTTTAGACATTAAGTCACCATGATTGTGCAAAACAGGTGATTCATCCCCTTAAGGCCTAGTCTTTGCACACAAGTCTGCAAAGCTAGCTGGGATGGGGCTTAGAGGATTGTTCTTTGAAAATTGTCCATGCCTCAACCATCGTGGCAAAGCGTT
>JALONG010000005.1 GCA_025455065.1 Candidatus Kapaibacterium sp. | reverse complement strand
ACATTCATCCTTAAAGATGATGACACCAAACGAATTTTTTACCAATTTTTTCGCGCCCTAGGGCGTTTGTCTTGTCAACCCTTTTTAGGACGACGCATTATAATTGTTCTCAATTAGCCAATACCTTCCGCCAATACCCGTTTTATCACCTCCCACGAAAATCCTTGGCGCTGCAAATACCCCACAAGCGCCTGTTTGCGCTTCTCTTCGTCTTTTCTTCCCAAAGAACGAAGTTTTTTCTCCGCCGCAGCGAGCGCTGTCTCAAAAGCCGCTTCTTTGCTGCTTTCAGGCGGAAAGGCTTCGGTGAGTGCATCTTCCACATCAAATTTAGAAATGCCGCGCTTCAAAAGTTCCTGCCGCAAACGATTCACTCCCATAAACTTTCGCTCAACAGCTTCTTTGATGTAGGCACGGGCGTATTTGCGGTCATCCACGTAGCCAAATTCCTCTAAAAACTGTACGGCGTATTCTGCTTCTTCGGGTGCAAACTCTTTTTCCAGCATTTTGCGGCGAACTTCCTCCGCTGTGCGAGATTTGTACGTGGCATACCGAAGGGCAGTTTGCTTCAAAGCGATAATATCTTCCTGCTCTTGAAGCCGCTCCACATCTTGCTTGGAAAGCTCTTTGCCTTTTGTTAAACCAAAACGCACCGCCGTATCAATCATACAGCCAAACGCAAACTCGCCGTTCAGAAACACCGAACACCGCGAGGCATTTTTTTTCTGAACGACGACAGAGGTAATGATATATGGTGCTTGTATTGAAGCCATATTCAGGCAATGAACACTAACAAAAGAACTATGACAAATGCTTGAGAATTGCATCGGTCATTTGTGCAGTCGAAAGTGGATTGGTTTTGGTTAAATCTGTAGTCCGTGCGCCTTGTTGTAATGCGGTTTCCACCGCTTTTTCGATTGCCGATGCTTCCACTTCTAACCCCAACGAATGACGCAACAGCATGGCTGCGCTCAGGATTGTACCGACGGGATTTGCAATGCCTTTCCCTGCAATGTCAGGCGCAGAGCCGTGTATAGGCTCGTACAATCCCAAAGCAAAGCCCTTGCTATTTTGTACTTCGCCAATCGAAGCCGACGGTAGCAAGCCCATAGAACCCGCTAAAACAGCCGCTTCATCGGTCAAAATATCTCCAAATGTATTTTCCGTAACAAGCACATCAAACTGCGAGGGGGACATCACGAGCCGCATGGCTGCTGTATCCACAAGCACGTGTTGAAGCGTGACGGCGGGGTATTTGCTGCTGATTGCCGTTGCGTGTTCACGCCAGAGGCGTGATGTTTCCAGCACGTTTGCTTTATCTACACTTGCGACAATGCCTCGCCGCGCCTTGCCTCCGGCGAGTTCAAAGGCAAGATTGAGAATGCGCTCTACTTCGTAATCGTGGTATTCTAGCGTATCAACCGCCGTAATGCCGCCGTCTGCACGTGTGCGGCGCTCTTTCGGTTGCCCGAAATATAAGCCGCCCGTGAGTTCACGAACCACGATAAAATCTGTTCCCGCGAGGATTTCCGGTTTGAGGGGTGAAGCGTAAGCAAGTTCGGGATAGACTTTCACGGGGCGAAGATTAGCATAGAGTTTCAGTGCTTTGCGAATAGCAAGCAAGCCATCTTCAGGACGTGTTTTGGCTTTTGGGTCGTCCCATTTCGGTCCGCCGACTGCACCCAACAGCACGGCATCTGCTTTGGATGCAGCGTGAATAGTTGCTTCCGGCAGCGCAGAACCCGTCGCATCAATCGCGCAGCCGCCAATAAGATGGTCTTCAAAGGTGAAGGTGTGTTGGAATTTTGTGCCGATTGTTTGCAAGACGCGGACTGCTTCTCGCGTAACCTCAGGTCCTACGCCGTCTCCGGCTAATACGATAATGTGTGCTGTCATGGAAAAATGATATTGATAAATATAAATGTTGGGTAATTCTCGTGTAATTGACTCATTCTCGCTTACAATGCTACTGCTTTCAAATTCAGCCCCGCCGTTTCGGGAAAACCAAAAAGGAGATTCATGTTCTGTACAGCCTGTCCCGATGCGCCTTTGAGCAAATTATCAATCACCGAAACAATGTGCAGCATTTCGCCGTGCTTTTGCACCGAAAGAACGCATTTGTTGGTGTTTACGACCTGCTTCACATCCGGCTCGGTCTCTGCAACGTGTACAAATGGATGGTTCTGATAATAGTCTCTGTATGCAGAGTGCATAAAATTTGCACTTTCGGGGCATTTCCCATACACCGAGGCAAGAATACCACGTGTAAAATTGCCTCGCATCGGCACAAAATGGATGTTTTTGGTTTCATCGAAATTCGGCTGCAAAATGCGCAGACTTGCCCGAATCTCCCGTAGATGCTGATGTTCAAATGCTTTGTACACAGAAAGATTGCTCGACCTCCAGGAAAAATGCGATGTTTGTGAAAGCGCCTGCCCCGCACCCGTCGAGCCTGTAATGCCCGTTATATGGACTTCTTCGGGCAGCAAATCTGTTTTTGCCCAAGGAAGAAGTGCTAATTGAATACACGTCGCAAAACAGCCCGGATTAGCGATGTTTGCTTGCTCGCTCTGCGCAGATGTGATGCGGTCTTTGTGCAATTCCGGCAAGCCATACACCCATTCGTCGGTTGAGTTTGCATATCGGAAATCTTGACTAAGGTCAATTACCCGAACATGGCGTGGAATCTGGTTTGCAGCGAGGAACTTTTTTGCTTCGCCGTGTCCGACGCAGAGGAACAATACATCCACATTATACGAAATTTCCGCAGCAAAATGCAGATGCGTTTCTCCCAGCAAGTCCGCATGAACGCTCGTTACGGGCTTTCCGGCATTGCTGGTGCTGTGGATGAAGGAAATATGGGCGTTGGGGTGATGCAGCAAAATACGCAGTAATTCCCCGCCTGTGTAGCCTGCGCCGCCGATGATGCCAATAGTGATAAGATTCATAGTGATGTGAATAATTTATTTCCATCCTGTGATGGCAAACAGTCGCGGTAAAAATGCCTTGAGCGCCTCATTCCAATACTCCCACGAATGTTTACCGGGCGTTTCGTGGTATTCATACCGCAAACGCAAGGAATAGAGCGAGTCTCGAAATTCTCGGCTTCCCGGAATGATATGTACCAGTTGGTCTTGGATTCCGGTGGAAATAACAAAATATGGCAATCGTGCTTTACTTGTGGAATCAAGACTAGAAGCGCGTTTGAGCAAAGTAAAAACGCTATTTGTGTCGCGGGCAGGGCTTTTTTCGCCACCAAATGCCATCTGCAAACTCGGAAGCGCAAAATCACCATTATTGCCTTTCGCCGCACGATTCCAACCTTCGCGGACAACCAAATCTCGTGGCATCGTCAGCGCACCGCTAAATGAGCCTGCAACTGCGTATTTGTGTGGATGTTTCAGCGCGAGCATCACCGCTCCATAGCCGCCCATCGAAAGCCCTGCAATGGCTTGTTTGCTTGTGTCGGCGGCATAGCGCTTGGCAATGAGTGCGGGTAATTCTTGTGCAATGTAATCTTGAAAACGTTCTTGGGGCTTCATTGTGCTATTCACATACCACGAGTTTTCTGCGTCGGGCAAGACAACGAGTATTTCTTTACCATTACAATAGGTTTGCAATTCCGTCTTCGATGCCCAATCCCAATGCCCCCCTCCCCAACCGTGAAGTAAATACAGCACGGGGTAACGCCGTGCGGTGTCATAGCTTTGCGGTAACAGTACAGTGTACGATTTCATGCGCTGCACCGTGCTTGAATAGGCGCTGTCGGTAAGCAGGGTTTGAGAAAATAGTAATGGTGCGCTTTGCAGCATTAACACGAGTAATATGGTTGTGAAGATTTTCATTCTTACTGCCCCAAAGCCCGCTCAATGAGTGGGCGTAAATCTTCGTGCCGTGTTTCTGAGCCGCCGACAAGCTGACCGATGTTCATTCCTTTGCGATCAAGGATGACGTGCGTCGGAAAACCTTCTACTCCATACAACTCGCTTACATTCTGTGCTTTGGGTACAATGGTATAAGTAAAGGGTGTTTTTTTGAGGAAATCGTTCAAACTTTTTTCATCATCAAGTGCTAATGCTAAGAACACGACATCTTTCTTGGCATATTCTTTCACAAGCGTATTCAGCCCGGGAATCTCTTGACGGCAGGGCGGGCAGCCGATAAACCAGAAATTCAGCACAACAGCTTTGCCTTTGAGTTTGGCAATATCATATGTTTTTCCGTCCAGTGCTTTTACTGTGAAAGGCAGAGCAGGCTTGGCTTTGGCGCCGAGAATACTATCAGTTTTTTGTTTGATAAATGTTGCAAATCCTGAGTCCGTGCCGCGAAGGTGTTTATACACAGCGAGAGCGGAGTCTTTGGCTTTTGTGGAGCCAAGAGCATACGAAAGAAAAAATGCTTCTTCTGCCAAAGTAGGCTGCCCACTTTGCAGTAATAAAGAGCCTTCTTTGCTAAGAAATTCACTTCGAGTTTCTGCTTCAAAATCGTAACTACGTGCTGCCTTCAGCGTCATGAGAGCCTGACCTGTAAAGCCCGCCGCAGTAAAGGCTTCCGAAACGTAGCGAAACAGCTCGCCCATCATATAATTATTGTTGAATTGATAACGTACCCGAATCTCTGGTTTCATAATGAGTTCAAGCAGATATTGGGCAAACGCAGCAGTATTTTCTGGTACAGGCTTCGTTCTTTGAGTTAACTGAATGTAAGCAAGATATGGTTCAGGGCTGTTGGGTTCTCGTGCAATCCAATTATCAAGGATGGTCTTTGTTGTCGCAAGCGTCAAAGTTGTATCGGCAAAATTGCGTTCAACCATTTTTCTTGCGATAGAACTTGTCGGAAATTGTGCAGCAATAGAGCGAATAAGCGCACGAATGACCCATTTTGACGAATCACTGTATTGCTGTAATGAGAAGCGAAAAAGCTGCTCTTCTGTGTATGGTGAAAGAGGAAACTCCTTTCCCATTCGTAATAGGATTTCTTTATACTCGGTCTTTTTTTCAAGCCGTTTGTATGCTGATGCTAAAGCACTGTATAGCTCAGGGCTAGTGGAATTGTTCCGTATTAGAGAGGCTACATCATTTGTAATTACTTGCTTGAGGCTGTTCTCGTTAAATTTCTTACCGTATTGCAGATAATCCCACTTTGAAGCGTATGCGATAAAATTGTCAGGATACAATACCATCTCTTTGACAAATGCGGAAGAGTCATTCCAAATCTTACTTATGCTTGCCCCACGAGCAGGAATACCATCTTTTCGCAGAGCGATAAACGAATCACCTACACGAATGCTTTTTTCCGGCGTATGAATGGCAATTCTCCCCTCGGACACTGAGTCCTCAATAGCATATATGCCAATAAACATCGCATCGCGTCTCATCATTTTTAGGCTTGCCTCTCTATACTCTCCATTGACAGTCGTATAATAAATGTTTGCATATACTTGGTCACGAATGGATAATGTTGCCTTTGTAGCTTGGGTATTATAGTAAATTTTCACGGTATCGCCCCAGCGCACTTCACTGGGCGAACACCATGCAATTTGTGCTCGGAGGGAAAGTGGAAAGACCATCGCCAACAAGCATCCAGCAATGATGTATGCAAGGATACGGTTCATAACACATCAAGGATAAATTGTAATACGGTTAGTTTCATGCTGAAAGTTAGATGAAAAATTGCTGCCTAAACAAAAACAATCCCCGTAAAACATTGGTAAATAAAGGTCATAATTCGATTATAAGAACCTCAGCCTATCCTTGTCGAATTAGTTGGTAGTCGTTCGGAGGGTGGCTTGTGCAGCTACTGGCAACTAAGTAAGTAGTCAAAACCAATTTGGTAAACTGTTGGAGAATTGTTCTCGGAAGGGCAAATTGCGCTCTTCATTTCTTGTTCAATTGATGATGGAGTTTCGCATGAAGTTTGTAACGCCCTTGACTAAGTAGTATTACACACTCACACTCATTACCCGCTTCCCATTGGCTTTGAGCCAGCGCTCTGCTTCGCGGTAATCGGGACACCACTGTTCGACCTGCTCCCAATATGCGTCGGAATGGTTTGCCTGCCGCAAATGTGCAAGTTCGTGGATAATGAGATAATCCCGTACCGAAGGCGGAAAGAGGATGCACCGCCAATTCAAATTCAGGCTCCGACGCGCTTTTACGCAACTTCCCCAGACAGATTTCTGATTTTTTACCGCAATACGCCGCACAGTTTCGCCAAAGGATTGAGCAAGCTCCAATGTGCGCTTTGGCAAAACTTCATTAGCTCGGGTAATCATGCAGTAACGCCAATATTCAAGCGCCGCAGCACGGGACATTGCTTCGGAAAGCATCTTTTCCTGCGGAACTGTAACAACAATATGGCGCACGGTTGTGAGGGAGAACGTAATGGCAAAGCACTCTCCCGCTTCAACGCTGAGAGGCAGCCATTCTCCTTCAACAATAACGTGTGTTTTCTCCGATGAACTCGGCAAAGCAAGGCGTTGTGAGCGTTCTGCGGCGATATTGTCAAGAGCTTTTTGCACAAAGGCAATGTTGGTACGAAAAAACGTTCTGGCATCATGGAGCGAAACCCGCATGGGAACTGAGACCCAGACACGTCCATCGTGCGAGACTTTGAGCGACATCCGTTTGGCTTGTCGCCGTTTGCGTATTTCGTACGAAATTCCGATGTACTCTTCTTTGACCGTCATTGCTTATGTCCGACCTTTGGAGAAACGAGATTTGGACGCAGTTTTTGGGTTATAGAGCGGATAATCGGCTTTTGCCTGACCTAATTGTATGCGGCGGAGCTTCGGGTGCGCCATTGCGCGGCGCACAGGCGAAAGATAGTCAAAAAAATACTTCCCGCTCAAATGGTCAATTTCGTGCTGCATCACCCGTGCCAGCAAACCTTCCGCTTCGATATTATGCTCGTGCATCTGCACATCATAAAACCGAACCTGAATTTGTGCGGGGCGCGTAACGGTATCGCGGTACGTGGGAAGGCTCAAACATCCTTCTTCCATATCGGAAACTTCGGGTGAATATGCCGTAATGACAGGATTTATCAGCACCATTGGCGGTGTTTTGGCATTGAATTGTTTTTTGTCCTCCTCAACATCACTAAGGTCAATCACGGTGATTGCACGTTCATCCCCAACTTGATTCGCTGCCAAGCCTATTCCGTCAGCATTGTTCATAGTCTCGAACATACTTTTGACGAACTTGCTTAGTTCGTCCGTAAACGTTTCCACAGGCTTTGAAACTTGTCGCAGCAAGGGATGGTCGAAAGTGTACACGGGAAGAATTGCCATGAAAAAACGTAAGGAAATTGGCTTAGTGGTGAAAAGAGTGGTGAAGCATTCGACAAAGCAGTCTCAAAGCAAGATTCGATGCTATTTGGAAGCATTTTGCTTACTGATAATTTTGAGCAAGTCCGTAATATCATTCAGCACAAAATCTGCAACGACGTTTTGGTTGCCAAACGAATCGCCGTACCGTGCAAAAGCTGTTTGCATACCGACATTTTTCGCGCCGACCATATCGCGCTCCGCCCAATCGCCAACCATAATCGCCGCACCCGGCTCTACGCCGAGTTTTGCGAGTGCCGTCAAAAAGGGCTTTGGGCTTGGTTTGCGCTCTTTGGTGTCGTCAAAAGTAACAACAGCGTCGAAATAGTGATGAAAATTGATGTACGAAAGGCGCAGCCATGCTTCCAGCGTCGGTGCATCGGAGACAACGGCAAGTTTGATATTGCGCTTCACAAGTTCAATCACCGTTGCTGTTGCGTGCGGATAAGGCTTCAATGAGGCTTCGCGGGCGCGGCGGTAGGCGATAACTCCGGCGGACAAAATTTTGTAATCCACACGCCCCAGTGCTTCTTGCAACAGTTGGTCAAAGACGCGCTGGTACTCAATGCCCTGCTCGTTGTAAATACGGTCAATGTGCGATTTTATTTGCTCAAACGTCAGGTCAAATCCCGCGTCAATCATTGCCGTAACAGCCGCATCAACGGCGGTACGCTTCATTGCCATAAAATCAACGAGCGTGTTGTCGAGGTCGAAAACCACTGCTTTGACCATAGTTTTGCGAAAATTATCGGTGGAAAAATCGAATAAATACTCAGATTTTGAGAAAAATTATCCACGAATCTCACGAATTGACACGAATTTTGGAGTATTCACGGATAATGTTTATCGAAAAAAACCTTGTCAATTTTGTTCAATTCGTGAAAATTCGTGCGATTCGTGGACAACAGTCCGAAAAAGTATGTGCGGATTATTGAATCCGAAAGGTAAACGTAATAAAACCAATCATTTCTTTGCCGTCATTGAGCGGATTAAATTGCCACCTGCGGAGCGCCTCCATTGCGGCGCGTTCCAAAGCGGGTTCACCTTTTTGCATCGGCAAAATCAAACCAACACTGCCATTAGGCTGCACGGTAAAGCGCATTTTTATTTGCGTTGAGGTTGTAATTCCGGCAGGATATTTTGGTAATTCTTTGTGCAAAACAACACGGTTGCCACCGCCACCGCCCCAATCCAAACTATATCCTTGTCCGCGCCCTGCACCACTGCCAAAGCGTCCCAAACCTTCGCCGTCTGCTTGCGTTGGAGCCATGCTTGAGCCAACATCGGTTTTGCTTGAAGCATTGAGGGCGAGTTTTGTGTTTTCCGACGCTTTTGCGTCATCTTTGACAGGCTTTACCAGCGACGGTTGCGTGTATTCACGGGGTTTTGCGGTAGCTTCGACTTTGGCGACGGCTTTACGGGCATCTTCGAGCGGTGTTGGGTTTTGTGCGGCTTTGCGTACAGCACCTTCTGACGTAAGGTTTCCTGCGCTTGGGAGTGTTGGATTTCCCGTGCCGAATTGCAATAACTGAATAGGAATTGTCACGCGCTCCGGTTGGCGGGAATAGGGCGTAATGTCCAGAAAATTCAACAACCACAGCAACAATGCCAAAACAAGCACCGACATCGCAAACCCCAACACCGTGTGCTGACGACGTTTGGTCGAGTCATCCAGTGCATTGAGTTCACGGTCGAGGCGGCGACGTGCCACAGAGCGCACCATAACTTGCGTTTGGGGCATCGAAGACAAATTCGGCTCAAGCGTGATTGTTTCGAGAATCATCATTTTCGGGAATTGAAGGGCGAGAATGTCGTTGCACAAAACTACGAAATTTTTGCCAATTCACGGCAAGACCAAGATAATGCAGCGGAACAAGATTTCACGCCACATTTAGTGCAAAGCCACGTTTAGCGCAAACGCACAACCCACGCACCTGCAAAACCAAATTGTCCGGCATCCTTTTCTGCGGCTTGCAAGGTGTTGTACAGACCAAATCGAACGCGATAAATCGTTTGCCCGCGAATAACCTGCGATGTGATTATTGGATTCAACATTCCGCGCTGCTTCAAGCGTTCAAGCCACTCTTCCGCGTCTTCAAGCGACGGCGTAGCATAAACCTGAATCGCAAAAACGCCGTTTATTTGCTGTGTACTTTGGCGTTCAACAGCAGAAGAACGTGCTTGTTTGGTGGTTGGTTGGTTACTTGGTTGTTTGGTTGTTTGGGGCTTGGTTGCTTGGTTGCTTGGGGCTTGGTTGTTTGGTTGTTTGGGGCTTGGTTGCTCTGTTTTGGTCTGCTCTTTAGGCTGTTCTTTAGATTGCTCTTTGGGTTGTTCGGTTTTTTTCTGGGGTTGTTCTTGTTGCTTTGTTGCGTTGAGAGCAAGTGCTGGTGAGACTTTGGGAGATTTTTGCTCAGAAACTTGTTCCCCTTTGGATTGTGAACTGCTTACTTTCGTATCTGTCGTTTTGCTTGAGACATTTTCCTTAGTAGTGTTGTTCGGTTGTGGCGTATTTGCTGCGATTGTTTGTGCAGACTGATTCGACAAAGACTGATTTTGTGCGGCTTGTGAGTCGGTTTTGTTCGATGAGGATTGGTCTGATATCTGCGACATTGCCTGCGCCGACGCATTAGGAGTAGTTTCGGGATTTTGCGGGGACGGCGTTTGCGGTAGTGCCGAATCGGATATGCTTGCAGATGGCTTTCCTGCTTCATCCGAAGAAGGAGAAAAGGGACTATGCTGCGCGGAATTTTGGGTTAAATCAAGCGGCGCAATCGAAGTGTCTTGGTTAAGAACTTGCGACGAAGTTTGACCGCTTATTTTGCTCCATACCCCACCAATACTCGTTCCAACAGTAGTTTTACGCATAACCAAATACCCTAAAGCAACGGCTGCCGTTACTCCAAGCCCAAAAACAGAAGCAGCAACCAAACCACGAGAACGAGGTTTTGAGCGACTTTGGGATTGTTTTGCTTTTTGGTTAGCTGCATATTCAGCATCACGCCGACGCTGTTCATCCGCATCGGGAATGGTAATAACGGTGCGGGGTTCGGCAGATACGCCCTGTGCAGAAATGGTATTGTTATCGTCTTTCAACGGCGCTTCATCTGCGTATTGTGCGGCTTGCGTGGAATGTTCATGCGTTTGCGGCTCTCCTGAATGTAGATGTTGAGGTGCTTGCTCCGGCTCATTATGTGTGGCTTGTTCAGCATGTGCCGCATCAATTCCCGTCAAATCACCACGCAAATATGCTTCAAAATCTTCCTGTTCTTGGCGCAGTTGTTCTTGATACCGCTTTTCAAGCAAAGCATCGCGGTCAAGTATTGGAGCGGCTTCCGCAGTTGTTTCTGGAACATATTCCGCCAGTGTTTCCGCCCCTGTTTGAAATGGTGTCTCATCCCTGAAATCGTGTGCAGAAGCGGCTTCTGAAATAGATTCCATAGCGGATTCCGTAACAGCTTCCGTAGCGGCTTTTGAGCCGAAGTCCGACTGCAAATCAACGGCATTAGCCATAGCTGCTGCCGTCGAAAGCTCATCAATACTTGCGTTTGAGCTACGATTTTCGAGGTGTTCCGTTGAGCTGCTTGGCGCAAAAGCGCTTGCTAATTCGCGGGAAATTTCATCAAATGACGGTCCGTCGTCATCAAGGTCATGTTCTGTAACGGTTTCTTGTGAAAAGCGTGATAGCGATTCTTCGGATGCAGAAGGTAGAGAGGTCTGCCCCGCAAGTTCTGTTCGGGCAAGTCGGCTTGGGAAAAGAGGCTCTTCTTCATCTTTGGGTGCAAACCCAGATTCTATGGGCTTTGCAAGGGATTTATCAGTTGCAGATTCATCTGCTTCAAAACTCAGGGAAGTTTTGGGCAATGCTGAAGCCGCTACAGAAGGTGTCGCTGAAGCGTCGGGGAATTTTCCCAAACGAAATGACTCTTGGTCGTCATCAAAGCCGCTTTTATCAGCATCGCTGAGAAAATCGTCGTGGTTTGTATCGTCAATTTCAATCATAACCGCTCAGAATATCGAAGGTTAAAATGTTATCACAAAACCTGCTGCAATAAATATGCCACGCTCTTGGAATCCCTGCCAAATAACGATTTGTTGGTTCAAAAGATTTGTTCCGCGCACGTAAGCGCTGATGTTTGGTGAAAATTCATATTCTGAGCTGAAGCGAATATCCAAATATGCAGGAAGATTGCTTGCTGTGCGTGAGAACAAAGCCACAGGGCGCTCACCGACATATACGCCTTCCAGCACTGTCAAAAATGGCTCAAACCAACGACGACGATACTGCAACGAGGCTTCAAAGGGCGCGAGATAGGACAGTGGAACAATAATCTCTGAAATTGCTGAGTTGAGCGAGATTGATGCAACATTAACATTCCCGCGCAGCGTTATATTGTCCGCCGAAGAAATTTGTGCTTCCGCCTCAAGCCAAGCACCGAAGCCGCGTACACGCTCGAATGACGGAACAAATTCGCCATTTTTTTCGGCAGCATCAAACACAAGTTTATTCAAGGTAAAATTTGCATTTCCGCCAAGGCTGAGGGTAACGTGTTGCGAAGGATGCAGATGCAGAGCGGCATTAACATCATAGATAACATTTTCCAACGGAAACGGAGGAAGTTTTGATGACAGAAAAATCGTTGCTGTGTAAGGGTTACGGCGAAATGCCTGAAGAAAGCTGTTCTGCCGCGCTCCTGTGAACGCCGAGACCTTAAAACTGAGCAGAGAATTTACCGCAACATCCGCATGAATACTTGCATTGGGCAAAATAAACGGCGAATACGAAAACGTCTGCAAACCCGCCATTGCTCTCACTGAAACGCCGGAAACCCGATATTCCGCGACAAGGGACGGCGAAACAAGAGCTGCAAACCACGAAGCACTGAGCAACTGCACCGCAGCTTTTCCGCCAAGATGCCATCCCGCGCCGAGTGCTGTTGTCATTGCCAAATGTGCATCAAGAAGCGTGTTTTCATGCGCTCCTTGAAGCAGAATACTTTCCGCCGAAACTCCCATGTCATACCGCAGACTTTCAAACCCACCAACGGTCTGTACGCCTGCTTCCATGAGCAAGGATTGGCGCAAAGGAGCGAGTTCGGGAAACATCACAGAGTCCGCACCAAAAAAGCGAAAATTACGATAATTTGCCCGAAGATAAGTATCGGTGCGGCTGCCACCGAAAAAGAAGAATTTTTCGGGTGCGAGGTATTGCGATTGAAGGTCAGCACGAACATCGGTAAAACCTGCGTTGCGGCGGTGTCCGTCCGACAACGTTGCTCCGGCGTGGGCATTGAGGTCGAAATTTCCTGCTATAATCCTATAACCCGCATCAATACTTGGTGAAAGGAACATCCCGAATTCACCTTGCACATAACCGTTGCGCTCTTGCTGCGGCAACAGCGCACGAGTCATGGTGGAAGGCGAAAGCAGGGAAAAGGTTTGTTTGTCGAGTGGGTTAAAGCGGGTCAGTTGCTGAGGAGTGAGTTTTGGTGAGGGTTTAGGGGCTTGTTTTGCTCCTCCCGGCACATCAAGCGTTTCTGTTCCGGTAATCACAAATTCGGGCAATTCAAGCGGCTGCTCGGCTTTGGATTTATCAGGCTTTTCAGGAGATTTGGCGGGCTGTTGCGCGGCAAGATGACGTTGCCCCAAAAGCAGAGTTGCGCTCACCCAAAGGACAAGCGCAACAGTACGCGATTCTCGAATTAAGCGGTAATAAGGGCAATGAGGACAAAGGCGCATATACACGAGTAAACAACTCTGGTTGGCTTCAAACCGACGCTGGTGTAGCGTTATTGATACAAAACAGAGAAGAAATGATTAGCAAAAGCAATGGTAGAATAGCGTGAATCGTAGAAGAGCAACAGCGCACCAACGACAAGCGCGATGAGTAGGAAACCCGCAATATAAACGCGGGAAGCCTTCACATCATAAATTATCGCCGTTCCACGCAGCATACGATACAAACACCACAACAAGGTACAGAATATGAGCAAAAGAGAAACCATCGTGTAGGTATCGGTTGTGAAAACCCGATACAGACCTGCTGTCATTACAAGCAAGAATCCAAGCGGCAGAAAAGCCCATGAACTAATGACAAACGCATCGCCGAGGAAAATGCGGGATTTCACAAAAAACGAACACGCACGAATAAACAGCGTGAGAAAAGCAATCACCAGCAAAAACAGTCCTGTTGCCGTAAGGCAGGAAGCCCAAGGCTGCCAGATAATTGAATTGATAAACTCTTTGATGGTGTTCGACGGAATAAAGTGCGTGATAACATAATCAAGCAGATAGCTAAATCGTAGGAAATACAGCATGGATGAGACAATCAAACCCAGCGTTGCCGAAAGCACAACAGCCAAACTCAACGTTCCTGCATTCGAGAGAATACGCTGGTCGCGGATGTCAGCATAAAAATTATAGGGACGCAAAAGCGCACGTAGCACATCTTCACGGAATCGTCGTGAGGTGTTCAGCAAGACAAAAAACAGCACGATAAGGGAAATGCTGATAATAGTGTACAGCGAGGGAATTTCAGCTTTGTAGTTCCCTGTTTCCAAGACAGGCTCTTTTTCGTCGTTGAAGAGTGCTTTGACCATTTGATACGGCATACGAAGGTCGCGGGAACGAGAAACCAAGCCGCTTGTGGCGATGTACTGTTCGGAATTATTGGTAATGAGAACAGGGCGTTCGGTCAAATAATCATTGAACGTGCCGATAATTACATTGTCGGAAATTTTGTACTCTTGTAAAATGCGGAATCGCTGACGAATGTAGCGGGCTTGCGCCTCGACAGAAAGCGGGTCGGAGTAACCTTTGTGATTGTCGGGTTGAATGAGTTTGCTGAAACTGAAAACTGTCATTTTTTTTCGCGCCAGCACCTGCAAACGCTCGGCTTCAGCACGAAATTCCTGTACATCCTCGTTGTGCATGGAAAAAACGATAAAATCCAGTCCGTCAATATCTAATGCTTGCGTTTTTCCATGAACAATTTTGTAGAGAAGTTTTGCTGAAGAACCGCGTGTAACCTCACGGATTTTTTGTGAATATGTCGCCAATTCAGGTTTGCCCTCGGCTGTTTCTTCAGCAATGCCAAACGCAAGTATTGAAGCGTGATTTTCGTATGCTGTGATATAATCTTTAACGATTGTTTGTGCGGTAACAATGTAATTATCTTTGCCCAGAACAGCAGACGGAACGCCACGTGCAGGCAAGTCAGTCAAAATAAACAAACCGTACTTATCACACAAATAGGCAAGATAGGGGTGCGGAGCGCCGAAACGCAGACGAATGGCATTTGCCCCAAGTGTTTTGAGAGCAATGACATCTCGTTCATATTCTGCCATAGTAATCGTTGCACCGCCTATATTGCTATCTTCTACATAATCAACGGCTTTCAGATTCATTTGCTGACCATTGACAAGCAACACCGATTTATCACCCTGCATTTCGGTTTGAGCCTTATACAACCCAAAAGGAATGATGTAATCATCCAGAACTTCACCGTTGCGGCGAATATAGACGACAAGTTGATACAAATTCGGTGTCAGCGGAGACCATAGTTTGGGCGCACTGACGGCAAAGTTTAACTTGACTTGAGCATTACGATTGGCACTAATTTCAATCATTGACGGCGTTGCACGTGCAACGACGGATGAATCCTCTATCAACCGTAATTCTGCTGTTACTTCGACGGTCGTTTTTTGCAGGGTAACAAGTTGTGCGGGCTTAGTCGAATCGCCCTGCACAGATTCATACAAATTGCCGGACACAAGTGAGGTGGTAATTTGCAGATTTGCCGTTGCAAAATCATTGCCTGTAAACGTCGTTTTGCTATCAACATTGCTCAAAAACACACTCGGCATACCAACAAGAAACAATTCTCGCGTAATACCACCGAACACTTTGCCATCATGCGGCACGGGGCGCAGGGGAACGGTGCTGGAAGCGTCAAGTTGGTTATTAACCACAATCTCCAAGGTGTTGTTCCCGCTAACTAAGTACGAATCCGGTATGCGCAAACCAAAGGGGAAATTTCCACCGACATGGCTTTGTAGATATTGCCCATTGATATAAATTTCCATACGGTAATTACACCCAAGCGAGTAGAGTTGCCACTCGTATTTTTTAATCAATCCTTCGTCAATCACAAACGTCCGCCGATAGCGAAATTCGCTCATCGTTGTTTCGGAATAGGGCAAATTGACGCGCTGCCATTCGGGTTCAGCGAGCGAAGCACGCTGCCACTCACCAGCAAGCGGCACGACGAGGCGCTGCTGCGAGTGCATCAGCAATTTTATTTGGTCTGCGGACAACGGAGTGTAGCGTCCGACCTGTGCCAAAGCAGCACCCACGCCAAATACGCATACAGCGCAGAATGGCAATAAACCGTGTGAAATTCGTTGGAATACCGCTTGCAATGCCGAATCGGTCAGGGTACGAAAGAAATTGTGCATGATGTTGTGCTTAAAAAAACGTCGAGAATAGTGTAGTCGGAAAATCCTAAATTTTTCGTGAAAATTTTCCACGAAAATTATGCAAAGATAGCGTACTGCGCGGCATTTTCAAACGCCGAAGTACGCAAAGTGCGTAAAAATAGTGACGTGACAGCGAAAAAACCTGCTTGTGCCTGTGTTTTCCCACCCTAAACAGCAAAAAGGCTTGAAGAATTTCTCCAAGCCTTTTTATGCGGTGCTATTGAGATTTCAGCAATTACCGAACAGTTTTTCGGCGATTGCGCACGTAATCCTCGAATACATAATCCCCTAATCCTTGTAGGCTACTGTAAAACGCTCGCCCGTTGTTTGCCTTGGTAAACTCGCGGACAAATTGCTGCAAATACGGGTCGCGGGCAACCATGAAGGTGGTAATCGGGATATTCAAGCGGCGGCATTGCGTCGCTAAATTGAGCGTTTTATTGACAATTTTTCTGTCCAGACCAAAACTGTTTTTGTAATACTTCGCACCTTCTTTGAGGCACGTTGGTTTGCCGTCGGTAATCATAAACACTTGCTTATTGCTATTTTTACGCCGACGTAGCAAATCCATTGCCAATTCCATACCGGCTACGGTATTGGTGTGATACGGTCCCACCTGCAAATACGGCAAATCCTTGATTTCCACCTGCCACGCATCATTCCCAAATACCAAAATATCCAGCGTATCTTTCGGGTAGCGTGTCGTAATAAGTTCCGCGAGCGCCATCGCTACTTTCTTAGCCGGCGTAATGCGGTCTTCTCCGTAAAGAATCATCGAATGGGAAATGTCAATCATCAATACAGTAGAAGTCTGTGTTTTGTATTCGTTCTCAACGACTTCCAAATCATCTTCCGTCATTTTGAAATCGCCGATACCGTGATTGATTTGTGCATTACGAATCGAATCAGTCATAGCAATTTGCTCCAGCGAATCTCCGAATTGAAAATCGCGGCGGTCGGTCGTCGGTTCGTCTCCAATGCCGGAAATGGGGGTTTGGTGACTACCGGGTTTGGATTTTTTGAGTTTACCAAAAATTTCTTCAAGGGAGCGACGGCGTATGCTTTGCTCTGATTTCGCGGTAATCTGGAACACGCCGCTTTGAGGCTCTTCCTCGTCAATATACCCGCGCTCTTTGAGGTCTTCGAGAAAATTTCCCATACCGTATTCATCATTGGTCAAACCATACTGACGGTCGAGTTGATTCAGCCAGTCCATTGCTTCGGAAAAATCACCCGATGTGTACACGAGTAACTGCATGAGCAAATTCAACAAATTCTCAAACGCCGATTTATCGCCATCGGGATTGGGAACAAATTCTGTAAAACGATAGCCAAGCATGATAGTATTCCTTGTTGAGAATAGTGGGGAAAAGTATCTCAAATATAGACGATTGAACAGGAAAAGCAAGGTAAAAATTCGCCCTTCTCGGAATCCCTTCCGTGAAACATGAACGTATTTTCAGTACCGAGTTTTAACAGAACCCATACTGAACATTTGTTCAGTTTTCTTGCTATTTCTGACCGTAAAAGACCATTCTCAAGGCTACGCAAAGATGTGTTTTTGTGTGAACAAAAAATAACTACAATAAAAAACGAGCAAATTGCCGTTTTTTAGCAAAAAACAGGATTTTTGTTTGTGGATAAGTGCTGTGGATAGCTTTTCGGGGGAATATTTTGCCCCGAATAGGTCATTTTTTGTTGTTTTGCAGCCGTTCATCATTCATCGGTGGGAGAAAGTGGGAGAAACATTTCCCTTTTTCGTTGCGGTGGGTGAATGTGGGTGAAACATTGTGGAGACAGATATTGAGCGCACACTTCACGATATTTCCCACAACGACCACTTCTATTTGCTTCATTGTATTGCAACGCACCTGTGAGTTTCTTCAAAGGTCAAGAAACATATTCGATTGACGACAAAGGTCGTGTAAACGTTCCGACGAAAATGCGCAAAAGCATCCAGCCGGAAGCGGGTGATACCTTTATTCTCACACGGGGGGTAGATAAATGCGTGGTTGCTTATCCGATGAACGAATGGAAGAAATACGAAGAAAAATTTGCGACGCTGAATCAATACAACGAAAAAGACCGCTTTTTCCTGCGTATGATTCTCTCATGGAGCGAAGAAGTCGAAATGGACGCACAGCAGCGTGTTTCTCTGCCAAAACGCTTGCGAGAATTTGCAGGCATTGAATCGAAAGTGACGATTGTCGGCATGATAGACCATATCGAATTTTGGCAGCCGGAAGCGTTTGAACAATACCTGCACGGTCAGTCGGAATCCTACGAAGACGTAGCAGCAAAAGTTATGACGATATAAAAACAGGCAGAGTAAAAAAATAAGCAGAAAAGAAACGAATACAGAAAATGTAGAACAGCCGATGTTCAATGAGCAAAAAGCACAAACATTCTTCCAAGCCCAGATTTATAGCGCCTTCCGAGACACTTTTGGGTGCAGACGGAACAGAAATCGCCGCCAAGAACGCAGGTGATTATCACGTTCCGGTGATGTTGAAGGAATGTTGTGATTGGCTTATTACCGACCCGGAAGGCACGTATATTGACGGAACATTGGGCGGAGGCGGACATTCGGCAGAGATATTACGTCGCTTGAGCGCAAACGGACACTTGATTGCGTTTGATGAAGACCCCGCAGCAATAACGCGAGCAATGGAGCGCTTCAGCGACGATTTGAAAACCTCATCACCACGTATGACGTTAAGTCATACACCCTTCTCTTTCGCATGCAGCATAAAAAGAGACGGGAAGCCCCAGGCGCAGGATTTTTCGGGGATACTGCTTGACCTCGGGGTATCTTCCCGCCAGCTTGACACTGGAGGCATTGGGCTAAGCTATCGCGTGAACTCCCACCTAGATATGCGATTTGGTTCACGTGATAAGCCTCTTGCGTCAGAGCTTATTGCCACAACGGAACAAGGAGAACTGGAGCGAATACTTCGTGAATTTGGCGAAGAACCGTTTGCGAAGGTAATAGCACGGCGGATTGTCGATGTCCGCCGTGTTGCTCCGGTTTTAACAACGTTTGATTTACGGGCAATAGTCGAAGAATCTGTACCGCCACATCTCAGACAACAAGCACTCTCGCGTGTTTTCCAAGCATTTCGCATTGCCGTTAATCGGGAATTTGATGTGCTGGAAGAAACGCTACGCGGCATTGTTCCGCGCCTTCGCAAAGGCGCTCGAATCGTCGTTTTATCGTATCATTCGTTGGAAGACCGCATTGTCAAAAACGTCTTCCAAGACCTTGCCAAACGGACGGTGCCGCTCGACCCGAATAATCCCGACGATGCCGAAGAAGCTATCAAAGCTACCACAAAACGTATTGAACCGAAACTCACAATTCTCACAAAAAAACCTCTTGTACCAGAGGCTCAGGAAATAATCATCAATCCCCGTGCCAGAAGCGCCAAACTGAGAGTAGCAGAGAAATTCGGTGAGTAAACCACAATGGAGACCAAGCACCAAATCCAAAGGAAAACAGATGATTTCCTACATCCGCACCAATTCCGACAATGCTGATTTTCAAGCACTCGTCCAGCAGCTAGACCAGCATTTACGTGCAATCAACGGCGAAGAACAAGCATTTTTCACGCAGTTTAACGCGACCAATCAACTGCGGCACGTGATTGTGGCGTATTACGAGGGCATACCCGTTGGATGCGGAGCAATGAAGCCGTATTCGGAAACAATAGGGGAAATAAAGCGGATGTTCGTGAGAGAGGAATATCGCGGGAAAGGTATTGCACAAGGCATTTTAGCGGCATTAGAAATGTATGCCAAAGAAACAGGCTGCACATCATGTGTTCTGGAAACAAGCCGCCACCTTGTTTCGGCTATCAACCTGTACAAAAATAGCGGTTACGAGCAGATACCGAATTACGGTCAATATGAGGGAGTTGAAATGAGCATCTGCTTTCAGAAGAACTTGGTATAATGGTGTTATTTTGCTTTGGTGATTTTACTTTGGTGATTTTGCCCACCAGTCACATGAATCCAAACAAGTGAATGTGTAGTAAGACTGTTTTATCACCGCACAATTTTTATCACCGCACAATCGCCATCTGCCTCGTCTGACGCTTGCCGCCACTCTCCAATGTCAGAAAATACGTTCCCGTCGGTATATCGCTGATGTCCGCCTCTATCTCATACACACCTCCAACCAACCTATCGTCCAAAAGACATTTCACCTCTACACCTAGACTTGTTGTCAAGGTCAATCGTGCCAACGACGTTTCGCTCAATGATAGTCGCACCACCAATAATCCCGATGCAGGATTCGGATAATTCTGCTCCATGAAAAACTGCTGGGGCGCTCGCACCGTACTCAAACGCACTGCTGCACCACAACGTGATACCGTGCTTTGACGCAGCGTATCACCGCTCACACGCACAACGTACTGCTCGCGCAAACATCCGCGCTCCAACGTCAGTGTGTCCACATACGTCGTCAAGCCCAAAGGTGCGCCGCAGATGGTTACTGTCTGAACACCGTTGGGGGAAATCGCCGTACCCAACAAGCGCAAACGCTCCTCCGGCGGTATTGATAGCGTCGTATTACCGCTCAAGCTAATTCCGTCCAGTAACAACGACCCCACACCCGTATTCCTGAGCGGCAGCGTTTGGCACGTGATTCCCGTTATCGGCACAGAACCCAGCGCAATGCTTGGTAAGGAGGGGGGTTGTGATGACGGAGCAGCACTAATTGCCGACGATTCTACGCGCAGCGTAAAGCCCGGAACTGTGTCCCGAATCACAAACACATTCCCCAATGAATCACGCAAACGCAAAGCATAAATAGCATCCAAGCGAGGATTCACCACCGTTGCCGTGGAAGCTATCACGCGACCTGTGGCATTTGTTGAACCTTGGGTTTGCGCAATCACAACATTCTGCACACTTCCCGAAACAAGCTCCACTCCCGCCAGACCGCGTGAACACTCGCCGCCCGTTTGCGTAAAACGCAGCGAAACATTCGTGCTGCAAGCATCCACCGTGCGACTGACCACAGGCGGCGTAGAATCACGCTCGGCGACAACATTCAGCACCAGCACGGGGCGCTCGCGGCAGCCGTCGCTCAGAAACAGCGTGTCTTGGTAGTTCACCGCAGCGCCCGCTCGGTAGCTTAGGCGTAGGTCGCACGGTGTGCCGGGGTCTATGCGGGCATTCATCCCCAAACGGAGTTCTTGACGCAAAGCACCTTGGGCGGTTTGTGTGGCGATGCTGGAAACGGTGAAAACTGCTCGGGTAGAGAATGTTTGCGCAGCAAGCAATTCGGTTGGCTGCTGAAATATCGCCCCTGAAACGGCTCGAAATGTTGCAGTTGTAATCTCTCTTACACGAACTTCATCTACGGTACGCTGTCCTGCAACTATGCTAAGGTTGATACTACTTCGGAGGCTGACACGGCGAAGAAATTGCGTTTGTGTACCGTAATTCGTTAAACGAACTGACACCGTTTGTTGCTTTGTCGTGTCAGCACAAAGACGAACCGTGCGAATAAGCGGCCCCAGCGCTTCGCGTCTGCCATCCAGATTCAGCGTGAAGCCTGGAAGTATATATGATTGCTCATACCGCCCACCGCCTGTTTCCGTCGTGGTGATTGTTACCGTGCCGTCGGCAAAGGGATTTTGTAGCACCGTTCTGAGGCGCACCGAATCGGTATTTTGCGTCGGGGTAAGCGGCGTAACGGCAGCATTTACCACACTGGTGCGGACTTCTTCCAATACTCTTTCATTCTGCGTTTGTCCTGAAGCATTCCGTACAGGTGCAATGCTAAGTTCCAAGCCCTCGCAGGTACTTGCTTGTACGTGTCCGACAGCCTCTGTGCGGCGTTCGTGTTGGAGATTGCCGTAGCTGGAATAAGCGTAGCCGGCTGAAAGTAAGACATCATTAACAGCCGAGACGGGGATACTGAGAAATGAATTGGTACTGTTAGCAATTTCTGTCATGAGTTCCTGAACATAGACAGAGCCGTGCGACAAAACCATACTGGGCAAATTGGATGTAACGGTATGAAGCCCGCGAGAAACTGCCGTCGTCGCAACAGCAAAATCCGTTCCGGGAATGCTTTGAAAACGATTAAGAAAAATTCCGTTAATACTTTGGGCAGCAGGAATACTCCGCCCGTCAAGACGTATATTTGCTGTATCGCTACGACGAGCAATAATGGTCAAATAATCCTCAAATACTCGGTCGTAACTTATATTGAGAGGCACCAGCACTCGTCTATCATTCCGAACAAGTGAAATATTCAAAACGCCTTGCGTCAACGACGTAACCGGATCATTACTATCCGCAAGTGAGATTGTAGCAAGAGTATGAGCTAGTGCATATTGTGAGAGAGGCCGCACTGACATTGCTGTTGAGACAACCCCCAGATCTTGGCGATTTGTCCATTGAGTAACCGAAATCGGCTGCGAGGCTCGAATGAGCGTTGCAGTAGCAAAGGTTATTTCGACAAATTCTCCGGCTTGCAAAATAGCAAGGCGCTCTGTAGTTTGTCCGGTATTCCGAAAAATTTCTGTACCATTGTAGGCAGCCAAAATGCGGGCATAGTATGGAATATTCACAGGATTAAAGGAACTTCTGCTCGTACTTCTTGGTAACGGCGATGATGGGGCAGTAATTGCACGCCTGATTTCGCTATTGCGTTCAATATCTGCTCGAAGTTGCGGTAAAAAACGTTGATAAGGTGCAAGAAATGGTACAAGTAATGCCTCGCGTCCCCACATAGAAACGGGAATTTGCTGCTCACTCATAAAGGACTGACTAGAACGAACATTCGGCACCGTTGGCGTTGGTACAAGTCCGCCCTCAGTACCGCCAAAAACAGCAATCGGTTTATTACTGCTGATACGTGTTCCCGTCACATCGCCGTATTGATTTGCCAAACTCTGCTCTGCTTCCACCAAATAGGCTTCATTTCGGCGTAAGCGAATAGTTCGTGAACGATTACCGAGGCTAAAGGTTGGAGAACGAGGATCAACAAGCACTTCCGTAGAATCTTCCGTCGCAATGACGACGGTATATGAGGGAAAATATTCTTTGCCGAAAAACGATGAGGCATAGAAACCGCTATACGACATAACACAATATTCTCTCCCCAAGGCAGTTTCAGGCAGCACTTTGTAGCCGCCAATGTCATACACAAGTTCTGACGGACGGTCAAAACCTACACGCAAAGCACCATTTGGTGTAATGGTGTCGGCTGAGAGATTTGTAGGGCGCGAAACATCTCGTAGCAGATACCTTTGTGGATACTGCCGGTCAGTCGGAGCAATAAATGAACCGCCTAAAGCGTTAAAAAAACGAGGTAAACCACCTATGGTAATGACAGTAGGACTTTGATTCGTAAAACTGCTTCCTCTCAGAACAGTATTTGACCCAATGATCGGATAATCAAGATATGGCAGTACAAACGATCGCCCTTGACTCAGCGAAGGAGTTGAAGAGGTCGTATTTCCTTGAGCGGCAGCGTTTTGATAAAGAAAGCTGCTGCAAAACAACGCACCGCTCATCAATAGCAGGAAGGAACGAAGAACCATAGCACGGGAAAAGTAGTGTGGTGAAAAATTATTGGTACGAACTTCTTCTACAACAATCGCATAGTCTCTTTTGTTCCGGCACGTATCGGAGATTCCCGTTCTACGCCAAAGAAGGCGTAGGACGGGAATCTACCAATGGACATTTAATCTACAAACACCAATCTCCGCCCTTCTTCCGGCTTCGGGAAAGGCAATTCAACAACTTCATCAATAGCACGATTCATCTCGTCGGAAATTTCTTTGCGCAAAGCGTCTATCTGCGCTTGCGTATAAAGATTGCGCTCAATCATCACTGCCACATAGCGGTCAATCGGGTCGCGTTTTTGCCATTCTTCCAGCATTTCTTTGGGAACATAGCTAAAATCATCGTGTTCAGCATGACCGCGCATCCGCATGGTGAGTGATTCGATAATCGCCGGAACGCCTGTTTTTCTTGCATTTTCAACCGCATTTTTGCAAGTTTCATAGACCAATTCGAGGTCTGTCCCGTCAATCGTTATCCCCGTGCAGCCATAGCCCACAGCCCTGTCGGAAAGCCGCTCACAGGCAAATTCTACGCTATTGGGCGATGAATAAGCATACTGGTTGTTTTCGATAATCAACACAAGTGGCGTTTTCTGCACCGCAGCAAGATTCATCCCTTCGTGAAACTCCCCTGTTTGTGCGCCTCCGTCGCCGATGTAGGTCATGGCAACGGTGTTTTCGCCCCGCATTTTTGCTGCCATTGCATAGCCCACCGCCACAGGAATCATCGAGCCTAAATGCGAAACATTGCCAAAAACCTTTTTGCTTACATCGGCGTAATGTCCTGTTCCGTCTGTGCCGCGCATCATGCTTCCTTCGCGGGCAAGGAAATTTTTCAGCATTGAGCGCAGTTCTTGACCACGTGTAAAATGCCCACCGACGTTACGGTGCATAGGGAAATACGCATCATCATCCCGCAGAGCTGAAGCCGAGCCGACGGACGCAGCCTCATTGCCGATTTGCGAATAGACACCTCCGAAAGCGCGTCCTTGCTTGTAAAGACGAATCATCGCAAGGTCAAATTCCCGCGCTTGCAACATTCGGTAAAAAAGTTTTTTGCGGTCATCATCGGTAAGAAGCGATGAAATATGCGGTTTGTGGCTTGTTCTGCCGTTTTGTACCGAAGGTGCGGCTTTGCCGTTTTGTTTTTTTGGGGTTGCTGCTGCTGTTGGCATTTGCGTTTTCCTTTGGAGATGATACTTTCGGTTATTCTTCAAAAAATCAAGGTTATCTGCGCTATTAAGGTTTACTGCGCTATTAAGGTTTACTGCGCTATTAAGGTTTACTGCGCTATTAAGGTTTACTGCGCTTCGGAGGGTTGTTCCCCAAGTTCGACATCTTCATACACGTCGGCAAGATTGATGGTGCAATCAACCACTGCTAAATGCAGCGTTTCCTCAAGGCTGCTTGCAGCCTGAAACGCCCACAGTGTGCGCTCCGGCGGAACGTTGTCGTCGTCAATGCGGCTGTATATCTCGACGCGGGCGAAATCTTGTTCCACCAGCACATATGCCTTCAGGCTAGGAATAGAGCGGTAGTGGTCGAATTTCTTTGTACGGTCGTAGTTTTTGGTAGAGCCGGAAAGAATTTCGATAATGACGACGGGATTAAGAAGCGTATCGAAGACGTTATCAAGAAATTCGGGTTTGCCGCAAACAATCAGAACATCAGGATATGTGTACAACCCTGTTGGAATAAACGTCCGCATATCACTTGCATACACACGACAAGATTTGCCACGAGTCTGTGTGCGCAGTGCGCCGATGATATTGACAGAAATAATGTTATGGGGATTACTTGCTCCACCCATTCTAAAAATTTCTCCTTGATAATACTCATGTTTTTCGGGCGAGGAACGCTCGAAAGCTAAGTATTCATCGGGTGTTCGGAGATATTTGGGTTGTGCGCTCATCACTGATAGTTTATCTTTGGTTTACTCAAGTTTTTTGAAGTTGTTCTTTTGCTCTAATGCATGAATATCAAATGTTAACCTCTTTGTCTCTAATTCTAATTCCTTTGTACGCAACTCAGTATTTCGTTGCTCAATTTCTAACTCAAGTTTCTTCAATTGATTCGCCTCATAACCTCGTTGAGAAAGGATATCAAAATACTTATTCGCCAAGCCAAATGCACCGATAATCGTTGTTATACCTAACGCTCCAAGTACAGTAAGAAGGTTGATTTCCATAAATGTATCTTCAAAATGAGAACTCAATAAAACATCGGAAACTCGCGCGGTTTCGCTTCATTCATAATCTCATACGCTGCCATAAACACGTGTTCCACATCGGGCTTCGACCAAAAATTGCCGTCCGTACCGTATGCCGGACGGTGTTCCTGACCGGTGAGTGTACGCGGCTTTGCGTCGAGATATTTGTACCCGTCTTGCTTTTCGAGGACTTGCTGCATCATGTAGGCAGTGCAGCCGCCCGGAACATCTTCATCCACAAACAAAATACGATTCGTTTTTTTGAGTGATTCGCTAATCATACCAAAGCGGTCAAAGGGCATAAGCGACTGCACGTCAATCACTTCGGCGCTAATTCCTGCATTGGCGAGTAATTCTGCGGCTTTCTGCACAAGGCGCAATGTAGCTCCGTAACTAACAATCGTAATATCGCTGCCCTCGCGCAAAACCTCCGGTACACCAAGCGGAATCGTGAATTCACCGATGTTTGCAGGCATTTTTTCTTTCAAACGGTAGCCGTTCAAGACCTCAATCACCAGCGCCGGCTCATCGGAGCGCAGAAGCGTGTTGTAAAAGCCTGCCGCCTGCGTCATATTGCGCGGCACAAGCACGTGAATACCGCGAATAAAATTCACAATCCCCGACATCGGCGAGCCGGAGTGCCACACGCCTTCCAAGCGGTGTCCGCGTGTACGGATGATGAGCGGTGCTTTCTGACCGCCTTTGGTGCGGTATTGCAGCGATGCGAGGTCGTCAGACATAATTTGAATCGCGTAAAGCAAATAATCAAGATATTGAATTTCCGCAATCGGTCGCAAACCCCGCATAGCCAAGCCGATTCCCTGCCCGATAATCGTACATTCCCGTATGCCGGTGTCGGTTACGCGCAGTTCGCCATATTTTTTCTGCATTCCCGCAAATGCTTGATTTACGTCGCCCAAATGCCCTACGTCCTCACCAAACGCCAAAATACGCGGGTCGCGCTTCAAAGCCGCGTCAAAACACGCATTCAAGATTTCAAAGCCATTTACATTTGCAGCGTCAGCCGCATAGACAGGTGCAATGACAGGCGCTTTCAAGGCAGATTCTGCCGACTCGCTGTACAGATTGCTACTGTAACGGTCGCGGTTGATGTCATTTTGTTTATAGAGCCACTCGGTGAGAACATTTTTCGCAGGAATGGCTTCATTGCGGACGTTGTAGAGCGTCCAACTTACCGCAGAAATAACGTCGCGGCGTTCGGGATTTTTGACAGCACGAAGTTCATTCGCTAAACGCTTGATTTCATCAGCATTTTGGGGCGTTGTTGCTTGGGCAACCTGCTCCATCATGGCAAGTGCTTCTTCGGCTTCTTGGCGAATGGGTTGCATAAATGCCTCAAACGCTTGTTTCCGTGCGCTTTCAGCGGCTTCTTTTGCTTTTTGCTCTAAGCCGTCCAATTCTTCCGCGTTGGCGAAACCTTTTGCAATCATCCACTCGCGCATTTTGGTCAAGCAGTCATGCTCGCGCTCCCATTCCAAGCGGTCTTTGGTCTTGTAGCGTTCGTGGCTGCCGCTCGTGGAATGTCCTTGCGGCTGTGTCAGTTCGATAACGTGAATAATCGCCGGAACGTGATATTTCCTTGCGTTTTCAGTCGCTTTTGCATAGACTTCCACGAGTGCCTCGTAATCCCAGCCTTTGACTTGATAGACATCGAAACCAGTATCTGCGCCTTCTTCACGCTGAAAACCCTGCAAAAGCGCATACATATTTTCTTTGGTCATTTGGTATTTATTCGGAACGGAAATACCATAGCCGTCGTCCCAAATCGAAATCACGGCGGGCGCTTTCAGCACACCAATCGCATTGACGGCTTCCCAGAACATCCCTTCGGCGCAGCTTGCATTGCCGATTGTACCAAAAGCCACCTCGTTCCCGCCGCGTGAAAATTGCGTGATGTCCTTCAGCGCTTCCACATCGCGGTACAAACGCGAAGCGTATGCAAGTCCCACCAAACGCGGCATCTGTGCAGCAGTCGGGGAAATATCGGCGGAAGAGTTATACATCTCGGTCAAGTTTTTCCAATTCCCGTTCGCATCAATGCTGCGCGTGGCGAAGTGAGAATTCATCGTGCGTCCGGCAGTTGCGGGTTCGTGTTCAAGGTCGGCGTGGGCGTAAAGCTGCGCGAACATTTGTTGAATCGTAATTTCGCCCAAAGCCAGCATAAAGGTTTGGTCGCGGTAATAGCCGGAACGAAAATCACCTTTTTGGAAGAACTTCGCCATGACGAGTTGCGGCACCTCTTTGCCGTCGCCAAAAATACCAAACTTCGCATTACCACTCAGAGCCTCACGCCGCCCCATATAGCTTGCATGGCGGCTTTCGCTGGCGATGTAATAATCGCGGAGTAATGCTTCTCTGTTCAAAATAGCTTGACGATAAACAGAAGAACCATTTCGAGCGTTTTTTGCAGAAGTCGTATGTCCGTTAGCGGGAGGTTGTGCGGACGTTGATTTATTCTTCGTAGCGGCAGTGGAAGTTTTCATGGATAGGTACAAACAGAGGTGGATAATTTTTTGCTCATCGCATCAACAAAAAATACGCATGAATACAGCACCGCAAACTACGATGTTCGCGGCATATAGCCAAACTCTTCGTACTTTCGGATAAAAATTTCACTCTAAGCGAAAAACATAGAGCAATGAAGGATTTTTCTACGTTGTTTGCAAAAAATTCCCAATATTTGACGGACATTTATCTGCACCCTATACCTTGCACACAAAAAAAAGCCGTTCCTACACCAAATCACGACGAGTATAGAAGCAAAGAGTGTAATCACGCCCCGTTTAACCATGCAGACATTCTGATAACCACGACCAATTATGAAGCGCGTCATCATTTGCGACGACCACGATTTAGTAACCCATCTTTTGCAAACGTGGCTTTCTCTTGAAAAAAGCCTTGAAGTTATCGGCACGTATAATCGCGGGTTGGAAGTTGTTCAAGCAGCAGAAACGTTGAAACCGGACATTCTCATCCAAGACTTGCAACTGCCTGATATTAGCGGCGTTGAGGTGATTCAACGCATCCGCACCAATGATACGACGATGCGTATTTACGCCATTACCGGACGCTCAGACCTCGCCAGAGCCGCTTTAGAAGCGGGCGCAAGCGGTTGTATGCTCAAAGATGAAAGCCCCGATGAACTGCTCCGCGCCTTGCGGTCAGACCTACAAGTCAGCGTTTGGCTCAGTCCCATGCTTGCAGCACACTTTTTTAAGGCAAACAAAGCATTTTCTGATTACAGACTAACGAACACCGAAATCACCATTTTAACGCACCTCAACAAAACCAATGCGGAAATAGCAGAACTCCTGATGCTTTCCGAAGGGCGAGTGCGCAATGTGGCAAGTTCGGTGTATCAAAAACTTGGCGTAGAAACCCGCGAAGAGGCTATGCTGCTTGCACGGAATATGCTGCTTATCAATTACGAAGGGTGAGACCAAGAAGACCGATGATTAGGCATAACAACACCTATCAAAACACCAAAGCCCCATCAATACATTGATTGACGGGGCTTTGTGTTGCTTTCAGCGACAATACTTTATTCAGCGCTTGTTTCAGCAGGTGCGGCGGCGGCTTCTGCTGCAGCTTTCGCTGCGGCTTCTTTGGCGGCAGCCTCAGCAGCTTTTGCATCTTCCGCAGCTTTCTTTTCTGCTTCGATTGCTGATTTTTTCTTTTTGCTGAGTTTGTTTTGGCGCTTTTTGCCTTTGCGCTCAACGCGATTCAGCACGGTTTCTTTGTGCTTGGTGAGTGCTTCAGCAATTTCCGCCGTTGATTTGCCTTTGCGCTCCAAATGGAGTTGCAAAAGAACGCCCTCGTGGCTGAGAATAGCACGTGTCATATCTGTCGGCTGTGCGCCCATTTTGAGCCATGCCAAAGCACGGTCATGGTCAAGCACAACTTTCGAGGGAAAACCAATCGGATTATATTGACCAACGCGCTCTAAGAACGCACCGTCGCGGGTTTTGCGGCTGTCCATTGCCACAATGTCGTAAATGGGCGCTTGTTTGCGACCACGACGACGAAGACGAAGTTTAACCATGTTCCAATGAGGTTAAGAGTGAAAGAAATAAGAGATAAATCTTAACGTTTTCGCCCGAAAACAGTGGTTTTATGCGGGCTGGGAACGATTTTTCGGTGTCAAATTTTATCGGCGGAAGCGACCTTGTTGCGGCATCATGCCTGCGGGCGAGATTCCGGCTTGTCCCATCATATTTTTGAGAGCATTCATTTTGCCGCCGCCTTTAGTAAGTTGCTTCATCATTTTTTGCATATCCTCAAATTGCTTGAGCATACGGTTTACATCTTGGATGCTTGTTCCGCTACCCATTGCAATACGTTTGCGGCGCGAACCGTTAATGATTTTCGGTTGTTTGCGCTCTTGTTTGGTCATAGAGTGGATAATTGCCTCCACGCGACCAAGTGCTTTTTCATCTACTTGCACGTTGCGCAATGCCTTGTCCATACCCGGCAACATTCCCAGCAAATCCCGTATCGAACCCATTTTTTTCATCTGCTGAATTTGTTCCAAGAAGTCGTCAAGATTGAACTCATTTTTGAGGATTTTTTGCTCAAGTTTTTTCGCTTGCTCTTCGTCAAACTCCGACTGGGCGCGTTCTACAAGCGTCAGGATATCACCCATGCCTAAAATCCGCGACGCAATACGGTCGGGGTAGAACGCTTCTAAATTGTCGAGTTTTTCGCCTGTGCTGATGAACTTAATCGGCTTTTGTACGACGGAGCGAATCGAAAGCGCCGCACCACCGCGTGTGTCGCCGTCCATTTTGGTCAGCACAACACCGTTAAAAGCGAGGCGGTCGTTAAAGGCTTTTGCGGTATTTACCGCATCTTGTCCGGTCATCGAATCACAGACAAACAAGATTTCATGCGGCTTGACGGTATTTTTGATATTTTCCGCTTCCTGCATCATCTCTTCGTCAATGCTGAGACGACCGGCAGTGTCAATAATCACCACATCGCGGGCATATCGCTTGGCATAATCAATCGCTTCTTTTGCCAATTCCACAGGATTTTTACCTTCTTGCGCGTACACGGGAATTGTGATTTGCTGCGCCAAAACTTTCAACTGCTCGACAGCCGCAGGACGATAAATGTCTCCGGCAACCAAAAGCGGCTGTTTGCCCTGCTTTTTTAAGTTTTTGGCGAGTTTACCGCAAAACGTTGTTTTTCCCGAACCTTGCAGACCCGCAACCATGATGATTGTAGGCGGCTGCGCGGACATCGCAATCGCAGAGCGTGTACTGCCCATGAGTGCGACCATCTCATCGTGAATAATCTTTACAATAAGTTGTCCGGGCGTGATTTTTCCTTGTACTTCCTGCCCAAGCGCTTTTTCCCGCACGTCGTCAATAAACTTTTTGGCAACGTGGAAATTTACGTCGGCATCCAAGAGCGCATCACGGACTTCTTGCAATGCTTCACCGATGTTTTCTTCGGTGATTTTTGCCTGACCGCGAATCCGCTTGATTGCTCCTTCAATTCGAGTTTGTATATTCTCAAACATGACGTTAGCGCATGAACAACTTGAAAAAAATGTACGCCTTTGGGAGGCATTACGGAATTTTTGCGAAAGATTATTAAAATACGGAATTATTTTGTCGTAGCCAAAACTTTTCCACATTCTTTAATTTGCACAACATAACAGCACTGCAGACTACTCCGCAGCATCACCAACTTCGTCGCGGTGGTCTTCTTTTTCCTCCTTCGGAATGGCTTTGTATTTCACACGCTGATGCCCTGTACCGAGCAGATTTTTCACAAATGATTCCCTGATAAGCGCCATTTCCTGCATTGTTAAATCACACTCTTCCAACTGTTTATCGGCAAAGCGCTCTTCAAAAATTTTATCTATTGCTTCTTCCAATTCGTCGCGGTCGTTGGTGTCAATGACGTGCGAAACAGCTTCGACGGCATCGGCAAGCATCAAAATCCCTGTTTCTTTGCTATTGGGGCGCGGTCCGGTGTAGCGAAAATCCTCTTCCGCAACAGTCAATTCCTGCTCCGGTGTAGATTTGGCGGCGGCTTCATCAAGTGCTTTGACGTAGAAATAGCGAATGAGCATCGTTCCATGGTGCATCGGGATAAAATCAATAATACGCTGCGGCAGTTTGTAATGTTGCCCCAGTACAAGCCCTTCCTGCACGTGTTGGCGGATAATCGCAGCACTTTTGTACGGCGAAATTTTGTCGTGTTTGTTGCCGATATTGATTTGATTTTCCACAAAATATTCGGCTTTCCGCACTTTTCCCACATCGTGAAACAGCGCACCCACTTTGACGAGGATGGAGTTTGCATCTATCGCCAAGGCAGCACTTTCTGCCAAACGTGCTACCATGAGCGTATGTTGATAAGTGCCGGGCGCTTTTTCGTTGAGTTCGGTCAAAAGTGGATGGTTCAAATTGTCATATTCCAGAAGCAACAAATCCGATGTAATCTTGAACATTCGCTCCAATAAATACAACACACCAAAGGTCGCCAAAGGGCTTAAAACGGCACTGAGAGCAGCAAAAGCAAGTTGTAATCCGAGCAACCCAATGGGAGTGCTGTATTTCAGCGCAAACATCGCCGCAGAGACCGTGTAGCCAATCATAATAAACCCAATAGACTGAAATAGCTGCGTCCGGCTGCGTAAATCCCGCACGGTGTAGCCGGCAAATGTGCCTGCAAGAACCATTGCAAGCGCTATTTCGTAATCGCGCCCACGAATGGCGGCTGCCAAAAGTGCCAGTGAAATAGTTGCAATCGAAGTTGTCCGCGAATCATAGACTATCGCAATAAGCATCGCAATAGCCGGAATCATCACAAAATACTGAAGCGGTAATTGGGTGGGAATAATACTCACAATCCAAGCAAGGAAGCCTGTTACAAGGAATACAGCGCTTAGTCCGGCAAGTTGCGCGTTATCGTAAAAGAGGCGTTTGCGAATGATGTAAAGATACACCAACAAAATGGAGTAAATAAGTGCTGCGTGAAGCAAATTCGCGGCAAAAGAGCCAAGCGCCTGATATTCGCTGTAATACAGAAAACGGGTATATTCGGAAGAGCGGAGTTTATTCAGCGCTAAGGCAGAAATGGTTTCGCCTTTGGCAATAATCGTCTCACCACGCCGCACCATTCCGAGAGTTTTGGGAACAGATTCGGCTGCAAGGCGCTGTGCTTCTTGGGTGTAGGCAGGTGAAAAAAGGATATTCGGACGGAGAAGTTTCGGCAACAGGTCTGCTGCGAGTGCGCGTTCTACGTCATCAAAATCTTGTCGGAGCATTTCATCAAACGCAGCACGAAAGCGGCTTGAATCATAGAGTTGGGTGGTTTGCAAGACTTCTTCAACGGTAGCAGAGCGGCGTAGAATAATTTGTGCGGTTTTGACCGACGGTCGCGCAATATCAATCAATCCTTGCCGATACACTGCGGTCTGCAAAGCAGTACAACGCTGGAGAATATGACGCATTTTCTGGATTCGACGCGCATCGGGAAGGGCAAAAAGTCGCGCAAGATTTTCTACGGAAAAGCCCGTTACACGCTGAATTTGTGCAGGGTCTGATGCTTCTTTGCTTGAGAGTATTTGCGCAATTTCGTTTAACACCTCCAAACCGGAATCATTCTCATTTCCTGCGAGAAAGACAGGTGTAGCCTGCTCTTGCGCTATGCGCACTTCCGCGTCGTACTGCATTTTGGGCTTGTAAATAGGAAAGTTTACTTCCGCCACGAGCGATTCTTGCTGCCATTCCGCACCAACACTGAGTTGCTGGTATAAGCTCCGATTCAAGGGAAAAAACACCGTTACCAAAATTGTCGTGGCGGTGATGATACCAATCCGCACACTGCGCATATAGCGCCAGCCTTCGCCGCTCGTGGAAAGTTCCTCTTCGGTTTCTTTTTCGAGTTCGGTTTCGAGTTTCTCGAACAGTGTTTGTTCGCCTTTGCCCATAGATGACGGAGTAGTATTAAATGTTGAGTGATAAGTGTTGAGGAAAAGAAACGATAAGCGATTGATAAAAAGAAACTTAAAGTTTCTGCACTCAACACTCATCACTTAAACCTTAACACTACCATTGTTGGTTATGCTTTGGTAAGTTCCTCATAAAAAAGCGCAGAAGCGATAATTCCGCGATAAAAATTCTTCAGCGTAAAGTGTTCGTCGGGCGAGTGTAGATTCTCACTATTTAAGCCCATTCCCATCAGTACAACAGGTGCATTGAGGATTGTTTGAAAGAGCAGAACAATAGGAATAGAACCGCCTTCACGGGTTAAAAACGGTTTTTTTCCAAAAGCACGTTCCATTGCACAAAGCGCAGCGCGAACACCTTTGCTGTCTGTGGGCGTAATAGCAGGGCGACCTCCGTGCAGTTCCGTTACTTCGATATGCACCGTTGGTGGAGCAATGCGACGCACGTACGCTTCAAATTTCCGTGCAATATCTTGTGGGTCTTGATTCGGCACAAGCCTCATAGATACTTTTGCAGAAGCCTTCGAGGGCAAGACCGTTTTTGCACCTTCGCCCATAAAACCGCCCCAAATCCCGTTTACATCCAACGTCGGGCGTGCAGAAGTTTTTTCCAATGTAGAATACCCAAACTCGCCGTCGGTAGCGGGAATGTTCAAATCGCGGCAGTATGCAGATTCATCGTGAGGAAGATTACGATATTGTTCGCGCTCTTCGGGCGTAAGCGCAAGAACATCGTCATAAAAGCCCGGAATCGTGATTCTTCCGTATTCATCGGTGAGATGAGCAATAATGTTTGCAAGTGCGTTGCCGGGATTTGCCACCGCTCCACCAAACACGCCGGAGTGTAAATCGCGGTTGGGTCCGGTCACGGTCATTTCCATATAACACAAGCCGCGCAAGCCGTAACACAAAGACGGTACTTCATCGGCAAACATCGCAGTATCGGAAATAAGCACCGTGTCTGCCGCAAGCATAGAAGCATTTTTGCGCAAAAACGCTTCTAAATTAACACTACCGATTTCTTCCTCTCCTTCAATCAATACTTTGACATTCACAGGCAGTTTTCCGTTGGTTTTCAAATGTGCTTCGAGGCTTTTAAGTTGCATAAACACTTGTCCCTTGTCATCCACAGCGCCACGCGCAAAAATTTTGCCGTCGCGTATTGTCGGTTCAAAAGGCTTACTCGTCCAGAGGTGAAGAGGATCCACGGGCTGCACGTCATAATGCCCGTAAAATAAGACCGTCGGAGCGTTTTTACCTGCTTGAAGATTTTCGCCATACACAACAGGATGCCCTTCGGTAGGAAAAATCTGCACATTTTCTAAACCGACGGATTTCATCGAAGAAGCAACCCATTCGGCACAGCGTAACACGTCTTGTTTATGTTCGGGCGCGGTGCTGACACTTGGAATACGCAGAAAATCTTTCAATTCTTCAATATGCGCAGCATGGTGCTGTTCAATATAGGCAAGAACATTACTCATAATGTGTGGGGAAAGAAAAAGTGTAAGAAGGGAAAATTTGTGGAAAATTCGGTGCAAAACTCAAAAATTGTGGAAAACTTTGCATTGTTCCCACTTTTCAAAAGAATGTCAGTAAAAAGCGATTCAATGCGGGTTTGAGGTATTTTGAGAAATCACAAAATAGCGTCAAGTATGGGAATAACCAAGATGACTTTTCAACATGATGTATTTTCTTGTAAGTTTTCCACATATTTTCCTCATCTGTGCAAAACTTTGGGGGAAATTGCGAGGGAAAGATTGGGAAAGCACAACCTCTTTTCACACAGGAGCGTTGGGGAACTTCGGTAATCCCCACAACTGTGCAGAAGCGCGAAATTATACCGAAGATATTCACCATTTCTTTCCTTCACAATACTCTTTGAAAACCCTGTCTGTACTTATGGCAGCTCACAAAAACAAAAGGTTATCCACTTTTACACAGCACAAGAAGTGTACAATTAGAAAAAACTCAAAAGGAAAATATACACAATGAGTCTGTTGGTGCGGATTGAAGATTACACAACAATCCGATACAAAACAATACAGAACAATACCAACAAACTAATGGAAATAGGTAGGAAATAAAAAAAAGCCGGCACAGTGACGTGTCCGGCTTTGTACTTCGCAGTGCTGAAACACTGTCGAAATTATTTTTTCTCTTCTTTCTTTTCTTCTTTTTTCTCTTCTTTTTTCTCTTTCTTAGCTTTCTTTTCTTTCTTCATCTCTTCTTTTTTCTCTTCTTTTTTCTCTTGAGCAAAAACAGGAGAGATGCTAGCGAATGCGAAAGCTGCGAGCAATGCAAAACCAAGTTTACGCATAATGGTAACTCCAAAAAATGGTAAGTAAAAAAATTATCACTACAAAATGAGTGAAGTGTTTTTTTGAACGTGCCAAGATAAAAAAGGTTTAAGCACTGCAAAAAGAAATTTTGGTGAATAATTTTTCATAATTCGCTAAATTTTTGAAAAAAAATATGTTAGGCTTGACCAAAATAAAGGATTTATGGTGTATTCAGAATGATTTCGCATCTTTGTACGCGCATTTTTTCACTTCCGTCAAAAAAACATGACTATTTTTTCGATAACAGGGATAAGTAAATCCTTCAACGACATTCTGATTTTGAATAACATTTCGTTTGGAATGGAGTCCGGCGAACACGTCGGTATCATCGGCTTAAACGGGGTCGGGAAAACGACACTCATGCGCGTCGTTGCAGGCGCGGAAGCGCCGGATGAAGGAACGGTTGCGTTCAATAAAGAAGCAACTTTTGAGTATTTAAGCCAAGTTCCGACGCTTCAGGATGACGAGATTGTTTTGGATGCTGTTATGCAAGCGCGTCCGAAGGCATATTCTTTGTTACGACAATATGCGGCATTGTGCGCTGCTATGGATAATCTCAGCGCGGAAAAGGGCGCGAATACTGACGATATCCAACACCAACTTCATGAAGTGAATCGTGCTTTAGACAACGAAGGCGCATGGTTACTGGAAAATGAAGCAAAAGCAATGCTGCAAAAACTCGGCGTTTCACGCTTTGATGAACGCATCGGTAATCTGTCGGGGGGCTTAAAAAAGCGCGTTGCACTGGCAAAAACACTTATGTCCGATGTAGATTTACTCATCTTGGATGAACCTACAAATCATTTGGACGCGGATTCGGTGCAATGGCTTCAAGACCGCCTTGTGTCTTCGCCAAGAGCAATTTTACTCATTACACACGACCGTTATTTTTTGGATGCTGTAACGACGCGGATTGTGGAATTAGACAGGGCAAAACTTATTTCGTTTCCCGGCAATTATGAAAATTACGTGGAGCGTAAAGCAATGATTACTGCTAACGAAGAAGCCACAGCAGACCACCTCAAAAACCGCCTCCGCACAGAACTTGCGTGGATTAAAGCCGGGGCAAGAGCGCAACGCAAAAAGCAAAAAAGTCGCGTGGATTGGGTGAAAAATTTGCAAGATGAGCAGGAACGTTTGCGCCAAGCAACGGAACTCAAGCAGATTAAAATTGAGGTGGGAACACAGTTTGCGGGTAGTCAGCTAATTGATGCGGTCAATATCGGAAAAACTATTGCAGGACGACCGCTATTTCAGAATTTTACCTACAAAGCCGCCAAAGGCGATAGAATCGGGATTATCGGACCAAACGGTTCGGGAAAATCAACGCTGCTGAACATTCTCGTTGGTGAAATTCCAACTGACACGGGAACAGTAAAAATCGGCACAACGGCGCGAATTGGCTATTTTCGTCAAGAAAGCAGCGACATTGCTCCAACACTTTCGGTACTTGCTGCGGTGAGGGAGGTCGCGGAATATATTGACACAGGAGTAGGGCGTGACCGCTTTTTGACAGCAAAAGATATGCTTCAGCGATTTAATTTTCCTACGCATCAATTTGGCTCACTTGTGGGAAATTTATCGGGCGGAGAACGCCGCAGATTGGGGCTTTTGAGGGTGTTGATGAATAACCCGAATGTGCTGATTTTGGACGAACCGACGAATGATTTCGATATACAAACCCTGAACGCTCTGGAAGAATACTTACAGTTTTTTCACGGTGCATTGATTATCGTTTCGCACGACCGTGCATTTCTTGACCGAAGCGTTGAATTTATCTACTCTTTTGAGCCAAATGACGAAGGTTTGGTACATATTAAACAATATCCCGGTAATTATTCCGCATACTTGGAAAAAAAAGAGCAAAAGCAGGAAAACACACGGGAAGCAGAGAAAAATACTAAAGTGCAAATGCTGACGACTACTACACCGCAAGAAGTTTCGCAAACTTCGCGCAAAAATAAATATCAAGCTACAAAAGAGCGTGAATCGCTCGAAAAGCGTATAGAATCTCACGAAAAGCGAAAACTAGCAATAGAAACACTTCTTTCAAGCGGCGAAATTACCGATTACAAAGCGCTCAAAGAACACAGCGACGAACTGGCGACTATCCTCACAGAACTTGATGATTTGACCATGCAATGGCTGGAACTTGCATAAAATCTTGATTTTGAACTGTACAAGTCGAATCATGGAATTGGAATTATTGTGTAACCGGAGAAAGAAGGTCAAAAAATTGGTAAAATGTGGAAAATTCAAAAAAGGTGCTTTGGATTTCCCTGTATGTTGAGTATTTTGTGCTGCGAAAAAATGAGTCCACTCTGAAAGTATTCTCTTTGTCAGAGGTACTCTGCACCACTCATGCTGCATAAAATTTTGCCTTTCCCTCTAGGCGTTTTTGATTATTAAGTAGAAAACTGACAATACTTACATTGTTCAAGGAAGAACCATGCTCGAATCCTATATCCCAATTTATGGAACTATCGTCGTCGGTGCGGTGTTTGGTATCGTGATGATAAAGTTGCATGAATGGCTTGGTCCGCGCCGCGCAAACAAGGAAAAAGCAAGCGCATATGAAAGCGGCATGGAGCCTGTTAGCTCCGTCAAAGAGCGTCATACGGTAAAGTTTTATCTTGTGGCTATGCTTTTTATCCTCTTCGATATCGAAATCGTATTTATGTACCCTTGGGCAATTCAATTTAAGCAACTCGGCGCTCAGGCACTTGTGGCGATGATTTTGTTTATGGTCTTGCTCTTTGCAGGTTTTATCTATGTCGTGAAAAAAGGAGCCTTAAAATGGGACTAAATGAAACATTAGAACGCGACGGCTTTGTCTTAACAAGCGTCGAAGCGATTACAAAATGGGCGCAGCGAAACTCTGTGTGGCCCATGCCCATGGGTATTTCTTGTTGTGCTATTGAGATGATGGCATTCGCCGGACCTCGTACCGATGCGTCGCGCTTTGGTTCTGAGGTCTTTCGTTTTTCGCCCCGTCAGGCAGATTTAATGATAGTCGCCGGAACAGTTACTTACAAAATGTCGTGGGTTGTACGGAAAATCTACGACCAAATGCCTGACCCGAAATGGGTCATCGCGATGGGCGTTTGTACTTCTACAGGCGGTATGTTTCGCAGTTATCCTGTTGTACAAGGCATTGACCAGTTCTTGCCAGTTGATGTTTATATTGGCGGTTGCCCTCCGCGTCCTGAAGCCCTTTTGAAAGGGTTGATTACGATTCAAGAAAAAATTGATCGCTCGAAACCGATTATTATTGATGCTTCGCCAACGAGTTTAGCATCAACATCTTCGCTGGAAACCGCGTAAAATCACCGCGTTTGCGTGTAAAACCAAGTGTTGATTTTTGAAAAATTGCATTTGTACTGACATATTTTTTGTGTAACATTGTAGTCTTGTTTCTGCATTTTGTGAAGTTTTTGCGCAACGATTTTGATGATGAGAAAAACAGATGCACGTTGCGTACGATGATGATACCAGCCATACCACATCATTGTTTACCGTGAAATATTTAAGCTAACAATAATTTTTACCAAGTAATTGAGGTTGAGATATGAACCAGCTGTTTCCCTTTATGCGCATAACGATTGTTTTCGTTGCGTGTTGCATTGGTTTTATCTTTTTGTCGAATTTGTCGGGATTCTTTACAAGTCCCCAAGATGACCCGCATTGGAAAGAGCCGTATTCAGCGAAAGCTGACGGTGCTGCTGCTGCAAACCCCGATGCAGCTAAAGGTGCGGGAGCAGGTGTTTTTAACCAAAAATGTGCTGCTTGTCATCAAGGCAATGGTAAAGGTCTTCCGGGTGTGTATCCGCCGCTCGTAGGTTCGGAATTTGCCCAAAACCAAGATATTTCCATTCCTATTCGCATCGTTCTTCACGGCTTTCAAGGTAAGATTCAACGTGCAGGAAAAGAATATAATGGCGTGATGACCCCTTGGAAAGATGCACTTTCTGACCAAGAAATCGCCGACGTTCTGACAACAGTTCGTTCAAGTTGGGGGAATAATGCTCCGGCAATTGACCCGAAAGATGTTGCGGATGTTCGTGCAAAAACTCTTGCGCGTCCGGGTGCATATGCAGAAGCGGAATTGTTGAAGCCGCTTTAATTGCCAACATAAGATTTGATGAGACTTAGTATGATGAGATTTTTGATACCCTTGTATTCACCACTGTTGTAATTATTGATAACAATTTCTATTTACCTTGTTTTCGTGGAGCATCTATGTTTGATTTTTCATGGAATATGCTAACCTACTTCCCTCCGGGAATTAGCACATACAGCAAAGCGCTGGATGATTTGTTTATTCTTGTGTACTGGATTTCCGTAGCAATTTTCTTGCTCGTTCAAATTACGCTTGTAACCTTTATTTTCAAGTACCGCACACGCCCAGGACACAAATCCATTTACTATCATGGTAACAATGTGGTAGAATTTATTTGGACGCTTGCTCCGACGGTCTTGTTTGCAGGCTTGGGCTTGTATAGCGATGAAATGTGGAAAGTAATGAAGTATTCTTCTCGTGTTCCCTCGCCCGATGTTGAGATTGATGTTGTTGGTCAGGCATTTAACTGGCACGCTCGTTATCCGGGTGCTGACGGCATTTTGGGTAAACGCCATGCACGATATCGCACAGCTCAAAACCTTTTCGGTATAGACCCGACAGACCCGAAAGGCAAAGATGATATTGTTTTGACAGGCGAATTTAACTTGCCGATGAATAAAAATATCGTCGTACACCTTTCCTCAGTGGACGTTCTTCACAGTTATTTCCTCCCGAACTTCCGTATCAAGCAAGATGCTGTGCCGGGTTCGTGGATTGATGTTTGGTTTAACGGCACAAAAGCAGGCAAATATGAACTTGCCTGCGCGGAACTCTGTGGTAGCGGTCATTATGCTATGCGTGGTGTACTAAATCTGCAATCCGACGCAGACTTTGCTGTATGGATGGATGCAAAAAATGCCGCAAAAAAAGCCGTATTAGCTGCTGAAGCCGCCAATCCGCAAGCAGCAGCACCTGTACCAGCCGCTCCTGTAGCTGCTGAACATGGTTCTTCACACTAAGCAGAGACAAAATGATTGATTATTATGCTTTGCAAAAAATCAAAGAGCAAGGCGATACCCCAAGCAATTCAAACAAATTTTCTCAACTTTTTTGAACGGTGAACGCTATGTCAGCAGTTGCCACACATCTTGAGCAAGGTCATGCCGCCACGCATGATGCTCATGCGCACCATGACCACGCGCATCACAGCGTGTCGTTTATTCGGAAGTATATTTTTTCGACTGACCACAAGCAAATTGCGAAGCAGTTTTTGACTTCTTCGCTGTTCTTCTTGCTTGTTGGCGGTGCTTTTGCGTTATTTATCCGTTGGCAAATTGCCTATCCGGGTGAGCCGATTCCTGTTGTTGGAAAATGGCTACCGGACACCCTCGTTTCAAGTGGTGCTGTTCAGCCGGGTTTTTATACTCAGCTTGTAACCATGCACGCAACAGTGATGATTTTCTTTGTCATTATCCCGATGGCAACGGGCGCTTTCGCTAATTTCTGTATCCCATTGATGATTGGGACGGACGATATGGCGATGCCGACAATCAATATGATTTCCTTCTGGCTTGTTCCTGTCGCAGGCTTGACGATTATGTCCGGTTTCTTTGTTGAAGGCGGAACAGCTGCTGCAGGATGGACGAATTATCCGCCGCTAAGTGCTTCGGGAACGGGGCATATGCTCTGGGTTATCGGTATTTTCTTGGTTGGTTTTTCCTCAATTTTGGGTGGTATGAACTACCTCGCAACCGTTCTCAACAAACGCGCAAAGGGTATGCGTATGTTTGACTTGCCGCTCACCGTTTGGGCGCTTTTCATTACATCGGTTTTGCAGGTTTTGGGTACACCGGTGCTTGCTTCAGCAGCATCATTGCTTTTTGTGGATCAAGTATTCCATGCAGGTATCTTCATCCCCGAAAATCTTCTCACACCAACAGGCGGCTTGTTCCCAAGCGGCGCTAATGTTGGTTCGGGCGGTGGTGGTCAGCCGGTACTCTTCCAGCACCTTTTTTGGTTCTACTCGCACCCTGCTGTGTATATTATGATTTTGCCTATCATGGGCGTTGTGTCCGACGTACTTGCAACCTTTGCCCGTAAAGCTATCTTTGGTTACAAAGCGATGGTTTTTGCTGTGATGGCGATTGCATTTTTGGGCTTCGTTGTGTGGGGACATCATATGTTCCTTTCGGGTATGAGTCCGCTTCTCGGTACAACATTTATGCTTTCGACGATTGTTATTGCCGTTCCTTCCTCCATTAAAATTTTTAACTGGCTCGGAACAATCTGGAAAGGCAATATCCACTTTACAACACCAAACCTTAACGCACTCGGCTTTATTTCTACGTTTGTGTGCGGTGGTTTGAGCGGTGTCTTTATGGCGATTGGTCCGATTGACGTGTACATCCACGATACATACTTCATCGTTGCACACATCCATTATGTACTGTTTGGTGGTGCGCTGTTTGGTATTTTCGCGGGTATTTATTATTGGTATCCCAAAATGTTCGGCAAAATGTACAACGAAACCTTGGGCAAATTCCACTTCGCTCTCACGTTTATTACCTTCAATCTTTGCTTCTTCCCGATGCATATGATTGGTGTCGGTGGGCATATGCGCCGTATTCACGACCCGTATGTATATGAGTTTTTGAAGCCGTTCCAGCCGATTAACCAATTCATCACGATTTTTGCAATTTTGATGGGCTTCTCGCAACTCATTCTTATTTTCAACTTCCTCTGGAGTCTGAAATTTGGTCGTCCTGCTCCGCGCAATCCTTGGCGTGCAAACACGCTTGAGTGGGCTGCTCCGGCACACCCGGGACACGGCAATTTTGACCGTGATATTACGGTTTATCGTGGTCCATATGAGTTTGCTTCGCCTGAATCAAAGCGTGATTACCTGCCGCAATGGATTCGTCCAGCACACATCGAAAAAGAAGAAGTTGTGGCTGCTGAAAAACACTAATAGTTATAGTTCCCAAGCGAGTTTGAGCTAAATACTCCTCGCTTGGGAATTTTCTATCTATTACGAAACATCATAGCGGATAGAATCACAAACTGCGACAGAGTATTTACGACCATTTGAAACATATACCCCAAATAAGCGCATGGAAACCGTTCAAACAAACCTAACCTTAGTAACCGATACTGCTTCGGAAAAGCAAGCCTCTAAGGTGGGATTTATGAGTACCTTTGCGGCATACTATGAAATGACCAAGCCCGGAATTACGCGGATGGTCGTTTTAAGCGCTGCGGCGGGGTATTATCTTGGTGTTTCCAAAGCAACGGAACATTTTTCCGATGCTGTTAATGTGATAAATTTTTTGTTGGCAATGCTCGGCACAGCGCTGGTTTCTTCGGGAAGTTGTGTGCTGAATAACTTTATGGAACGCGACTTCGACAAACTGATGAAACGCACAATGCAGCGTCCCATTCCGGCTGGTGCAGTCAGCCCCAAAGCAGCGCTGTTTTTTGGTTTAGCGCTTGGTGCTGCTGGTATTGCCGCACTGTCGCTCGTGAATTTGCTCACGGTAGGTTTGGCAATTTTGACCTTTGTTCTGTATGTCAATATCTACACGCCGCTCAAGCGAAAAACAACGCTTTCGCTGATAGTTGGTGGTTTTCCGGGTGCATTTCCGGCATTGGGCGGTTGGACTGCCGCGACCGATTCTATCGGACTTGGCGGTTTTATGTTCTTTTTGCTGATGTTTTTCTGGCAAATGCCTCATTTTCTCGCCCTTTCGTGGATGTATAAGCAAGATTATGAACGTGGCGGCTATGAAATGCTCGCTGTTCACGACCAAACGGGCAAAAACCTTGCTTGGCAAACTGTCGGATATATTCTCCTGCTTATTCCTTCTACGCTTGCATTAACATTTGTACGAGAAACAGGAATGGTGTATCTTGTCGGCGCTTCTTTATTGTGTGCTGTTTTTCTTTACTTCTCTATTCAACTTTTGCGTCATGTCAGCGTCGTGAATGCGCGTAAAGTATTATTGTCATCGTATCTGTATCTTGTTGGAATTTTTATCCTTATCTTTGTTGATAAGGTCTAAGTGCGGACTATATTTGCGATATTCACGCACCACATATAACCAAAATTTTGTCAATGAAACATTGTTCCATCTTTACGAAAGAATAGTCTATGTCGTCCGCTCTTTCACTAGCGCATGAGCCGGTAACAGGCATCCGCCATGGAAAACTCGGTATGTGGATTTTCCTTGCGTCCGAAGTGATGTTTTTCTCCGGTTTTTTTACCGCGTTTATCATCCTTCGCAATTCTAATCTCTCCGTTTTTGCGCACGGTGCATCGGAACTCAATTGGCCCCTCGCTGCGCTTAATACGGTGAACTTGATTGTCAGCTCTCTTACGATGGCTATGGCAATTCTCTCACTCGAACATGGTAATAAATCAAAATTTCAACTCTACATGGGAATCACCTTCCTATGTGCCTGCGGTTTTTTGGTGATTAAGTACATCGAATACACCACAAAATTTGCTCACGGCATTTTTCCCGGCACTAACTCCTTTTTCGGTCTGTATTTTACCATGACAGGCTTTCACGCTATTCACGTTATTGGCGGTATGCTTCCAATTGGCTGGATGCTGGCAAAATCCTTTACTAAACGCGGTTATCAAGACTGGGAGCGTGTAGAAATCCTCGGTTTGTATTGGCACTTTGTGGATTTGGTGTGGATTTTCCTTTTCCCCGTTCTCTATCTCATTTTCTAATCAACCAACGAATTTATTAACCGAAATCTTCTTCTGAGGTGAGTTATGGGCGCAGGAATGACAGCCGCCGATATGCAAAAAAGCTATATCAAAATCTTTGGTGCGTTGATGGTTTTTACCCTTTTGACCATTGTTGCAGCAAAGTTTGTACACTTCCCCGAAAGTTGGGGCGGTCTTTCAACCATTTTGCACGTAACAATCGGCTTAATCATTGCTATTGCAAAAGCGTGGATGGTTGTGTATGTGTTTATGCACATTAAATTTGACAACCCATATCTTCGTGTGTTTATCTACATTCCGCTCTTCCTGTTTTGCGTACTTGTGTTTGCGCTGACAGTCTTGGGTGGTCCGACGTTGTGATTTTTTCACCACTTTCTTTCTTGTTTCCATGAAAACGCTTCGTCAATTTTTCGTGCGTATCGTTCCCGTCGCTTTTTTAGGGCTTGCATTCCTACAAAGCATCGCTTTTGCTTGTCCAAATTGCAAAGACAATTTCGATTTGAACAGCACACAAGGCGGCATCGGTGCGGCGTACGGTTACACGATTTACTTTATGATTTTGCTTCCGGTCGTGATTATTGTTACGCTGGTTATCAAAGTTAAGCGCCAAATGGATGCAAACGACAAAACGCATCTTTACCGCGAAATCGGCGACACGACAGCCGAAGCATGAGGTAATGATGCTCTGCTTGCCAATACTTCAATACAACTAAACATTTCACATTTTTTTGTTTGCTATGTTTACCGCAAAGACAAACCAACGATCCAAGACGACTATTCTGGCTGGTCTTGCGCTGCTCGGTTTCATCAGCATTGTGAGCTATTTCGGCTTCGACAATGCTGTTACCGATGTGGGCTACCGTCCTGAGCAGCCGATTCCGTTTTCGCACAAACTTCACGCGGGGGAACTGGAAATCAAGTGTATGTATTGCCACACGTCGGTTGAGAAATCTAAACACTCAACCGTTCCTGCAACCAGCACTTGTATGAACTGCCACGTTGCAGTAAAAGCAGAAAGCCCGAAAATTGCGAAAATCAAAGAAAGCTGGGAAACCGGAAAGCCACTTGAATGGCGCAAAGTCCACAAACTTCCCGATTACGTGAATTTCAGCCACGCTCGTCACATCCGCGCTCGCGTGGATTGCGCTTCCTGCCATGGCGAAGTGGAGAAAATGGGCGTTGTTACCCAAATGAAACCGCTTTCGATGGGCTGGTGCTTGGATTGCCACCGCAACCCGCAAGCAAATGTCGTTCCTGCACGGGAAATTTCCGGTATCTTCACCGGTCTTGATTCTTACGAAGAAACAGCGAAGAAAATCAAGAACGAATCACCCTCACGCGGTGAAGGCAAATGGATTCCGATGAAAGATTGCGCAATCGAAGGCGCAGGCGTGTACGAACACGAAGTCGGCAAAGCCAGCGTTGCTGGTCTTGTTATGCCGAAAAAATTGGCACTCGGACCGGAAAATTGTGGTGCGTGTCACTATTAACAAACTATGGGATGAGGGCGTAAGGGATACGGGAAGAATCACGTAGCAGAAACATTCTTAGCCTCATCGTTACAATAGCGAAATATAGATATTCCTCAAAACTTTATCACGAAGAAACTATGGAGCGTAAATACTGGAAAAGTCTCGATGAGATGTCCGCGAAATCGTCGCTCTCCGAAGAATACTCTTCGCCAAAGACGACGGCAGAGTTCGCCGACGGAAGCGCAGACAGTATCATGGAGAACACAAGCGGGATGAACCGCCGCAGCTTTATCGGCATACTTTCTGCGTCAATGGCGTTTGCGGCTACGGCTTGCCGTCGTCCTGACACGAAGATTGTGCCTGTTGTCAAAGCCAGCGAATACCTTACGCCGGGCTTGCCGACGTATTACACAACTGTCTTTTCGCACGGCAATGCTGCCATTGGCTTGGTGGCAAAAACCCGCGACGGCAGACCGGTGAAACTCGAAGGTAATGACAAGCACATCGCCTCAATGGGTTCGTCCTCCGCATGGATTCAAGGCTCACTCCTTGCTCTCTATGACCCAGACCGCATGAAAAACCCCTTTGTGAATAAAGGCGGCTTTACGCCCAGCACCGTAAAGAAAACGGCTCCGGGCTTTGTTTCTGTTGCTACTGCTATCGGTACGATGGCAGAAGGCATGAACGCTGCGGGGGCAGCAGGAAAAGTTTCTCGTGTCCTCATTGGTGAACACGCTTCACCGAGTTTTGATGCGCTTTTGAAGGAAATTGAAGCAGCAATTCCCAGCGTGAAATTTGTCGTTGTTCCGGCGCTCAATGGCGGTAATGCTGCTGAAGCGAATAAGCAAGTGCTTGGCATTGATGCGGAATTTGCGATTGATTACAGCAAAGCAACTGTTATTCTGAGCGTTGATGCGGACTTCTTGGGAACAGATAAAAACGCTGTCTATAACATCCGTCAATTTGCGAAAAACCGCAAGCCGTCTTACGCTAACCCGACCATGAGTAAACTCGTGGTTGTGGAAGGTATGATGTCGCTGACGGGCATGAACGCTGACAAGCGCATTAAAGCATCTCCCGACCAACTGACTGCTTTTTTGGCTGCCATTGCTAAAGGCGTGGGTGCAAGCGTTTCCGGTGATGATTCTGCGCTTTCGGCAGAGCAAAAAGAGGATGCAAAAAAAGTTGCTGAGGAGCTCAAAGCCTCATCGGGTAAAGCCGTTGTTGCCGTTGGCGACCACCTCCCCGCAGGCGCACACGCTTTGGGCATTGCAATTAACGCGGCGCTTGGTGCTTACGGTGCCGATAAAGCAATCAATACCGCCCACCAATTTCCCTTTAGTGGTAGCAAAAAAGCTGCGTTTGCGGCTTTCCGCGAAGAATTGAAATCCGGCAAAGTCGGCGCAGTCTTGTTTGCAGGTGTAAATCCCGCATATTCGGCTGATGCTGAAACACAAGAACTTCTCAAAAAAGTAGAACACCGTTTTGCCTTCTCGATGTACGAGGACGAAACGGTGCAGATGTGTTCCGCGTATGTTCCTGCGGCGCATTACCTCGAATCATGGGGTGATGCTCAGGCGTTCGACGGCTCACTTTCTGTACAGCAGCCACTCGTTGCCCCACTTAACCCGAACAGCGCTTCATTGGCAGATTTGCTCATGCAACTCACCAAAGCGTTGAAAGCAGATGCGTTTGCTTCGCTAGGTGAAAAAGTTGCGTTTGTGGAGTTTGTTCGCGCTCGTTGGACAAGCGTTTACAGTGCGGCTTCTGGTGAAAAACCTACAACATTTGATGCGTTCTGGGCAAAAATTCTCCGCGACGGTTCTATGGCTGCTGCGGGCGCTTCTGCTTCCAACGCAAGCGTTAATGCGGGTGCTGCAAATGCTCTCGTGGCTCAAGCAAAGGCAGCAAAAGGCGAATATGTTGCTCTTGTAACGCCTTCCTACGCGCAGTACGACGGTTCGCTCACCAACACAAGTTGGTTTATGGAACTGCCCGACCCTGTAACAAAAATGACATGGGACAACGCAGCTTTGATGAGCTATAACACGGCGAAAAAACTTCTCGGTGAAAAATTGGCAAAAGACATTGCTGAAGAAGCGCCTGACTACGACAATTCCATTCTCGTGCGTCTCAAAAGTGCGCATGGCGTTGTGGAGTTGCCTGTGTGGGTTCAGCCGGGTATGCAAGATGGTGTTATTGCAACGACAACAGGTTTTGGTCGCACCAAACTTGGCGAAGTGGCAAACAATGTTGGTGGTAACGCTTACGCAATTATGTCGCCGGAGCAGTCTTTTGGCTATGTTCCTATAACTGTTGAAGTTACCGAGAAAAAATACAAAATAGCGACAACACAAAAGCACACCGACCTCATTGGTCGTAAACTTGCGCTCGAAACGACCGCAACGCAGATTGCCGCTAAAGACGAACATCTCTTCCACAAAGAACATGTTCCGGGCAAAAAGACGCATAAAAACGAAGAACTTCCGCAGAGCATCATGCCGAGTTTTGCATACAAAGGTCATCGTTGGGGTATGACGATTGATATGTCGGCGTGTGTGGGTTGCGGAGCGTGTATCACGGCTTGCCAAGCCGAAAATAACATTGCTGTTGTAGGCAAAGAACACGTGATGAATGCACGGGAAATGCACTGGATTCGCATTGACCGCTACTATGACCACTCCAACTTGGAAAACCCAAATGTTACCTTCCAGCCAATGCTTTGCCAGCATTGCGAAAACGCGCCGTGCGAGAATGTATGCCCTGTTGCAGCGACAACGCACAGCCCCGAAGGTTTGAACGAAATGACCTACAACCGTTGCGTCGGTACGAAATACTGCGCTAACAACTGTCCGTACAAAGTGCGTCGCTTCAACTGGCTTAACTGGCACAAAGGCAAGCGTACACCGATGGAATTTGTCTATAACCCCGACGTAACAATGCGTATGCGCGGTGTGATGGAGAAATGCTCCTTCTGTACGCAGCGCATTGCTGAGGCTCGTCAGAAAACCAAAGATGCCGGTGAACTCTATATTGCAGACGGTTCATTCCAGACCGCTTGCCAACAGGCTTGTCCGGCTGCTGCCATTACCTTTGGCAACACTAACAATCCCGAAAGCGTCGTTGCGAAATCTCGCAGCCATGAGCGTGGATTCTTGGTTTTGGAAGAACTCAACGTCCGTCCGCAAATTACCTATCTTGCGAAAGTTCGTAACCAAGAAGCGAAGGCGCATGGTGCAGAACACGGCAAAGCGCACGGCGCGGAGAAACACGGCTAATCTTCTTCCCCTCACCCCTCGCTTACGCTAGACCTTCTCCCTTTGGGAGAGGGTCGTTCAAGCAAAGCGCAGAGCGGGGTGAGGGAAGAATACAATCTTGACATTTGAACTAAATACTTATCAAATTTTTTCCAAAAGGTATGGCTATGGAAGCAAAAGAACAAGTTGCGACAGCCACAGCAGGATACTCGAACGGCACAACGCTGAACGGCTACCACGATAGCCCGTCTGCGAAGCCCGTGCGTGAGCCACTAGTGCTGGGGAATAAAACCATACACCAAATTACCGAAGATATCTGCGGTGTGGCAGAGCAGAAAGCTACGCCCAAATTTTGGGCAGCACTCTTGGCATCTATCTTAGTTGCCGGAGCAGGAATTGGCGCTCTCACCTACACGATTGCTGTCGGTATTGGTGTTTGGGGGTTGAATAATACAATCGGTTGGGGATGGGACATTACAAACTTCGTATTTTGGGTTGGTATCGGTCACGCCGGTACGCTCATTTCTGCGGTGTTGTTCCTCTTCCGCCAAAAATGGCGCACGGCGATTAACCGCTCTGCCGAAGCAATGACGATTTTTGCCGTTATCAATGCAGCGGTATTCGTGCTTACGCACACAGGTCGCCCTTGGCTTGATTACTGGCTTCTCCCTTACCCGAACCAAATGAAAATGTGGGTAAACTTCCGCTCTCCGCTCGAATGGGACGTGTTTGCGGTAAGTACCTACTTTACGATTTCGCTTCTGTTCTGGTTCACAGGTTTGGTTCCTGACCTTGCGTCACTTCGCAATCGCGCAAAAACGAAATTGGCAAAAGCAGGATATACCGTCTTTAGCTTGGGTTGGACGGGTTCTACCCGCAACTGGCATCACTACGAATTTGCCTATATGATTTTTGCCGGACTTTCTACTCCACTCGTGCTTTCGGTACACTCAATCGTATCCTTCGACTTTGCTGTTTCGATTCTTCCCGGTTGGCACACTACCATCTTCCCGCCGTACTTCGTCGCCGGTGCCATTTTCTCCGGTTTCGCAATGGTATTGACGCTCATGCTCGTTGCACGGGAAATCCTTGACTTGCATGATTACATCACGCTGAAGCACATTGACAACATGAACAAAATCATTCTCGCTACGGGTATGATTGTAGGCTATGCGTATGCAATGGAAATGTTTATTGCGTATTATAGCGGTAATCCGTATGAGCGTTTTGTTTTCTTCAATCGTGCATTTGGTGATTATGCGTGGTCATACTGGATGATGGTTACTTGTAACGTTATTTCTCCGCAGTTCTTTTGGAATGCGAAATTGCGCCGTAACGTATGGTTTACCTTTGTTCTTTCTATTTTCGTGAATATCGGTATGTGGTTCGAGCGCTTTACGATTATTTCGACCTCACTCCACCATGGCTATTTGCCTTCAAGCTGGCATTACTACACGCCGACATGGGTTGAGATTACCATTTTTATTGGAACATTCGGTTTGTTCATGGTATTCTTCCTCTTGTTTGCGAAGTATTTGCCGATTATTGCTTTAGGCGAAGTAAAATCCATTATGCCGGGTGCGCAGCCCAGCCATCATCATCACGATGACCACGGCGAACATGGCGATTACTACAACACAGGACATTATGCCGAAAGCAATGATGTTCAGGCAAAACACTAATTCACCCATGAAAGACGAAACATCTATTTCTTAGAAACTATGACTACAGTTGAAAAAGGAAATGTTATCGCCGTCATGGGCGATTACAAAAATGCCGATAAGGTAACGGCAGCCGCTAAGGGCATCCATGCTGCGGGTTATACGAAATTCGATATTTACACGCCCTATCCTGTTCACGGCTTGGAAAAAGCAATGGGTATGCCGAAAACGAGCCTTCCGAAGTTTGCTTTGGCAGGTGGGTTGTTCGGTCTTGCAAGTGCTTTTGCGCTCCAATACTGGACGGGTGGCATCGAATATAAACTGAACATCGGTGGCAAACCACTTTTTGCACCGCAATTTGGTGTACCGGTATTTTTTGAGTTGATGGTCTTGTGTACCGGTTTGACGGTATTTTTCACGATGTTTGGTTATTTGAACAGACTCCCGAATTGGCACTCGAAATACCAGTACGATGCAGGTTTCCAAGCTGCAACCGATGATAATTTCTGCGTCGTTTTAGAGGCAGATGACCCGCGATTTACCATTGAAACCGCACAGGCACTTCTCACGAAACTTGGCGCGGACAATGTGCGTGTCGTCCACGAAACTATTGAACAAGACTAATCTTTCACCCCTCAATAACCCTACAAAATCATGGCTACAAATAAACGAAAATTCGGCTTTTGGTCGGTCGTGGGTTTGGTTCTCTTTACCCTGTTTTGGGTGGGATTACTCTCCGGTAATATCCTCTGGACATCGGATACACCTCCGCTCGAAATCATTGACGACATGGACAATCAGCAGAAAGTTAAGGCACAAGCCCCATCATCGTTTTTTGCTGATGGCAAAGCGACACGCGATCCGGTTGAATACACCGTTCCTCGCAACGGTACAAAATATAACGTCTCGCTTGATGATGCTGACACAAAAAATATCAATTCTATTCCTGTAACCGCAGAAGTCCTTGCACGAGGCAAGAACCGCTTCGAGACAATGTGTACACCCTGTCACAACCATGACGGTAAAGGTAACGGCTTAGTCGTGCAAAAAGGCTTTGCGAATCCGCCGAGTCTTGTGCGCCCCGATGCTGTTGCATATACCGATGGAAGAATCTTTCATGTGATAAGTGCAGGACAGAATATCATGTCGTCGTATGCCGATAAACTTTCGGAACTCGACCGTTGGTGTGTGGTGCATTATATTCGCGTGTTGCAAAATGGAGGTACACACCCGAAAATGACAGCTGCTCCGAAAACTGAAAAAGATAATCAAACAACTGCTCAAGCCGGTACAGCCAAAGCTGCATCTGCTCAATAAACAGGCTTGAATCCGTAACCTCTAAACAACAAATGTTCTATGAATACTGTGATTATTGCTGATTCGAGCTTTGTGCAGAAACTGCGGACGTATTCGATGATTGCTTTAGGCGTAGGCGCTTTAGGCATGGTCGGTGCCGCAGTTCTTGATTCAGGGCGATTCTTGCAAGCATATCTCGTTGGGTATATTTACTTTACGGGTATTACGATTGTTTCGATGTTCTTTGCTACGCTGCAATTCCTCGTGAATGCAGGCTGGAGCGCAATGGTACGTCGTATTCCCGAAATTTTTGCAGGATTTTTGCCGATAGTGCTTATCGGTATGATTCCGATTATTGCTGATGTGTGGGTAACACACAAACTTTACCATTGGGCTGACCCGCATATTTACGAGCCGGGACCGCACTTTGATGAAGTTCTTGCTACCAAACGCGGTTATTTGAATCCGACGTTTTTCACGATTCGTCTGGCGCTCTACGCTCTTATTTGGTTTGCGACCTACCGCCTGATTATCGGCAACTCTTTCAAACAAGATGAAAGCACAACCGATTATACCCCGACACGCACGAACATGAAGCGTTCTGCGCCGTTTGTTCTGCTCTTCGCAATGTCGCTCACCTTCGCAGGTTTCGATATGGTGATGTCGCTTGACCCGCATTGGTTCAGCACAATGTTTGGTGTGTATTTCTTTGCCGGAAACTTCGTTTCGACACTTTCCTTGATTGCTATTTTCATTGTGAATCTCCGTCGTCAAGGATTGCTTAAAGGCATTACCGATGAGCATTATCACGATATTGGTAAATTTATGTTTGCCTTTACCGTGTTCTGGACGTACATCACGTTCTCCCAATACTTCCTTATCTGGTACGGTAACTTGCCCGAAGAAGCAATTTTCTTCATCACCCGTGCGCATGGTAATTGGCAGTTCTTGGGGTACGGCTTGGTATTCGGACACTTTATCGTTCCCTTTGTAACATTGCTCACGCAGAACAACAAACGCAATCCTTCCGTTCTTATCGGCGTTGGTTGCTGGATTTTGTTCATGCACTTTATTGACCTTTGCTTCATTATTCTGCCGAACTTCAGCCCTACTTTGCATTTGGGGTGGCAAGATGTTGTAAGTTGGCTCTTTTTTGCGGGCTTGTTCTTCTTTATTGTTGCACGTCAGTTTGCAACACGCTCTATCGTTGCGGTGAATGACCCGTATTTGAAAGAATCGCTGGAACTTATTTCCTAAATGATTGCGAGTTATTTTTAGCACAAGAGCCTTCTACAACATACCGTAGAAGGCTCTTGTGTTTTTGGGCAAAATATGTCTTGGCGAAGGTTATTGTGGTTGTTGGGCAAAAACCACACGCCCTGCATCAATGCGCCTCCGCCCAATTATTCCCAACGCCCATTTCCACAACCACAGGCACTTCACCCAGCGACAATGCGCCTTCCATGCAAGTTTTCACAAGAGTCTGTAGCGTTTCAGATTCGTCAGGGTGCATCTCGAAGACGAGTTCGTCGTGGATTTGGAGCAGCATTTTCGATTGAAGATTGAGGCGCTTCATTTCTTTGTGAATGGCAGTCATTGCGAGTTTCATCATCTCGGCAGCTGTGCCTTGAATCGGCATATTGATTGCAGCGCGTTCAGCAGCAGTGCGCTCTACACGGTTTGGACTGTTAATTCCCGTGTAGAATTTTTTGCGCCCCAAAAGCGTTGTTGCAAAGCCGTTTGCGCGGGTTGAGGCAATCGTGGAATCAATGTATTCCTTGATGCGCGGGTATTTTGCGAAGTAATTATCAATAATCGTTTTTCCTTCCGAGCGCCCTATTTTCAAGCGCTGCGCAAGCCCAAATGCGCCCAAACCATACATCACGCCAAAATTCACTGTCTTGGCAATGCGCCGCATATCGCGCTCCACGTTTGCAACATCCACACCAAACAGCACCGAAGCCGTCGCTGCGTGTACGTCCAAACCCTGACGGAAAGCGCTCACCAGCGTTTCGTCGTGGCAAATATGCGCCATGATACGCAGTTCAATTTGCGAATAATCCGCCGAAAGCAGCATCATTCCTGAATTCCGGCGTTTGTCTGCGATAAAGGCTTTGCGAATTTCCATGCCGAGTTCCGTGCGAATGGGAATGTTCTGCAAATTCGGGTCTGTCGAAGACAAGCGCCCAGTGCTGGTAACGGTGGGGTTATATGTTGTGTGGATGCGCCCTGTAACGGGATTGACAAGGCGCGGAAGTGCTTCAACGTAGGTAGATTGCAGTTTTGCAAGCTGCCTGTATTCCAAAACCCGCTCCGCTATTGGGTGTTCGGCGGCGAGTTCTTCCAAGACCGATGAATCCGTGCTGTATCCGGTTTTCGTTTTTTTGACAGGCGGAATCTGCATTTTGTCGAAAAGAATTTCACCAAGTTGTTTCGGCGAATCCACATTAAACTGCGTTCCCGCGTCTTGCCAAATCTGCTCTTTGAGTTTGTCGGTTTCGGTGCGAATCATTGCAGAAATACTGCTGAGAGCGGCTGTGTCAATCGCTATGCCGTTGAACTCCATTTCCGTCAGCACATCCGTCATGGGAAATTCGACCTTCTCGGCGAAATCCAGCATCTGTGCGCTTTCCAGTTCTTTGTGCAACACGCCGAAAAGTCGTAAGGTAACATCAGCATCTTCGGCTGCATACTCCGCAATCCTCTCCAATGCTACATCCGTCATCGAAATCTGCTCTTTTTTCTTTTCACCGATAAGCGCAGAAATCGGTATCGGCGAGTATCGAAGCCACTTTTGGGCGAGTGCATCCATACCGTGCAGCATATCGGAATTGAGAATATAGCTTGCAAGCATCGTATCGAAGCCGACGGGAGCGACCTCCACGCCGTAACGTTTCAAAATAAGCGTGTCAAATTTCGCATTTTGTCCGCATTTGGGAACACGAAGATTTTCCAAAAGTTCTTTGACGGGACGTAGTGCTTCGGGAAAATGCCAATGCCCAGAAATGCCCGTAGAATCAATCTTTGCGGGTGCTTTTTGCTGCGGTGTTTCAACAAGAGGTGCGTCAAAAAGTCCACCTTGTGCGTTATCGTGTGAAACAGGCGCTGAAGCAAGTGTTGAGGCGCTTGGGATTGGTGTTTGCGAAATATCTGTAAATGCAGCCATCGGCACGTAGTATGCTTTGCCTTCTTTTCCGGCAAGCGATAAACCGACGATATTGCAGAGCATCGCATTTAAGCCGTCGGTTTCGGTGTCAAAGGCAAGCATTGGTGAGGTCTGTAGCTCTTCTGCCATAGCACGGATTTTCTCTGATGTGTCTGCAATGACGTATTCGTGTGGAATGTCTTTCAAGGTTTGAAGCGGCTTTGAGTGCTGTGCCGTAGAAGCTGTATCATTACTTGCTTCCGAGCCGTTTTGTCCGCTTGAGGCTGTATCCGCAAGATTTGGCGGAGAGCCGACAAGAAATTTTCCGACAATCGTGCGAAAACCAAGGTTCAGAAAAAACTCTCGAAGCGGCTCAGCTTGGGGTTCTTGGCGGAGAAAATCTTCTAATTTGTGGTCAATCGGAACGTCGGTGTGAATGGTAACGAGTTCTTTGGAAAGAAACGCCATGTCGCGGTCTGCTTCTAATTTCTTCCGCACGGAATCCTTGATTGCACCAAGGTTTTCATAGACCTTTTCCACCGAGCCGTATTCTTGAATAAGGGGAATTGCCGTTTTTTCACCAACACCCTTTACGCCCGGAACATTATCCGAAGCATCGCCGATAAGCGCCAATACATCAATCACTTGATTCGGCGCAACACCGAATTTTGTATGAACTCCCGCAATATCCATCACATCGTATTCGCCCATCGAAAAGCCGGGGCGAAAGAGCCGAACACGTTCATTGACAAGTTGGCAATAATCTTTGTCGCTGGTAACGCAGTACAAATCCACCGCACCGTCAGCACTGAAGCGCTTTGTGAAGGTGCCGATAATGTCGTCTGCCTCGTAACCGGGAAGTTCTACTTGAGGAATGTTCAAAAGGCGAATCATTTCTTTGATGCGAGCAAGTTGAGGCACGAGTTCTTGCGGAAATTCGGGGCGATGCGCTTTGTATTGCTCAAATTTTTCATGGCGGAAGGTCGGCGCAGGCGTGTCGAAGGCAATGCCGATGTAATCAGGCTTTTCTTTGTTCAAAATCGTTGCTAAGATGTTTGCAAAGCCAAAGACAGCGCCCGTCAGTTCGCCGTTGGGCGCTTGCAAGCCCATTTTCGACATAGCGTGATACGCCCGAAAAACGAGCGACATGGCATCAACGAGAAAAAATTTCATAACATCGGAAAAAGAACACCAAAAAAAAGCCGAAAAGCGCTTCAAAACACGCTTTGAGCGGAATTATCAGCAAAATACGACGAAGGGGACGAATACACAAATTGCAAAAAGAGAAGATTGCGCAAAAAATACCACCATCAAGTTCAGATGAAACCACACCTATTCACAGACATTGAACTTTTTTGTGGGAAAAAACCGACGTAGTTTGTAATTTCTGATTCTGTTGTATGCCAAATTTAACGGCAGCAAAACCACATATTTTCTAAGCAAAACACTTCTACGTTCTTAGCTGGAGCCAAGCATTATGACCGATGAACAAGCGATGCGCCGCGCACTCGACCTTGCCATGAACGGTACGGGAAAAGTTAGTCCCAATCCGCGTGTGGGAGCGGTGATTGTCCACAACGGCGAAATTATCGGCGAAGGTTGGCACCATGAATTTGGCGGACCGCACGCCGAAGTGGAAGCGATTCGCAATAGCACCCGTGCCGTCGAAGGAGCGACTTTGTATGTCAATCTCGAACCATGCAACCACTTCGGAAAAACCCCGCCATGTACGAATTTGCTTATTGAGAAAAAATTTCAGCGCGTCGTTATCGGTATGAATGACCCCAATCCGGAAGTTTCAGGACAAGGCATTGCCCAACTCCGTGAAGCCGGAATCGAAGTAACGACGGGCGTTCTGGAAGAAGATGCACAGTGGATAAATCGCTTTTTTACAAAGTACATCACCACCGGACAACCCTATATCATTGCCAAAATCGCCCAGTCAATGGACGGGTGCATTGCAACGGTCTATGGGCAATCGAAGTGGATTACCGGCGAGGAAAGCCGCAAAGTTACTCATGCTCTCCGTGCGGAAGTAGATGCAGTGCTGGTTGGAGCGGTTACGGTGGCGAAAGATGACCCCGAATTAACGGTAAGACTTGTGGAAGGGCGCAATCCGAAACGGGTTATTTTGGATTCGGAGCTTGCAATGTCGCTTAAATCCAAAGTTTTTTCCGAAGAAGACCGCCACAACACGTTTGTTTTCTGCACTCCGGCAGCAATGGCAAAACAAAAAGCAACGGCGCTCAAAATTAGCGGTGTGAATGTGTTTCCGGCAGGTTCCGGCACGGGAGATTATCTCAGTTTACGGGCAATTTTGGAGCAGCTTGCCTCGAAAAATGTGGCTTCGATTTTGGTCGAAGGTGGTTCGCGGGTATTTTCGTCCTTCGCCCAAGAAAATTTGATAGACGAATTGCATATTTTCACCGCACCAATCTTGGTGGGAAGCGGCTTACACTCGTTTTCTTCTCTTTCAACTCCATCGCTGCAAATCGCAAAAAAATTCATGTTCAAAAGCCTGAATCCGTGCGGTGTGGATATGCACTCCGTCGCTGTTCGCCGCCCTCCTACTGCCTAAGGAGCAAGCGGTAAAAACAGGCTTTTCAGGCAATAATTTGGAGACTTTATCGTTTGTTTTTCATACATTTACTCTACGTCATTCATGACTGCATGAGACATCGTTCCACCACTTTTTAATTTTGTGTTATGTGTAGATTTTTAGCGTATTCAGGTCCACCGGTACTCGCAGAGGATTTATTGTACAAGCCCAGGTTTTCCCTTATTGTTGCACAAAGTATGCAGGCGGAAGAAATGTCCGTTGCGGTTAATGGCGACGGTTTCGGCGTGGCGTGGTATCAACCCGAACTCGACGAAGACCCGTGTGTATTCCGTAGTATCAAACCTGCGTGGAGCGATATGAATTTGAAAAATCTTACAAAGAAAATTCATTCACCGCTTTTCATTGCGCACGTCCGCGCAGCGTCGCCCGGTTCGTCAGTAGAAGAAGTTAATTCGCACCCCTTTCAATGCGGAAAACTCGTGTTTATGCACAATGGCATGGTGGGCGAGTTCAACAAAATTCGCCGTCCGCTTTTGCGCCGCTTGAATGATGTGGCATACGAAGCAATCTTGGGTTCGACGGACTCCGAGCATATGTTTGGTTTGTTCTTGAATCACATTGACGACCCGTTTGGTGATGTTTCCACAGACGAATTGGTCTATGCAATGCACAAAATGCTGGATGATTACTGCGAACTCTACATGGAATGTGGCTTGAACAAACATTCCTACTTGAATTTTTGCGTAACTAACGGCAAAGCAATCGTGGCGACGCGCTACACCACAAACCCGCTTGTACAGCCTTCTACGCTGTATTATATGTACGGCAGCAAATACCACTGCGAAGGCGGAGAATGTCGCATGGACGGTTCGGGCGGAAGCCGCCCCGAATCGGTGATTATTGCTTCCGAGCCTTTCACAACGCGCCGCTCCGACTGGATGAAAGTTGAGCGTAATGTGATGATGGTCGTAGATGAAAACAAGCAAATCAAGTTCCAAAGCCTCCGTTTGCCTGTGGAGGATTTGGAACAAGAACCTGCTTATACGCCGTAAGAAGGCAAAGGGCGAAAAGATAAAGGCAAAGTTTTTTGACGATACCAGTTTCTTGAAACAGTATGGCTGCATTTGACAAATACGAGGCTGAAACGGCATTCGCAGACGATGATGTTGCCGTTGAATCTTTAGCAGAACCAAGCATTCATCAGCATCCGAAGACGGTTGCGGAATACCTGGCTATGCCTGAAGGTCCGCCGTTTTTTCAATTTATTAACGGAAAAGGTGTCGAAATGCCTGCGCCAAGTATTTTTCATCAGGACATTGTACTCAATATTGGTTCTGCAATCAAGACATATTTGCGTACAAATCCTCTTGGTAAGGTGATTATCGCACCTGTTGATGTTCATTTTAGCGATACAGATTACTATGAACCCGATGTTATTGTTATTCGCAATGAACATCTGCATTTCCTTACCCAAAACCGCGTCATAGGTGCACCAGACCTTGTTGTTGAAGTGCTTTCACCAAGCACAGGCTACTATGATCTCTCTGGCAAAAAAGCCGTTTATGAGCAAGAAGGTGTGCGTGAATACTGGCTAGTCTATCCGAATGAGCGCCGCGTCGAGGTTTTGCAAAACACTGCTGATGGTTTTGTTGTGCTGAATCAAGCTCGTAGATCAGGTGTGGTGCGCTCCGCAGTGTTGGAAGGCTTTTCTCTAGATATTGCCACAATTTTTGAATAATATTCTCACAATCATCAATCTCCCACAACCCGCATGAATACACTCGTGTACCTGATTCCCGCATTGCCGCTTGTCGGCTTTGTTTTGTTAGGGCTTTTTGGCGCAAAATTGAACTACTTCGAGAAAGGCAAAACACTTGCCGGAACATTTGCCAGCGCGATGGTTGGGCTGCCGTTTGTGTTTGCCTGTCTGCTTTTTGTGCAGATGTCGTCAGGCGCATTGCAACCCGCTACCTACAAACTTTTCACGTGGATTCAGGCTGGAGATTTTTCGATTGACCTCGCCTACAAACTTGACCAACTCTCACTTTTGTTTACGTTGATTATTACGGGAATCGGTTTTCTGATTCACGTCTATTCGATTGGCTATATGTCGCATGACGAGGGCTTTATACGGTTTTTCACGTATTTGAACCTCTTTATTTTTATGATGCTGAATCTCGTGTTGGCAGACAATTACGTGGTAACATTTTTAGGCTGGGAAGGCGTAGGATTGGCTTCATTCCTGCTTATCGGTTTTTGGTACGATCGCGAATTTGCCGGAACAAACATCGCCTGGACAGGCGATGCAGCAAAAAAAGCCTTTATCGTCAATCGTATCGGTGATTTCGGGATGCTGCTTGCAATGTTTATTCTCTACGTGTTGTTTGGTTCACTTCGCTACGACGACGTAAACACGGCAGCTATCGCCTCGCAAGCAAAAGGAGTGTTTCCCAATGGCTCTGCTTATAGCGAAGGATTGATAACTGCCGCAGCACTGCTGCTGTTTTTGGGCTGTACGGGTAAATCCGCTCAAGCGCCGCTTTTTGTTTGGTTGCCGGACGCTATGGCAGGTCCAACGCCTGTTTCTGCGCTGATTCACGCTGCAACGATGGTTACATCGGGCATCTTCCTTGTAGCCCGCACTGCGCCTATCTTTGCGTTGTCGCATGATGCGATGAATGTTGTGGCTGTTGTTGGTGTCATTACGGCGCTTTTAGCTGCGACAATGGGCTTGGTGCAGAACGATATCAAAAAAGTATTGGCATATTCGACCGTCAGCCAACTTGGGTTTATGTTTGCAGCGCTTGGCGTTGGGGCTTACACGGCGGCGGTGTTTCATGTGATGACACACGCCTTCTTCAAAGCCTGTTTGTTCCTTGGTTCCGGCTCGGTTATTCACGGTATGCACGAAGAGCAGGACATTCAGAAAATGGGCGGTCTGTCGAACTATATGCCTGTAACATACCGCACGTTCCTTATTGCTTCGATTGCTATTGCCGGAATTTTTCCCTTCGCAGGCTTTTTCTCGAAAGATGAAATTTTGTGGAATGTCTTTTCGCATGGCTCTCCCGTAATGTGGGGCTTGCTGGTAATTGCCGCATTTTGCACAGCGTTTTATATGTTCCGCCTTGTGAGCCTCACCTTTAATGGTACGGAGCGTTTTGACCACAAGCACGTTCACCCGCACGAATCCCCTGCGACGATGACGATTCCGCTTATCGTGCTGGCAGTTCTGTCAGTTGTAGGCGGTTTTCTGGGCATTCCACACGCTTTGGGTGCACCTTTGCACATTGGAAATTGGATTGAACATTGGCTTGCGCCTGTTCTCGCTCCGGCGCACAAAGTCTTGGGGCATGGCGAAGCGCATGAGATTCACGCTATCGAATATGTGCTGATGCTGGCTTCGCTGGTGATTGCGATTATTGGTATCCTGCTTGCAAGAGCGTGGTACAGCAAATCTTCCGAAACGCCAAACTCGCTTGCAACAAGCATGGGTGCGCTTTACAACCTGCTCTGGAAAAAATATTTTATTGATGAAATCTACTATGGTTTGATTGTGAACCCCATGCACAAAATCGCTGAAACGGTTGTCTGGAAAGGCGCTGAAACCTACGGTATTGACAACGTTGTAAACCGCTCCGGCTCAGTAGTAACGGCACTTGCAGAGGTGTTTCGCCGGACACAATCGGGCATTGCACAGAATTATGCCTTGGTTCTCGTTATTGGCATTATTGCTGTTATGGCATGGTTAATGTTTTCCTAAAGGTAATAACTGTTGAGATTCTCACCCCGTGCTACGCCTTCTTCGGCGTAGCACGGGTTACGGTAAGTGGCATTACTTCTTCCTACCCAACACAAAATACGTCTTCATTGCTCCTTTGCCTTTCACCTCAATCGTGCCGCGCTCTTCAAAATCGAACAGGTCTTTGAGCGCATTGTAAGTGGCTTCGGAACATTGCACTCTTCCAGCCTCACCGCTTGATTCCATACGGCTTGCCGTGTTTACCGTGTCTCCCCAAAGGTCGTAAGCAAATTTTTTCTCACCAATCACTCCCGCCGTTAAATACCCTGTGTGAATACCGGCGCGAATTTGAATCGGCAAATTTTCCTGCTCCGCTAAATTCCGAATAGCCTGCATAATGTCCAGCGCCATATCTGCAACTGCCTCTGCGTGATAATCATTCGGAATCGGTACTCCGGCAACCGCCATATACGCATCGCCAATGGTTTTGATTTTCTCCACGCCATGCTTTTCGGCGAGTTTGTCAAACTCGGAAAACATTCTGTTCAGCATCACAATCAATTCTTCCGCCGACACACGCGAAGCAATTTTGGTAAAGCCGACCATATCGGTAAACAGCACTGTTGCGCTATCGAAGGTATCTACAATCGTCGTTTCGCCCCATTTTAAGCGCTCTGCAATGGAGGACGGCAGGATGTTGAGCAAAAGGTCCTCCGATTTATTCCGTTCACCTTCCAAGACGGAACTCAAGATATTGATTTCATCCAGCGATTGTTGCAATTCCTTATTTTTTTCTTTGATTTCGGCGGTGCGGTCTTCCACTTGCCGCTCCAGCCATGCGTTGCGAACCTCAATGCTGCGAATCCGCATACGATACAACACAAAGCCGATACAAACAACACTTGCAACCGAAAGCCCGATAAACCACCATGTGCGCCAGATTGGAGGTGTTACAATCACACGAAACGATGTTCCTACGTCGTTCCAAACGCCGTCGTTATTGGCTGCGCGAACAGTGAACACGTATTCTCCCGCATCTAAACTGGTGTAGGTAGCTTCGCGTCTAGTACCGCACTGTATCCAGCCTTTATCCAAACCTTCCATGCGGTACGCATACACGTTTGCTTCGGGCGTGTGGAAATCAAGTGCCACGAAGGAAAACGACACAGTACTTTCGTCATACCGAAGGTGAATAGTGCGGCTTGCTGCTACACCGGAATCGGTCAGCATTTCATCGCGTCCGAATTTTTTTACCGATGTGATTTCAATATGCGGTGCATGAGCATTGATGCGCACATTGCTTGGAAAGAAGGCATTGAAGCCGTTTGTGCCGCCAAAAAACATCTCGCCGCGTGGGCTTTGAAACGCCGAACCATGATGAAACTCGCGCCCTTGCAAGCCGTCATCCATACCAAAGGTGCGAACTACCTTGCGCGTTGCGATATCAATCTCTGCCAAACCTTGTTTGGTGCTAACCCACAAGTGCTGTGCGCTGTCTTGCAGTATAGCGCTAACGAGATTACTCGGCAAACCTTCGCGCTCGGTGATTGCAAAAAGTGCCGATGTATCTATCTTGGTGAGAATCCCTGATTTTATGCGGTAATGCAGTAAACCTTGACCACGAGTACCAAGCCAAAAGTCGCCTTGTGCGTCTTGGAGCATCGTGCGAACAGCATAGCGCCCAAGTAGGCTGTGGGCTTGCCCTTGCGCTCGGTCAAATGCTGCAATACCTGTCGGCAAACCCAGCAAAAGCTGTCCCTGTGCGGTTTCCACCATAGACAGGATGCGTTTGCCGGAGGCTTTGGAAGCGTTAGAAAGCATGATAGTATGCGCTTGAATGCGGGTGCGATCGGGAGAAATGGCGTACAATGGTGCGTTGTCGCCTGTTGCCCAAAGCGTTCCAAAGCGGTCTTCGTAAAGGAGTTGAATACTTACTTGAGCGGGAATTGCTGCAAAGCGTACAAATGATTGTTTCGTGCTATTCCACTGCCAAAGTCCGCCGCCAACTGTTCCCAACCAAAGCTGCCCTTTGTGGTCGAAACGCAGCGCCCATGCGGTGTCTGTGCCAAGAATATTTGCGCGAAAATATGTCCATGAATCATTTTTACGATTCAAACGGTTAATACCGCCCGTTTGCGTGGCAATCCAGAGATTATCACCTTCTTCGGCAATATCGCGCACATAGCCGCTATTTAAACTTGCATTGTCTTTGAGCAGATTCACCCCATAATGGCGAAATTTCTGCCGAAAAGAGGAATACTTACTTAGCCCGTAATATCCCGTACCAAGCCAAAGAACGCCGGAAAAATCTTGATAGATATGGTTTACGAGATTTCCTGAAAGCGTTTGCTCGTTGCGTAAATCGTGCGTGAAACGGCGTGTAATATGCCACGTTTTGCTGTCGCCGCGCTGCTCCGCCACAGCAACACCATTATCCGTTCCAATCCAGATTTGATGCGGGTTTGTGGCACAAATTGTTTTGATGTTTCGGCTGCCAATCTGTTCTGCCGTTGCCACGCGAAGGCTGCGTTGTTCACGAGGGAAGTAGAGCCAAAGCCCGTTATCGCGTGTGGCTATCCACAATGCCGACGGGCGTTCCCGCCCTGCACTGTCATTACGCATCTTGTCAAAGTGTGGTAAAAGAAGCGTAATTGGGTCTTGAACACTTGTTTGAACGGCAGTCAAGGTGCGTTTTCCCGCATGAAAATAGTGCAGTCCGTTTTGCGCAGCAATCCAAAACGTATCGCCACTATCCCGCACCATTACTTGTATAGCAAGTGTTGTCGGCACGGCTTGTTCACGCTGAAGCACTCTTGTTGCCTCGTTTATGGCGGTTTTGAACAATCCGTTGCTCGTTCCAATCAACACCTGCCCGTTTTGCAATTCTGCAAAAGCGTGGACACTTGTTTCTACTCCGTTTGGAAAGAGAAATGCCTGAAACGATTGTGTCATCAGTACAAAACGCGAAACTGTGCGGCGGTTGCTCGTTGCCAGCCAAAGCGCATCAGTGCTGCTGTGCGTGGTTTGGTATATCGTCAAAACACTCTGTGCGCCAGTTCCGAGAGAATCAGGCAGCATTTGGCGAAACGGCGTAAAGGTGATGCCGTCGTAACGATTGATGCCGTCTTCGGTTGCAAACCACAACATTCCCCTTCGGTCTTGCGCAATGTAGTTAATGTTCGCACTCGAAAGCCCCTGCTCAACCGAAATGCGCTCAAAAACAGGATTTGCCTGTGGTTGCATTTGACTAATAAGCACCCATGCTGTTTCGATGAGGAACAGCAAAACCGCAAGGGCAAAGCGGGATGAAGCAACAATATAGCTGCGGTTTACCATTGACATTTCTGTCGGGACTGGGATTGTAGGGATGTTGGGGATGTTTGGGATTTTTTGTTGTCTTAATTCGTGAAATGAGATACGCCGATTTGAAGCCGCTTTGACGTTAAACACACTGCCCTTCGTGCAAGCGAATAATCCTGTCCGCGCCGCTTGCAATCTCGCTGCTGTGCGTAACGATTGCAAAGGTAATGCCGGATTCTTCACGGAATTGTTTCATCAAATCAAGCAATAATGCACTGTTTGCGGCATCAAGGTTGCCCGTGGGTTCGTCAGCAAGCACCAACACGGGGTCGTTCATCATCGCACGGGCAAACGCCACGCGCTGCTGTTCACCGCCGGAGAGCGCATCAGGCTTGTTCTCCAAACGGTGTGCCAAACCGACGCGGCTCAGTAATTCCTTCGCTTTTTCTCGTGCTTCCGTGTGAGATTTTCCCGCAATGAGTGCAGGCATCATCACGTTTTCAAGCGCAGTAAATTCCGGCAGTAAATGGTGAAATTGAAAAATAAATCCCAACATCGTGTTTCGCAAATCGGAAAGCCCAACGTCGCTTAATTGCCGATATTCCTGCCGAATCATCGTTTCCGGCTCACCTTCTTGCATTCCTACGTGGTAGGTGAGGGTAATCCAGCCTTCATCCGGCTCATCTAACGCGCCCAGAAGGTGCAAGAGCGTACTTTTTCCTGCACCGGAGGAGCCGACAATAGCAAGAATTTCGCCTTGCTCAATAGACAAACTCACACCGTGCAACACAGTCGTTTTTTCGCCGGATGTGCCGGAAGCGTATGATTTAACAAGGTTTTCAGCAGTGAGAAGTGTCGGCATGATTCTTGCAGAATAAAGTCGAAAAGCATGAAACGATGATTGTAACGAATTATTGTGTGAGGTCTTTTTCTGAGAACAACCACACGCAAATATCGGACTTTCCACCACAAGCCGCAAGGAGAAACAAATGACACTCTTCAAACAGCACTCTTGGTCAGTACAACAACAGCGACAAAGTATAGGTTTTAAGCGCTTTTTTGTGCTTTTTTGCACCGTAATTCTTCTTGGATGCGGGGGAAATGTTTTGGCGCAAAGTTTTCGTTTTGGCGGTGGTATTTCCGCACCCTTCGACCAAATTGTCGCCGTGCGCTTTGCATTGCCGCAAGGCGGAGTTTTTGTCTATCCCGTTCCGCAGGGGCAAAATCTGGGCTATCACATTGCAGGGCGGTATTTGCTTTCGCTTGAAAAAGGGCGTGGATTCACGCTTTCTGCCGGTATTCATCAATTTGAAACGCCGATTTTTTCTGTCTATGACCCGTCGTTACCACAGTCTGCAACATCGGTCAAAGTTTCGCAAACCTTTATTCCGCTTGGTTTGGGGTTTGAATATCGCTTTTTATCATTGCTGATTCTTCATGCCTACATTGCCGGAGAAGGCTCGTATAATCTCATGGTGTTGCAAAACGATAATGTGCAGCCGACAAGCGGTCTTCAAAGCATTCAAACGACGTTAGGCAGAGTGGGCGCAAGCGCGGCATTGGGTGTGGAAGCAACGATTTTCGGGCTTGGTGCGGATATTTCGGTACGGTATCATTGGGCGAACTTGCTTTTGCGCGAAGCCAATGAACTCAATCGCACCTTTGTTTCGCTGAATGTTTCCTTGGTTTTGGGTGAGAAGTAAATCGTTGCAAAGAGATTTTATGCACATCGCACTTGGTTTTGACGGGGCTTTTCTCTAATTTTCCCGCCAATTTCCAAAACTGCTTTACTCCGACTTTTCCCACCAAAACCATGCACCAAACATCCACCTACGAAACGCTCACGTATTCGGTCGAAAACGGCGTAGCAACTATCACGCTGAACCGCCCCGATGTCTATAACGCCTTTAACAGCGCTCTCAAAAAAGAACTCGCCCACGCCATTAACCACGATGCAGCAAAAGACGAAGCCGTCCGCGCCGTTGTGCTGCGCGGAAGCGGTAAAGCCTTTTCGTCCGGTCAGGATTTGAAGGAGGCAATGGAACTGAGTAAAAACGGGAAGATTGATTTTCGCGGAATGATTCAACACGGCTACAATCCTATCATTCGCGCAATGAAAAACCTCCCGAAGCCGATTTTGGCAGGCATTAACGGCGTTGCAGCCGGAGCGGGTTTAGCAATCGCCCTTGCCGCCGATATGCGCATTATGAATGCGGAAGCACGTTTGGTGGAAGGGTTTACGGGTATTGCTCTTGTACCGGATTCGGGCGGAACGTACTTTCTGGCACGAATGATGAACTACCCGCAGGCGTTTGAATTTGCCGCGTTGAATGAGCCGATGGACGCTCAAACAGCGCTTCAAATGGGCTTGGTCAATCGTGTTGTGCCTGCGGCGGATTTTGACAATGCCCTCAAATCAATGGGAGAACGCCTTGCAGCAGCACCGACCAAAACACTCGGGCTTGTGAAAGAAATGCTCCAAAAAGCGCTGAGAATGTCGCTTGACGAGGTGTTGGATATGGAAGCAGATATGCAGGAAGTCGCAGGAAACAGCGAAGATTGTACAATCGGACTGATGGCGTTTGCCACCAAACAAGCACCGAAGTTTGTGGGACGGTGAGTGAAGGGGGATCCCTCAAAAGGGTTAACAAGAATTACGTATTTAAGTTAAGCATTGTTCGCTTGCAAAAAATCCGTAATTTAACAGCCCGAATCCTTTCCTACAAAATTACAGCGATATGAACGCCTCTGAAACGCTTGAATACACGGCTCGCAGCCAAAACCCCACCGAACGCGAGTTTCCGCTTCGGATGGATTTTTATTGGCAAGCCATTGCAATGTACGCCTTAGCGCTGATTGGGTATGCGCTGGTGCGCGGGACGTTTTGGGACGGCTCAATCACGCTCACGCTGCAAGACCCGATTGTCGTTGTGCTGGGCGCATTGGTGCTGGGTTCGTGCGTTTGGTCGCTGGGGAATTGGTTTACGCGGCGCTCTATTATCGTCGGCGAAACCTATTTGCGCTTCACAAATCGCTTCCGCACTCGCACCTTTCACCAATCCGACATTGACGTTATTTCGATTGGCAAACAAAAAATACTCAAGGTGCGGGGTGCGCACAAAGTGGTAAAAATTCGCCTCCGCTCACGTCGCCGCCTTCTGCGCGTCCGTCCTTCGCTGTATGACCGCGAACAGGAACTTGTGCAAGCGCTTATTGCGCTCAAACGCCGCCTTGCTGCTAAATCTTCTCCCTCTAACTAGTTCGGCAGTGGATAACTATGCTGTTGAACACCACAACACCAAATGGCGCTTTAACTCATCAAACCTTGCTTTGGCGAGTTATTGTTAGTGTGTTTTTTGTGCTGTGCGCTTTGGCATCACTTCCTGCACAGCAATCATCGGCACAGCAATCATCGGCACAGCAATCACCAGCGCAGCAACAGCAATCAAGCGCTTCAGCGAAAAACCTCGACATTTGTGATACACTTTTGCGTCAGTCCTCTCGCCGTATTGTCAAACAACTTCGCACCCCGCTTTTTCCTCAAGACACGCTGTATGTAACCCCTTTACAGCACGAAGGCGCATGGATGCTGGAAACAGCGCTTTTTTCCGAGTTCAAAAAACTGAAACGTTTTCGCCCACAAGACAGTCTTGCCGCGCATCGCACGAAACTTTCGCTGCGCATAACCGAATTGGCAACACGCTATTTTGGTGTGCAAAATGAGTTTGATATGGTTGTACGTGAAATTTCCTGCGCCATTGCGGGAACAGTCGAAACAAGCGACGGTGCCGTCCAACCCCTCGAAACTGTTCAAGAACAGTACCGTGACACCATTCCCCGACAAAGCGTTTCTGCGCTGGAAAGCAAGCAATACGCCTTTGCCGCCTCGTCGCTACCGGAAGCAAAGCCCAATTTTTGGAAGCAAATTGCCGAACCAGCGATTGTGATTTTGTCGGGGGCGCTGATAGTTGCGTTGTTTTTTCTTGTTCGGACGCAGTAATCTCCATTTTCCTCACGCTTCGTTGAGTTTTTTACTAATTTTGTGCCGCAAGAATACCCCTCCATTAACCACTTGAATTTACCCTTTACTGCTCCCCGAAATTTGGAATTTGAATTATGCCCGACACACCTCAAGAACAGTACATCGTTACAGCCCGCAAGTGGCGACCACAGCGCTTTGCCGATGTGGTTGGTCAAGAACACGTTTCGCGGACGCTGCGCAACGCGGTGGAATCAAAGCGGATTCACCACGCCTATATTTTCAATGGTCCGCGTGGTGTTGGGAAAACAACAACCGCACGCATTCTCGCCAAAGCGGTGAATTGTGAAAATCCCGGAGCAGATTTTGAGCCATGTAACACGTGTCCGTCGTGTGTGGAAATCAACACGGGGCGCTCCTTAGATGTGATTGAAATTGACGGTGCATCGAACAACAGCGTGGATGATATTCGCAAACTCCGCGAAAATGCCAAGTATCCGCCTGTCAAAGGTGAGTATAAAATGTATATCATTGACGAGGTGCATATGCTTTCCACATCGGCATTTAACGCGCTTCTCAAAACGCTTGAAGAGCCGCCGCGCCATTTGCTGTTTGTTTTCGCCACCACAGAGCCGCACAAAGTTCCGGCGACGATTTTAAGCCGTTGCCAGCGTTTTGATTTTCGGCGAATGCAAATTGACGAAATTGCCGCACAACTAAGGCACATCGCCACGCAAGAAGGAATAAGGATTGACGACGAATCGCTGGCAATTATCGGTAAAAAAGGCGACGGCTCCATGCGTGATTCGCAGAGTATTTTCGACCAAGTGATTGCTTTTTGCGGACGCGATGTCGAGTATTCCCGCGTCAATGAGGCATTAAACCTTATTGACACCGAATTTTACTTCACCTTGGGTCGGGCGATTCGTCAGCACGACGTTGCAACGATTTTAGGCATTGCCCGCGAAGTGTTTATGCGGGGTTACGACTTGCAAGAGTGTCTGCACGGGCTTGCGGAGCATTTTCGCAACATTCTTACTGTGCTGGCGACGCAGAGCAGCACACTCATTGAAGCCTCGAAACTTCACCGCGAACAGTATATCGCCGAAGCTGCGCACTTTACGCAAGCCGATACGCTGCAATTTATGACGATAATTATGAACACCGAACAGGCGTTGCGCTTTGCTCCGCAGCCTCGGTTGCGCTTTGAATTTGCATTGGTGCAAATGGCAAAACTTGATTCCGCAGTCCAAATCTCCGAACTTCTCGCTGAACTAGCCGAGCTAAAAAAAAAACTTGAGCAAGGAGAACTAAGCATTGGTCAGGTTTTCGCGCCTACTCCGCAAAAAATCATTCCTGCCCAAGTTCCGCAAGAGCGTCCACAAACCGTGTCAAATCTGGGTTTTGAGGCTGAAACGCATAGTTCGATTTCTCAACAACACAATATTGCTCCATCAAATAATACTTCTCAACCTCAAGCAAATCCTTTTGCAAGCGAAGTTGAGGGAAAAAAGATTGAGGGAAAAAGTGTGGAAAACGTTGGGGAAAACCCCAAAAATGTGGAAAACGTTGGGGAGAAGTTGGGAGATCCTGTTGAAACCGTTGGAAAACCCACACCAAAACGTTTTGTTTCTGCTGCCGACCTTCAACAGCGCTGGTTACAGGTGCTTACCGATGATGAAACGACCGATGCAGCCGTTAAAACCTATATCCAACAACCGGAAATGGTGCGTGCCGGTTGTAATGACGGTGAGATTATTTTCCACTGTGCAATGGGTTTTGTTGCCGATAAACTCGTGGAAAAGCAAGCGCAACTACGGCAAATTTTGACCGCAGCATTTGGCAATGACGTTGGGGTGCGCGTACAAGGCGGTTCGCAAGACAAAACGGCTTCACTGTTCAGCACGGAAGAGCCTTTGAACGAATTTTCCCCACTATTTCCCACAGATTTTCCCCTTGCCAATGGCGATAGTGAAAACAAGAGCAGCGCTGCGCCAAGCGCACAACAACAGCCCAAAGCAGAATTACCCGATTTAGACAAAATGATTGTAGAACTGTTTGATGCCGTCGCCGTGCCGATTCGGGGGTGATTTGTGTGAGTAGGGCAATTATTCTGCATCGCAGCCAAAGCAATTTTCGTAATTTTGTGTGTGGTTTGGTCTTGCAATTACCAGCCGCTCCAAGCAATGACTTCGCATTTTTCACCATCATTTTCACACCCATCATGCCTTCGCAGCGCCCTACTGCTCCCGTTAAACCCTTTGAAGAGCCATTGGATCTCACGAATCCCGCCTCATTTTCTCCTTCGCAAGAATCCCCGGCAGCCGAGGTTTTACGGCGTTTTCGGGAAAATTTAGACAAACCGCAGTGTAATTGCGGTGTTGTGGGAGTTTTTAATCATCCGCAGGCAGCGCTGATGACGTACTACGCGCTTCACGCCTTGCAGCATCGCGGTCAGGAAGCCGCAGGAATTGTTGCCGCTCGGACGTTTGACGATAGCAAAGTCCGCTTCACGGCGCATAAAGATGAGGGGTTGGTGTTGGATGTGTTTTCGGAGCAGGGAATTTTAACCGAACACTTGGCGGGAACGGCTTCCATTGGGCATAATCGCTATTCCACAACCGGCAGTTCAAAAATTGCGAACATTCAGCCGTTTTGGATTAAGTACCGTGCGGGAAATATCGCTTTGGCACATAATGGAAACCTGACCAATACACGGCTTTTGCGGGAACAACTTCAAAATGACGGTGCGATTTTTCAAACCACAACCGACAGCGAGCTTTTTTTGCATCTTATCGCTCGCAGCAAAGCAAAAACGCAGTTTGCGCAACTTCACGAATCGCTGCACACCGCCAAAGGCGCATATTCACTCGTTGTTTTGACCGAAAATGCGCTTTATGCTGCCAGAGACCCGCATGGTTTCCGCCCTTTGTGCATCGGGCGGAAAAAAGTAGAAATGAATGGTAAGGAAGAATATGCCTATTTTGTCGTTTCGGAAACGTGTGCGTTGGATATTGTCAGTGCAGAATTTGTGCGGGAAGTGGGGCATAACGAAATTATTATGATTGACCGCATGACCGTGGAAACAGGAGAAATCAAGTCATTTCCGATTGAAAAAACTACGCCAAAATCATGTCACTGTATTTTTGAGTACATTTATTTTTCCCGTCCCGACAGCCGTATTTTCGGGCATAACGTGGATAAAGTACGCCGCAAACTCGGTAAGGCACTTGCGGAAGAACACCCCGTGTTGCCGGATAACGACGTTGAACCCGTGAGAGCAATAGCCGTGCCGGACAGCGCAAACACAGCTACTATCGGCTTTGCGCAAAGTGCCACAAAACAAGGTGTGCCGACGCGGTACGAAATTGGACTGATTCGCAGTCATTACGTTGGTCGCACCTTTATTGCTCCCGGGCAAGACCAGCGTGAGTTTAAGGTAAAAACGAAGTTTAATACTGTGCGCGGAGTGCTGAATAATCGGAAAGTGGTGCTTATTGATGATTCGATTGTACGTGGCACTACGTCTCGTTCTATCGTGCGTTTAGTCCGCGAAGCCGGTCCTCGTGAGGTACACTTGCGCATTTCTTCGCCGCCCGTAACGCATCCTTGTCAATACGGCATGGATTTTCCTGACCGCGAAGAACTCATCGCTAATCAATATCACAATAACGAAGAAGAAATTGCCAAAGCTGTGGAGGCAGATTCTGTGCGGTATCTGTCAGTCGAAAAACTTTTGGCATCCGTTCCCCAAGATGCCGAATACTGCACGGCGTGTTTTACGGGCAAATATCCCGTGCCGATTGACACAAGCGGCGGTAAACTTTCGACGGAGCAGAATTAAATTTGAGGTTTTAAAAAAATACCTCATCAAATTTCTTTATTCACCGTCATTCCCAACCAAGCCAAATTGTTCCATGCGGGTTTTCAGCACTGCACGGGTGATGCCGAGCATTTTTGCGGCTTGGGTTTGATTGCCTTCTGCGAGTTTTAAGGTCTGTTCCAAAAGGTCGCGCATGACGTTTTCCAGTACTGCACCTTGCTTGGAGAGCGTCAGCGTGTGCTGTCCGTTGGCGAGTTGAGTAAGCGAAGCCGCTGTTCCTGTGCCGACGCGCAAAAAGCGAATGGAATCTTTCGTTATCATGTCGCCGGATTCTAAAAGCGTTATGCGCTCAATCGCATTGCGGAGTTCGCGGACGTTACCTTTCCATTCATAGGATTCCAGCGCTTCGATTGCGTCAGGCGTAAAGCCGCTAATGCGCTTACCGAATTTTTTGTTGAACTCGTTCAAAAACGCCGTTGCCAAAAGCATAATGTCGCCCGGGCGTTCCCGAAGCGGCGGCATCATAATTGTTCCCACATTGAGGCGGAAATACAAGTCTTCGCGGAATTTTCCTTCTTCGACCATTTTTTCCAAATTGCGGTTTGTTGCTGCAATGACGCGCACATTCACCGAAACTTCTTTATTGCCGCCAAGCCGATAAAATGAACGTTCTTGCAAAACGCGCAATAATTTAATCTGCATTTCATAACTCAGTTCACCGACTTCATCCAGCAAAATTGTTCCTCTATGTGCCATTTCAAAGCGGCCCTGCTTCACTTTTTCCGTAGCACCCGTAAATGCGCCGCGCTCATAGCCAAAAAGTTCGTTCTCTGCCAATTCTCTTGGAATAGCGCCGCAATTCACCGAGACAAAAGGACCACTTGCGCGAGGCGAACGGCGGTGAATATACCGCGCCATAAGTTCTTTGCCCGTGCCGGATTCGCCTAAAATGAGGACTGTGGTATCGTCGGTTTGTGCGAAAATATCGGCAAACTGCTTGACTAGACGCATGGTTTCTGAGTTTCCGAGCAGTTCGTTTTGTTCTTCTTCTTGGAGGCGTTCTTGCAAAACGTCCATTTGACGGCGCAAATCATGATTCCGCAAAGCACGTTGTACGGCAGATTCTACCTGAATCGGGTCCAAAGGTTTGACGATAAAATCTTCTGCACCGGATTTTAAGGCGTGAACGGCGATGCGAATATCGGAAGAGCCGGTCATAATTATAGACGGAATTTTCAGCCCCCTGTCATGCAACATATCTAAGGCATCAAAGCACATTTTATCGCCCATATAGACATCCAGCAACACAAGGTCGGGGCGAAGTTTTTCGACATTAGCAAAGGCTTTTGTATAGTCCGGTTCGTTAAAAAACACGACGTTCTCGTAGTGCTCGCTCAGTGCGCTACAAGCCGTTTGAACGGCGGGGTCGTCATCAACAATCAAAATCGTGTAATTCTGTTTTGCCATAATTTTTGGTGGAAGCAACCTAATGATGATAATGGTAGAAACAGGGTAAACCTAAGTTAAGGTAAATTCACACTGTACCAACGTAGTTTATTCCGGCAATTTGGACTGCTCACCGGAATTTTTTTCCAACTGACGAATTTCTAATTCCAATTTATACATTTCCAACTCGCGCTCACGTTCTTCCAAAATCAAGCGCCGCTCTGTAACGGCGAGTTCTTGTTGTTGAATTTCCGTTCGCCGCTCAATAATGTTCAAATAGCGCTTTCCCAGCGCCCATGCTGCAATAACGGTCGGCAATCCGACGGAAAACGAAATAAATGCGAATAACTCGGTAATCTCCATTGTATTAGTCAAATTCATCCCGAAAAATCGTTATCTTTCAGCAAATATACGCAATTCGGCTCTTGATAGAGAGATTTTTTCGTCCGTATCGTTTTTTCATTGATTGATGGTTCTAAGGCTCCAGAAATACGCATCTTTTCTTTTTGCGTCGCTTTTTTAGTTCCTAACGCTTTTTTACAAATGTAGATTTTACGCCCTCTCTATTACTGTTACAAAAAAAACAGGCTTCGGTAGATTGAGACTTCTTGTCAGTGAAACCCGCACAAAACCTCACAGACAAGAAGTCTCAAGCTACCAATAGAAGAAAGCGTTAGGTACTAAAAATCTCTAATAATAACTTTCGAGCCGTTCTCGAAAAAATAGTTGATATATCAACAGCGAAAAAATAAAAAAATTTCGCTTAGAGTAAATTTTCGCTTTTGAAGAATATTCTTTTTTCTTATTTTACCAGAAGCAATTTGCATTTGAGCGACATCAAGTCGTTGAATGATAATAAGCAAACGGAATGAGGAATTGTGTGTGAGTAATTAAAGATAAAAATGTATGAAATTTGCGGTTTTATACACTTGATGCTGAATCAAAATCAAGACAGCCATTCCCAACATTGCTTACCCATCATACTAAGACAAGTGCAAAAAGTTTGGTGAACATTCACAATTCTATTTACACCACTTTTTTCTATCACGTCGGAGGAGTATTATGAAAACAGCACAGCAACTTGCGCAGGAATGGCATACGCACCCACGCTGGAAAGGGATTGTTCGTAACTATTCGGCAGAGGATGTCGTAAAATTGCGCGGAACGGTAGAAATTCAATATTCACTCGCGGAACAAGGCGCGAAGCGCCTTTGGGAACTGATGACCACCGAAGATTATGTACACGCTTTGGGAGCATTGTCGGGCAATCAAGCAATGCAGATGGTCAAAGCAGGCTTGAAAGCAATATATCTTTCGGGCTGGCAAGTCGCTGCCGATGCCAACATGGGCGGACAGATGTACCCCGACCAAAGTCTTTATCCTGCAAACAGTGTTCCCGATGTGGTGCGGCGTATCAATAACGCACTCCGCCGTGCTGACCAAATTGCTTACTCTGAAGGTGATACTTCAACGCATTGGATGGCACCGATTGTTGCAGACGCAGAAGCGGGTTTCGGTGGTCCGCTCAATGCGTTTGAATTGATGAAATTGATGATTGAAGCTGGTGCGGGTGCTGTGCATTTTGAAGACCAACTTGCATCGGAGAAAAAATGCGGTCACTTGGGCGGCAAAGTGCTTATTCCCACATCGCATTTTATTCGCACCTTGACTGCGGCACGTCTGGCAGCAGATATGAGCAGCGTACCGACGGTGCTTATCGCTCGCACCGATGCGAATGCGGCAGACTTGCTCACAAGCGATGTTGATGACCGCGACAAAGCTTTCTGCACGGGTGAGCGCACAATCGAAGGCTTTTATCGTTTGAAACCCGGCATTGACGCTGCGATTGCCCGCGCCATCAGCTATGGTCCTTATGCCGATGTGCTGTGGTGCGAAACGGCAACGCCCGATATGCAGGAAGCGAAAAAGTTCGCCGAGGCAGTCCACGCGCAGTTTCCGGGCAAAATGCTGGCATACAACTGTTCGCCGTCGTTTAATTGGAAGCGCAACCTTACACCAAGTGAAATTGCCGTATTCCAGCGCGAATTAGGCGCAATGGGTTACAAGTTCCAATTTGTAACATTGGCAGGATTCCACGCGCTGAATTTTTCAATGTTCAACCTTGCAAGCGGCTACCGCGACAGAGGCATGGCAGCATATTCGGAATTGCAAGAAGCAGAATTTGCGGCGGAATCACGCGGTTACACAGCAGTCAAACACCAACGCGAAGTTGGCACGGGCTATTTCGATTTGATTGCCGAAACCATCAGCGCCGGACAATCTTCGACAACCGCGCTTTCGGGTTCGACAGAGCGTCAGCAATTCCACATTGAGACCTAATTGTTGGAAAATACTTGAAAAGCGACAGAACGTATCAAAATGCAGCGAGGCTGGAATCACCGTGATTCCAGCCTCGCTGCGTAATTGACCGTTTGTTCAACTTGTCGTAATCCTAGTTACGAAGCGGCTTTCCTGTTGTCAGCATCGCCATAACGCGCTCTTGTGTTTTGGGTTGTTTCCAAAGATCCACAAAAACTTCGCGCTCCAAATCGTGCATATATTCTTCGCTGACTTCGGTCGCAAAGTTTTGTGTGCCGCCGGAAAGCACACGTGCAAGCTGCTTTGCGAGGTGCATATCATAATCGCTGATATAGTTTGCCTCCCGCATACCCCAAATAGCCATAGACAAGTTCGCATAAGCCGCTTCGCCCAAAACCTTGATGCGACGCGGTAGCGGGGCGACATAATCAACGGCAAGTTCCAGCACACGGCGCTTTGCATCGGCAATAACGCGCTGACGGTTCATGGTGATAATGTCCGTCGGCAAGAGCAAACCAAGTTCCTGTGCTTCATACGCTGAAGTAGAAACTTTTGCCATCGAAATAAGCTGGAATGCGCGTTTGACGGATTCAAACGGGTCTGCGTCGGGGTGGAGTTGTTGGTTGAAACGCCAGAGAAGTTCCGTGCAACCGCCTCCGGCAGGAATCAAGCCTACACCTGCTTCGACTAAGCCCATGTAGGTTTCTGCACTTGCTACGCGGTCGTCGGCAAGCATCGTAATTTCTACGCCGCCACCTAAAGCCATGTTAAACGGTGCGGAAACGATTGGGAAAGGCGCATAGCGCAAGGCACGAATAGCGGTTTGGAAGCGAATCATTTCAGCATCAATAGCATCGAACTGTCCCGCTTGCGCTCCCATCGCCATAACCAAAACATTCGCGCCGGCACAGAAATTATCACCTTGATTACCAATGACAAGCCCTGCGTAGCCGTTTTTAGGAATATATTCTGCCGCAAATTCCATGAGTGTCGTAACGTCTTGCGTCAGAACGTTCATCTTGGTATGTTTTTCCAGCAACAACACACCGTCGCCGATGTCTAAAATGCTGGCATTGTCCAGCCCTTTGATAATTTTCTTTGCATCTTTGCGCACATCGGGAATATGCACCACACCTTGCGGACGCGGCATAGGTTTGTCTTCAGGGTAGAATTTTAGTCCTTTGCTTGCATATTCGTCCAAAATTGCCGGAACATCCTTACCAAGCGCCTTAATACCCGCAATCACTGTATCCAAGCCCAGAATATCGCAGGTCTCAAATGGTCCACATTCCCAGCCGAAGCCCCAGCACAAGCCGTTGTCAATTTCGATGTAAGAATTTGCCACAACGCCGACTTTGCTTGCTGCGTAATGAATCATTTCAAAAGTTGTGCGGCGGATAAATTCGCCATTGGTGTCTTGCATCGCAAAAGCAGCTTTGATGCGGTCTGCAAGCGGTTTCTCTTTGACTTTTTCTAAGTCGGCAATTTTTGTTTTGCCCCTGTCTTCGTATTCAAGTGTGTCGAAATTCAGCGCAAGAATTTTGCGTTTGCCCTTTTCGTCGCGGGTGGCTTTGTAAAAGCCTGATTTGGTCTTTTCTCCGAGCAGTTTTGCTTCGAGCATTTTGCTTACGATTGCCGGAATTTCAAAGTCTTCGCCTGTCGAATCTTTCAAGCCTTTGGTGACGTGGTAAATGATGTCAATACCGCTCAAATCCGCGGTGCGGAAGGTAGCGCTGGAAGCACGTCCCAAAATCGGACCCGTTAGAACATCCACCACATCTTGCTTCAAGCCCATTTCAATCATAATGTTCATCGCTTTAACCAGCGAATATACGCCCACACGGTTCGCTACAAAGCCCGGCACGTCGTTCGCAATAACGATACCTTTGCCAAGCACGTGGTCGCCGAAAAATTTCAATTCTTCAATAACTTCGGGTGCGGTTTCTTTAGTGGGAATAAGCTCCAAAAGGTGCATATAACGAGGCGGCGTAAAAAAGTGCGCACCGATAAAACGCTTGCGGAAAGATTCGGAGCGCCCTTCCATTTGGAGGTGCATGGGAATACCGCTTGAGTTAGAACTAATGATAGCTGTTGGCGAGATGTGCTTATCAACTTTTTCCCACAGTTGGCGCTTAATCGTCAAATCTTCCAAAACTGCTTCAACCACCCAATCAACCTCTGCAAGTTTAGCGATGTCGTCTTCAGTGTTGCCAACGGAAATAAGGCGCACACGGTCTTTGCTCATAAAGGAAGCGGGTTTTGCTTTGGTAGCGCGTTCCAAACCTGCTTTGCCGATTGCATTGCGGTCATTGCCTTCTTTCGCGGGAATATCCAGCATCAATACCGGAATACCGGCATTTGCGACGTGTGCAGCGATTGCAGCACCCATTGTGCCTGAGCCGATAACGGCAACACGGCGAATTTTGTGGGACATGGAAAAACCTCGTGTGGAAAAAATGTGAAAGTAAACTTCATCGAATTATTCGGTGGAACTGTTTCAAATTGCTGTATCAACTGTTTGCATATCAACTATTTGAAAATCAAAAAAGCAATAGCTACAGTGAGGCATACAACATTAAACAAAACAGTACGGATGTGATGACGCAACAGGCGTTTCACAAAGCAATGAAACGCTTGTCGGCGAAAATTAGTGTATGCAATTATGGGGCTATTGCTTACGGGCAAGGTTTAGGTGCTTTGACCAAGCTGCTCTTGTACAATTTTCAGCAAATCTGCGGGCCAAATTGGCTTTGTAAGATACGCATTTGCGCCGAGTGCTTTGCCTTTAGCAACATCTTCTTCCGATGCTTTTGCCGTCAGAAATACGACGGGAATTTTCGTCGTAGCAGGATTTTTACGGAGTTCTTGAATAAAGCCGTAGCCATCCATCACGGGCATCGCAATATCACAGATGATGACATCAGGCATACTTTGGGTTGCCATTTGCAAACCGATAGAACCGTTTTCTGCGTAAAAAGCCTCAAAACCTGAGATACGGAGCATCATTCCGACACTGCGGCGGATGGATTCATCATCCTCAATAACGAGAATTTTCTTCATAAAACTTGATAAATGTAACGTAAGTAGGAAAACACGTAAAATTAACAGTCCTTATGTACCTGTCCAAACGAATCTACAGGATTTGTGCAATAATTTTGTACAAAAAATTCTGTTGCAAATAGAATCCGGTTATTCTTAGACTTGGTGTCTTGTCAAAGGCAATGTTACGGTAAACGTCGTGCCTTTGCCAATATCGCTTTGTACAACAATATCTCCATGTAGGAACACGACCATTTTCTGTACAATAGCGAGTCCCATGCCTGTTCCACCGATGTTACCGATATTCGTTCCGCGATGAAACGGCTCAAAAATGCGTGGTAAATCTTCTTTGGGAATACCAATACCGCTATCTTGCACGTTGATAATGATTTTTTCATCGTCCAGATTCACATTGAAATAAATCGGTGCACCTTCGGGTGAGAATTTATCGGCATTGGAAAGCAGATGTTCCAGTATTTGCCGCATCATTCCTTCATCCACGACGAACTCTTGTTCACGGGTCGGTGGAGCGTAGAGCAGTGTGTGTTTTTTGCCGTAACGCTCTTGCACTTGTGCGGCAAAATCAGCGCACCAAGAGCGTATTTTCAGTGGTGATTTTTTCGGGCGAATATCACCGGCTTCAGCTCTGCCGAACATAAGCAAATCATCCAGCAATCCGGTCATATGGTGAACGCCGTTGCTAATTCTCGCCAGACTTTCGGTACGTTCTTCTTCGGTAAGCATATGACCAAAATCACGCAAAATGCCGACCGAAAGCAAAATAGATGTAAGTGGTGTACGGAACTCATGCGAGGCAATAGTAACAAAGCGGGTTTTAAGTTCGATAAGTTCTTTTTCTTTCAATAAGGCTTTGTTGATTTCTTCTTCCGCACGACGACGCTCATCTATATCAAGCAAAACACCCTGATAGGCAATAACTGTTCCGTTATTGTCATAAACCGCCATAAGATTATCTTCCACCCATGCGGTGCGCCCTTTGGCAGTAATAAGACGATATTCGCGGCGTAAATGTTCCGACTTGGTCTTGGATAAATGCCGAAAACTGTCGAACACTTTTTCACGGTCATCGGGATGAACATGATGTAAAAACGAGATTGCACCGGAGGTAAAATCACCCGCGCTGAAGCCGAATTGTTTGATATTATCGCTAACAAATTCAAGTGGGTAGTTCGGTTTGAGCGCAAACTGATAAATCACCGCAGGGCTTTTGTCAATAATCACTTTTGCTCTGCGCAGCATATCTTCTGCTTGTTTGCGGCGTGTAATGTCCAACACAAACACCAGAAGTTGTTTTCCTTTTTCGCCACCTTCGCCGCTATCACTATGCACGGAGTCCGTTAAAACCGTGATTGGCTGCCCTTGTTTCGTTTGTAAGGTGCGCTCGCCGCGCATTTCCGTCTTACCTTCAAAAATACGGCGATACAGCGTTTGTGCAGCTTCTGTCTCTTCCTTACTAAAGAGAATTGTAAAGGGTTTGCCCTTGAGTTCGTGTGCTTCATAGCCAAACAGAGCGCAATAGGCGGGGTTCACATATTCAAAAACGCTTTCGCTGTTCGTAATGCAAATGCCGACAGGAGATTTTTCAATAACATTCCGAAAACGCTCCTCACTCAGGCGTAAACTCGCTTCAGCGTCCCGTCGTTCCTCCATCTCTTGTTCAAGTTGCTTGATAAAATCGTGCATCACATCGGTACGCTTCCGCAGTTGCACTTCGACCGAATCACGCTGACCAATTTCGGTTTGAAGTTGCATGACAAGTTCTTGTAGAAGCTCGGTGCGCTGTTGCAAAAGATACTCAAACTCGCGTGTTGAGCGTTGCAAGCGTGATTCCAAGTCGGTACGCCGAGTTATTTCATCTGCAAGGCGTTGTTCTAAAAGGGCAATACGCTCCTCTGCGCTCAAATTCTCACTAATGGGCGCTTGTGTGGATGTCAAGGCAGTATGCTTCGATATATCACTCTTTGCTTTAGAGCGCTTTGGAGCAACTGCTGTGGATGTTTGGGTTGTAGCGGATGGAGATGCTTTTTTAGCCATAACCGGGCAACCTTTGGTAACCTTTACCGTGCCGAAATTGCGTACTTATTCAAGAACACTAGCGAACGACAAATTCTGATATGCAACTGTATATGCGTAAAACCAGAATCTGAATCTAGCACTTAATTTGTGATTAAACAAACGTTGATTACGAACTTGGTGAATATTTTTCTCGAATATATCACTGCTTCTGTGAAAATTTTCGGTCAAGTGCCTCCGTTTCATCACGAAAAATGAATAAAAATTAACCGTTTATACATTGTGGATGCAGAAAGTTTGGCACAATTTTGTAAAGTCGTATCACGTCATTATTGCTACATTTTCACTTTGCGTTTTCTCTTTTTTGCTGCAATGTTCACCAATTCCAACAGCACCAAACCACAACGTTTCTATATTCTTGACCTTGTTCGCCTTGTCGCAATGGTCATGATGATGCAGGGGCATACGCTCGATGCGATGGTTTCATCACAGTTCTTGAATCTTGCCGAATTTCCTTGGAACATCTGGCATTTCCTTCGAGGGCTAACTGCACCTACGTTTTTGATTATTTCCGGTGCAGTCCAAGTCTTTGCTACCAAACGTGATGAAAACGGCAATATCCCAGCAAAAATCTTTCAAAAGCGCATAGAATGGGGCTTTATTCTTGTTGCTATCGGGTATTTACTCGTCTTTCCCGCAAATCGCATTTTTGATTTACCCTTTGTTCCGCCGGACGGCTGGCGTGCTTTCTTCCAGACCAATATCCTTCACGTGTCAGGCGTAACGCTCATTGCAACGATGGTTTTGATGAACGCTACAAAAAACAACCGCGAATTTGCCTATTGGTCGCTTGGTATTGCCGCAGTCATTCTCCTTTTCGCGCCCGTTGCCGATACGATGAATTGGTTTGCTGTACTGCCGGAATGGTTGGGTGCATATTTTTCCTTCAAACACGGCTCTCTCTTTACGCTTCTGCCTTTTTCGGCGTATATGTTCGTTGGTGTTGGCGTGGGAACGCTTTTGGCGGAAATTCCTGCCAGTGAGCGCGAGAAGCACTTTCCGCTTTATGCCTTTGGGTTTGGTGTGCTTGCTTTAGTGCTGGGCATAGCGGGAACATACCTTCCTCTGACCGTCTATGCGCAGCATGATTACTATTTAACCAGCCCACATTTTGCGATGATTCGTATTGGCTGTGTGCTGCTTGCGATGGGCGCTTTGACGTATTTGTACCGTTACACGCGCCGCTTTGAAGAATACTACTCGCGCTTGGGCAAAAAATCGCTCTACATCTACACCGCGCATCTTATCTTACTTTTCGGCACACCATGGTTCGGCGGCATTGCGCGGGGGGCTGCGTATCGCTCTTTAACCCTTGCAGAAGGAGCATTTGTCGCTCTGGCTGTGGTAGGATTTACTCTCGTGAGCGCATACATTCTGGATTATTTCCAACGTAATTCCAAACCGATTCGCAAAGGTATTCGCTTTTCTCTTGTTGCAATCCTGCTTTACGCCTTGCTTGTGTGAGGTTTGAGAAATAACAAAAACATCACGTGGAATCAAATCTCAACGGCGCAAAAGTTCGTTCACGAAACGGCTTTTGCGCCTTTCGGTTTTATAGTGTAACTATTTAGCTCTTCGACGCAGATTATCATGATTAAACTGATTACGCTGATTTTGAGCAGCTTTCGGGATAGTTTTCGGGTTGTCGTTTGTACTTGTACAATCATAAAAATCTGTTGAATCATGAAAATCTGCGTCAAAAATTTGTGACCTAAACAGTTACTTTATAGTTAATTTGCATCAAAACTCTGCATCAACAATTTGCATCAAAACTTCCTTCCACCAATTTCACGCTGTATGTGCGGAATCGCAGGAATTATCGAATACGCAGCCACCGAACCAACGCTTTCCCAAGCCCTGCTGAGGCGAATGAGCGATGTCATTGCGCACAGGGGACCCGATGACGAAGGGCAGTGGATTTCGCCCAATCGCCGCGCAGGATTTGCCTTTCGCCGCCTCGCTATCATTGACCTTTCTGCTAACGGGCATCAGCCCATGACCACTCCCGACGGGCGTTTTACGATTGTCTTCAACGGCGAAATCTATAACCACCGCGCATTGCGCTCAGAACTGGAAGCAAAAGGCTACCGATACCGCTCCGAAAGCGATACCGAGACGATTTTGTATGGTTTTGCCGAATGGGGCGAACAATTACTCCCGAAAATGATTGGTATGTGGGGTTTGGCAATTTGGGATGACCACAAACAAGAACTGTTCTGCGCCCGTGACCGCATTGGTATCAAACCGCTTTATTTTACGCAGCAAGGGGGACGTTTTTTATTTGCCTCAGAAATCAAAGCAATTCTGCAACATGAGCAAATAAGCGCTTCGCTCAATATGGAGGAATTGCCGAATTACCTCGCATATTCGATGACAGGCGAAACAACACTTTTTCAGAATATTCACAAACTTGCACCCGGAAACTTTCTCCGCCTCGCTAAAGATGGTACGCTCCACACCGAAGAATACTGGAATCCCCTAAACGCAAGTCCCCAAGCTCCAAGTAACCAAAACCCAAGCTCCGAAGATGTGCAGCAAGAAATCATGCGGCTTTTGAGGCAGGCTGTGAAAGACCGTATGATGAGTGATGTGCCGTTTGGTGTGTTTTTAAGTGGTGGTATTGATTCCAGCACCAATGTTGCACTCATGGCTGAACTTATGAATCGCCCTGTGGACACCTTTTCAGTGGGATTCAAAGAATTGGAGAAATACAACGAAATGCAGTATGCACGGCGTGTTGCGGACTTGTACCGAACCAATCATCACGAAATTTTGATTGACCACAATGACGCGCTTGAAGTCATGGAGCGCCTTGCGTGGCATGAAGACGAGCCAAACGGCGACCCCGTGTGTATTCCCCTGAATTTTGTGAGCAAATTGACGCGCGAAAGCGGGACAATCGTTGTGCAAGTGGGCGAGGGCAGCGATGAGCAGTTTGCGGGTTATGCGTGGATGCACCGCGAGCTGAGGTTTTATCGGTCTTGGTGGAAATGGTTTGGTGCAATGCCCGAATCAATGCGCCGCGCTGCGTACTCGCTTGCAAAGCCCGTATTTTCTCATCGCGGTCAGTTTTTAGCGCTTGATTATCTCCGGCGTGGCGCTTTGGGAACGACGCTCTACCGGGGCGGAGGCGTAGATATGGCGGCAACGCTTCAAGAACGTTTGTTTGCACAAAAATTTCAGAACTATGCCCAAACATCGGACAACCTTGCAGAGCGCATCAATGCTGAGATTCTTGCGAAAAAGCCCGATGCCGATTTCCTCACACAAATGGCGTGGTTTGAGTTTCGCCATCGGCTGCCGGAACTCCTGCTGATGCGGGTTGATAAGGTTTCAATGGCGCATAGTTTGGAAGCGCGTGTACCGTTTCTCGACCACCGTTTGGTGGAATACACTATGACGCTGCCCGAAAGCCTGAAAGTACAACGTTTGATGCACGAAGGCGGCGAAACGAAGCATCTTTTGAAGCGGGCTGTCGCCGATATTTTGCCAAGAGACATCATTTATCGCCCCAAACAAGGCTTTGCCGCGCCTGTAAACGAGTGGTTTCGCAAACCATTAAAAAATTATTGGGAGCATGAGGTCTTGGAATCAAGGCTCGTTAAAGACGGTATTTTCGACAAAGTAATGCTTCAACGCATGATGCAACAGCACCAAAGCGGCGCACGAAATGACGGAAAGTCGCTCTACGCCTTGCTGAATCTTGCCTTGTGGCATAAGCAGTATTGTTAAAAACAAGTGTCATGGTCAGGTTCACCGCATATCGGCTTGTTGCAAACGTTTTTTACCACCAATTTTTCGCCATAAATTTTTCACCACAAATGCTGGGAAACTGTTAAATTGTGACGTTTGACAACACAGATTATCCTTATCATTCCGTCCATTTTTCTTTGTTCGTTATATGGCTTCAGAAATCAAACCCAGCGCAGAAATACAAGCGATTGTGATGAACCTCTGGAACGTGATTCGAGAGGTTGCGCAGGCGAATACTGCCACACAGACCGAAAACAAGGCGTTTGCGCAAAAATACCATACGCTGAATGAGCAAATGCAGCAAGAGCATGAGCGCCATGCGAAACTTCAAGCATACACCGAACATTTACAAACGGAACTGAAACAATGGCAACATGACCATGAGGCGCTGCAAGGTGAGCAGTCCGAACATCGTATCCTCACCCGCCAACACGAAGAAACGATTCAGGAACTTCGCAGTCTTTACAGCGAACAAGAAGCCGTACTTTCGGCACGAACAGAGGAAAATACAGCGCTTCGTGAACAACTTGCCAAACTGCAAGACGAGGCGAAAGCGGAGCAAGAGCAGTTTCTCAGTGCATCCGAGGCGCTCAAACATGATTTAGCGCAAAGCCGCCAACAGGCGCTGAATGTGGCTACCGAAGTAGATGAAGCAAAAGCGGAATTGGATGATTTGCGCACCGAAAGAAACACGCTCTTTGAAGAAAATGAGCAGTTACGCTGGCGTTTGCAAGCCTTAGAAAAGCAAGTCGAAGAAGACCAACAAGTAATGGAGCGCAAAGTCGAAGAAGCAAGGCTGCATAGCGGAGAAATGACGATGCAACTCGAAGAATCTAAGCGCTTTGCCAGTGAAAGCAATGAGCGCATCAGCGTTTTAACCGAAGAGCGTACTCAACTTCGTACCGCACTCGAAAAAGCGGAGCAGGAGTCGCAAACATGGCAGCAAATCGCCGAAGAGCAGACACAGCGTATCACCGAATTGCAAGATGCCGAAAAGGTTTTGACAGAACAACTGACGCAGAATCTGACCGAGCAACTGACGCAAGAATTTGAACAAAAACTTGCGCACGATTTGGAGCAAGCCCGTCAAGAAGCCTCATCCAATCTCAGTTCTGAACTTGCTTCTGCAAAAAATCGTTACGAAACAGCAATCGAAAATCTCAAAACGCAACTGCACGAAACACGCCTACAACACCAGCAAATGCTGGACGCACACGCCGAAGATACCGAGCAGCAACGCACCGCACTTGCGGAAGAAATCGCATTGCTGCAAGCAAAAAACCGCGAACAAGCAGAGATTTTAGAAGTGGAACAACGCCGCACACAAGATTTAGAGCGCCTTGCAGAGCAGAGTATTCATATAACCGCGAATGAACGCGAGGCACTCACGGCAACGGTAAAAAGCCTTCTGGAGCGCGTAGAATCAGCGTTGGAGGCGATGTGAAGCCCCTCATGCAATGCCGACTTTTTGCAAAAAGGCTGTATGATTCCCGCGTGGCAGCAAACACCATGACGCATCATTTCTTCGTGACAGTTCCGACCAATTCACGTTTCCGCTTCATTCTCGCATTTCTTTTGTGGGCAAATTGTATCGTTGTGCTTCAAGCCCAAATCTCTCAAATGCCGCTTCCTTACGGCTCTCTGGGGCAGATGGATGCTGAGATGTGGTTTCGCAGGGATATTCAACAGGAAGTGGAAAAGCGTATTATATCACTGCGCAAACAATTCCCGGAATCCCCTGTAAACGACCGTGCCACGCTGCTTTTGGCGGATGCCCAATTTCGCGCCGGTGCCGAAAACCCCGATGAATACGTTCATGCGTGGCGAACACTCGACAGTTTCGCTCTTACCCGCCCGAACTCCCCGCTTCTTCCTTTTGCGTATGAACTTGCCGCAAAGCGCCATTTGGAGCGGGAAAACTACGCGGAAGCACGGGAATATTTTGTAAAAAGCAGCGCATCAGCCTCAGAAAATCTTGTTTCACGGGGCGACTCAGCATACAAGCCGCTCATGGCGGACGGTCTGTATTGGCAGGGCGTATGTTTTTTGCAGGAAAGTTTTACGAATCCGAATTTTTCTGACAGCGCACAAGCGGCATTTGAGCGCACGGTAAGCCTCTATCCACGAGGTTTATACGCCGATGACGCACTTTTTTTATTGGCGCGATACGCCGAACTTCGGAAACAATACGACACGGCACTCGCCCGTTATGACCGCATCATTGCTGAATATCCGCGTGGCAATGTCCGTTTGGCTGCACATTTACGGGCTGCGCAGAATCACCTGCAATACCGCCGTGCCGCTCGTGCATTGGGAGAATTAGAAACCGCCGCCATCGTTTTCAACAACACAAAAAACACCCAACAACCAAGCAACCAAGCCCCAATCAACCAAGCCCCAAGCAACCAAAGCTACGAAGCACAAAGTTACGCCGACAATGCCCGTGAGCAGATTTTGTACATTCGCGGTGAAGCGAATGCCGCCGCGAGAAGGTTTGATGCGGCATTACAGAGTTTTACAGCGCTGTTGAAAGAATTTCCGCGTTCCGCACTCACCATGCGTGGGCGTTTGGGCAAAGGGTATGCGTTGCTGAACTTGGCGGATTCTTCCGAAAGCGGCATAGATGCTGCGCTGAAGGAGTATGATATTGTGATTGAAGCGGATGATTTGACCAATCCCGAATACTCGCGCTTGGCAGGTGTGGCGCGGCTGTACCGCACAATTTGTCTCAAGCGCAAAGGCGACCGCGAGACGGCACGCAAGGAATTAAGCGCTCTGGCAGTGCAATCGGATTTTCTTTTTCCTGCTGAAGCGCTCTTGGAATTGGGCGAAATGTATTATCAGGAAGGCAAATACGACGATGCTCGAAAAACGCTGGAACGCGCCGCCCGTGAAGCGCCCGACGCTGCAACACAAATGTGGGTGAACCTGCTGTTGGGTGAGACTGCACTCGAAGCAAAGGCGTATTCCTTGGCGGTACGCTCCTTTGAACGTGCGGAGCAGCTTTTGGCGCAAGTGCCGTTACACGAACTTTCCAACCGCGATGAATATCTTGCCGAAGCAGTTTTGAAGCGGGGAATAGCGCTCGTTGGTGCAAAGGAATACCGCGATGCAATGACGCAATTTACGCGGTTTTTGAACGACAATCCGTATTTGCCCGATGCGCCCAATAATGAAACCGTGCTGAACCAGCGTACCGAAGCGGCATTCTGGACGGTCGAAGCAGAATATCAAGCGGAATTGTTGCAAAATGCCGTGCGCGGGTATCAGGTGTTTTTGAGCGAATACGGGACAAGCGGACGTGCCGAAGAAGCGCTCTACGGCTTGGGTTGGGCGCAATTTCGCCTCAGGCAGTTTAATGAATCTTCTGCCACTTTTACGCGGCTTTTGCGAGAATTTCCGCAAAGCGGCTTTGCGCTTGATGTGCTGGCTCGAAAAGGCGACGGGCTGTACATCACCAAAAACTACCGTGCGGCTGCGGAATCGTACCGCCAAGCAGCCCGTTTGCAGCCGAAATCCGAGCAGGGCGAATACGCAGCGTTTCAACTTGGGCAATCGCTCTACCGCTTGCAGGAATACGACCAAGCACTGGAAGCAATGCGGGATTTCGCTAAGTCGTATTCTGCTTCGCCGCTTGCCGACGATGCGCTCTACGGTGCGGCGTGGATTTCTTTCCAACAGCGCCGTTTTGCCGATGCTGCGAAGGAATTTCGTGCTTTGCTGGATGCCTATCCGCAAGGTTCGGCGGCTGCGCGGAGCTATTATGCGCTGGGCGACAGCTATTTTAATTTGGAGCAGTACGACGCGGCAATTCAGGCATACCGCGCCGTTGCGGACGTGTTTCCGCTTCATCCGCTTGCACCGGAGGCTGTGAACGCCGTGCAGTATTGCTATTTGTTGCAAGGCAAGGAAGATTCAGCATCGGCGGTTACGGACAAATATATCAACGCAAGCCCCGGCTCGACGCTTTCGCAGGAAGTGAAATTCAAAAAGGCGGAAACGCTCTTCAATGCTGGAAAATTCAGCTCTGCGGCTGCGGAATTTGAAGATTTTATCACGAAAAACCGCCAAAACCCTCGTAATGCCGAAGCTATGTACCAAATCGGGCGCAGTTATGCCTCTGTGAATGATACGACAAAAGCGTTTGCTGCCTTTGCACGGGTCGAAAAAGACTATCCGCAAAGCAACGTAGCGCCTCGTGCCGCGCTGGAAACGGCGCTGCTCCGCAAAGAAATTGCCCTTGCAAAGCGCCCACCCGCGCCGCCCCAACCACAGCGCACCGCCCCACAAACCAATCCCCGCGAAACCGCAGCACAGCGCGAAGCCCGTTTAGCGCAGGCACAGCGCGAGGCGCAAGCACTAAATCAAACCACAACACAAGCATTCATGCTGGCTCAAGCACAAAGTTTTGCCGAAGCTGACAGCGCTTTTGCGCGGGTAGAACGGCTGTATGCGGGTGATGATGCGGCTGTCAGGGCATCCTTCGAGCGAGCGTTGATGCGGGAAGCACGGGGCGATACCACAGGCGCTCTACGGCAATACCGCGAAGTGGCAGAGCGTTACAAAGGTTCGGATTACGGCGACAGGTGTCGTTACCGCGTTGCGATGTTTTTCCGCCAAAACGCGCTTTACGACAGCGCCCGTGCGCAGTTGGAGCAGATTGCTTCTTCGCGCACCGATGAACTTGCTGCCGAAGCGCAATACCGCATTGGCGAGATGTACCAACGCGAAAAAAAATATGCCGAAGCAATCACGGCATATTTGAAAAATAAAAACACGTTTGCAGGGCTGGAAGATTGGTACACACTTGCCTTGCTCAATTTGGGCTTGTGTTACGAAGCGGGAAAAGATGTAGAATCGGCAAAGGAGATATATCGTTTGGTTATGGCACAGCACGGAGAAGATGATTTCGCAAAAACGGCGCGGGAGCGGTTGGAGAAGTTGATGAAGTTGTGATGAATACATTGTAGGACTTTCGCAAACACAAGTCGCAAGGGGCTAAAGCCCCTTGTTAAACAATGACTTACGCAACAAGGGGTTTCAACCCCTTGCCTCAAAAGTATGGTTTTGCGAAAGTCCTACATTGGAGAAAATGAGATGTAGCCTGCCTTGTAGGGCAGGCTACATCTAAAACTTCCAACTTACATATTCAACAACCACGCGAAAATAAGCGGTGCAACGATGGTTGCATCGGACTCGACAATAAATTTCGGTGTGGTGATGTCCAATTTCCCCCACGTAATTTTCTCGTTTGGCACAGCACCGGAATAAGAGCCGTAGCTTGTGGTCGAATCGGAAATTTGGCAGAAATAACTCCAGAAGGGAATATCTTCCATTTCCATATCTTGGTAGAGCATCGGCACAACGCAAATCGGGAAATCACCTGCAATGCCGCCACCAATTTGGAAGAACCCAACGCCCTTGCCTTTGGAATTGTCAATATACCACTTGGAAAGCCACATCATGTACTCAATCCCTGATTTCATCACGCTTGGCTGCAACTCGCCTTTGATGCAGTAGGAAGCAAAAATATTGCCCATGGTGGAATCTTCCCAGCCCGGCACGATAATCGGTAAATTTTTCTCCGCCGCAGCAATCATCCACGAGTTTTTGGGGTCAATTTCGTAGTATTGCTGCATTTCGCCGGAAAGCAGCATTTTATACATAAATTCGTGCGGGAAATAGCGTTTCCCCTTGTCTTGAGCGTCTTTCCATTGTTTGAAAATGTGCTTCTGGATACGGCGAAATGCCTCTTCTTCGGGGATACAGGTGTCGGTAACGCGGTTAAAGCCGCCTTCGAGCAACGCCCATTCGTCTTTTGGTGATAAATCGCGGTAATGCGGAACGCGCTTGTAATGGGAGTGCGCCACGAGGTTCATAATATCTTCTTCCAAATTCGCGCCCGTGCAAGAAATAATCTGTACTTTGTCTTGGCGAATCATCTCGGCAAGCGTCTTTCCGAGTTCTGCCGTACTCATTGCTCCGGCGAGTGTAATCATCATTTTTCCGCCTTCGGCAAGGTGTTTTTCGTACCCCTTTGCTGCATCAACAAGCGCTGCTGCATTAAAATGGAGAAAATGTTCTTCGATAAAGCGAGAAATGGTATTGCGTTGCATAGTTGATGATAATTCAAAAGTGTGAAGAAAAGCGGATGACGCATCCGATGACGATGACAATAACGAAGCGCAAAAATAGGAAATTTTTCGCATCTGCGCATACACAAGTTTCCAAATCACGGATTAGTAATGTTGCTCATGGTATGAGGATGAACATAAAAAGCACCCTTTTTTCTGTTGAAAATAATAGGCTTATTTAGGCAAACGAAAATATTTTTTTGTGGAAATACGAAAACCCCCTATATTTGTGATTCTATTGCATTAGGCAATGGCTGACCCCGTAGCTCAGTGGTAGAGCATTTGACTTTTAATCAAAGGGCCGATGGTTCGAAACCATCCGGGGTCACAAAAAACAAAAACCCTGTAATCACCAGTATTACAGGGTTTTTTTGTGCAAAAAAATACTTACTAACGTGCAGTGAAAAAGGGGTAGAAATCGGCATTATTTCCCGATACAAAATTTCCCAAAAACAGCGTTCAAAATGTCATCATTCCAGACTGCGCCTGTGATTTCACCAATGTTTTTAAGTGCCGTGCGCAAATCAATCGCCGTAAATTCATTCGATTCTCCCGCTAATGCTGCTTCCCGTGCTTTCGCAAGTGATTCTGCGGCTTGCGTGAGTAAAGCAGCCTGACGTGCATTGATAAGCGTGTCTTGCATTGCTCCCGAAGCCGATGCAGCCTTGGTTGCAAGGAATTGTTTCAATTCACGGATACCTGCGCCTGTTTGGGACGATAGCTGCAAAAGCCCGTCATTGCTTGCCTCTACGGTCGAAACCGTATCAATTTTTGTTTGCACAAGTTCTACATCGGCATCACCGAATTGCGCACGAAGGCTTGCCAGAAGCGGTGCGGAGTGGTTCTTGCCTTCGGAAATATCATTCAATACCAAAATTAAATGGCACTGCCGGAGCAGTTCCACTGCAAGTTCTATACCTTCTACTTCGATTGTATCATCGCTTTCTCGAAAGCCTGCGGTGTCAATAAGCCGCACTGCTGCGCCGTCCAGATGCAGCATTTCTTCGATATAATCCCGCGTTGTGCCGGGTGTCGCACTGACGATTGCTCGTTTTCTGTCCAAAAGTGCGTTCAAGAGCGAAGATTTTCCGGCATTGGGATAGCCCACAATACCAACGCTGTAGCCCGTCCGCGCAATTTCCGCCGATTTGAACGATTGCGCTAATTCTAAGCAAAACCCTCGTGTTTCCTCAATTCTCTCGGCTAAAACGCCCTTGTCAATGAGTTCAATGTCTTCCTGACTAAAGTCCAATTCTAGTTCCAGCAACCCGCATAATTCCAAAAGTTTCTCGCGTAATTCCGCCAAACGCCGTGTGAAGCCGCCCATAAGCTGACGTGCCGCCGCATGGCTTCCTTGCTGCGATACAGCGTGAATAAGGTCGCCGACGGCTTCTGCTTGCGTGAGGTCAATTTTTTGATTCAAAAATGCCCGTTTGGTGAACTCGCCGGGCGCAGCAGGGCGAGCGCCGGCAGCAATAAGTGCCTCCAAAATTTCCTGATACACAATCGTTCCACCATGACAACCAAACTCAACCGTATCTTCGCCCGTGTAGGAATGAGGCGCTTTGTAGATGAATGCCGTTACTTGGTCAATCGGTGTTTCGCCGTTATGTGAATCACCGTAAACAAATGTACCAAAAAGAATTGTGTGGCTTTTTGCCTCGCTGAGTGGGTGTTTTCCGCGAAAACATTTATCGGCAATATCAAACGCACCATTGCCGGAAAGCCGTACAATCGCTAGTCCCGCCACTCCGGGCGGTGTTGCTAAGGCACAAATTGCGTCGAAAACGAGCATACTAAAACGTTAGAATGTGGTTTGTAGCGTTAGATTTTATGCGCCTTGCAGCGCTTGATTAGTGGAAACTGTTTTCATTTCCGGCTGCTCCAAAGGCAACCACAGAAAAAATATCGTACCTTTGCCAACCGTGCTTGTAACCTTGATTCTACCGCGATGCGCTTCCACAACCCACTTGACGATAGACAGCCCTAAACCGTGACCGCTAATGTTTGTTGAGCGTGATTTATCCACGCGGTAAAAACGGTCAAAAATATGGGGCATATCTTCTTCGGGAATACCATAGCCGCTATCGCTGACGGAAATAAGCACTTCATCGTCTTGCACACGCAGGGCAATCGTCATCGTGCCGCCTGCGGGTGTGTATTTAACAGCATTGTCAATGATGTTCAACAATGCCTGATGCAAGCGCACTTTGTCGCCGTGCATGATGACGCGCCGCTCAATGTTTGCACTGACGCTGATGGTTTTTTCTTCTGCCAAAATCATTGCATCTTCGACCATATCCTCCAAAAGCGCAGTGATATTGAGTTCGTGCAAATCCAACGGCACTTGTCCTGCGTCAGCACGAGAAAGTTCGAGAAGATTTTTTACCACTTGCGACAAACGGCTCACTTCTTCAAGAGCGCTGGCGATTGTTTCTTGGTATTCGAGCGAAGTTTTTTTGGAATGAAGCGCTACCTCAAGTTCGCCCATGAGAATCGCAAGAGGTGTTCTGAGCTCATGCGAGGCATCGCCGGTGAATTGTCGTATTTGCGCAAAAGAGCCTTCAAGGCGCTCAATCATTGCATTGAGCGTGAGCGTAAGCCGCGTAATTTCGTCGTTCACATTGCGCACAGGCAAGCGCTGGCTTAGATTGTGTTCGGTGATTTCGTCGGCGAGGCGCGTAATTTCTTCCACTGGCTGCACGAAATATTTTGCCAAGAGCGAACCGATAACCAGCGCCAAGAGCAGAACAATCGGCGTGGCAACAAGCAAGGACGAAAACAAGTCATTCAGTGTTGTTTCGATTTCTTCGACCGGATACCCGACGGACATTTGCACTGTGCCTGTATGAAATACGAACACGCGCAAGCGTTGTTTGCCCAAGGCAACTGTGGGAATGGTGTAGCGAAAAGGAAAGGTGTCTCCGGGCAGCATCCCGACTGAGGGCAGGGGCAATGACCACTTATGCTGTTGGAGATTGTCAGAGCGCCATGCGATAGTACCTGCGGAATCGGCAACTTGAATAAAGTAGTTTTTGGGATTCAGCAAAATATGCTCATAGACCGCAGACCAGACTATATCGGCTTTTTCTTCTTTTTGTGCGGAGGTGTCTTTGGGAGGCAGTATCGGTCCGACAAATCGCCGCCGCTCTTCGGCACGGAAAAACTCGAAATAATCAACTTTTTCGGAGGGTTTTGTTTTTTCGTTGCGTGGGCGTTCCGACTGCGATGGCAAAAGCGGTTGCTGCGTTTCGCTTTGTTTTTTACGAATGATGAAATCCAGTGATGAAGCCACACGCTGAAGCGAAGAATCCAAATTATCATTCAATTCGCTTTGCACTGTGACATACGCAAAAAGTATCACCAAGCCAAGCGGCAAAGCCACTAGCAGCGTGTACCAAAGCGTCAGACGCAAACGAAACGAAAGTTGAATCATGGCGAAAAAACGATAAGAACTTCGTAATGAACTTCGTAATGAACTTCGTAATGAACGATACTTCTACGCATGACCTTCCTCTACGGTATTTGTGGCGATATTATCTTGCAAATGGTCTTTGTTTGGAGGAAGTAATTTTTTCGATACAAGATACGCCGGATAACTCGCAACAAGCGCCGCAGTCGCAAACAAACTATGCTGTACATCGCTTACCGCAGCACCAATGAGAAACAACACCGACACACCAAGCGCCAGTCCTGTTGTCCAAGGATAGCCCCAGGCTTTGTACAGACGCGGGGTTTCAGGTTCACGGCGGCGCAAAACAAAGACAGACCAAAAGGACAGAGCATAATTGACAACAACCGCAAAGGTTAAAATTGAAAGTGCTTTTTCAAACGAGCCGGAAAGCAAAAAAAGCAATGCAACAATCATGCTCATAAAAAGGCTCACTCTCGGCGTACCGCCTTTACTCACGCGCACTGCCCGTGAGGTGAAAAGCCCGTCGCGGCTCATAGCAAAAAGCGTCCGCGTTGCAAAAAGGAAAAATGCGTTGATAGTGGAAAGTTCGCAAAGAATAATAAGCGAGCGCACGACCATTTCGCCCGATGCACCGAAGGTGAGTTTTGCTACTGCACCTCCGATAAAATCTGATGAAGCGATTTGAGAAATCGGTAAAACATAGACAAACGCGACGTTCAGCAAAATGTATATGCCACCGGAAATGAGAACGCTTGTAAACATTGAACGGGGAATGTCACGCGCAGGATTGCGTACTTCCTCGCCGAAATAGACAACGCCGTAATAACCGTCGTACATATAAATCACGATTTGCAGCGCTAAAATTGTCGCAATCATGAGCGACCAGAGCGAAGGCTCTCCAACATTTGACAACGGCGTGGGAACAGGCAGCGAAGCGATTGCTGCGCCTGAATGTGGAGTGACAAATTCGCGCCCGACCGAAAATGCGGCAACGGCAACAATAATCAATGCCAACGCTTTCAATAAACTGGTCGAACCCTGAACAACACTGCTAGTGCGAATACCACTCCATTGAAAACCCGTAAAAAGCAAAACCAATGCAAACGCCAACCACACACTGCTGCCTCGCAAAGCAGGAACAACGCCTGCTGCAACGTCACTGATAAGCAGTGCCGAAGCGCTCACCGTGCCGCAACTCGTCAGCCAATCCGTCCAGCCGACCACAAAACCCGCGTAATCGCCAAGCGCCTTATGGGTAAAAACATACAAACCGCCGGAATGAGGCATCATCGTGCTGAGTTCGGCAAAGGAAACTGAGCAGACAAACGCATAAACCGCGCCCAAAAACCAAATTCCTACAAAAAGCCAAGGGCTTTGCAAATGTGCTGCTACTTCAGCCGGAGAGCGCAAAATACCGCCGCTCACCGTTGCACCAATCGTAACGGCAATCCCAAACCCAATGCCAAGCACTTGAAGTAATTTGGAACGCGGCGATGAGGAAGATGAGGGTGGTTCGGTTTGCTGTGCGGTATCAGTATTCATGCAGTCTTTGAAGGGAAGAGCGGTGAAAGCAATCGTGCGGTTATGGCACATGAAGAACGACGATAACAAGCGCGGTATAACGAAGCGAAAACATCCCTGAAACAAGTATCTACGGTACTTCTTCAGAATTTGTCAAAGGCAATTCTAAGAAAAAGGTCGCGCCTTGACCAAGTTCCGATTCACACCAAACATTGCCGTGCATTGCTTCGGCAAGTTTTTTGACAATAGACAACCCCAAACCCGTAGAATGTTCGCCGCCCGTAGGCTTTGCGGAAAGTCGGGCGTACTTACCAAAAAGTTTCTTTTTGTCATCCTCTGACAAGCCAGGACCTTCATCTTTAACGAGGCATTGTGCGCTGTTCCGAGCTTTTTTCACGACGACCCATACATTTTTGTCGAAAGGTGAGTATTTAACAGCATTGGAAACGAGATTGTCTAAAATCTGCACCGACGCATTGTTATCGGCAAATGCCAGCACTTCATCGGTTTCGGCTTCAAAGTGCAGCACAATACCTTTTTCTTTTGCACGTTCCGCATAATCGTCCACAACAGCGTGAACAGCATCGGTAAAATTGAACTGCGTCGGCACAAGTTTTACTTTGCCAGTGTCAATCGCATTCACATCCAGCAAATTCGTGATAATGGCTTGCATACGGCGAGTGGTGGAAATCATGTCGCCGTATTTTTTTTGTTGCTGGTCAGTTGTCATGCGCTCTTGGTAGCGCTGAAGCATCTCAATTCCGAGTAAAATGCTGGCAAGCGGGTTTTTCAAATCATGTGCCACAATGCCCAAAAACTCATTTTTCTCATTGTTCAAATCCACCAAGTTTTGATTTACGTTTGTCAAGCGCTCATTTTGGGTTTCCAAAAGCTGAAACGCCGACCCAAGCTGGCTTGTCACCGAATCCAGTGACGACATCACTTTTTGTGTGGCTTTGAGCGAATACTTCGTCAGCCAAAGCTGAATAAGCGTGGTGTGGTCAGCGATGAGGGCTTCGTCGTTAGCCTCAATATCAAGGTTTTGTGCGGAATTGCGCTGGATTTGCGGAAGAAGGTGTTTGAGCGATTGCAGGTGTTGATCTGCTTTGGTGAAATTTTGCAGATATTCGGCGTATAATTGCGCAAGATGCGAGAGCGTCTTGATTTTGCTAATGTAATCATCTTCGGCAAGCAACCCGACATATTCCTCGTAATGCGCCGCAGCCTGCGGTAAATCGTGCATTAGTTCGCTTTGCATAGCACGGCAAATTTTCTGCAAGACGCGCCGTGCCGATTGCGAGAGGTATTCCGACCAAAGGAAAAATTTCTCAATGTAGCTTGCACACAGCCCTACGTGTTCTTCATTGCTGCGAATGTTAAACATTGCTTGTGCGGCGTAGTAATAACAAAACGCCACGTCTTGCTGCTTAATTGCCGGAGCTTTTTCGTAGGTGCTTCGTGCTGATGTGGAGTGGTCTTCTTCAATGAGTTCGATGAGTTCTTGATAGACGGTCGCTGCCTTATCATGGCGTTCTTGTTCCGCCCAAAAATATCCGTGCGCCACCAGCGCATACAGCGAGTGTTTGCGCTCCAAACCTTGAATCATCTCGCGGGCAATGTCGTAAATGCCAGAATAGGAACTGCGCTGGGCAATGGTGTACTGCAAATAGCTGTACCACGAAGGCGGCAAATCAAGCGAAATAGCGAGTTCCAGCGTCTGCACGGCACGAAAATTCCAGATGGTTTTCTGTTTAACGCTTCCTGCCCAATAGTCAAAATTGAGAATATCTTCGTGATGCAAAATTTCGGTATAAAACCTCACAAAAGGCGATGGGTGCTGGGTTCGGAGGTTGTAAATGTAAGAGCGAAGTTTTTCGGTTGCTTCGGTCTGTGATTTACCGAATTGCCTGAGCAAACCAAGCAGTTGGTATGCGGGGGCGCACATTGCGGGTAAATCCGCACTGCATAAATTCACAAACTTGAGCGCGGAGTGTTCAAAGCGCTCCTCATCTTTGCGCGAGGCATAGCAGCAGGCTTCACCATAGGTGAGAATCATACGCTCAAGTGTGGTCAAATCGCGTCTTGCGAGGCTTTCGGAATATGCTTCGACGGTAGGGAAGGTCAGGCAGTGCTTGAAATAGGAGATCTGACGGGCGCGACCGATTTGTTCTTCTAATTGCTGCAGTGCTGCAAAATGCGGTGTATTGCGAAGAATAATACCCGTTGCAGCAATATCAGCAAGAATGGCGTTCCAATGGGCTTCGGCGACATCATCCTGTGTAGCATTAGGCGTAACAGCACTAATGATTGCTGCTGTTCTCCAATGAAACACGGATGCTTGCCAGTATTCCTTAAAAAGCGATGTCAGGTTACCGGGTTCGTATTCTTCATCGGTAACAAGCTGTGATTCTATCGGCTTTTCCGACATGGTATAGCGATGTACCAGTCGCGCAAAATCTGTCTGTGGGATAAGATTATGCTCGTCTGGGGAAGCGAACGCGCTTTTGCTGAGATTCGTTGCAATACTTGCAAACATACGTTCCACATCTTGGTCAGTAATGATGTAACCCACCGTTTCGGGACTCATACACCGTTGGAATACATTCTACGTCGGAAAATTAACGTGCAAAAACACTAGATTGCAAAAACACTAGGTTTTATGCGTGATTTAGAGGGAATAAGCCAAAAAACTTAATCGAAAATATACCGATACCCTTGTTTTGTCAAGCCTGCAAAGCCCGTAAAATCGTGCTGTTCAGCTTTGTCGGGATAATGCACCAAAAAGACTTTTTTCTTGACCTCTTCGGGCAAGGTGCGGAGTTCAGGAAGCGATGCGTGAACAGGGTTCGGCATAAACGAACAGTCGTGGAACATATATTCGGAACGGTCGCTGTACATCGAAATTAACTCGTGGTCAAAAACCGTATCGCCGGAAATAAAAATACGGTCATCAATAAACACGCCGTAGGTTACAAACGACTGCTGCCAAGGAAAAGGCTGACTTGGCAGGTGATTGGTACGAAAAATTTCTAACTTAATTGCGCCATACTGCACTTCCCAAACCTCACGGGGAACAGATACTTTCAAATTTGGGCGAACTATTTCAAAAAAATCGGTAAAGGTCAGGCGCTCACCTTCACGGTTTACCTCGTTCCATTCCATACCGCCTCTGAGTGTCATTTCCCAGAGTGTGCGTTGGTACTGTTCGTTAATAATCATTTTCATTTTCGGTCTGCCGAGCGTGGTCATGCCGACATACCGATTCAGCAGCGCTAAGTATTCCACACCGCCAACATGGTCAAAATGGCTGTGCGTAATGAAGAGCGTTTCAATATCGGTAACGGGGCGACCTGTCGTTGCTGGAAAAGCCATTGGTCCGGTTGCTCCGAAATCCACCAAAATATGGTCGTTGCCCTTAATAATCAGGAAGTTTGTGTGGTAATGCTCTTGTGCAAAGGCAGACCCGGTGCCGATAAAAAACACCTCAAGTGCGCCATCATTCTGAAGTTCTAATTTGCCGTCCGGCTGAATTATCTTCATGCGAAAACTCCTTGCATGGAAAAACGGAAAACAGGTGGGAAACGAAGAAAGGATGAAGTATAAATGATAGACTATGAAACCGAGGAATCGTAGTAATAATGCGCTTTGGGGGGGCATTATGCCGTAGTTATTCCTTCACGTATTCTTTACTATTTTTAAGAAAATTGTTTTTTTTAGTTGCTTTGTGTGCTGTTGTTACGGCGCTCCAAGAACAAAATACGTTTTCATTACGCCTTTACCTTTAATCTCAGTGTTGCCACGTTCTTGAAAGCGGAATGTATTTTGAAGTTTCTGATAGACTGCTTCGGAAACATGAATTTTTCCTGCTTCCCCGTGCGATTCCATGCGTGATGCCGTGTTTACGGTATCGCCCCAAAGGTCGTAAATAAATTTCTTCACGCCGATAACCCCTGCGACAACTGGTCCCGAATGAATACCGATGCGGATATTGAGGTTGTTGCTTGTAGCAGCATTAACCTCTGCAAGGGCATTGAGCATCGCCAACGACATATTCACTGCCGCTTCGGCATGGTCAGGGCGTTCAATTGGAATTCCGGCAGCAGCCATGTAACTGTCGCCCATCGTTTTAATTTTTTCCACGCCAAATTTGTCGGCAAGTGCGTCAAATGCGGAGAAGAGCGTGTTCAAAAGGCTTACGATGCCTTCTGCCGAAGAACTTTCGGAAAGCTGGGTGAAGTTAGTCACATCAGCAAAAATCACGGTTGCATCATCTACTTTATCGGCAATTTGGCGTTCCCCGTTTTGCAATCGCTCTGCGATGGATGCCGGAAGGATATTAAGCAAAAGCTGCTCTGCACGGCGCTTTTCAGCATCCAAAAGGTCATTGTACCGCAAAATTGTGTCCCGTGAACGTTTGAGTTCGAGGTGAGTATTGATGCGGGCGAGCAGTTCCGGTGCATGGAAAGGTTTGACAACATAATCTAACGCCCCCGAAGCAAAGCCTTTGATAACCGAATACGAGTCGTTGCGTCCGGTGAGGAAAATCACAGGAATTTTCGATGTTGCGGGATTTTCCTTGAGATGCTGGCACACTTCGTAGCCGTTCATTTTGGGCATCATCACATCCAGTAAAATCAAATCGGGTTTTTCTTGCGCAACGATTTCAAGTGCCTGTTCACCATTCGTTGCTTTCACAACTCGAAAACCGCGTGTTTGCAAAATGCTCTCCAGTGCCTGTAAATTGACCGGCACATCATCCACAATAAGCAGATATGGTGCGGTTTCTACTTGTGTCTCTACCGTTAATGCGGAGCCTCCGTGAACAGCCAACTCTGTCGTTGTCGTGGAAGCCTCTGCTAGCGTTGTCGCGCTGCCGATAACGGTTGCGGTCTGTGCTGACGAGGTTGGAAGAAGTTCATTTGTCATTTCAGGCATATTCTTGATTGAATCGTTGTTCAGAGTTGCATAGAACGCTAAAATACCACACGAAGCAAAGGCGAGAACTTCACAGAGTGCTTACTGTAAGCCTCATCAGGGGCATTTATTTTGTACGAAGTCGTAAGATACAAAAATCAACGAAGATTCGCATAGTGAACTTCGGAATTTTTTCTTGGTATGGATACAGAGATAGATATGAAGCGCAATGCGAAGTATGGTCGGAAGCAAAATAAAACTTACTTGCTTAATGTAGTCTCGTCATGCACACAACCTGCTTTAACGCTGCAACCAAAATTCCAATAACGCTTTCTGTGCTGCATCTGCGTCCTCGTGGGCGGTAAGTGCAAAATCCGGCATCATGCGTGGCGTGAGAAAAACGCTTGTCATCCCCATATCCGAGGACAACACCAGTTCTGAAGAGCTTTCTGTGCCTTTTTTTGCTAAGAGCGTATCAAATTCTTCGCTTGATGTGCAGCGCTGACCATTCACAAAAACAATCTCATCATCCGCACCAATACTTGCTTCGTAGGCAGGCGAATAATCCTCGACCTGTGTAACGACAAGTCTTCCCGCATCGGTTTTGAGTGTGAGTCCCGTGAAAAGTTTTGCAAGTACGGGCATTCCCGGAATATCTTCACCGATTTTGGTTGGTTCTGTGGGAGGCTGCTCTTTCCATTCCAGACCAAAGCGCTCAAAGAGCGCGAGAAATGGCAGGTCGTCGCCTTTACCGTTCAGCCATTTGGTGAGGTTGTCACGGATTGCCACGCCGGTTGCGTCTTCGACGAGCGTGATAAATTCTTCTTCGGTAATGCCTTGTTCAGGGCGCTTTTTGTACATTGCCCACAGCGCACGAAAGCCGTCATCAAGCCGTTTTGTGCCGTTTGATTCGGCAATAATCCACAAATCCAAACACAGAAAAATCAAGCCACCGTGCAGATAATACGACACATTACGGTTGAGCGAATCGTCGTGTGGCAGATAGAGTTTCACCCACGCTTGGAAACTGTTGTCTTTGATGCTGGCTTCGTTCCGCCCGGGCTGACGGAAAAATGGCGATAAATGGTCTTTCGAGAGAACTTTGAGATAATCCGCACGAGTGTAAAAGCCGCACCGATGCGTGAGGTGGTCGTCGTAATACGACGTAGCACCCTCGACAAGCCAAAGCATCCGCGTATAATTTTCGCGGTTGTAATCGAAAGGACCAAGCTCCAAAGGACGTATGCGCTTGATATTCCAAACGTGCAGAAACTCATGTACCAAAAGCGACAGCAAACGATGAATTTTCGCCGTATCGTTCCACGAATCCATCGCATTCACCGATGAGCGTGCGTGTTCCAAGCCGCCGCCGCGCATTCCGGGAAAGAGGTGAATGATAAACACATAGCGGTCAAAAGGTAATCCACCAAAAATCGCGGCTTCCCGCTCAACCAATGTTTGGATGCGCTCTGCAAGCCATTCGGGATTGAAATTTCCACGATACGCAATAGCAGTTTCGACAACCGAGCCTTGATACTCGAAACTGGTAACAAAGTGATTGCCGATTTCTACGGGCGAATCCACGACAATATCGTAATTGAGCGCACCCAGCACCAACGGCTCATTCGGGGCAAATTCTTCTGTTATCGGTGAGAGCGATGTTGAAATATTTTTCCAACGTGTTCGGTCGTGGTGAAAATACAAATGATGCACTTCTGCCTCTCTTCCTTCCACGAACATACAACACGTTACGAGGTTCAAAAAGGCGTGACTGCGCGTTACGTGCGAGGAGCGAATCGTGCTGTCTTTTTCGTAAGCGTAGTACATATACTCCACGCGCAGTGTACCGCTTTCCGCCTGTACTTCCAGACGATTTTTCGAGAGCCATTGCCAATCAAGAGCCTTGCCATCGTGATTGGTGATGCCGAAACTGCCGAGCGTAGAGATATAATCACGAATTTTGTAACTGCCCGGAATCCATACGGGCAACCCCAGCACTAATGCCCCTTTGTGGGTAACGTCCACTTCCATAATCACACGAACAATGTGGCGGTGAGCGTGTTCAAAATGCAGGTGATAACGAATAGCGGAGCTTGTGCCGAGGAGTTGTTTGTCGCTTTGTTCGATGGAGTACATGAAGTTGTCGAGAAAGTGTAGTATTGTTCGGATTTGCAAAAGGGCTTCTAATCAAGAATCAATGAGATGAATCACTCCTCCAAATACGTGTACCCATACAAGCCGGAACGGTACATCGCCAAAAATTCCTTGCCCTGCGCAAGCGTGATTTTCGATTCTTTGACCGACGTGCTAACCCATTTTTCCATGGTGCGGACAAGTTCTTTCGGGTTGAATTGTACATATTCCAAAACATCCGCAACCGTCTCGCCTTCAATGATTTGCGCAACGTCAAATTCTCCTTTTTTGTTCATCGTAACGTGAACGGCGTTGGTGTCGCCAAAAAGATTGTGCAAATCGCCCAAAATTTCCTGATATGCGCCCACCAGAAAAACCGCAATGTAATAGGGGTCGCCTTCTTTCAGAGGATGCACGGGCAGAAACGAGGGATAATCATACATCCCTATATATTTCTCAATTTTGCCGTCGGAATCACAGGTTACATCCTGCAACGTTGCTTCTTGTGTCGGGCGCTCTGCGAGGCGGTGAATCGGCATGATAGGGAAAAGTTGGTCAATCGCCCACGCATCGGGAAGAGATTGAAAGAGGGAAAAATTGCAGAAATACTTGTCGGCAAGCACCTTTTGGAGCTGTTCAAATTCATCGGGTGCGTTTTTCATTTTGGAAGCAATTTTCCGCACAGCGCGGGCAACCGTCCAAAAAAGTTTTTCTGTTTTTGCGCGGGTCGGTAAATCTAAAATTCCCAGCGAGAAGAGATTTAATGCCTCTTCTTTGAGTTGTTGTGCATCGTGCCAGCTTTCACCAAGATTGCGCGGCGCAAGATTTTTGTAAATTGAGAACATATCTTGAACGCTCTGGTGGTCTTCTGCCGAAACAACATCTTTTTCATCGTCCCAATTCGGCAAACTCGTTGCTTCCAAAACGTTCAAAACCAGTACAGAATGGTGCGCCGTGAGCGCTCTACCGGATTCGGTAATCAAATTCGGGTGCGGCAGCGCATATTTTTTGCAGGCTTCGCAGAGCATATATACTGCATCGTCGGCGTATTCTTGCATGGAATAATTCATGCTGTTGGATGCCATTGACGATGAGCCGTCGTAATCCACGCCCAAGCCGCCGCCAATATCCACAAACTGAATGTTACAACCAAGTTGGCGAAGCTGCACGTAAAAGTGCGACACCTCGCGTAAACCCGCTTTAATACGGCGAATGTTGGTGATTTGGCTACCTAAATGAAAATGAATCATGTTCACACAATCCAGCAAATCGTTCTCACGGGCATATTCAATCGCTTCCAGCAATTCCGATGCATTCAAGCCGAATTTGCTTTGGTCGCCGCCGGATTCTTCCCATTTGCCGCTTCCCGAATTAGTGAGTTTGATGCGGATACCGATGTTCGGGCGCACGTTATTGCGCTCTGCAACGGCTTTGATGAGTTTAAGTTCGTTTAATTTTTCCACGACAAGGAAAATTTCCTTACCCATTTTTTGCGCCAAAAGCGCTAATTCGATAAATTCTTCGTCTTTATATCCGTTACAAACGATGATGCTTTCAGGATTGTCCATAACTGCCAAGACCGCCTGCAACTCAGGTTTAGAGCCGGCTTCCAGCCCGATGTTAAATTCGCGCCCGTAGCGGACAATTTCCTCGACAACGTGTTTTTGTTGATTCACTTTAATCGGATACACGCCGAAATAGCGTCCTTCATAGCCGTATTCCTTCGCGGCGGTTTTGAAGCAGTTGGAAATTTGCGCAATGCGGTCGCCGATGATGTCGGAAAAGCGCACCAAAATTGGCAGCGCGAGGTCTTTCAAAATCAAATCATCAACAAGTTCTTTCAAATCAACCCCCGGACCTTCGGCACGGTGCGGCTTGACAGTGATGTTACCTTGTTCGTTGATGCCGAAATATCCGGCACCCCAGCCGCTCATGTTATAGAGTTCGTAGGAATCGTCGGTGGACCAAGTTCTCATGGTGATTGCAGGAAATAACAGGTGAAGGATGGGAAATAGCGTTGAAGCCCAAAACAAGCAGAGTTTGTCATTCAACGAAGTTCAAAAGTGAACTGCAAAAATAGTGAGATTCTGCTAACTTTCGCAGAGTTTTACAGGAATAGATTTCGCTTTTGCGAAGTATTTTGATAATTTTACACGCTATGGCAACTAAATGGCAACCATGATGCGAATGTTCCACATACCAAAACTTGCTTCAATACCGCATTATTGCTTATTTTGAGCCTATTACACGGCATTTTCTCTTGTTTACCAACTACCGCACAAGTTCAGCATGAAAACCGCTTCCTTTGTTTCTTTGCCCGTCATCCCTTCCAACCAAAGTAATGATAATGCTTTGGCGCGTATTGATGATGCCAATACGGTTTCCGCAGCAGACGCAGAGCGCATCAAAGAGCAGTTTGCGGAGTTTTTGCGGGAAAAAAAATATCGCAACACCCAGGAGCGTTATTACGTGCTGGACGGCGTGTTGGAGTGCGAAGAGCATTTCAGCGCCGATGAATTGTATTTGGCATTGCGCACAAAAAACATTCAGGTCTCGCGGGCAACGGTCTATTCAACGCTGGATTTGCTCACGCGCTGCAACATTATCGTCAAACACCGCTTTCAAGGTGACAGCGCACGGTTTGAACTTGCCGACAAAATGCCGAACCACGACCATTTGATTTGTACGGAGTGTGGGCATATCGTGGAGTTTCAAGAGGATACACTGAGTGAAATTCAAGACCGCATTGCGACCGAAAACGGCTTCAAACCCCTCAAACACTCGCTTCAGATTTTTGCCGTGTGCCATGATGCCCATAATTGCGAGCATAATCGTGCGTAATATCGTTTGTTGTTGCTTGCTATGAGTTCCCTTCTTCATTCTCTCGAAAACGTTTTGCAACGTGCTTCGCAGCAGCGTTTTGGGCGTGGTGTGCTATGCTGTCTTGCAGCCCTTTGGTATGGCGTGATTTTTTACCTTTCGCATATCCCCGCAGCAACAAGTGCCTCTACAAAAACAATGGTTGGCGGTGATGATACCTTAAATGTAATGTTCAGGTTTTGTGCGCATTTGGGGGTATTTGGTGTGCAAGGTATTCTCGTGTTTGTAGCACTTCGTCAATCATTGGTATTTTCCCGCCGACAATACTGCTTTGCACTATTCATCACGTTCATTCTTGCCGTGCTTGATGAAGCGCATCAAATGTACGTTCCCGGACGTTTTGCCCGTGTGCAGGATATTTTGACAGACCTTGCGGGTGCGGCGCTCAGTATTGGTCTGCTTTGTTCAGTAAGCAAACGTGCCATTACCGATAACACAGCGGCTATCAACAAATAAGGGGAAGCCGATTTGCTTCCCCTTATTTTCTGAAAAATTTGCCCAAAACACAGTTTTTACGCGGCTTCCGAGCCTGAATTGTTCTTGCCGGAGCGCCATTGCCAAATGCCAAAGCCAAGCAGGGCAATGACCAGCACATTACACGCTAAACTCACGTTTTTCCCTGTGGCAAAGCGGCTTGATGTGAAGCGCATTTCGACGGTATGTTTGCCTTTGGGAACAATCACACTGCGGAAAGCATAATTGGTCTTGAAAATTTCCGTTTCTTTCCCGTCAATATACGCCTTCCAGCCTGCCGGATAAAAGACTTCACTCAAAAAGAGCAGGTTATTTCCGGGCGCATCTACTTCAAACGCGATAGATTCATTTTTGTAGGAAAGCGATTTAACGCGGTTGATATGTTCCATCATGTCGCCCGGCACCGTGTCAATCGGCTGCGGAAGCGGCTTTTCGAGGTATGCGAGTTCCAATGGCGCAAAATCACCGTTTTTGAGGTGGTTCAAAATGTCCATTTGTTGCGCTGTTTCCACACGATTCACCAAAAATGCGCGGGGCAGCACCGACGGATTTTCATAGACCAACATTTGCGTTTCCTGTGATTTGAAGGCAGGCTGCATTCCTTCCATAAGCGGACGTTCCGAAAGCAGATATTTCACGTTCATCAAATTCCACAAAAACGGATTTGCAATAACCGAACCGCCGCCGTTTCCCGCCACATCCAGCAAGTCCTGATAAATACGCATTTTTGCCGAATGATACCCGTGAACGTGCTGCAAACCAAAATATGCCATGACATTGGGCGCTTGGCTAAAATCCGCCACGCGGAAGAGTGATTTATCATTTTGAATAAAACTCACTGCGTCAGTTTTGCGGAATACGGTTTGTTCGTATTTCTGCTTGGAAATCTCCATCGGGCGCACCGCTACGCGCCAAAGGTCTATCACCAAGAGCAGCGCCAGTGCCGTCAAACCAAGCGTTTCCGACAGTGTACCGCGCACCAAAAGCCACACCGTTACCATGAAGAGCAGCCCGATAAATGCCGTTGCGTACCAGTCGTCAATCATCAGGGAATAGACCTGCTGACCGCGCTCATTGGCGATTTGCGCAATGCGCTCTTTGTATGCCTCCAACTGCTGCGGATTATCGCGTACTTGCGTAAGAACGCTTTGGTACTGCTCGCTCGTGGCTGTGCCAACGGCTTTGGTGTAAGATTCTTTGCCAACAACGCTAAAGACCAGCCCCGCAACAAGGAATAATGCTGCTCCGCCGATACCAAACATCAGCCATTTGCGCTCTACCGCTTTGTGGCGGTCGTTATCGTACGTGTGGCGTTGCCACAAAAGCGCGGTGATGCCGTATCCGGCGAGAATCGGCACGGCAAATTGCATGAGAGCAAGTGCCATTTGAGGAGCGCGGAATTTGTTGAAATTCGGAACAGCGTTAAAAAAGAGGTTGTACAAAAGCGGCATATTTTTTCCGAAAGACAGAATCAAGGCGAAGAGTGCTGTGGCAATCAAAAACTGTACAAACGTATCGCGCCGCCAATGCCATGCACCAAAAAGCGCCAGTGCCAAAACACCAATACCCATGTAATTTGCCGCATCGGTAAAGGGCATCTGCCCCCAATAGGTGCTTTGAACCTCATTCCCGACGTTCATTTTGCCAAAACCAAAATAATTCGGTACAGCAAAAGTCATCATTTCTTGTGGGCTGAATGACCAATTTGTTGCGTATTCGTAATCGAAACCGCCGCCTGCATCCTGCTTTTGACCGACGGTCTTTTCAATCGGCGCGGTGCCGCGTGTAGAATAGGGCGTGTATTCCATGACCGATAAATAGCGGTCTGCCGCCATAGCAAAGGACAAACCACCCGCAACAGCGAGGATTCCTGCGGCTCTGAGAACACCCGTCACCGATTCTTTTTTCAGCAAACGGCTTACAATCTCGAACACAAAGTACAACCCAAAGCAGCACAGCCCGTAAAAGACCATTTGAACGTGCGTAGATTCCACCAAAATATGCGTAATCACCACAAGAAACGCCGCATAGAGCCAGCTAAAACGCTCACGGAGTTTTTCGAGGCACATCAGAATGTAGGGGAAGGTCATCAGCGCCATTGGTTTGGTGTTATGACCAATCATAACCCATACAATGATAAACGTCGAAAAAATAGCGGCAAACGCCGTGAAAAATGCCACAAAACGGCTATGTGCCTTGCTTCGCATGAGAAGAAATACACCGATTCCGTACAAAATATAGTACGTTCCCACACGTGCTGCATCACTTCCCAAGAGCGTTCCGAAGCCGCCTGTAATGCCGTGAAAAGCAACCATAATAAAATCCCACCAGCGTTCACCGGTGGTCAAAAGTGCAGCATAGCTGGGCAAACCGGAAAAAATATTCGGCATCCAAAGCGGATATTCGCCGCTCTTTTTTGCTGCTTCCAAAAAAGGAACAAAGCTGCCGGAGGCGATATTATCGGACGCGAAGAACATTCCGCCCCCAAAGAGCGTTCCCCGCAAAAAGACCAGCACGGCAATCGCCAGCGCTGCCCAATACAAGGGGGTTTGGTACTGTTCGGGAATGAGCGGTTTTTCGGGTTTGTGCGCGTGTGAGCGGTGGTGCTGCGAAGCACGTTTTGAAGCAGAGTGTGGCTGTTTTGCCATGCGGGAAACTCCTGAAAAAATGAGAAGATAAGAAGATTTGCAAGGGATTAGAGTTTATCCAAGTAAAGAATCTGGGAATTTCTTCGTAGCACAGACATTCTTGTCTGTGTCCTTAACGCCGACAGGCGTAATGACGTAAGCCGTTAAGAATATACAGCTTAAAGATTATTCGCTTCGCTCATTTCGGACACAGACAAGAATGTCTGTGCTACGGTGAAGAGGTTTATACGCTAACTTTGATAATGTCTATTGAACCGAAAGAACGGTAGCAAATATTGAGAGTATTCAGAGCGGTTTTGCCATAGAGCGGTTTTGCTGGGACGGCTTGATAAAAACTGCTTTCATGCTGTCTGTCAGCATTGCCCAATCTTGAAACGGACGTTTGTCAATGCGCTCGAAGCGGATAAAACCTGCGGTATCAATCAAAAACATCCCGTGCCGCTCGGTGTCAAGCGCTCTGCGGTAGCATCCAAGCGCTTCCATTGCGTAATGATTCGTGTCGGACAGAAGTTCAATCTCAAATGCGCCACCGGGCTGTACAAAGCTACTGTCCAAATTCGGCTCTGCAAGTGCTGTGCGGTTGTCTTCCGGCGTGTCATTGCTCAGTCCGACAACATTCCAACCGTAGCTTTTGAAGCGGTAAGCGTGCTGCGAAAGCTGTTTCATAGACATCACACACATCGGGCAGCCTACGCCAAGATAGACCGAAAGCAGCACCGGTGCTTGTTTGTAAAGATTTGACAAGCGCACCGTGTCGCCTTGCACTGTTCGCACAAGAACGTCTGGAACGCGCTTCAATGGTGGTTCAGGCTGCTTTTGCGAACAAGATGTTATGCTCAACATCATTATCACAACAGAACTTGCTCTCAATAACAAACTTTGTCCGTCAAAGAATTGTTTGTGCTGCAAGTGTGGTAAAATCATGGCGGAGAAAGATTCGTGAGAAAATCTGCCAATGCGAATAAGCACGGCAATTTATGATTTTTTACAGAAACGTGTATCGGTTTATTGCGATTCGGCACGAATATTCGCCTCGAATAAAAACACAACCAAAAACAAACGAGGCATTCTCCTCAAAAGGAAAATGCCTCGCCATAAAATTTGAGATGACGCAAGAATCGTGTAAAAATGGTGCTATACCGTGTTACGACAATGCCGCCAAAACTTCGTCCACGTGTCCCGGAACCTTGACTTTACGCCACTCGTGGGTAATAATGCCTTCGGGATTGATAACAAACGTACTGCGCTCAACGCCCATGTACTTCCGTCCGTACATGGATTTTTCTACCCAAACGCCGTAGTTTTCAGAGATTTCATGCGATTCATCGCTGACAAGTGCGAAGTTGAGTTCGTATTTTGTCTTGAATTTGTCGTGTGATTTGGGGCTGTCGGGGCTAACTCCAAGCACTACCGCGCCTGATGTGGTCAAACGCTGCATATTATCACGAAAATCACAGGCTTCCGCCGTGCAGCCGCTTGTGTCATCTTTGGGGTAAAAATAGAGAACAACGTGTTTGCCGCGCAAAGCCTTCAAAGAAACAGTGCCGCCGCCGTCTGTCGGTGCAGTAAAATCAGGGGCGGAATTGCCAAGAGTCGCATTCATGGGATGTATGATGAAGTGAAACAATGAGACGTGAATTTGTGAGAGAATACAGCCTTGAGGAAAAAACTCTCCACACCGCATGACGATTGATGTTGAGGGAAATTGTAGGAAAGACTGCGCTGAATGGCGAAGGTTTTTTCGTGTTTTTTTCGATTCCGTGCTTTTGTGCCGTGTGGTTTGTTCGTAGATTTGTGCCGAAAATTTCTTCCTCAATTCACGGTTTTTGTATTTGACATCATCTCACTTTTTCATTTTGCCATGAACACCCCTCCACATCTGTATTCTGAAATACCTGTTTCGCACGAAACCGCACGGGAACTTGGTTTGCATGACCATGAATTTGACGCAATTTTGAAGGTTCTTGGGCGCATACCAACCTACACCGAACTCGGCATTTACAGTGTGATGTGGAGTGAGCATTGTTCTTACAAAAACTCCATTCTTGAATTGAAAAAACTACCCCGCTCCGGCGGGAGAATGCTTGTCGAAGCAGGGGAAGAAAATGCAGGATTGATTGATATTGGCTCGCATGGCGGCAAACATTGGGCGCTGGCGTTCAAAATCGAAAGCCACAATCACCCTTCGGCGATTGAGCCTGTACAGGGCGCTGCAACGGGTGTTGGTGGTATTTTGCGGGATATTTTCACAATGGGCGCTCGTCCTGTGGCGGCGCTTAATTCCTTGCGTTTTGGCAATTTGGATGGTGATAATGCCGCTCGCACAAAGTTCCTTGTCAAAGGCGTGGTGCATGGCATCTCGCACTACGGCAATGCCTTTGGTGTGCCGACCGTTGGCGGTGAAGTGTATTTTGACGAGTGCTACACCGATAACCCGCTTGTAAACGCGATGGCTGTAGGCATAGTGGAAGTCGGTAAAACCGCTTCGGCTGTTGCGGAAGGCGTTGGTAATCCGGTGTTTATTTTGGGCAGCCGCACAGGACGCGACGGTATTCACGGCGCTTCGATGGCATCGAAAGAATTTGAAGAATCCCCAGAATCTATGCGCCCGACGGTACAAGTCGGCGACCCCTTTGCAGAAAAAATGCTCTTGGAAGCATCGCTGGAATTGATTGCAAGCGGCGTAGTTGCTGGGATGCAGGACATGGGTGCTGCGGGAATTTGCTGCTCAACATCGGAAATGAGTGCAAAATCGGGAACGGGTATGAACATCAACCTTGATTTTGTGCCGCTCCGCGAGGAGGGAATGAGCGCTTACGAAATTATGCTTTCCGAATCGCAAGAACGAATGTTAGTGGTCGTTCATAAAGGACGCGAGGCAGAAGCGAAGCGTATTTGTGACAAATGGGACGTGCCGATGACGCAAATCGGCGAAGTGACGGATGATGCGACACTGTGCGTCTTCCGCAATGGTAAGCAAGTTGTGGAACTCCCCGGCGAATCGCTGGTGCTGGGCGGAGGCGCTCCTGTGTATGAACGTGAATGGCGCGAAGCCGCATATTTTCAGGAAACGCAGAACTATGACCTGAATCTTTTGCCGAATGACACGCCGCACGATGAAGCCTTTTGGAAAATTCTTGCTTCACCAACAGTTGCTTCCAAACGCTGGGTTTATGAACAGTATGACGCTGAAGTCGGTACAAATACGGTCTTGCGGGCAAAGGCGGATGCTGCGGTTGTGCGCTTGAAAGAATTGCCGGGCAAGGCAGTGGCGATGACGACCGATTGCAACAGCCGTTATGTCTATCTGAATCCTTACATGGGTGGACTGATTGCCGTTGCAGAAGCCGCACGGAATGTGGCTTGTACGGGTGCAGAGCCTGTTGCCATTACGAACTGTCTCAATTTTGGTAATCCCTACAATCCTGAAGTTTATTGGCAGTTCCGTGAGGCTCTGCGCGGTATGGGCGATGCTTGCCGCACGTTGGGAACGCCCGTAACAGGCGGGAACGTGAGTTTTCACAATGAATCCAAAGCCGCTACCAAGGCAGGACGCAAAGGACGCACGGTGTTCCCGACACCGACTATTGGCATGGTTGGGTTGATTGATGACGTGACGACGGTCGTTGGAAATGGCTTCACCACTAACGGTGACGCAATTTTTCTTTTGGAAGCGCAAATGGAACTGAAAAATTCCGGTTTGGGTGGTTCGGAATATCTGAAGCAAATTCACGGACTCATGACCGGAGACGCGCCATATCTGGATATTCAAGCAGAAAAACGTTTGCAAGCCTGTATCACAGAGGCTGTGCGTAGTCGGCTTGTTCATGCAGCGCATGACACGGCTGAAGGCGGCTTGGCGATTGCGCTGGCGGAAATGGCGATCAATTCTCACGGTAATTTGGGGGCAAAGATAGATTTGAAGCGGGATTTGTCCGCCGGAGTGCTGTTTGGTGAGGTGCAATCACGCATCATCGTTGCCTTGCCGGAAAGCAATGGTGCTGCTTTGGGGGAATTGGCAGCAAAGCATGGAATCCATGTAAACCGCATTGGAACTACTGTTGAGGGAATATTTTCTATTGCGGATTGCGTGGAAACTTCTGTGCCAGAACTTCGCCGCGTGTACGAAACGGCGTTACCAAATCTCGTACAATGAGTTAGCCAAATTGTAAGAACGGGGTTGGTGTAAGTTGTTGTTTTGCATTGCGATACTTTAAGCAAGTGTCAGTTTTTTCTTTGCTCTAAAAATTTTGTGCAAAAAAGAAACAAGAATTGTTAGGTGTGGAAAATTTTAAGTCACTTGTGTTTCGGGGAAGTTTCGTATGTTTATAGTCTTGTGCAGCATAAAGAATAGCACATCCCATAAACCCCTATTTGTTGTAATTTTAGCGGAGTTCCGGCATGAAAATCCAGCGCCGATTTACGCGGACAGGCGTAAATGTTTTTGACCATTTTGAATACACCTATCGCACCTCGACACTGCGAAATACCGACGGTTCGGTCGTGTTTCAAATGAATGATATTGAAGTTCCGAAGCACTGGTCGCAAGTAGCAACCGACATTTTGGCACAAAAATACTTCCGTAAAGCCGGCGTTCCTCAGACGGATGCAGGCGGACAGCCCATTTTGGACGAGCAAGGCAAGCAGGTACTCGGTGCAGAGCGGTCTATCAAACAAGTAGCGCATCGTTTGGCGGGTTGTTGGCGATTCTGGGGGGAAAAGTATGGGTATTTTGATAGTGCCGACGATGCACAGGCTTTTTACGACGAAGCCGCATATATGCTGCTTCGACAGATGGCTGCACCAAATTCTCCTCAGTGGTTTAACACAGGGCTGAATTTCGCCTACAACATTACAGGCAAGTCGCAAGGACACTTCTACGTGGACCCCGACTCGAAAAAACTTGTTTCCTCGAAAGATGCTTACACGCATCCGCAACCGCACGCTTGTTTTATCCAAAGCGTTGAGGATGATTTGGTTAATGATGGCGGTATTTTCGACCTCGTAACCCGCGAAGCGCGTATTTTCAAATACGGCTCAGGCACCGGCACAAATTTCTCCTCGCTTCGTGCAACTGGCGAAAAACTCTCCGGCGGCGGCTCTTCATCAGGCTTAATGAGCTTTTTGAAAATTTATGACCGTGCCGCAGGTGCAATCAAATCCGGCGGAACAACGCGCCGCGCCGCAAAAATGGTGATTTTGAACGTGGACCATCCCGATATTGAAGATTTTATTGATTGGAAAGCCAAAGAAGAAGAAAAAGTTGCTGCGTTAGTTGCAGGCTCAAAAGCAACGGCAAACGCCCTTCAAAAGGTCATGGATGCTGCGATTGCCTCGGGTGCAGATATGAAAGTGAATGCGGATTTAGCAAAAGCTGTCCGCGAAGCCGTTGCCGCAGAAGTGCCGCACAGCTACATCTTCCGCACCCTCGCGCTTGTTGAACAAGGCTTCACGACTCTTGATTTCGACACCTTCGACACGCACTACGAATCCGAAGCATACAACACCGTTAGCGGTCAGAACTCGAATAATTCTGTTCGCGTAACGGCAGAGTTTATGCAAGCTGTTGTGGAAGATAAAGAATGGAATTTAGTCAAACGCACTAATGGTGCGGTTGCGAAGACCGTCCGAGCGCGTGATTTGTGGAATAAAATCGCCGTTGCTGCGTGGAAATCTGCCGACCCTGGGTTGCAATACGACACTACTATCAACGAATGGCACACCTGTCCTGCGGACGGGCGTATTAATGGCTCGAATCCTTGCGTTACGGCAAATACATTTGTGGCTACACACGAGGGCTTAGAGCGCATTGGTGATTTGGTTGGTAAAGCCCGTGGCATCAAGAGCATTGATGGAAGAATGCACTGGGTAGAGAATATTTTCCCCACTGGTCGCAAACCTGTGTATGAACTTAAAACCAAATCAGGATACCGCATAGAACTAACTGGAGACCACAAAGTATTTACCGAAAACCGTGGCGATGTTGCTGCCAATGAACTGACAAAAGATGATGTGGTGCGCCTCATTCCGGGTGTCTTTGGTAAGGAATCAAGCGGCTCTGAAGATATTGCACAGCTTATTGGGCTGTTGTTGGGCGATGGTTGTTTAACAAATCTTAATGAGATGGCTGCTGACGGCTCGCAGCGTGAAGTTGCCTTCCTCACTATGAGCAAGGATGAGCAGGCTATTGTTAATTGGGCAACCGAAACAATCAATGCCCTTCGTCCTGAACTCGGTGAACATAACAAACACAGCCACACAACAGAAACTCTCACAACGAGCCGTACTGCGATTGGCAGCCCAAAAATTTTGGAAATGTTCAAGCGCTTTGCGGTGTTGAATGAAGGCAGTACGAAAAAATCTCTTCGTGATGCGTCGTTCTTGCTGCGCAAAGACGAACAAGCCGCATTGTTGCGCGGTTTGTTTACATCCGATGGAACCGTGGCAAACTATGGTGAGAAGAGTCAGTATGTGGCTCTGGATTCTACTTCGCTGGAGTTGTTGCAACAAGTCCAACTGCTCTTGCTAAACTTTGGTGTCAAAGCCAAAATCTACGAAAATCGCCGCGCAGGAAAACTTACAGGCTTTTTGCCTGATGGTAATGGTGGAACAAAAGAGTATAATCTTGCTGAAATGCACAGCCTTCGTATTAGCCGCTCTTCGCGTATCATTTTTGAGCGTGAAATTGGATTTATGGAAGGCACGGAGAAGGCAGTAAAATTGCGAGATTTGAACGCAAACATTGGAACCTATAATGACACCATGACCGACTATGTTGCATCACTCACTTTTTTGCGTGAAGATGATGTATTCGACCTCACAGAGCCTGAAACAAGCCACTTTACAGCAAATGGAATTGGTGTTCACAACTGCTCAGAATATATGTTCCTCGACGACACTGCGTGCAATCTTGCGAGCCTGAATCTCGCGCACTTCGTTGAAGAAAACGGTACGTTCAAAGTAGATGATTTCAAGCATGGTGTACGCATCTGGACAACGATTCTTGAGATTTCTGTCTTGATGGCGCAGTTTCCCTCGAAGAAAATCGCTGAACTGAGTTACAAATTCCGCACCTTGGGCCTTGGTTACGCCAATCTCGGTACAATTCTGATGACGCAAGGCGTTCCTTACGATTCTCCGAAAGGGCTTGCGATTGCCGGTGCGATTTCTGCGCTGATGACAGGTGAATCCTACGCAACCTCTGCCGAGATTGCGAAGGAACAAGGCGCGTTTCCGGGCTATGCTCCGAACAAAGACGCGATGCTCCGCGTTATGCGTAATCACCGCCGCGCTGCCTATAACATGGCGGAAAATCAATATGAAGGCTTGAGCGTAAAGCCAATGGGCATCAATCACGAAATTTGCCCTCCAAACCTCATGGCAGCTGCCCGCGAAGCATGGGACAGAGCCGTGGAACTCGGCGAACAGCATGGCTATCGCAACGCGCAAACAACCGTTATCGCACCCACAGGCACGATTGGCTTGGTGATGGACTGCGATACCACAGGCGTAGAGCCGGATTTTGCTATTGTGAAATTCAAAAAACTTGCCGGCGGCGGATACTTCAAAATTGTGAATCAGTCCGTTCACGCGGCACTTTCTCAACTTGGCTACTCGGCGCAGCAAATCGAGGAAATTGAGAAATATTGCAAAGGACACGGCACACTTCGCGGCTGCCCGCACATCAATCGTCAAAGCCTTAAAGCAAAAGGGTTTACGCCCGAAGCATTGGAAGCGATTGAAAAGCAACTTGACGCGGTGTTCGATGTGAAATTTGCGTTTAACAAATGGTCGCTTGGTGAAGAATTCTGCAAAGAAACGCTGAATTTCACCGATGAACAACTTAATGACTATTCGTTTAGTATGCTGGAAGCGCTTGGTTTTAGCAAACAGCAAATTGACGAAGCGAACGAATACATCTGCGGCACAATGACCGTCGAAGGCGCTCCAAATCTCAAAGATGAGCATTTGCCGATTTTTGATTGTGCGAATAAGTGCGGTGCAAAAGGTCAGCGTTATATCGCGTACATGGCACACGTCCGCATGATGGCTGCGGTGCAGCCGTTTATTTCGGGTGCAATCTCCAAAACGGTGAATATGCCTGCCGAAGCGACGATTGAAGACGTTGCGAATGTCTATCTGGAATCGTGGAAACTTGGCGTAAAAGCGAACGCGCTCTACCGCGACGGCTCGAAACTCTCGCAGCCGCTCAACAGCACTTCTGCAAGCGATTTGGATGAAATTCTCATGCTCGGAAATGAGGAAACACTTGATGAAACCAAAGGTCCGAAGGAAGTACAAATCCAAATCGTCGAAAAAGTCTATCATCGCGCACAGCGCCGCCGTTTGCCCAAAAAGCGCACCGGACATATCCGCGAAGCAAATGTGGGTGGACACAAGGTATTTTTGCGTACAGGCGAGTTTGAGGACGGCACTCTCGGCGAGATTTTTATTGATATGTACAAAGAAGGCGCATCCTTCAAAGGCTTGCTGAATTGCTTCGCGGTGCTTGCCTCGAAAGCGCTTCAATACGGTATGCCACCGGAAGAACTCGTTGATACCTTCACCTTTACGCGCTTCGAGCCTGCGGGAATGGTCGAAGGACACGAAGCAATCAAGAATGCAACCTCAATTCTGGATTATGTATTCCGCTCTATTGGCTACGATTATCTCAAGCGTACGGACTTTGTTCACGTTAAAGCCGTAGATGAAACGCCCGTTAGTAAAGCTGCAACCCCAGAACTTACGCCATCATCATCAACAACAATGACTGCAAGCACCGTTTTGAATGTTGCGAAAGAACCTGCGTTGGCTGATGCCGGATACAGCGTGGTTTCAAGCGGTGGCGGCAATGGTCGCGCTGCGAAAATTGTGGAAGCAAAAGCGAAAGGATACACTGGCGAACAGTGTTTTAACTGTGGTTCTATGCGGGTTAAGCGCAATGGCTCGTGTACGGTGTGTGATGATTGTGGTACGACAAGTGGTTGTTCATAAATGATTTATGGGTTTTTTAGGTTGAAAAATGCGGTAAAGATTTTACCCTCGAAACCTACAAAGCCTGATAAAAACTCGTGTTGAAGGTGGTCAGACTGTATGAAAAAATGAGTAAAAATTCTTGCTCATGCAAAATCCTAAAATTTGACTGCCGAATCTTCAAAAAAGTACCTTCAAAAAGAAAAAATGCCCGAATATTTGAGCAAATATTCGGGCGTTTTTCGTTTTTTCTTCTCCCCCTAACCCTTGATAGAACCTCACTTTATCATTCCAGAGTAGTCATCAAGCCCAGCGCTGAAGCGCCTTACACGGTATTTGGCACTAATTCACGAACAAAGCACAAAATATTTTCATTTTTTTTTACAAAAAATAATCGTGCTGTAAAGTTAGCAT
>JALONG010000120.1 GCA_025455065.1 Candidatus Kapaibacterium sp. | reverse complement strand
TTTGCCTTTAGCATGGCAGGCGACGTGCGGCTCATGCAGGGAGTAGATTTTATTCTTGTCTGTCTTCTTCTGCTTCAAGACCTTCTCACACCGATCCAGAGATTGTCCAAAAGTTAGTTGAAATTCATTTCAAAAAATGAGAGAAAATAGCGGTATCTTCTAGTTGAAATTAGGTTAATTTTACCATCTCATTTTTTGGAAGAATCCTCTATGAAACCACCCCAGTTGCACCACGAAAATCTTCAGTGGCTGCTCAAACAACCGACCGACATCAAACTCTCCATGCTCGAAAATCATCTGGATATTTGCCGCCTTTTGGTCAATGAAATCCTCGAAGAGGAAGTCATAGCCTTGTGTGGTGAGCGGTACGCCCACCAGAAGCCTCATAACGGTCGCTACGCCCGTTACGGCTACAATCCCGGCTCAGTCCGCATCGGCGAACACCGATTGAATCTGAGCGTTCCACGGGTGCTTGACCAAGAAACCAGGACGATGAAACAGCTGGAAAGCTACGCCCGACTGCAAGACATCACGCTTGACGAGGAATATCTTCTCCGCGGCATCATGCTTGGTTTGTCGGTACGCGACTTCGCTGAATTGAACAGCAACCCGAATGCACGTGCCTTGAAGAAATCCAGCATTGATGCGGCATTCATCGAACGCGCCGATGAGCGTTTACGCGAGTTTGAAAGCCGTCGCTTTGATGATACCCGCTTTGTTGCTCTCTTTGTCGATGGAAAATACCTCGCCGGCGAACAAATCGTCTTGGCTCTTGGTGTTACCGAACAAGGTTTCAAGCGCCCTCTGGGCTTCATTCAAACTTCGACCGAAAACAGCCTCAGCGTCGGTCAATTATTTCGCAACCTGAAAGAACGTGGCTTCTCGTCGGAAGGCGGCTTACTGTGCGTTCTTGATGGCTCGATGGGGCTGTCTAAAGCCGTCAACGAGGTCTTTGGCAAGGATGCGCTCATTCAACGCTGTCAATGGCATAAACGCGAAAATGTGCTGTCGTATTTGCCCAAAGGCGAACAGGCGCAGTACAAATCGTTGCTGCAAGGAGCCTACAACGAAACCACATACCAGCAAGCATTAGAGCGCCTTGGTGAGGTGCTTCGGGACTTGCACAAACGCAATCGTTCGGCAGCGCAATCGCTCGAAGAGGGCTTTAACGAAACGTTATTGCTTCACCCTGAGCATTACGCTCAGTTTGGAATGACCGAATTTTCGACGAGTTTTGCAACGACCAACTGCATTGAGAGCGTGAACGCTCAGTTGGAGCGCACCACGCGCAAGGTCAAGCATTGGCAGAACTCTCCGCAGCGCAGTCGCTGGATTGGAGCGGGGTTAGTCGAAGCCGAAGAACGGATGCGCCGAGTGAATAATTTTGAGCGACTCGGCGTTCTAAAACAGGCTCTTTTTACGGCTATTTCTAACCCGAATTTCAACTAGAAACCTGTCTGTTTGACCCTCTGTTTTTAGACGATTTTGGCGCGAATTTCAACTAGAAAATGGACAATCTCAACACACCTGACCAGGTACAAAGAAAAAATGCTATTTTTTCGCAAACTTCTCTTTTAACAATTCTAACTGGTCGTTCATTGATTCAGACACTTTACGGGAAGGTAGATATTGTGCGCTTTGCTCGGTGTTATGCGTAGATGAATAGCGCCCGAGTTTTTCTGCTGTACTAGACGAAAGAACAGGTGGTTTCATGCTCAAACTTATGCGCTTTAAACTTACATTGACCTCTACAACCCGCACCTTTACTATCTGTCCCACTTTCACCACTTCTAATGGATTTGTAATGTAGCGATTCGCCATTTGTGAAATATGCACCAAACCGTCTTGGTGAACACCTATATCTACAAACGCACCAAAATTTGTAACATTCGTTACTACACCTTCAAGCATCATTTCGGGTTGCAGGTGGCGGATTTCACTGATACCACTTTGAAATTCTGCATACCGAAATTCTTCACGCGGGTCGCGGCCCGGTTTTTCGAGTTCGCTGATAATATCACGCAGGGTGGGCAATCCAACATTGTCTGCAATATAGCGCCCTAATTCAATCGCTTTGGCTTTTTCCGCAGATCCTATAAGCTCTTCAAGCGCCACACCGCTATCGTCTGCCATTTTCTGCACAAGTGCATACCGTTCGGGATGGACGGCAGAATTATCCAATGCAGATTTACCACCACGGATTCGCAAAAAACCGGCTGCTTGTTCAAAAGTTTTTGCACCAAATTTCGGAACATTCAAAAGGTCTTTTCGGCTTGAAAATATTCCGTATTGATTGCGGTATTCGACAATATTTTTAGCAACAGTTTCCGAAATTCCTGCAACAAATTTGAGCAATTCTTTGGAGGCAGTGTTTACATCCACCCCAACATAATTGACGCATGTTTCAACTGTTTCGTCAAGTTTTTTCTTGAGCAGTTTTTGGTCTACATCATGCTGGTATTGCCCAACACCGATGGATTTAGGGTCAATTTTCACAAGTTCCGCCAAAGGGTCTTGTAAACGCCGTGCAATACTGATCGCACCACGCACAGTAACATCAAGCAAGGGAAATTCTTCGGCAGCAGTTTCACTTGCTGAATAGACCGATGCACCTGCTTCACTCACAATAACCTTAATTGGCTTTTCGCCTTCTAAATTGCTTAAAACTTCGCTTACAAACTCATCTGTTTCTCTACTAGCCGTACCGTTTCCAATTGCCACAAGGTTGATATTGTGCTTAGTAAGCATATATCGTAGTGTTTGTGCTGCCTGCTCACGTTCGTACTTAGAGTTATGCGGAAAGATTGCATGATATTCAAGAAATTTTCCTGTTTTGTCTAAGGCTGCAACTTTGCAGCCAGTACGAAATCCGGGGTCGATACCCAGTGTTGGTTTCATGCCTGCCGGACTTGCTAACAGCAAATTTCTCAAGTTCTCCCCAAAATTACGAACAGATGCTTCGTCGGCACTAAGTTTTTTCTCTAATCGGACTTCGCCAATAAGAGTAAATTTCATTAAACGCTCAAATGCGTCTTTAAGTAAAGCCTTGTAAAATGACATAATTTCTGAGTTTGAAGTCATCAACTCCTTACTTTCAAGGTATTGAAGAATATATTCTTCATCAAATTCGACCGATAGTGTAAGAATTTCCTCCGCTTCACCACGTCTAAGGGCAAGCATATTATGTGGTGGAATATCCCGTATTGGCGCAGAATATGTTCTATACATCTCAAATTTAGTCGTTCCTTCAGGAAATTCCGACTTTACAACTGATGAAATGACGGCATTTTTGAGAATATATGAGCGAATAGCAGCACGAAGCTCTGCTTTTTCGGCAATTCGCTCAGCAAGTATATCCGAAGCACCTTGTAAAGCCTCTTTTGCATTCGTCACTCCTTTTTCCGTAGAAATGTATGCTTCTGCCATTTGTAGTAGCGTTGGTTGGTGAGCAGTAGGATTGTGTCCTTGTAAAGTATTGCAAAGTGAAATCGCTTCTGCAAGCGGCTCTAAACCTTTCTCACGGGCAATAGTTGCTCGAGTCCTACGCTTTGGCTTGTATGGAAGATAGAGGTCTTCCAGCTCATTTTTCTGCAAACAGGCTTTGATACGGTGTTCAAGCTCGTCCGATAATTTTCCTTGGTGCCGAATGGAATCCAAAACCGTTTGTTTACGATCTTCAAGTTCGTGTAAATAATCAGAACGCTCGAAAAGAGTACGAAGAATGATTTCGTTCATTTCACCCGTTTGTTCTTTTCTATATCGTGCTATAAATGGAACTGTTGCACCATCAAGAAATAAATTGAGTGCATTTTGAATATTGGGCAACGGTAAAGACAGATCTTTGGCAAGAACTTCAGGAATATTGAGCATGGAAAATTAGGATTGAATTTTAGGACAAGCCCTTGCTATTTGTACGACAGGCAGTGGAAGGGAAACCGTAAATAAAAGTGAGGGTACCTGGGTCAGGTGTGTTAAAATTGGAACTGTACATTCTTGTTCGAGAAGACATCAAAGAGCGCATCAAGAATGTTGATTGCTTGTTTACGAAGAGTTGAGCAGAAGCCCCGCAAACGACAAAAGACCTTCGCACCGTTCATGGAACGGAATGAACCGGAGATTTTTTGTTGGACTGTGATCATACGCAAATCGCGTTCGGCAAGGTTGTTGTCGAAAACAGCGTAGGGATAAGTGGCAAAGCGGAGGATATCAGCTTTGTGGAGGAGGAGGCGTTCAGCCAGTAGGCGCTCTTCGGATTGTTTGATACGCCCTTTTGTTGTTCCGTTCTCTCGCTCGGTGCTGCGCGGATGAAGCCGCAATGCTGCCTCCACCAGCTCGTCGTAGCGCGTTTCTATGCTG